>DASTOH010000074.1:0-15129 GCA_035720235.1 Anaerolineales bacterium | reverse complement strand
TGGTCTTTTATCATTGATGTTTTTTCTATCAGGTTGTGTGACTGCGCCTGTGTCCACTCCAGGCCTGACGACTCAGGCGCTCACTCTCAGGCCATCGATTGTTTCCACTTCAACAGTTACCATTCCTCCCACACCCACGATGGCCTCGCCGACTTCCATAACCGCCCTCTATCCTTTCACCCCTACATTCATTCCTGCCACACTGCCAAGTGACCTTATCGTTGCCTATATTGTAGAAGATGCGCTCTGGATTTGGAAGCAAAATAGCTCGCAGCAACTGCTACAACGGCAGAACATATCTGCTGTGCTTTCGGATGATGGTCAATGGATTCTATTTCGGCAAAGACATATTTCGCCGGATGGAAGTGCTCCTTCTGACGAAATATGGGTTGTACGAACCAATGGAAGCGAATTAACACACCTGGTGGGATCAGATGATTTGATGGCGTTAACGGGCAAAAAAGTTTTGATCGACGATTTCAGTTGGCTGCCGGGTCAACATGAAATATTGTTCAACACCGAAGAAATAATTGAAGGACCTCCGGGGAGTTGGCCCCTCTTCGATTTGTATTCTCTGCGCTTATCAGGACAGATTACTCAATTGCTTGAGCCTGGTGAAGGGGGGAGGTTCATTCCTTCGCCAAATGGATTACATATCGCTCTGGTCACTGATTCAAGGATTGGGATTCTAAATTTAGAAAATGGTGTGCAACGTACCCTGCTTGAATTCGAGCCTCTGGAGTTTCCAAGCGATGGCGGACTGCGTACTCCGAAAGTCATTTGGGATCCTCAGAGTCAATTTGTAATAACATCCATCCCTCCTCAAAAATTGTATTACCCCGAGGAGTATAAAGGCGAGCCAGAGGTGGTTTGGCGACTTTCTGTGAATGGACAGGTTGAGTCGATTGCCCAATGGCAGCCCCTTGCCCGCGTTTCGGGGATTGCTCCGGCTCCCAACCTTCAATATTTCTTTTACCTACATAATTCGTGCGCCGATGGGATGGGCATGTTGTATGTGTATAACTTAACGGCTACAGCAGGATACCCTCTCTTCTGTCTATGGGAGTTACCTCAATGGGTTCCAGACGGCGAGCATTTCATTTATGAGCATGAAGGGCTTTGGCAATTGGGCAGTATTTCTGATATCACAAATCAACCATTGGATGTTCTGAATGTTCCTACTGATCCAAATGTTCATGCCTCTCCGCAATTGACATGGATAAACGATGAGTATTTTCTACTTGTTTTGCGTAGTAGTGATGTATGTACGCTAAATATTGCAATCCTGCCAGGTGTAGTTAAAGAAATAGCCCGTACACCGCCAAATGTATGTCCTCGGAGCGTTGACTTCAGCCTTTCCAAGTGACAATACTCAACAATCAGGTTGTTTCGCTCTTTCGGTAAAAAAAAGATAACATCAGCGCACCAGATAGACCCAAAATCAGATCCACGAGCGTGTCATCCAAGCCGCGCACCATATGAAATCCGAAGAAACGGTCCATGATGTTCTCATAGAACTCCCAAAGGATAGTCGTTGTCCCGGTGCAGGCAAACGCAAACAGGATCTGCACCGGGGTTGGTATCTCGCCAATGAACTTTTGTGAGTTCCGAATCGCGATCCGGTAAAAGTATGTAATTGTGACTCCGCCCAGGAAATGTGTGGGCATGTCGATCCATGGATATGATTTATACAGGTGAAATGTCAGCCCAAAAACATAAATGCCCACGATGCATAAAGGAGCCCAGGCGGATTCTTTGAGCGTTGCAATGACCCAGTTTTTCAATTGTCCTTGTTTGTCCATCCATACCTCGGTGGCAGATTGTATCAGTAGTTTAACTGATTATAGGAGAGCGACCATGAAACCAAACTATCAACGTGTTCGTTATCATCTTCCAAGTTTATGAAAATCCTGACCGTTCTCACCTACTATCGGCCCCATACCTCCGGCCTCACCATTTATGCCGAACGGCTGGCGCGCGCCTTTGCCAGGCGCGGGCATCAAGTGACTGTGATGACCATGCAATATGATCCCTCACTACCGCGCGAAGAGGTGCTGGAGGGTGTTAGGATCCTACGCGTGCCTGTTGCGGCGCGTATCAGCAAGGGAGTCATCGCTCCCACAATTGGTTTTGTCGCTACAAAACTGGTCGCGCAGCATGATGTCGTGCAACTGCATCTCCCGCAGTTCGACGCGCCTGGTATTGCCCTGCGCGGGCGCCTCTTTGGCAAACCATCAGTGCTGACGTATCACTGTGACCTGCTGTTGCCGCCCGGCTTATTCAATCGATTTGTCAATGCGGTAGTGAATTTTCAGAATGACACGGCCGGGAGGTTGGCAAATCATATTGTGACCTATACACAGGATTACGCAGACCATTCGCCTTATCTCTCGCGCTTCGCCTCCAAACTGACCCCGATCCTGCCGCCTGTCGAAATGCCGAATCCACGCCCCGGCGCGGTCGATGCCTTCGCCAGGGAGCATCATATCAAGGAGCGTAGACCGGTGATCGGCATGGTCACGCGTTTTGCCTCCGAGAAGGGCGTGGAAATTCTCCTGGGCGCGCTACCCACGATATTGAAAAAATATCCGCAGGCACAGGTCTTATATGCAGGCCAGCATCAAAATGTGATGGGCGAACAGGCCTACTTTGATCGCCTGAGTCCGAGAATTCGCCAGTACGAGGAGTCTGGGCACTGGAAATTTCTCGGGAATCTCGACCCGGTCCAGCTTTCCGCGTTATATCCCAACCTGGATGTATTGACCGTACCCTCCTTGAACTCCACGGAAGCATTTGGTCTGGTACAGATCGAAGCGATGATGAACGGTGTGCCGTGCGTCCCGTCCGCGTTGCCGGGGGTGCGCCAGCCGGTGAAGATGCACGGTATGGGGCGCGTTGCCAAAATCGGTGACCCGGCTGATCTGGCGGAGGCAATTCTGGAAGTGCTGAATGAACCGCAAAAGTTCAAAGGCGATATCGAAGCGATCAAGAAGATGTACAAGCCAGATTCGATCGCGCAGGAATATGAGAAGTTGTTTGCGAAACTTATGGGATGACTTCGAAGCCCTGTTCGCGGAAGTGATTGTCAAAAGTATTTGATCCTCGAGGCTTACCAGCGCATAAAGAGTCGTAGCACTTGTCCTGCACCTGCCCCCCTTCAATCCACACTGCACCACTTCCGGCGCGCCTGTGTGGCCGTGTTTCAGTGCGATGACAAAAAGCCAGAGAGCCAGTATATGCGTATATGTATGTTGGCCTAATGGTACAATTGACGCCGCCTGTCCTGATAATCATCTCAACGTTCCCCAGTCTTGTGCGATAGAAGACAACCTATTAAGCATGAAATTATTGCATACCCAATTACAGAACCAACCCTCCGACATCCAAGGTGTTCATTCAAAAGATTTTCTCTGGCTAAACATTCGAGATCTACCATATTTTCGTGCCCTGTTGAGGGCGGTGGAGGCGCAGTTTTATCAGGAGTTCAAGCTACCGCCGCCCACGCTCGACATTGGGTGTGGAGAGGGGCACTTTGCCGAAGTGACCTTTGACCGAAAAATCGATGTGGGGATTGATCCCTGGACTGGACCGATCCGTGAAGCCAGGACGCGTCAGGTCTATCGTCTTTTAACCGAAGCGGATGCCGGCAAGATGCCTTATCCAAATGGATATTTTGCCAGTGCCTTTAGCAACTCGGTGCTGGAGCATATCCCGCACGTGCAAGAGGTGTTGAATGAAGCCGCCCGCGTTTTGAAACCTGGCGCATCCTTCCTGTTTTGTGTGCCCAATCACCGCTTCAATGACAATCTCTCGATCGCCCTCCTGCTGGATAAACTTGGGCTCCATTCACTGGCAGGACTGTACCGGTCGTTTTTTACAAAGATCTCCCGTCATCGCCATTTGGATAGCCCTGAAGTTTGGAGCAGCCGCCTGGAAGGGGCGGGTTTTGTCCTTGAGCGGTGGTGGCATTATTTTCCACCAAAAGCTTTGTCCGTACTGGAATGGGGGCATTATTTTGGACTGCCTTCCCTAATAGTACGCAAACTTACCGGGCGGTGGATTCTGGTCCCCGCCTCCTGGAATTTAATGCCCATGTATCGTCTGCTACAGCCTTATGCACAGGCCGTCGCCGCCGAGGATGGCGTGTGTACATTCTACGTTGCCCGGCGAGTGGGTGGATAAGCAAAGTGCCTTTATTAGACGCCTTGCGCAAGTACTCCTATTACATGTACTCGATTTTTGAGTTGCTGCTTGGTTTTGAAAACCCGCTCCTGCTCATAAAAATCTACCTGAATTTCACCCCTCCCGGGGTCAAAACGGTTGGACTCCGCAGGCCTCATCTTATATTCAAGGTTCGCGGGGCCATGGACGTGTGGAGCATTAAAGAGACATTTCTGGATCGTTTCTACGAAAAATACGGCTTTGTCGTAGGACCGGCTTGGAACATCATTGATATCGGAGCCGGTATTGGGGATTACGCTTTGTACGCTGCTACCGCGCAGTCGACAGGCAGGGTCCTGGCGTTTGAGCCGTATCCGGAATCGTTTGTTCTTATGCAGGAAAACTTGCGCTCGAATGGGATTTCCAATGTTCAGGCATTCAATGAGGCAATCGGCGCGAGCACCGGTGAACTTATCCTTGACCTGACCAGCGGGGAACCCTTACAATTTCAGAGTCGTCTTGAGGAAGTCGTAAGTATCAAACAGAGTCTGTCGGTCCAGTCCCTCTCCCTGGCCGATGTCCTGACAAACTTTAAGTTGGATTCCTGTGACCTGTTGAAGCTGGATTGTGAGGGAGCCGAATACTCGATTCTTTTCAATACCCCGCAATCCGTACTGGAACGTGTCCAGCGTATCGTGATGGAATATCATGACAATCTTGTCCCTCACAGTCATGCTGAATTAGTCAGTTTTTTAAATGAACGGGGCTTCCAGGTCGAGACGTTTCCAAACCCGGTGCATCCTCATCTCGGATATTTACGCGCACGGCGAAAAATTTCGGAAAGGTAATCTATGGATCAGGAACCCAGTGTTTTGGATTTCGTTAAGAGTCGCATACATGGGATATTCCGCCCGTCTACAGACACGGAAGAAATCAAGGAGTCTCAGCTTTGGACGGAGGAGAGTCCCGTCCCTGTTCAGGAAAAAGTTGAGCCGGTATCGGCTGGGTCACCTCTGCGCTTTCCATGGCGTGTACTGCTGGTGCTGGGTTTGGGCCTCATGGCTCAACTTTCTTTGGAACCTCGCCAGGGGTCAGAGCGTACCTGGCAGTTTGGAGTGACTTTCTATGTGCTTGCATGGTTGTTCCTGCTCTGGCTGAACTGGCGGAATGACCTTGCAGTACAGGCCTGGGATGCAAATGCTGGTGAGGTTTCGCAGGATACAGGATTTCTAAAGTCATCCATAACCTTCATTGTCTCGCTTGTATTTACTTTGGCCGCTTTTTGGGCTTTTGGCGGAAATCGATTTACCTCCCTCAATGTCCTGCTGTGGTTCATAGCCATCGTGGCAATGATTCATGCCTTCTGGCTTCCTAGCCCGAAAGGAACAAACTGGATCAGCAGACTAAGGGGCTTTTTCTCGCGCCCAACATGGAATATTTCATTCGACCGCTGGGTGCTTTTGTTTCTGGTGGTCCTGGGCCTGGTGCTTTTTTTCCGCACCTATCGTCTACTGGATGTCCCCTCTCAAATGATCAGTGATCAAGCCGAAAAACTGTGGGATGTGGGTGATGTGCTGAATGGGCAGACCGCAATTTTTTTTCAGCGTAACACGGGCCGCGAATTCTTCCAGTTTTATCTGACCGCTGCAATCGTCCGGTTCTTTGATACAGGTCTGACGTATCTAAGCCTAAAAATCGGAACTGTCCTGGCGGGCATCGTCACACTTTTCTATATGTACCTTCTTGGCAAGGAAATTGCGAATAAGCGTGTAGGGTTATTGGCGATGGCTTTTGCAGGTATTGCTTATTGGCCGAATATAATCTCACGCTATGGGCTGCGTTTCCCCTTTTATCCTCTTTTTTACGCACCTGCGCTTTATTATCTGGTCCGAGGGCTGCAGAGGCGGAATCGAAATGATTTCATTCTGAGCGGGCTATTTGTCGGGTTGGGCCTGCATGGTTATAGTCCCTTTCGGATGGTTCCCTTCGTAATTCTACTGGCAATTGGCCTGTATCTGTTACATGCACAATCCAAAGGGTTTCGCGTTCAGGCAGTTTGGGGATTGTTCGCGCTGGGTGCCGTGGCACTGATCGTCTTTCTACCCTTATTCAGATACATGACCGAGAATCCAGATACGGTGCTCTTTCGCGCCATGACCCGGGTGGGAGACCTGGAGCAGCCTCTTCCCGGGCCGGCCTGGCAGATTTTCCTGAGTAATCTATGGAATTCACTAACCATGTTTGCCTGGGATAATGGTGAGGTCTGGCCGATTTCCGTTCCCCACCGGCCGGTACTGGATGTTGTGAGCGCCGTGCTATTTCACCTGGGCGTGGTGCTCCTGCTGATCAGATATATCCGAGAGCGGCACTGGTTCGATATATTTACCCTGGTCTCGATCCCTGTGTTAATGATGCCCTCCATCCTGTCACTGGCTTTCCCAAGTGAGAATCCCTCCCTGAACCGCTCGGCGGCTGCGATTGTCCCGGTGTTTCTGGTGGTTGGTTTGACGTTGGACAGCCTTCTAACGGCGCTGGAGTCCAGAGGGAGCAGGCGTTTTGCCTGGGCGATGGGCCTCTTTCTATTTGCATGGGCCTCTCTACAGAACTACGATCTGGTGTTTAACCAATACAGGAAACAATATGATCTGGCCGCCTGGAATACAACCGAATTGGGCGAAGTGGTTCATGACTTCGCTGCGTTGACAGGCAGCCCAGAGACGGCCTGGCTGGTTGGCTATCCTCATTGGGTGGACAGCCGCCTGGTGATGATCAACGCCGGCTTCCCCATGAAGGACAATGCCATATGGCCCGAGAGTTTCGATGATACACTGGCCGATCCGCGTCCCAAACTGTTTCTGATCAACAGGAACGATTCGGCTGATATAGCGGCCCTGCAGTCACTATACCCTCTGGGTTGGCTGAGGGAATACGAATCAAAATATGAAGGCAAAAATTTTATGATGTTCTTTGTCCCGGCTGAACAATGAAGTGGTGATTCAGGATGTCTAATACCTCTAAGACCCATACCGGGTATTCCTGGATTTACGATCTGCTCTTCCTGCTGGTGCTTGCATTGGCAGCTTATTTGCGCCTGACCGGAGTGGATTGGGGCGAGGGGCAGGGACAGCACCCGGATGAGAACTTCTTTTCCTCTGTGTATGGCAGTTTGCGGGCCCATCAGTGCTCAGACCCGAACATACCCGTGGAAGCCTGCCCGCCTGAACAACAGCGCTGGCTCAGCCTCAGTAATTACCTGAACTCGGATACCTCAACGCTGAACCCATACAATCGCGGCTTTTCCTTTTATGTGTATGGCAACCTGCCGATGACCATCGCCCGTGTTGTTGGGGAAGCCATGGACAAACCGGATGGCAGACTGCTAGGGCGCCAGCTTTCCGCGCTGATGGATCTATTCACGATTGTGCTCCTGTATCTGATTGTCGCGCGCCTGTATGGTCGCCGCGTGGGGTTCTTGGCATCGCTGTTCTCCGCGCTGGCGGCGATGCAGATCCAGCAATCGCATTTCTTCACACCGGATCTGTATGTTAACGTCTTTGAATTTCTGGCGATTTTGTTCGCTGTAAACATCCTGACCAATGATTCAAAATCTGAGAGCGAAGAAAGAAAAGCTGAGTTTGTAAGCTCGGAGCCGGAAGTTTTTGACTCAGGATCAACAGAAACGCCGCAAGAGCCCGCAACAGTGGGGGATTTGCCACCAGGCAATGACCGGCGTGCACCGACTTCCATTTTGCAGCTCCTAATCAAAGATCCGCTTTTCCTCTATAGCATTGGCTTCGGAATTGCCTATGGCATGGCGCTGGCTTCCAAGATCAATATTTACCCGCTGGCCCTTTTGTTACCCGGCGCGTTCATCCTCCGTCACTGGAGGCACGGCCAGCGCGAGGCTCAGGCAGATGCTTCGCAAACTGTGGCAGGTGAGGGTGCAATCGTTCCCTTGGCAGGTCGCCAGTCACCTGGCACGAACTATTGGACGCTGATCATGATCTGTTTGGTGGCAGGCGGACTGGCCGCCATCATTTTCTTCCGTATCTTTCAGCCCTATGCCTTCAAGGGACTCGGCCTCAATCCACAGTGGGTGGCCAATATCAGGGAACAGCGTGCCCAGGCAAATGGCAACACGGATGTGGCCTGGGAGCTGCAGTGGGCCCGGCGCTCTCGTCTCTATTCATTTGAGAACCTGACCCTCTGGGGCCTTGGGCTGCCCCTCGGCATCCTGGCGTGGGCTGGCTTCCTCTATATGGGCTGGCGCATCCTCAAGGGCGAATGGCAGCATGCGCTGTTATGGGGCTGGACGGCACTCTATTTCACCTGGCAGTCGTTCCAATTCAATCCCACGATGCGTTATCAACTGCCGGTCTATCCGCTGCTGGCCATGATGGCGGCATGGTTTGTCTTCCAGCCGATACGAAGTACGCAACACGCAACACGTACTGCGTATTCCGTATTGCGTATCATCATAACCCTCGTGGTCATCGCTCTCACCGCTGCCTGGGCATTTGCCTTCCACAGCATCTATATCCGTGATGAACCGCGCGTGGCTGCCTCGCGCTGGATCTATCAAAACGTCCCCGGTCCCCTAAACGTTCAGATCGAGACGGAAGAGGACGGAACCTACAATCAGCCTCTGCCCTTTCCAGCCGGTGGGACGATTGATGCCAACGCGCCTTATACGTTCCATTTCTCGCCGACACAGGATGGACAGGTCACAGGAGTCTTTTTGCCACATGTTTCGGATGAGGCTCAGGATCTAGCTTCAGACGCGTCAACGCGTAGCCTCAACCTGGTCCTGTCCGAGGCGCCGAATCCAACGCCCGAGCTGGTTCTCGCCCAGGCCTCTGCGATGGTCGATCCTTCATCCACAAACGACCCGCGCGGCGCTCCTGTAAAGTTTATCTTCGAAAAACCGGTTCAGGTCTCGCGGGGTATCAGTTATTCGATCGGCCTCCAGCCGTCTGAGGGAGTCATTACTCTCAGGGCCGCTTCCTTGACCAACGAGACGGATTATGACTATGGCCTCCCCATGCGCGTGGATGGCTACGATGGGTTTGGCGGCATCTATTCGGGTGAGCTGAATTTGCAGGTGTACTGGACTGACGATGCTGATAAATTGGAACGTTTCGTTTCCATACTGGACCAGACGGATTACATCTTTATTCCCACCAATCACCAATACGCGCAGATCAGCCGCGTGCCCGAGCGGTATCCATTAACCGCCTATTACTATCGCGAACTCATGGGCTGCCCGCCAGATCTGGAAACAATTCCGTGTTATCACGAAGCCAAACCCGGTGATTACAAAGGCAGGCTTGGATTTGACCTGGCAGCGGTCTTCGAGACCTTCCCGAAACTTGGCAATTTCGAGATCAACGATCAATACGCGGAGGAGGCGTTCACCTTCTACGATCATCCCAAGGTGCTGATCTTCAAAAAGAATGCGGACTTCGATGCTCAGCAGGTACGCGCCTCCCTCGGCAGCGTGGATCTGACCAAAGTGATCTATCTCAGAGCGAAGGAATTCGCCGATTATTCCACGTTGCTGTTGCCGCCGGATCGCCTCGCCGGCCAACGCTCGGGCGGCACCTGGTCTGAGCTCTTTAGTTATGATTGGATCCAGAATCGCCAGCCTGTTGTGGGATTGTTCATCTGGTACGTCTTCATCTTCATACTCGGCCTGGTCACTTACCCGATCATTCGGATGGCCATGCCGGGTCTGGCGGATAAAGGATATCCCCTCAGCCGCGCGCTGGGACTGGTGCTCTTTGGTTATCTGGCATGGATGACCGGCTCGGTGGGCATTTCGGTCACGCGTGCAACAGTGGCAATCGTATTTGGTGTGCTGGTCATCATCAGCGCAGTGCTGGCTTACTGGCAGCGCGCCGAGCTCCGCGAGGAATGGCGGACCAGACGCAACTACTTCCTCATGGTCGAGGGTCTCTTCCTGCTCTTCTTTCTCATCGACCTGTTCATCCGCCTCGGCAACCCGGACCTGTGGCATAACTACAAGGGCGGCGAACGCCCGATGAACTTTTCGTATTTCAACGCGGTCATCAAGAGCACCACCTTCCCGCCCTATGACCCGTGGTTTGCGGGCGGATACATCAATTATTACTATTACGGCTATGTGCTGGTTGGCATGCCGGTGAAACTGCTGGGCATCGTCCCGAGCATTGCCTACAACTTCATCCTCCCGACCCTGTTCGCGATGATAGGCATTTGTGCCTTCTCCATCGGCTGGAATCTCTTGACAAAGGATGAAGGCGGAAGGCTTGCATTGAGCCCGGTCGAAATGATGAAAGATGAATCTTCTCCAGAGCTTAATTCATCCTTCCTAATTCATCCTTCATCCTTTGTTTCTGGTCTCTCCGCCTCCTTCCTCACCATACTGCTTGGCAACCTCGGCACCATTCAAATGCTCTATAACAAGCTGCAGAATCTTGGTTCGGCCGGTATATTTACCTGGGAATCAACCTTCCCGCAGCGTCTCACGTGGGCCATCGAAGGCTTGAAGATGCTCGTTGGCGGCGCCGCGCTTCCCATCGGACCCGGTGACTGGTACTGGGATCCAAGTCGCGTCGTCCCGCCGGGGCCGGGTAATGCCATTACCGAGTTCCCGCTGTTCACGTTCCTCTATAGCGATCTGCACGCGCACATGATCGTGATGCCGGTGGCATTGCTTTCCATCAGTTGGGCGCTATCAGTCGTCGCAGCGCGCGCCTGGAAAGGGGGTCAGGCCTCCCCGGCGCGCGAAGCGAACGTTGAGCTTGAGGCGAGTCCTGAGCGCAAAACGACTCCCCAATCCAATCGTTGGGCGTCCGCCATATTCAGCCTCCTGATCGGCGGTCTCATCATTGGTGCTGTGTATCCGACTAATCTCTCCGATGCCTATACCTATCTGATGATCGGCATCGTGGCGCTGGCCTATGCGGTATGGCAGTATGCCGAGGTTGAATCCGTACTACAACGGATCGTGCTGGTAGTGGGAGCGGTGATTGCTTTATACGTGTTATCCACCTATTTGTATTTGCCATATCGCGCCTGGTACGCGCAGGCCTACAGCGCGCTCGACCCCTGGAAGGGACCCTTCACACCGCTGGCTTCCTACTTCACACACTGGGGCGTGTTCCTGTTCATCGTTGTTTCATGGCTGACCTGGGAAACGCGCGAGTGGATGGCGCACACGCCTCTCTCCGCGCTGCGCAAACTCAAACCATACCAGTTATTGATCGAAGGCGCGTTGGTCGGACTAGTGGTGGTCATCCTGGCAACTCAATATATCGGCACTAGCGTCGGCTGGATCGCCTTGCCGATCGCGGCATGGGCGGGCATATTGTTATTGAACCCCAAGCTACCCGATACCAAACGTCTGGTACTGTTCCTGATCGGCACTGCGCTGTTCATTACCGTTCTGGTGGAAATGGTGGTCGTACATGGCGATATTGGCCGCCAGAACACGATCTTCAAATTTTACATGCAGTCCTGGCTCATGCTGGCGGTGAGTGCCGGCGCGGCCCTGGCCTGGACGCTGCCCGCGTTTTTCAGATGGCTGCCGGGTTGGCGCGCCTTCTGGCAGACTGCAATGATCTTGCTGCTCGGAGGCGCAGCCCTGTTTACCGTCACCGGTACGTCTGGCAAGATCCGTGACCGCTGGTTTCCAGAGGCGCCACACACGCTGGATTCCATGACCTTCATGAAATATGCCCGTTACCCAGACTTTGGCCGGGAGTTGGACTTGAGCGAAGATTACCGCGCCATCCGCTGGATGCAGGATCACGTGCCGGGGTCACCGGTGATCGTGGAGGGCAACTGCAGCGAATATCGCTGGTGTACGCGCTTTACGATCTACAGCGGGCTGCCCGGCGTGGTGGGTTGGAATTTCCATCAACGGCAGCAGCGCGTCTTTACCTCCGCCTGGGTGGAGAAACGCGTGGCCGCGGTCGGCAATTTCTATAACGGCATTGACCAGCAGTCTGCCAGCGACTTCCTCAAGACTTATGAGGTGAAATACATCATCGTGGGTCAAGTGGAACACGCGGCTTACACACCCGAAGGGATCGCCAAGTTCGAGCGCTGGGATGGCAGCTTGTGGAAGTCTGTCTATCACGATGGGCAGACCACCATTTATGAAGTGTTGCCGTGATGCGAGCGTTATATATTATGCAGAGACCCTAAAGATTTCCTTGGCATGCCCGCAAAATAGCAGTTCAAGCAGTTTTTCTCTACAGGTTTTATGCATGGCTTTTATAAAAACCTTTAGGGTCTGAATTTCAAGGAGTCCATGATTTTTCACATTACATCCCGCACGGCATGGACAGAGGCCCAGACGAAAGGCGAATACACCGCGCCCAGCCTCGTCACTGAAGGATTCATCCATTGCTCAACTCTCTCTCAAGTACTCCCCGTGGCGAATTCCTATTACGCGGGACAAGCCGGGCTGATCGTGCTCGCTATCGAACCCGCACTGCTTTCCTCCGCCTTGAAATGGGAGCCTCCCTCTGGCGGGGCTCCACCTCCCGGCGTTCCTGAAGGAGAGATGTTCCCGCATATCTACGGGCCGGTCAATTTGAATGCGGTGGTGAAAGCGATTGAGCTTGAGTTAAATTCCAACGGTACATTCACCTTGCCCGATCTCTAATCATCTAATCTCTATTCTCTAATTATCTAATCTCTATTCTCTCATGTCTGGTTTTATCTCCTGGTATCTCCTCATCACCCTGCTCGGCTGGATCACATTCCCGCTGGCCTATCGCCTGTTCCCGGCGTTGAGTGACCGCGGCTATACCCTGTCGCGCGCCTTGGGCTTGTTGATCTGGGGATATGTCTTCTGGCTGTTGGCGTCACTCGGCATGGCGCAAAATGACATGGGCGGATTATTGTTGGGATTGGTCATCCTGGGCGGCTTGAGCGCCTGGGCATTCTTCAATCTCAAGTCTCCGGTCTCCAATTCTCCACTTCTCTTATTCCTCAAATCGAATCGCCGCCTTATCCTCACCACCGAAATCCTCTTCCTCCTCGTCTTCGCCCTGATGGCATTCGTCCGTTCTGCCAACCCGGAGATCGTCGGCACCGAAAAGCCCATGGAACTGATGATGATCCATGGCACCCTCAACTCGCCCATGTTTCCGCCGCGTGACTTGTGGCTTTCAGGCTATTCGATCTCCTACTATTACTTTGGCTATGTGATGACGTCCATGCTGGCCATGTTCACTGGTGTTCCTGCCACAATGGCCTTCAACCTGATGATCGCGCTCGTCTTCAGTTTGAGCGCGGTGGGCGCGTATGGCATTTTATATAACCTTCTAGCCAACTATCGCAAAACATTGGGTTGGGACCAATTACCAGTTACCGATGACCCACCAGTCTCCGATCTCCAGGCTCCAATTACGAATTACGATGCATCCGTCGAAGATCAACTAACGAAGCCGTCTCTTTCCTCTTTCCTCTTTCCTCTCCTTGCGCCTCTCTTCCTTCTCTTAGTCAGCAACGCGGAAGGCTTCCTCGAAGTCCTGCACGCGCGTGGCCTCTTTTGGAAAGACGGCGCTAACTTCTGGACCTGGCTCGATATCCTTGAACTGAGAGATGCTCCTTCCCAAACATTGTCATGGATCCCTCAACGGGGCGGCTGGTGGTGGTGGCGGGCCTCACGCGTCATCATGGATTATGACCTCCAGGGGAACTGGACGCTGGATGTCATCAACGAGTTTCCTGCCTTTTCCTATATCCTTGGGGACCTGCACCCGCATGTGCTCTCCATGCCTTTTGTGCTGTTGGCTGTTGCTGTTGCGCTCAATCTGTTTTTGGGCGGATGGCGCGGGAACATCGATCTATACTTCGGCCAGTTGCACGTCAGCAAGACCGGCTTTTTCCTCATGGCTCTCACGCTCGGCGGGCTGGCATTCCTGAACACGTGGGATATCCTCATCGCCGGGGCCTTGATCGTTTTCAGCTACGCCTTGGCGCGGGCCCGCGAAGCGGGGGAGGCAGGCTGGGGCTGGGAAAGAATCGAAGAAGTCCTATGGCTGGGCATCCCGGTCATGGTTACGGCCTACGTGATGTATCTCCCATTCTTTATCGGCTTCGATTCGCAGGCTGGTGGGATCGTGCCGAACTTCATGTTCCCCACGCGCGGCGCGCAGTTGTGGGTGATGTGGGGCACATTGCTCGTGCTCCTGTTTGTCTATGTGCTGTATCTGTGGCGGAGCGGGGTGCCCGCTAACTGGCGCGCCGGAACTTTTGCCGCGCTGGGTCTGGTGCTGTTCCTGCTCGCTGCCATGTTCGTGATCGGTTTTGTGGGTTTGAGGTTGAGGCCCGAAGTGGTCAACCCCATTTTGGAAGCTCAGGGCCGCACGGTTGGACAGTTCATCGCTGACAGCATGACGCGCAGGTTGACGTACATCGGTAGTTTGATCACGTTGCTGGTGGTGCTGATCCCCACACTGGCCTTTCTATTCGCAGACCATAGACCGCAGACAACCGGCGGCGAAGTACCTGGCACGGTCAATGGCGATGTCCTGAGTGGCACAGCCGTATCGAAGGATCCATCGTCCACCGTCTTTGTGCTTTTATTGATCACGCTCGGAACCCTGCTTATCCTCGGCCCTGAATTTTTATATCTGCGCGACAACTTTGGTTTTCGCATCAACACTATCTTCAAGTTCTATTACCAGGCCTGGATCGTGATGAGTCTCGCCGCGGCCTATGGTGCCGCTGTGCTGTTTAAAAATTTGCGCGGTGCGGCGAATGTCATCTTCAGCATCTTTTTTGCATTGGTGCTGATGGTAGGTTTGGCATATCCTGCGCTGGGCGTGTTTTCCAAAACGAATGGTTTCAATCCTCCGTTTGATTTCACACTGGATGATTTTGACCGCGTGCAACGCGAGACTCCCGATGAAGCCGCGGCGATGCTGTGGTTACGGTCTGCCCCGGATGGAGTCGTGGCTGAGGCGGTGG
>DASTOH010000073.1:0-19376 GCA_035720235.1 Anaerolineales bacterium | reverse complement strand
GTATCGTCAGGATAAGATGTGGAAAGCGTCTCGCGTGCGAGGGTTTCAGGGGAAAACGCTCCAGCCACGATCATATTGCGTGCTGGGATGACTTGCGACACGATAACGAAGAGTCTATTGGACTGTGGTTCACGGAATGGGAAGGAGAAAGCAGGTCCCAGATTGGATGATGAGGCGAGCGTAATGTCGTTTTGTGCAACCCAGTCCCAAAGTCCAAAAGAGGTCGTGCTGGTAATGAGTCGTCCATTCGGATCCAAATAGGCGAGTCCGCCGTCGAAGTCGGAAGACAGATCGCCTGTTGTGGAAATAGAGGCAATGTCATTGGCCAGTTTGGCGAGTTCAGCAAGATTCGAAATGCTGGCCGCGCGATGGTGAAGTTCGGCAGACAGCGCCGCCGCGGCAGCTTGAACGGCACGTTCATCGCGTTCACCCACGAGGGCACGCATATCCCGCTGATGAAGTGAGACGCTTCCAAACGCGATCAACAACAAAAGCAAAGTGAGCGGTAAAACCGTGATGACAAGCAATTGCACGGTGAGACCGCGCCAGGCGGGAAGAGATTTTCTCATCTTGGAATGTAAAGGATATTACAGGTTTGGACAATAAATTTCAAAAAACAGATCGCTTCGACTGTTCCTGAAATTCTACACCAGTATGCCGATTTCTTTTTCTTCTCGCGGATATGAATAGCCTCCTGAATTAGTGGATGCCAGCGTTTGGGCAAACAGCCAAGAGCATATTCGGCAGCTCTTATTTTCGTCGTAATCGTATTTTCTCTAAATGTAAAGAACTGGCGTAAGACTCCTGTAATCGCCCATTGGATTCCCCAATCAGAATACAGCATGAGAATACGAACTGGCTGGCTTGCCCAGCTTGCCCAATAGGAATTCAGGTTCTCACCCATCCATGCGAGGAGCAGATTCCAATCAACAGTGAATGATAGATTCTGAGGATCCGTGCCGGCCACTGCGATGCCGTAATTTTTCAATTCCCACCCTGTAACCGAATTCAATTCAAACCGCTCCTCCGAGTGGAGGACTCCCTCATGATAATGTAGGTGCGACTCAATGTTCGCGTCGAGTTTTCCCAGATCGCTTGACTCAACATAACTGCCCGACATTTTCCACCGTGGGTATTTCTGCTCGATCTCCCGGTGAATCTGCTGAAGTTTCTCAAATTCCGTTGGGACAACCTTGCGATGTAGCATAGCAATAAAATCAATGTCACTAAAATATTCATTGAACTCGCCCAGGGCGATGGATCCGACAATGTAAAAACTGTTGAGCAAATCAGGGAAGTGTTTATTCAACCGCGCAATGTAAATTTCAAGGAGCGGTTGAACAGAATCCGGGATACGCTGATCCATGTTTATTCTTCGGGGATATTGCCAGCACTCTGTGAAATCAATCCCAGTGAGACTGCCCGCATCACAGCTTCCGTGCGGCTGCCCGCTTGCATTTTAGCGAAGATGTGTGCCAGGTGTCCCTGCACCGTGCGGTCACTGATGGTCAGCTGCACGCCGATCGCTTTGTTGGTATAGCCCTTGGCGGCGAGACGCAATACGTCGAGTTCACGATCCGTCAGCGGCTCAATGATTTTCTTTTCCGGTCCTTTGAAGATGCTAGACATCAATTTTCGGGTAATGTTCGGATCCAGAGCAGACTTGCCCTCATGCACATCGCGCACGGCCTGGATGAGATCATCGGCCCGTGCGGTCTTGAGCACAAACCCATTGGCGCCCGCCTGCAAGACCGCCATCACATACGGGTCGTCATCATATGCAGTAAGAATCAAAACACCCACTTCGGGCAGATGCGAACGCACCCAGCGCGTGACCTCAATGCCGCTGGCTTTTGGCATCTGGATATCGAGCACCGCGACATCCGGTTTGTGTTGCTGGATGAGCGCTTGCGCTTCTTCCCCATCTCCCGCCTCAGCAATGACCTGGAGGTCGTTTGCGCTTTCAAGTAATTGCCTCACCCCCGCGCGGACAATATGGTGGTCATCCGCCAGAAGGATGCGGATTTTGGTTTTTGATTTGTTCGATGACTTTGGCATGGCTTATTTCATTCAGTTGTTGGTTATAGACCTGCGTTTGAAAAACATACGGCAAGGCAAGCCAGACAATCGCCAGACCAGCCAGAAGTCCCGTGGCGAAGCGCATGATCGAGTTAAATGAGCCGAGCGCGTCACCAGCGTAAAAGGTCGCGGGAAAGGCATTGTTCGTCCATACCGCCAGCCATGCATTTGTATCACGAAATCCCTGTCCGATGCCAGCCAGGTCACTGATTGCATGAGTCATGCCATCTAACGCAATGGGGAGGAGCAGAAGCCCCAATCCCCGCCACGAAAGGGGTTTAATCCTGTGTCGAAATGGATACCATGACAAAGCAAAGAACCACACACTGGTATAGAACGAGATCATTCTGTCAGACCATGCAATCTTCCAGCCCATTGTTTCATTCCCATTAAATTGGCGAAGGATCATCGGATTGATGGTATCCTGCCAGGCCGCTTGGATTTCGCGCAAAGAATACATGGTCTTTTCGCCGAACAAAAAGAAGGAACGTTCTGGCAGTTGGTGGCAGAAGAAAGCGTAGATGAAGTAGATCGCTTTCCCCGCGCCTGTCCATCCCATCTGCATGAACACAGGTGCGAGAAATGGTGCGAAGACCCATATGCCGTACACAATCAGGAAGGTCTCAAACCAGTGACTGCCAATCCATTGGAAAATGGATTGTTTTGATCTTGGAAGAACGGCTGTTGTAGACATTACTACATTCCTTTACCGGGCATTCGGTTCGGCCGAGCGATTGAGATAGGGACGATAAAAACCTGTAGCTTGCTCCATCCCGTTATTTACTGAACCGTGAAATCAATATCCTCTTTATAGTCCAGTCCATCCTTGCGCACATAGACAGTCAATTTCCAATTGCCACTATGTTGAAAGTTCGCATTGATGGAGTACCTGCCACCACCTTGGTCCGTTGCCGCGCCGCTCATTCCCATGTCGGTCATGTCGGTGTGATCTGCTGAGACATCTACTTTCGCGCCTTCGATAGGATCGCCATCTGCGTCGGTGAGGGTGAAGACCAATTCAGTGTCACCCATCATAGCAGGGTTGGGATTTGATTCTACCTTGATGTTTACTGGTTTAGCCGAAGTTGCATCAGCAGGGGTAGCTACACTTCCACACGCCGCCAGCAGAATGGAGGACAAAACGAGCACACTGATAAAGATCATCTTACGCATTTTCACTCTCTCCTTTGATATATTCGTTATTCAACAACATTGATCATCAACATCAAGCCGCCCGGCTCGACATTGTCGTTGGTGGTGTGGTGCAGGATATGACAGTGCAGCATCCATTGACCGGCCTCTGAAGCGACGAACTCAATATCATAACGTTCGCCTGGTGCAACACTGACCGTATCTTTCGTCAATTGTGCGGCTTCAGGCACAGGATGTCCATCTGTTGCTACAATCTTGAATGGCAATCCATGTAGGTGCATCGGGTGGATGAATTGCCCAATTCCAATGAGCCGCAAACGTACCAGGTCACCCTTCTTTACAGTAATCATCTCTGTCGCAGGGAAGGACTTGCCGTTGATCGTGAAGTAGTTCGGTTCCATTCCACTCATTGGCATCGGTGCGAAGGTCTGTCCACCTGCGATCAGCGATTCTGAAATCATCAAAGTTTTATCGACAGCAGGAGGGTTGGCTTCAGGTTCTTTTGGATCAATAATGAAGGGAGCGTATAAGCCGGCACTCACCTGAACGTCGCCTTCAAAATGTGAGTGATACATGAATGTCCCCGCCGGCCTGGCAATGAATTCATAGGTAAATGTCTCGCCCGGCTGGATGGGATCTTGCGTGACTCCGGGAACACCGTCCATCGCGTTGGGAACTTCGACCCCGTGCCAGTGAATCGTTGTCGGATCAGGGAGCTCGTTCTTTACTATGATCTTGACCTGGTCGCCTTCCGTGACACGGATCATGGGCCCAGGCACGGTCCCGTTATAGGTAAAGGCCGTAACCGTTGTTCCATCCAAAATCGGCCATTGCACAGCTTTGGTTGTCAACTCAGAAACTTTGACGCCGTTCTCCTCTCGAAATGTAAGCGGCTGTCCGCCTATAGACTCAGTGGCAGGCTCGACGTTTGGCGCAGTAATCGACTCCATCATGTGCGCGGCTTCGGGATTGTCTGCCATCATACTGCCAGGAGTCGGAGTTTCATTCGTCATGTTGGAGTTGCCATTGTTCATTGGCCTATCGCTGGTTGGCACTCCAGCAGGTGCGCAAGCCGACAAGATCAATGCTAAACTCATTATCGAAAATAACAGTACTTTCTTCATCATCATCCTCTTTGATAAGTTGGAATAGACATTGACTATAAGGGCTTCTCCTCCTCCGAACCAGTGCAATTTGACGGAGGCAAAAATAAGCCATATGGCCTATTCAACCTGTGCGGTGGAAGCCGGTACTTTTTCAAGTGCCTGCCGAATCCTGTTCACCAGCTTTATATCTGCCCGGTAAAGGGGATTGTCAGAGACCGCAACCCATGTCTTTCCGTTGTTGGCATGCAATATCAAGGTTGCAGGTTCCGCCACCTCTCCATACACCAGCAGGACGACCAGTTGGCAATCACACGCCTCCGTTCCGTGATTCGGACAGGCACAATCATGTAGTCCAAGCCGCGCGGTTTGCAGGTCAAACGTCTGTATTGGACGCAAGCCTGCTTGCACTAATTGTTGCCTGGTCCATTGCAAGGCATTTTCGTAGGAAGAGTCAATCGATAAGAATGGAGAGATTGTGTTCATAGCGGGCCTCGAATCATGTCATGAATGCTCGAATTGTAGAGACTCTCTGCTTAAATATGAAGAGCAACCTGACCCATAGGCATATGAGCAAAAATGCCTATCGCTTTCGTAGCAATCTGGCGCAAGACGTATAAAGGTATCGAGACTATCATGAGCAAAAAGGAAATGCACTTATGAGACGTTATCTTATTCCGCTCATCGCCTTCCTGCTTGGCTCCTCCCTTATGGCAGGAGTCTATTTTGGCATTCTCACTTGGGCACAAGGCTGGGAGTATGCATCCAAACAGTTCCTGCTTAACCGTTGGTATGTCCTGCCGATCTGGGCGGGCTTTGGGATTCAAGCCGCGCTCTATTCCATCTTGCGTTTCCGCTTATTCATTCCAACTACAACCACAGGCCACACCGGCGCAATGATGGGAACAAGTGGCGGCACGTCCGTCACTGCCATGGTCGCCTGTTGCCTCCATCACGTTACCGACGTTCTGCCCATCCTCGGTCTGAGCGCCGCGGCTACTTTCCTCGCTCGCTACCAACGCCCATTCATGCTTGTCGGTCTGGGACTGAACACGATCGGTATCATTGCCATGCTCGTCGTGCTTTATCGTGCGCGACAGAAACTACAACTTGTTCAAAAACTACAACCTGTTATGGAGACTGAATGAAACGTTTTACCCTGCCCGTTCTTCTGACCTTGACCCTTATTCTTGCCGCTTGCGCCCCATCACAAACCAACTCGGACCAACTTAACCCTCCACCTGCTTCCGTTTCGACAGAGCCGCCACAAGCTGCCTCTACATCTGGAAATGATACGAGCGCCTCCGCTGACCTGGTCCGCATCGACCAGCAGGGTGCTATCACCGTGAACGTCACTCCATTGAATCTGGCTAATCCCTCCGATCAACTCCAGTTTGATGTTGCCTTAGAAACTCACTCTGTCGACCTGAGTATGGATCTTGCGACGCTGGCCACGCTTACGACGGATACGGGCATAACCATTCCTGCCACGCTCTGGGACGCGCCGCGTGGTGGGCATCATGTTGCCGGCCAACTGATTT
The DNA here is from genome assembly GCA_035720235.1 of Anaerolineales bacterium. Classification (GTDB taxonomy): domain Bacteria; phylum Chloroflexota; class Anaerolineae; order Anaerolineales; family Villigracilaceae; genus Defluviilinea. Next base: position 13,501 of record DASTOH010000073.1, on the reverse strand, counting down.
TCCCCGCGACGAAGGATGGCAAATCCATCCTTGAAGGCGCGACCAAACTTACACTCACCCTTGTCAATCTAGATGCACCCTCTCGCATCTTTGAATGGAGGTTGAAATAGAAACCTGGGGAAGGAGGCAATAGCTCTCTGATCAAAGCATCAACTGCCGCGCTTTCATCAAATTTGTTCTGTTCCGCCATTCAAGCAGTCTGCCTGACTAATTGAATTAAGGAGTCTGAAATGGATGAGCACAAAGATATTTCACGACGTGACGCCATGAAAGTGACTATTTCGCTTATCGGTGGCCTGATTGGCACCGCATTAGGTATTCCCGCCATAGCCTACATTCTTGGCCCTGCCCTAAAAAAGGAAGAAGCGAACTGGATACGGGTAAGTTCCCTGTCCAACATTGAATTAGGAACGCCAACGCTCTTCAAACCCAAGGTGACACGCCAGAGTGGTTGGATAGAAGACAAAGAAGAAGTGGGCGTGTATGTTCTCACAGAGGATGGGCGCAATTATCATGCGATGTCGAATATTTGCACGCATCTGGGCTGCCGCGTCCGCTGGATTGCCGAACGCGGGCAATTCTTCAGTCCGTGTCATAATGGGGTCTTCGATAAACACGGATATGTCGTCAGCGGCCCGCCGCCGCGCCCGCTGGATGAATTTGAAACGAAAATTGAAGACGGAAATATATACATTCAATTACCGGCCACCAAACGAACTTCTTAGTGGGAAGACAATGTTGAAGCATCGGAGGACGGGTTGTATTCCTTTTTTCGCGCGCCGCGATTTTCTCAAACTGGCTGCACTCAGTGCGGGCGCGCTGGCTTTTCGTCCATTTGCAGAATTAACCCTGCCAGAATTTCCACAGGCCGATCAACTGGGCCGCATCACTGTCGGCAAGATGGACGTTTATGCTCAACCGGATGCAAATAGCCAGATCGTTGGCGCGTTGTATGAGGATAATGTTGTTCCGTGGGTTCGAGAAGTGGTTGGATCCATGCCTGGTCGCGTCAATCAGCGGTTTGTGGAAACGTCCAATGGATACGTCTGGGGTGGGTATGTTCAACCTGTACGGAATCAACCCAATCCGCCTGTAACAAACTTGTTGCAGACCAGTCTGGGAGCAGGAATGTGGGTCGAAGTAACAGTTCCCTATGTGGATTTGATTCTCGAGAATCCACCGGCACGTGCACCGTGGCTACAATATCAACTCTCCATAAATCTTCCCCCTCGCTTTTACTTTAGTCAGGTTGTGTGGGTGGATCAAATCAGATCTGATGAAAATGGACAGGTTTGGTACGGCCTCAATGAAAAATACGGCTCGGGTGATCTCTTCTGGGGACAGGCTGAAGCCTTCCGCCCCCTAAATCCTGAAGAAGTAGCTCCCATCAGCCCTGACGTGGACCCGGCACAGAAACGGATTGTTGTGCATGTCTGGGATCAGACTCTCTCTTGCTTTGAAGGAAATACTGAAGTTCATTTTGCACGCGTTTCCAGCGGCGCTTTGTGGGATGCATGGGGGAACCGCGTAGATGCCTGGCAGACACCGATCGGGGAATCACCAATCTGGCGCAAAGCCATTTCCTTACCATTGAGTGGCGGAAGTGCGTCAGCGGGCTGGAGTCTGCCAGCGGTCGGCTGGGTGAGTTTGTTTGTGGGAACTGGTGTCGCAATCCACTCCACCTATTGGCACAATAATTATGGTGAACCCTCTTCACGCGGTTGTGTCAATGCCAGCCCTGAAGACGCGAAATGGATCTTTCGCTGGAGTCTGCCTCAGGTCCCGTATGATCCGGGTGATGTGACGGTTGAAATGCCGGGGGGAACAAAGGTCAGTGTAGAACAGAAAGAAATCTGATTTTTCAAAACATTTCGCTTGAGTTTTTAGTCCAAAATGGCTTATTTTTAACTACATAATTGCGCAAGTAGCTGCCCTGCGGGATATATATCTGATATATGGTTATAAGTTCCATCCACCGGGGAAATAAACCACTACATATAGATGAGTTCGCCCCCACCGACAATCACTTCATTTTGATCAGCCTCATTTTCATTGCGGCAAGCACAGCTTGAGCACGATTGGGCTGCTTCATTTTCTCAAGGATATTTTTTGCGTGACTCCGCACAGTCTCTTCACTGACATTCAGTTGAACTGCGATCTGCTTATATGTATTCGGTGTTGCCATGTATTCCAAAATTTCCATTTCGCGCGGCGTTAGTGCAATAGGCGATGTATGCTGCAGTTGCATTCGGCTCACAACTTTTTTCATCACATCCGGATGCAAATACGCCTCATCATGAACAACAGCATGAATCGCGCGCACTTTATTACTGGGCTTGATAGTAGCCGCATAGTCAACTAGCACTTCGATACGCAAAGATCCCGGCTGCGACTGCTTCTGGGTTGACTTAATCCTTATCCCTATTGCATATTTTGGCTTCAAAATCCCACAAAAATCTGCGCAATGAGGCACAATGCGACGATATGGGAATACCTGTATGCAACGAGACATATGGAGCAATTTCCACGCTTAGTAATTACTCATCACCCTAGGCTATAATCTTAGCAAACAGTTTAATCTAAAGGTAATTCATGCCCAATCACCTCATTCACGAAAATTCTCCGTATCTACTCCAACATGCGAATAATCCAGTGGACTGGTATCCTTGGGGGGATGAAGCCTTGAACAAAGCGCGCACCGAGAACAAACCAATTTTTCTCAGTATTGGATACGCTGCCTGTCATTGGTGCCACCGTATGCGGGAGGAGACATTCGAAGATTCCCAAACGGCTGAATTCATGAATGAACATTTCATCAGTATCAAAGTGGATCGCGAGGAACGACCAGACATAGACGGCATCTATATGCAAGCTACCGTTGCCATGACTGGGTCAGGCGGCTGGCCCATGTCAGTGTTTCTCACGCCTGATCTTCGACCTTTTTACACGGGCACCTACTTCCCGCCCACTCGACGCTACAACATGCCTTCATTTAAAGAGGTGTTGTTGAGTATCGCAAAGGTGTGGTTTGAGGAAAGACAGGAGGTAGATCGTGTTGGGGAGCAAATCCTCCAACATATTCAACCTCAGTTGTTTCCAGAAAATAAGAACAGCTTCTCAGCCCAAGCGCTTGAGACAGCGATAAAATCCCTACTCGATTCCTATGATTGGGGCTACGGTGGATGGGGTAATGCACCTAAATTTCCTCAGCCCATGACCATTGAGTACCTGCTTCGCCGTGCGACTACCAACACCCCACAACGTGAACAAACACTGAAAGCCTGCGCGCATGTTCTGAATGCCATGTCGCGTGGAGGCATGTATGATGTGGTTGGCGGTGGTTTTTCACGCTACAGTGTGGATAACGTCTGGAGAACGCCTCATTTTGAGAAAATGTTATATGATAATGGCCAGCTTGCCCTGGCATATCTTCATGCTTTTCTTGTTACGGGTGATACCAAGTATCGGCAAGTGTGTGAAGAGACTCTAGACTTTATCTCGCGCGAGTTGACGCATCTCGATGGAGGATTTTATAGCAGTTTGGATGCTGATTCGGAAGGCGAAGAAGGTAAATTCTACGTTTGGACACAGAACGAAATTCAAAATGCACTTGGTGCAGATTTTGATTTTTTCAAAACCGCATATGGAATCACCCCACAGGGAAATTGGGAAGGGAGAATAATTTTGCAGCGCGGACTGGACGATTCGTCACTCGCAGCCCGTTTCAAATTGGACCCTGGAACACTTCAACAAAAATTTGCTGAATGCCATGCAAAGATTCTAAATGTAAGAAACAAACGTGTTCGCCCCGGAACCGACGATAAGGTTTTGGTGATGTGGAACGCCCTAGCGCTAAAAGCATTTGCCGAGGCCGGACGCTATCTTGAAAGAAAAGATTACCTTGACGTAGCTATACGCAATGCGCGCTTTCTACTCAGCAAATTGTACATCGGTGATCGTCTCCTGCGTTCATGGCGGGAAGGGCAAGCAAAACACAATGCTTATCTGGAAGATTATGCTGGGTTGATCCTGGCACTGCTAGCACTTTACCAATCAGATCCTAATCCCGAATGGTATGCGACTGCCTTGAAATTAGCCGATGAAATGGTCGAGCATTTCTCAGATCCAACTGGCGGCTTCTTCGACACACGTGACGATCACGAAACTCTTCTTGTACGTCCTAAAGACATTCAGGACAATGCCACACCATCCGGAAATGCGCTCGCGGCCACTGCCTTACTCGAATTGTCTGCGTATGGTGATCGCACTGAATGGCGCAATCTGGCGGAGGATATGCTGGCTTCCGTATCGAATGCTGTGTTGCGTTATCCAACCGCATTTGCGCAATGGCTCTGCGCCGCAGATTTTGCCGTTGGACCGACTCACGAGGTGGCAATTATCGGGGAACCTGACCGTTCCGAAACGAAAGAATTTTTGAAGACTCTGTGGAAACATTACCGGCCTCGGCAGGTGACAGCCATTTCCGTTTACCCGCCAAAGCCGGGGTCACCCGCTTTACTTACTGACCGCCCACAACTAAATGAACAGCCAACCGCTTATGTCTGCCAAGGTTTTGTTTGTCTACAGCCGGTCAATTCACCTAAGGAGATGGAAATCCAATTGGCCGGCAAATAACGCATGCAGGACGCTCATCTAACAAGTCATCCCGATCATCAAACGTGCTGAAAACACAATTCCATTTGTACGATTAGGTACACTACCACGAGAAGATGCTCTACGATAATGCCCAGCTCGCCCGCGCATACCTCCATTCTTGGCAGCTTACCGGCGATCCGTTCTATCGGCAGATCGTCACTGAAACGCTCGATTTTATCGCCCGCGAAATGACACATCCGGACGGCGGTTTCTATTCCAGCCTGGATGCCGACTCGGAAGGAGAAGAGGGCAAGTTCTACGTCTGGACTCTGGACGAAATCCGCGCGGTTCTTGATAAGGATTCAGATTTTTTTGAAGTGGCTTACGGAGTGACGGCACGTGGAAACTGGGAAGGAAAAACGGTCCTGCAGCGCGCGTTGGATGATGCCTCCCTCGCCGCCCGCTTCAGGATTCAGCCGGAAGCTGTTCCTGCTAAATTGGCCAATTGCCACTCCAGGCTTTTGACCGCCCGCGCCGCACGAGTGCGTCCGGGCACGGACGATAAAGTGCTTACCTCGTGGAATGGTCTCATGTTGGCGACAGTCGCGGAAGCGAGTCGTGTCATTGCGAGCGGAGCGAGCCAAGCGAAGCAATCGCCTCATTCCAACTCGGAGATTGCTTCGGGAAGAAGCGCCCCTCGAAATGACAAATACTGTGCATTGGCTACCCGCAATGCAGAGTTCTTACTCTCCGCGCTGCGACCTGATGGGCGGCTTAAGCACAGTTGGCGCGCGGGCAAAACCACCCACGAAGTCTTCCTTGAGGATTATGCCGCGCTGATCCTCGGTTTGCTGGAGTTGTATCAAACAGACTTCAACGACACATGGTTCAGCTCCGCCCGTGAACTGGCTGATGAAATGATCGATCTGTTCAGCGATCCCGCCGGAGGATTCTTCGATACCTCCAAGAACGAAAGATCCTTATTACTCCGGCCAAAAGACGTGCAGGATAACGCTACGCCTTCGGGAAATGCGCTGGCCTGCGAAGCATTGCTGAAACTGGCTGCTTTCACGGATGAGGGCAGATATCGCGACCTCGCGGAAAAAGCCCTGGGGCTGGTCGTGGGCATGGCGGTGAGGTATCCCACTGCGTTCGGCAGATGGCTGTCAGCCGCGGATTTTGCTTTGGGGAACACGAAACAGGTCGCGGTCGTGTATGCTCGCACTGCGACCAAAGGGATCGGTCGAAGTGACACGAAAGACGGGGACGCGTCCGAGTTGATCCGAATCGTCCAAAACTCCTACAGACCAAACACCATCATCGCCGCGTCCAGCTATCCCCCATCGAGTAGTGCTCCGGCTCTTTTGATGGAACGCCCACTGAAGGATGGAAAACCAACTGTGTATGTGTGCGAAGGATTTGTGTGCAAGAATCCCGTTACAACGATTTCCGAGTTGAAGGAACTGCTGTAATCATGAGGCATGGACAACACAGCACTGGATAAACCAAAAGGCTCCGCTGAAGGGAGCCTTTTGACTTATTTGGGTTCGATGTTACCTTTTGAATCTGTGGACTGGTCATCCTGTTTCTCTCCGCCCAACCCCTCGCGGAAAGCCCTGATACTTCTTCCGATCTCGCCGGAAATCTTGCCAATGCGCCCTGGGCCAAACAGCAGTACGACAATGACAAGCACGATGATCCATTCCCAGCCGCCTAAACGTGGAATCATAATCTGCTCCTTTTGTGATTTCTGTTGTATCCTACCACAAAGCAGGTTAATTATCCATTAAAGTTCGCGGCGATACAGCAAGCCTTCGATGAACCGGAGCCAGCGGCGCACCCATGACCGTAAGCGGCCGGCCAGACGATATTGCTGCGGCCGGACGTGTCCCTTGCTCGGGATCGGACCCGTCCATTCGGCAGCCAGCGCGCCCCATGTGAGCCCGGCGCCAAAACCGACCATGACGATTTTATCGCCCGGTTTGATCTGCCCTTTTTCCAGAGCCTCCACCATCGCGATCGGTATGGAGGCCGTGGACGTGTTGCCGTATCGCTCCAGGTTGATCACGAATTTGTCCATCGGCAGTTTCAGCCCGCGCGCCGCAGCCTCAATAATGCGGATATTGGCTTGATGCGGGATGATCCAGTTTATCTGATCCATAGTGAGTCCGGCTGCGTCGAGTGCCTCCTGGGTGGCGGAGGCCATCACACGTGTGGCAAAACGGAATACCTCTTTGCCATCCATTTGGATATAATGCTTGCCGTCATGCAGCGTGGATTCAGAGGCAGGAAAATGGCTTCCGCCACCGGACAAAGTGAGCAGGTCGCCACCCGAGCCATCTGAATGCATTACCGCAGACAACACTCCCCCGGGTTTGTCACTGGCCTGCAAAACGAACGCGCCAGCGCCATCTCCAAACAGGATGCAGGTGTTGCGATCCTTCCAGTTCACGAAGCGTGAAAGGGTTTCAGAACCGATGATCAACGCGTTCTTGATGGAGCCGCTTCGAATCGCCTGGGCGCCCATGTTCAAGGCATAGATAAAGCCCGAACAGGCAGCCAGCAGGTCGAACGCGCCGGCCTTGGTTGCGCCCAGCTGATCCTGAATTAAGCACGCCGTCGCCGGGAAAATGTATTCGGGCGTGGAAGTAGAGCAGATGATCAAGTCCACGTCGGTGGAGCGAAGATTGGCAATCTTGAGCGCCTTCAGGGAAGCCTCCACCGCCAGCGTGGAGGGGAAGTCCGTATCCTTGGCAATGCGCCTCTCACGGATACCGGTCCGCTCGCGAATCCAGGCGTCATTGGTATCCACAAATTCTGTCAGATCATCGTTCGTCATGATCGTCTCAGGTACTGCCATTCCCCAACCCGTAATGTGTGCATATGGCATAACCTACTCCTACCGCCTGTCTCATAAACTGCAAGACTTTCTTCAATTTATTGAAGGCTAAAACGCAGCTCAATTTTTGATGATGATGTGGCGCTCTGCAAGCAGCAATGAGCCGCGCTCAAAAAGATACGCGACTCTGCAAAGGATCTTTAATTCTCGAAACGGCTGAACACCAGGGTTGCGTTATGTCCGCCGAAACCAAACGAGTTGGACATGACATGTTTCAGCGTCGCCTGGCGCGCCTGGTTTGGTACATAATCAAGGTCACACTCCGGGTCTGGAGTCTGATAGTGGATGGTGGGCGGAATGATCCCTTCCCGGATCGCCAACACACAGGCCACCGCCTCCACCGCGCCTGAAGCTCCCAGTAAATGCCCGGTCATGGATTTGGTCGACGACACCGGCACGGAATAGGCCTGCTCGCCAAACACAGATTTGATCGCAGCGGTCTCGCTCTTATCATTCAACGGTGTGGAGGTTCCATGCGCATTGATGTAATCCACATCGCCTATGGTGAGGCCGGCATTTTCCAGAGCCAGCTTCATGGAGAGCGCGGCCCCGGCGCCATTTTCCGCCGGCGCGGAGATGTGGTGCGCATCATCCGTCGTTCCGTAACCCGTCAATTCACACAGGATATTGGCGCCGCGCGCCTGCGCGGATTCGAGTGATTCAATAATCAACATCCCCGCGCCTTCCCCCATTACAAAGCCATCGCGGGTCCTGTCAAAGGGTCTGGAAGCAGTTTCTGGCTCCTCATTCCGGGTGGACAGGGCGCCCATGACATTCATACCCGCCATGGCAAGAGGCAAAAGGGAGGCCTCCGCCCCGCCAGCGATCATCACATCGGCGGCCCCGCGCCGGATCGTTTCCATGGCATCGCCAATGGAGTTATTGCCCGAGGCACAGGCCGTGGCGATTGCCATGTTGGGCCCACGTGCACCCACCCGAATGGCGAGCATGCCCGGGGCGCTATCCGAAATCATCATGGGAACCAGGAAGGGGCTCACCCGATCCGCGCCGCGTTCACGCATCACCTCCACCTGCTCCAGGATCGTTCCAAGGCCGCCAATCCCTGTGCCAATCAAAATGCCAATCCGGTCGCGGTTCGTCTCATCGATCTTCAAACCGGAGTGATCCAAAGCCTCCTGCGCGGCGGCGATGGCAAACTGTGTAAACCGATCCATCTTGCGGGCGTCACGGTTTCCAAAAACAGCCTGGGGATCAAATCCTTTTACCTCTGCCGCGAATTTCGTTTTGTGTTGACTGGCATCGAACGCTGTGATCATGGCCGACCCAGATTTACCAGCCAACAGGGCCTCCCATGTCTCTTTCACAGTATTCCCGACAGGGCTGATACACCCCATCCCTGTCACAACAACCCGTTTTCTCATAACAACAAATCTCCTTGTTGGGCAATTCTACGGATATAACACTCCCTGGCTGATTTCGGTGCGTGATCGCTGCGCGAAGATCTAGATTTTCTTCAGCGTCTTCCAGGTCTGCTGTACGTGCATCTGATCGTGATCGGCCATGAAACCAACGACTTCTAGAAAATTCGTGGGCCCAAAGATGGCATGCCGCACTCTGCGCGACATAACCTCATCCTCCAGCGTCCGTAGTTTTGCCAGATTTGCAAGCCGCGCAGCAGCAAAGTCCCTCAGAGCCTGTGCGCCATCCTCGTGCAGATACTCACGCTCATTGGCCCAGACCGCCGTATCCGGACGAGGGATAAATGCGTCCGGCTTTTCGATCATCAAATCCAGTTGCAGTTGATGGATTTCAATTTCGGTGTCGCGCAAATGAGAGAGGATCTCATTCACGGCCCAATCCTCACGCTTTGGTGCATGACGGCACTCCTCCTCCGTCAATGGACGCGTGAGACTCTGCAGTACGGCTGGAGTGGAAAGCATGATCCCCAGAATTCCCGCACGAGATTTATAGAATGGTTCCAGCGTCGAAATATCAACGGATTCCAGCCACGAACGCAAATCTCCCAACCGGCCCTTGCCCGCCTCGAATCCTGGACTTGAGCCTGTTTCGCCATCAACAAGATATGTCTTTAGCCCAAGCTGATGCGCGGGTCGAAGATCTCGTCCTACGTCATTTCCAACCATAAGTACGGGACCTTCCGGCCAACCCAATCTTCCCAGCACCTCCGCGTAATACGCGGGATATGCCTTGGTGAAATGAAAATCTTCGAATGAGGATACCAGTTCGAACTGTTCCGGCTCAAACCCCGCCCAACGCAAGCGATGAGCTGTGGCCTTACGCGGAAAAAGCGGATCGGTGGCGATGGCCATACGATACCCGCGATTCACAGCCCACTCGATCAATGGTACTGCCTGAGGTCGTGGACGAGTCTGCCTCGCCAGCGACGGAAACACTTCATCGTAGAATTTCTCAAGATCCGCAGCCAGTTCTTCTTTTGGAACCCCTAGGCCGGTGTAAAAATTCCTCTCAAAGACCTCCTGCAAGGTGTGAGTGGGGTCCACGTTTTCGTTCATCAGACTCATGCCGCGGATGAGGCCGCGCAACATGACCGTTGGCAGCACCCGGTCTTCCAGGCATTGTGTGAGGGCCCGAAAATAAGCCGGGATGAACGCTTCCAGGTTCGTATCGAGCAAGGTATCGTCGAGGTCAAAAAGCAAGGTAAGAGGCATCATCAGGTCTGCTTTCCGTCAATTGAGCTCCCCGCAAATCAGTTCAACTCTTGAGATCGATCTTAAAAGGCAGGGCATGACATTCCCCGCATCCCACATGCGGCTCGGCAACATTCTTCTTCGATTTCTCACAATACGGTGCGATCAACACTCGCCGCTGGAAGACCGCCGTAATGGGCCTGCCAACGGTGACATTCAACTTCAGATGCTCACAAGCATTGGCGCGGGCAATGCCGGGCACCGGGCAAGTCTTGCACAGATCCGGCGTCCAGTATTGTCCGGCGGCTCTTAATAGTCGGCACTCCTGCGTGTTTCTGCCGCGGAAATAATCACCATAAAAGTAAGGGCATTCTGTGCCCGCTGGGGTTTTCATAGCTTAATTATAAGCATACCGTTGTAGAAAAGGTGGCTTATCAGGACGAATCTAATAATTTTCATGTACGGGTGCATTACCCATCAAGTCATCGGAATAAACGACGAGCGAGCGGCTGGTTTACTTACGGCAGCCACTCGCCCGGATCAGACTCTAAGGTTTCTTCTGGAAAACAGGAAATGATCTTTCCTGAGAAACAAGACCCAAATTTTTTAACGGATTGCACAGAAAACCTTTAGGGTCTCGTTTACACGCGTGTGACGTAGGCGCCGGTTTCCGTGTTGACGCGGATGGTATCACCGACCTTCACAAATTGCGGACACTGCACTTCCAAACCAGTTTCGGTTATAACTTTCTTGGTGACGCCAGTGGCGGTGTCTCCGCGGATGGCGGTTTCAGCTTCTACAACCTCCAGATCCACAGACGAAGGAAACTCCACATCCAGCGGTGAACCCCTGTAGAAAGTAAGTTTGACTTCCATGGCTGGCTTAAGATATAAGGCTTTCTCACCCAGCATATCGGCCTTGATGGCGGGCTGTTCGAAGGTCTGGTTATCCATAAAGTGGTAGAACTCGCCATCTGAATAAAGATACGAGACATTATGGAAATCCAGGCTCACATCTTGAACGGACTGTCCTGAGTTAAAGGTGCGCTCAACATTGGCACCGCTTAAAAGATTGCGGGCTTTGACACGAATGGTGGCGTTCCCACGACCGGTCTTGTTGTGGCTGTAATCCAGTACCTTGTAGAGATGGCCGTCCAGTTCGAAAGTGACCCCTTTGCGAAGTTCGTTGACATCGATCATGCGTGCATTTTCCTTGTCTGAAATGATTTCAAGCGGCGGGATTATACCAGAGAGTATTGGCTAGTGAGTTGCTTCAGAGGCCGGGTCATCTCGGAGCAGCTGAACAGCATGCGGCACGATAGGCAGAACGACCTGCAAATTCTCCACGGCACCCTTTGGACTGCCGGGCAGGTTGATAATGAGCGTTTTCTTGCGGATGCCCGTGACAATCCTTGATAACATCGCGTGGGGGGTGATCTTGAGACTGGCGGCGCGCATGGCCTCCGCCAGGCCTGGGGCTTCACGGTCCAGCACGGCGCGGGTGGCTTCAGGCGTGACGTCGCGCGGGGCGAGGCCCGTGCCGCCGGTGGTGAGGATCACGTCAATTTCGCCGCTGTCGGCCCACTCCATGAGGATGGCACGGATGGCAGACTCATCGTCGGGGAGGAGCGCTTTTTTGGCTACCGTCCAGTTTTCGGCTTCGATCAGACGCGCCAGCGCCGGGCCGGAGGCATCCTCGCGTTCGCCGCGTGAGGAGCGGTCTGAGAGGGTCAGGATGCCGAATCGAATGGTCATGTCAAATCCAAATCTTTGCCGTACGGGCGGATGTAATCCATGTGATGCCAGCCGTGCCTTTCGTAAAAGCGCATGGCCTCCTCGTTATCGGGCGTTACCATCAAGTAACACTTGAGGCAACCCTTGAGGCGCAGGCGGGATTCGACTTCACTCAACAAAAGCGACCCAATCCCCTGCCCGCGAAATGAGCCATCCACAGCCAGATGATAGAGCAGGCCGCGGCGTCCATCATAACCGCCGATCACCGTACCAATGATATGTTCGTTTAGCTCGGCAACCAGGAATAGATCCGGGTCGCGCGCCAATTTCTTTTGGGTTTCCTCCGGCGTATCGGAGCGGCCCACGCGTACCCCTTGGTCCATCGATTCCCACAAACGGCGAACTGCCGCGTAATCCTCAGGGTAATGAAACTCGCGGAGCTGAACCGGCCTGGAGTTCACTTGAACAGTTTCAGCAGATCATCCGGCATGAATGGTTTGAGCAAAAAATGATTCGCACCGCGTTCCAGACACTGATCCTTCACGTTATAACCGGAAGCCATGACGATCCGTAGAGTCGCATTCTCAGGGTCCTTGCGAATGACCCGAAGGATATCCAGGCCATTTTGTTTTCCGATGTTCACATCCATCAACATGAAATCGGGTTTTTCCTTTTTAACCGCGGCGGGAACATCGGCGCTGGCATCGAGCGCCACCACCTCAAAGCCCTCCATTTTAAGCAACGTGGAAAGGAGTGAGACCATGGTGGGGTCATCTTCAGCGAGCAGGAGTTTTGGCATTTTTCTTCGCTTTCTTCGACGCAGGCTTTTTCCTTGGCGTTGCTTTTTCCTGTTTCGGTTTTTGGACGGGTTCGAGTGCCGCATCCAGCACTTCATCTACTGACTCCACAAAGACGAACTTCATGGATTTCTTGATCTCTTCAGGCACATCGTCCAGGTCCTGCTCGTTGCGCTTCGGGAGGATAACGGTCTTCAGGCCAATTCGATGACCCGCCAGGACTTTTTCCTTCACGCCGCCAATCGGCAAGACCTGACCACGCAGCGTGATCTCGCCCGTCATGCCGACCTGTGGTTTCATCTTACGGCTGGAGGCCAAAGAGACCAGGGCGGTCGCGATCGTGACTCCAGCTGACGGACCATCCTTCGGTTGTGCGCCGGATGGAATGTGCAGGTGAATATCTGATTTATTGAAGAACTCGTCGTGCAGACCCAATTTGCTGGCGCGCGAGCGTACATACGACATGGCCGCGCGCGCCGATTCATTCATCACATTTCCAACGGAACCGGTCACCTGAAAGCCCCGACCGCCCGGCATGCTGGTCGCCTCCACAAACAACACATCACCGCCATAGGGCGTCCAGGCCAGGCCCGGTACAACACCCGGAATGGAGGTGCGCTGGTTCAATTCCTCCTGAGGCAGGAAAATGGGGTTTTCAAGATATTCCACCACCAGTTCAGGGGTGATCTTTACGCTCTTTTTCCGTCCTTCCGCAATGCGCGTGCCAACCTTGCGACACACCGCGCCGATCTTGCGTTCCAGGTTGCGAACGCCGGCCTCACGTGTATATTCGCGGATGATCTTCTTCAATGCATCATCCGTGAACGAGATCTCCTTATCCCGCAA
>DASTOH010000072.1:0-28646 GCA_035720235.1 Anaerolineales bacterium | reverse complement strand
AGGGAAGCCATACTGTCCCACTGATAATGCACCGATGACCGGCAAAAACATCAGGCCCAGCAGGTAGGCCATTAACCGCAGCCGCCCATCCCAGCCATCAGTGAGAAACCAGATGGACAGGAACAACATGATGAGGTTCAGTTGGAACCATAGCATCCCTGCAGATTGAATCGGAAGCAGACCCAGATAGAATGTGCTCAACACATACCAGGGCGGGTATGGGAAGCGCGGCATGAAGAAATGTTCCTTGGGAATTCCTGAGGCTTCCAGCGCCAGCTTTTCCATCGCAGGAATATCATAGATGTGGATGCCGTTCACCAGCGCCAGATCGGCATAATACAACGCGCTGAAATCCGACCCAACGGGGAGGGTGTTAGGGATATAGATTGCAACGGCAAAAATAACAACGATGAGGAAGAAAGAAGAAAGAGCGAAGAGAAGAGAGCGATTCATGAGCTTTGGCTTTGCCTGACAATTCCCCGAATTAAACCGCGAAACCTGCTGCAGTGGGATGGATACAGCAAAATCCAATACAAAAACCCGGGCAGCCCGTGTGGAGAGAAAAAAACAGTTTGTGAGATGTAGGTCACGCTGCCCCCTTTCGGGCATGCTTCGCGACCAGCGTGACGAACTACGCGCCAATCAACCCACCAATTCCCAAAACGCCGCCCAGTATCACGAACCAGGCTTCGACAATTTTTCTCCTCCTCTTCAACATGCCAGCCATATTTACTGATTATTTTCATAACGGCCTGAAAAACACTCTCAGGCGAAGAGTTCACCTTCATCATGCGATGATCGATGAAACAGCCCTCGTGTTTGAGCGTGGACCAGACTTCGGAAGCGTCGCCGTGGCGTCGTGACGCGCGGGATGGCGACATCTTCCGAGAGTCATTACGGTTTGGGTCATCTTCAGACAGACTTCCGAAGTCTCCTGGAACATCCCATACTCGTTCGATATGGGACGGATGTGTTTTCTCCAATGCATCTCGGGTGGCTGTGTCGAAATCAATAAGCTTTACTTCTGGGAATACTTTCAATGCTTCTGGATGCTTGACAACACTATCGGCAGCCAAACCACCGATCAACGCGTGCGCGATGGGATACGGCACGGGCGTCATCAAGTGCACGCCGAATGCCATAAACCAGACTGGAATGCCTGGCAATAACACCGTTCTGCGACTCAACTCACGCATCCGGGCGTAGCGTAACATCGTGTCTTTGTACGCCATGATGTCAGGTCCGCCAATTTCGAAGACCTTTCCCTGTCCGCTTTTATTTTCGAGTGCGACGACGAGATAATCGATGATATTTTGGATCGCGATCGGCTGCGTTTTATTATTCATCCAGAGTGGTCCTGGCACAATCGGGAGCAACTCGGTCATGAAGCGGATCATTTCAAAGGAGATGCTTCGCGAACCTGCGATCACCCCAGCGCGGAATTCTGTCACGGGGACCTTGCCTTCACGCAGGACTTTCCCCGTCTCGATGCGCGAGCGCAAGTGCGGAGCAATGTGCTGTTCAGGATCGGCCAGCCCGCCGAGGTAGATGATGTGTTTGACTCCGGCTTGCTCTGCCGCTTGCGCGAAGTTTCTTGCGGCATTGAGCTCGAGCGACGTGTACCCATATCCGCGTGACATGTTGTGGATCAAATAATAGGCGGTGTCCACTCCATCCAGGGCACGGGCCAGCGTGGAGGGAGTCGTGACGTCAGCCTGGATCACCTCGATTTTGTCGAACCAGCTTCGGGCTGCGAGTCGACGCGGGTCACGGGCCAGGGCGCGGACGTTATAACCCAGATCCAGCAAACGTGGAATCAGCCGGCTGGCGATGTATCCGGTGGCTCCGGTGACGAGGATGAGAGGGGAAGTCAAGAAGTCTTCTTTCGTCTTTCATCTTTCCTCACCCATAAAAGAGGAAAGATGAAAGAGGGTCAATGAGCCAGCACGCGAGCGCGGCTTGCCAATCTGCGAGTCAGCCCATCAAAGATGAAACGATGCGGCAGCCACATTGCATACCAGTACAGGAAACCGAACAGGCCATATGGCGCGAAGAAGGCGGTGACTGTAAAAAGTGTTTTATCCTCCTGTGGCTCGGATTTGAATTCAAGCCAGGCTTTGCCGGGCAGTTTCATCTCGGCGCGCAAACGCAAAAGGCGATTCGGCTCCACTTCCTCCACGCGCCAGAAATCCAGCGATTCGCCGGTGCGAACTTCATCGGGATGCCTGCGCCCGCGTCGAATACCCACTCCACCAACGGCCTTATCCATCCAGCCGCGCATGCCCCAGGCCCAATCCATGTACAGCCAGCCGCGCTCACCGCCGACCCCGGCATAGGAACGAAAGACAGTTTCGGTTGGGATGTCGAGCAAAACCTGGCGCGTTTCGATGAACATGCCTTCGTCGACAATGAAGGTATAAGGCTTGATATCGCCCGCCACCGTGACTAGCGCGTCTGACCAGCTCGTTTCCACATTATCTCGTTGGATGCGGCCCAGTGCCAGATGAACCGCGGTCTGGAAATCGATTGGTTTGATCTGCGGAAATAGTTTTCGCGCCGCTTCATCGCGGACGATCAGCCTGGCGCGTAGTCCCTCGATGAGCGGCAGCACCACGCGCCAGTGGATCGGCGTGACCATGTGCACCCAATACGCGGAAAGCCACGGGGTGTGGAATGGCAGACGGATCAGCACGCGCTTGAGGTTCCGTTCCCTGGCGTAGCCGCGCAACATATCGGCATAGGTAAGGCGGGTGGGCCCTCCGATTTCGATCATTCTGCCGGTGCTTTCCGGCGTTTCGATGGCGGAGATGAGATACGAGAGCACATCGCGGATGGCGATCGGCTGGGCCTGCGAGAAAAACCAGGCCGGACAGGCCAGCACAGGTTCACGTTCGGTGAGGTAACGGATCATTTCGAACAGCACCGAACCCGAACCCACGATCATGCCGGCACGGAATTCGGTAACGGGCACACTGCTGTGGCGCAGGATGTATCCGGTCTCGTGACGGGCGCGCAAATAGGGAGAAAGATCCGCAGTGGGGTCCACCAGCTCACCCAGGTAAATGATGCGCTCGATTCTGGCTTCACCGGCGGCATGGGCGAAGTTGCGCGCCACTTGCAGGTCTCGCTCGGCGTTGATTTTGCCGCCCTGCTTGCCGTGGATGAGATAGTATGCGATGGCCACATCCTTCAATGCAACTGCGAGGGTCTCCGGCAGGTTCGCGTCGCCGCTGACGACTTCCACACGATTGCGCCAGGCACGTCCCTGCAGGCGCGCCGGGTCACGGACCAGGACGCGCACGTTATAACCAGCTTCCAGCAGGCGCGGCACCAGCCGTCCGCCCACGTAGCCGGTCGCGCCGGTGACGAGGATAAGTTTGGGTTGAGACATTTTTGCCACACACTTGCCCCGGGCGCAAGTGCCGGGGGAGACGCTGAGACACGGAGTTTTTGTCTTTTTGAGTCTCAGTGACTCCGTGTCTCCGTGGTTCAGCCTTTGGCCTGAATTTTATCCTGCCGTTTCAATTCCATGCTATGATAAAAGGCATCTATGCAGGCGGCGACTCCTCCTTCCTCTTCCCTGTACGAGCGATTGATTGCCCAACCTCCGCTGATGTGGTTTTCACTGGCCTTCCTGGCGGGGATCGTGTTGGGCAGTCTGGTTTCGCTATCGTTATGGATCTGGCTCGCACTGGCGGTTCTTGCCATTTTTCTTTTGATTCTTGCACAACTATTTGCTGCCCGTACCCCAACTTCATCCTTCACTCTTCATCCTTTATCCTTCATTGTTCTCGCTTCTCTCTTCCTCGGCGCGGCGCGTTATCAGTTTTCCGTTCCAGACTTCGATGCTTTCCACATCGCCTTTTACAATGACCGTGAGTATGACCTGCTCATCACCGGCACGCTCATCGAGCCGCCTGATTATCGCGACAAGTACACCAACCTCCGCCTGGAGGTCAGCAGGGTGGATACCGGCGACAGTGAATTATTCGTGGATGGACTGATCCTGGCGCGCGTCTCCAACAATCAGAAATATGAGTATGGCGATATATTGCGTCTGCGCGGCAAGTTGAAGACCCCGCCTGAGAACGAGGATTTTTCCTATCGCGATTACTTGGCCGCGAAGGGTATACATTCCTACATGACCAGCGCCGAAGTGACAGTCCTGCCGGGCAAGGGCGGCAACCCGGTCCTGGCCGCGGTGTATGCCTTCAAAAAGAGATCGCTGGATAACATCTATCGCATGTTCCCCGATCCTGAGTCTTCGTTGATGGCGGGAATCCTGCTGGGGGTGGATACAGGTCTCACAAGCAGACTGCAGCAAGCCTTCAAGAATACGGGTACGGCACACATCATCGCCATTTCAGGCTTCAATATCAGTATCATCGCAGGGATTTTCTTTGCCTTCTTCAGCCGTATCTTTGGTGACCGGCGCGGCACACTTTTTGCCATTCTGGGCATCGCACTCTATACCTTCATTGTGGGCGCGGATGCGGCGGTCGTACGTGCGGCATTGATGGGAAGCCTGGCGCTCTTTGCCAGGCAGGTCGGTCGTAGACAGATGGCGCTCAATACCCTGCTCGCCGTTGCCGCGGGCATGTGCATCTGGAATCCACTGTATGTATGGGATGTCGGTTTTCAGCTTTCGTTCTTTGCGACATTAGGGCTGATCCTGTATGCCACGCCGTTTTCAGAATTTGCGAACGGAGTCATCACGAGATATTTCCCCGCTTCCACGGGCGAAAAAGCTGCCGAGCTCTTTTCTGAGTTTGTGCTCCTCACGCTCGCGGCGCAATTGACCACAATTCCGATCATGGCCTATCACTTCCAGCGCATTTCGCTGGTCTCGTTCATTGCGAATCCGTTCATCCTTCCGCCACAACCGGCAGTGATGATCCTCGGCGGGCTGGCGTTGTTGCTGAGTCATGTCTCGCTCTGGCTGGGCCAGCTCGCGGCGTGGATCACGTACCCATTTGTCATTTACACCATTCGAATGGTGGAGATATTCGACGCGGTGCCGCATGGGACTCTGATCCTGGGCGACCTCTCTCTCTGGTTCGTGATCCTGTTCTATGCGGCGCTCTTTGCCGTGACGTTTGGCTGGTCCAGTTTCAAGGAGCGGATTCAGTCCCTTGGGCAGCGAGTTGGCGCGGTCGTCGCGGGGAGCGCATTCATCATCCTGATCATTGGTTTGTTACTGGTCTGGCGCGCGGCAGCCTCGCTTCCTGATAACCGTCTGCACCTCACGTTTTTGGACGTGGGTTCTGCAGATGCGGTGCTCATCCAGACGCCCTCCGGCAAGCATATCCTGATCAACGGCGGCGCGAGCGTGACCACGCTGGCCGATGACCTGGGCCGGCGCTTGCCCGCCTTCAACCGCAAGCTGGACTGGTTGGTGGTGGCCTCGACCGAGGAGGAACAGGTTGCCGCCTTGCCGCGCGTCGTGGAGCGTTATCCGCCGGATGCAGTGGTGTGGAGCGGGAATGAGCAGGCTTCGTTTTCTTCGCTGGTATTGAAGGAATATTTCACGGTGAATGACGTGCGCGTGAAGAACGCGGAGGTGGAAGATGTTTTGGATCTGGGTAAAGACGGCACATTGAGCGTGCTGACCGTTGGGCCGCGCGGCGCAGTGCTGTTGATCGAGTATAAAAACTTCCGGGCTTTGCTGCCAATTGGCATGAGCTTTGAGGCGTTGGACGAATTGCAGAACGGCGCGCGGGTGGGACCGGTGAGCCTGTTGTCACTGGCGAATTCAGGTTATGCCGCCTCGAACCCGCCTGAATGGATCACGAATCTGAACCCGGAGTTGGTGGTGTTGAGTGTCGCTGCCGCCGATGAGAACGGCATGCCCGATAGTGAAGTGCTGGAGACACTGAACGGTTATTCATTATTGCGCACCGATGAAAACGGCTGGATCGAGATCATTACCGATGGCACACAGATGTGGGTCGATGTGGAGAAGCAATCTATTAACACAGAATGAGTTTTCAGCCACCGATCTAAGGCTACTCATGCTATTTAAACAATCCGCGGCTGAACTCTTGCTATTCAATTCCGAACCCTGTATAGTAATGACATCAAAGGAGTTAGGATATGAGCGAACTGACCATTACCTCTTCGCAGGTTCAGGGCGATATATCTGTCACGATTTTGCATTTGAGCGGTCATCTTCACGGAGCCACTGAAAAGGATTTGCTCGACCATGCCCGCCAGGCGCACGAAGACGGGACGAGACACCTGCTGCTCGATATGTCCGGCTTGGAGGTGCTCTCCAGCGCAGGCTTGCGCGCCATTCATAGCGTCTTCAATTTATTCACGCCGCCCGGCGATGTGGAGATCATTCGCGAGCACCGTGAGGAGCCTTACAAGTCGCCCTACGTAAAACTGGTCTGCCCGAATCCCCAGATCTATTATGTGCTGAATATTGCCGGCTTTTTGCAGAGCCTTACCATCTATAACGATATGGAGGAGGCCATCAAATCATTTGCCTGATGCGTCAAAACGTCCCGAAGGGTTTCCATGAAAAAACCTTGTTGAGCCGTTCAATCCTTCGGGACGGTTATTTCCTGAGTGAATTCAAAGCCTTCACAAAAACCTCAACCATCTTCTCGATATTGATCTCCTCCTTCACGATCCGGTACGACTCCTGACCCATCCTTCGCAGGCGCGCCACATCTGATAGCGCGTCCTTCATTGTCGCAACCAAAGCATCGAAATCATCCGGGGGAATCTGCCACCCGTTTCCACTTCTGACCAGATCATCCTGAGTCCCATCTCCCTGCGCGACGATGACCGGCAGGCCGTAACTCATCGCCTCCTGTACTGCCAGCCCTCCGGTTCCGGGCAGCACGAAGAGGTCTGCTCCTGCGAAATAAGGTTTCAACTCCGCCCCATGCTTTGCCCCGACAAACTCTGCACTTGGGTAAATTTCCTTTGCGAGAGTTTCCACTGCAGCGCGTTCCGATCCATCGCCAACGATGACCAATCGAATATCTTGTTTTAGTTCAGCACACGCGCGCAGCAAATAATCCACACGTTTGCGTGCCTGCAATCTGCCAACGAACAAGATGTTCGGTCGCGGGTCAAAGGTCGAAGGTCGGGATGGTATTGGCGCGGATGGTGGCAGTGCTACGGAATTATGGGCTACAAATATTTTTTCTTCTGGGAAACCCAGCGCGGTGTATTCCTCCGCCCCACGTTGGCTGTATGAAATCAGCGCATCGAATTGACGAATGAATGAAAATCTTCGTCGTTTGCGAAAACCACTGATGGGCGGCGAACCCAATCCCCAACCGATCACAGGCCTATTCTGTCGGTGCATCCGCTTCACAGCCGCGGATGTGGAAAGATAACGTGCGTTGGCTTCCATGATAAGAGCATCGGGGTTTTGCTCCTTTAGCCAATCCATCAACCCTTGCTGATAACACAAATACAGACTTCCACCAAACAGGTGAATATTCCTCCCCAGCGTGTAACGTGTAACTCGTAACCCGTTCGCAACCACTATTCCTTCCTCCACCCGCGGCAACCCCGTAAACAGGCTCATCCCACCATCACAGGCGGAGGCCAGCAGGTCGAAGAAAGGCACGCGGTAATGGGGCAGGACGCGTTGCTGCAACGCGAGTTTGCCAGAAAATCGAATCATGCCGGGATATGAGGTGCCTGCCAGGCGGGCGATTTGTGCACGTGGACAACCTTCCACTCGCCGTTGAGCTTTACCATCACGCGGCTTTCATTGTGTGAAGCGACTTTCACACCCTCAGCCGACGCAGTGCTGATGAGCAGTGTATAACTGGCGATGGCTGTATTGTTGTAGCGCTGAATATGTAGGTTCGATAAGTCAAATCGCGTTGTGGTTTTCCCTTTTCCCTCCGCGCCAAAAACCGTCCCACGTTCGGCGTTGCTGCTCATCATGAACTCGTGGAAGGGCAGTCCGTCGATGCGGTGAGGGGTGATCCACCACTCGTACAGGGTCAAATCCTCAGCGGTGGTTTCGTTGTAGGTTTGCGTGTCGTTCTCCTGAATGGACTGTAAATGCCTTTTCAGGAATGTGATGATCTCGTCGTTGGGCATAAATTCTCCTTTTCAATCACATCTCGGTGGTCGAGTAGACCTGCGTGTTCGTCGCAGGGCGTATCGAGACCACCGCGCGGTAGAGTAATTCTTGTATCAAGATTTTCACAGGCTACTTGTGGTTTCGACTGTCCCTTCGGGACGCTCAACCACCGAGTATTTGCTACAGTAATACTTTCAAATACTCATCCACCATCTGATGGAGTCCAAATTTCAACTCTGCCTGCTGTCTTGCAGCATTGCGGAAACGCGGCTGGTCTGCCAGGACTTCTTCTGCCATATCCACGAGCGCAGAAATATCCGGCTTTTGCAGTTTCCATTGATTTGCCCCATACGACGCGAGGCGCCCAGCATCGCCCTGCACGATTTCAGAGAGCGAACCGGTATCAAAGCCGATCACGGGCAGTCCACAAGCCAGCGCCTCGATCACCGAATTGGGGCACGGCGGATTTACCTCAGCGGAAAACAATAAATGGGAGGATCGCATGATCCACGGGATCTGTTCGCGCGGGATGGCATCCAGGAAGCGGACGCGAAAGGTAGGCTGGCGCTGCAACCGGTTTCGAGTGCGCTTGTCAACACGGCCAGCAATGCATAATTCGATCTTATGTCGATGAGATAAACGATCGGCAAGTTCCGCCGCATGGAACAAACCGGAATTCAGCGCGCCGGTCAGGCTGCCCTCCACGATCAATATACGATCATGGCCCGAGGGACGCTCATGCAGACCATTCGGTGTATATTGATTTAGATCAACACCGTTGAGCAGTACGGAAGATGGAACACGCGCCGGACGATACCAGTCCTCCCACCATCCTTTGATGAACTGACTCTGATAGATAACATGGTCAGCCAGCCGCCTGCGAATGAAGGACAGATTCGCATTGCCATAGATCGCGCGAATGGTATAGCGCGGTCCGGCCCATCTCACACGGTGCACCCAGTTAATGCCGTCGAGCCGCTGCACGATTCGCTGTCCGCGGCGACGAGCTCTCCATAACGCGAGCAGACTCTTTGTGCCTCCCAGGACGAGAACCGTATCCGCTGGCTCGGAGAGGAGGTTGGTCACTTTTATGCCGCGTGCGTCCAATCCGTTTTCGAATTTCAGTCGAAAGGATGTCACTCCGCCAAGGCCTTCCACGCGCGGCACAATGCAAATGCGAGGCATGCAGATAATTATACGCGCTGAGCGGAGGGTCGAGCGAACGCGAGACCCGTAGACGAAGCGCGTGGATGCAATATGCGCTTCGTCTGCGTTTTACTCTGCTCAGGGCGGGAGAGAGATTCTGTGGTTAAATTAACGCAGGAGTACGCCATGACCCAACCTGATCCCGACTTTGTTGCGTTTCTGAAATCGTATCCCACGTATCCAACCACGCATATCATCGATGATTTGCGCGCCACCGAATATGCGCGCCTGGATGCGGGCGGGCATATCTATCTTGATTACACGGGCGGCGGGTTGTATGCCGAGTCACAATTGCGCCGTCACAATCGATTGCTGGTGGAACACGTCTTCGGCAACCCGCATTCGAGCAATCCCACATCGCAGGCAGCCACACGGCTCGTCGAACATGCACGTGAATACGTGATGAAATTTTTCAATGCCGATCCTGATGAATATCTGGCGATCTTCACGGCCAATGCCAGCGGCGCGCTGAAACTGATTGGAGAGTCCTATCCGTTTTCCAATGGCCGTTATCTGCTGACGTTTGACAATCACAACTCGGTCAATGGGATTCGGGAATTCGCTCATGCACGCGGCGCGCAGGTGACCTATATTCCGGTCGCGTTGCCCGATATGCGCGTGGACGCTTCGCAACTCAACCGCGAACTGTCTCAGCCTTCGAAGCGCGGCCACAACCTTTTTGCTTATCCTGCGCAATCGAACTTCTCGTCCGTGCAGCATCCGCTGGAGTGGATCGAGGCTGCGCACCAACATGGCTGGGATGTGCTGCTTGACGCCGCGGCCTTTGTGCCCACCAACCAGTTGGACTTGCGTAAAGTTAAACCAGATTTTGTCCCCGTTTCTTTTTATAAGATGTTTGGTTATCCCACGGGTCTTGGCGTGTTGATAGCCCGCAAGGAGGCCCTGGCGAAATTACATCGTCCCTGGTTTGCGGGTGGAACGATCACGGTTGCGTCTGTGCAGGGTGACAAATACTATATGGCAGATGGCGCTTCTGCATTTGAAGATGGGACCCTCGATTATCTCAACATCCCGGCGGTGGAGATCGGCCTCAAGCATATCGAGTCGATTGGCTATGATGTGATCCATGAACGCGTCCGTGCGCTTACTGGTTGGTTGCTCAGCAACCTGACGCAGTTAAAACACAGCAACGGGGCGCCATTGGTTCGGGTTTATGGACCAACTACCATCAAAGGCAGAGGCGGAGCGGTGACGGTCAACTTTTATGATAAAGATGGCAAAGCTTTTGACCATCGCGATATCGAGGAACGGGCAAACGAGTCCAATATTTCCCTGCGGACAGGCTGTTTCTGTAATCCCGGCGCGGGGGAGATTGCCCTGCAGATTTCTCGCGTGGAACTGGATGTTTGCTTCACCCAGCCGGAACATGAGGATCGCCTCTCGATTGACGACTTCCGCAAGTGCATCGACGGAAAATCCAGCGGTGCTGTGCGGATTTCGGTTGGCATGGTCACGAATTTCAAGGATGTGCAGGGATTTTTGGCTTTTGCCAAAGGATTATTAACATAACCTTAAATGCTTCAAGTGCTCAAGCCGCCATCCCCGGCGGCGCTCTTGGGTAAATCCTTCGCCGAGGACAGCAAAGGGAGCGTTCGGTTTGGGTGCAACTTCATGCCAAATCTCAGACTCCAACGAGATTCTGACAGAATCTTCTTGACTTTCATTTCATTTTGCGTATAATTGCTCTGTTGGATGAAATAAAACAAGCATGACATCGCAAGCGCTTTGTAGAAAATTCTCAAAGCGTTTGCTTTTGTTTGTCTCTGTCATACGCAGAGTGGAAGTTGTGCAGAGACAGGCTTATGGGAATCATTTTTTCTTCTTGAAGGAGAGGACCCCGTGGAAACCAAAGGACTGACCGCACTCCGTATCAGCCTCGCCTCGCCCGAGACCATTTTATCCTGGTCATATGGTGAGGTGCTCAAACCGGAAACCATCAACTACCGCCGCCTGCGCCCTGAAAAAGATGGCCTGTTCTGTGAAGCCATTTTTGGACCTCAGCGCGACTGGCAGTGCTATTGCGGTAAATACAAGAACCCCCGCTATAAAGGCATCATCTGCGATAAATGCGGTGTGGAAGTGACGCGCTCCGCGGTGCGCCGCGAACGCATGGGTCACATCAACCTCGCCACGCCCGTCGCTCACATCTGGTATACGCGCCGTATCCCGTCCTATCTGGGGATGCTGCTCGATATCTCGCGCCGCAACCTCGATCGTGTGTTGTACTTCGCCCAATACATCGTGACGTATGTCGATGAAGAGGCACGCAACAAGGCGCTGAAGCGCATCGAGGATGAGATCTCCATCAACGAACGCGAACAGGCCGCGGATATCAACTCAAAGATCGCCGAAGTCAAGACCAAGCGCGACCACACGCTGGCTGACATCAACCAGAAGATCGCCGCGTTGGAACAGAACTACGACGAAGTCATTGCCGAGAAACTCGACCCCGTGATCAAGGAAGGCCAGAAACTCGAGAAACTGCTTCAAGGACAGATGGGCGAACCTGCCAAGAAGGCAGTAGTCTTTGAATTGACCAATGAGAAGATCATCGACGCTAATGATAAGGTCGCGGCCAAACACATCACGCAGGTTCAGAAGATCGTCCAGAAGAAACTGGAGGCGCTTGAGAATGAATTGAAGGATGAGCGCGCCAGGGAAATTGAAGAACTTAAGATGGAGGTGGGCCGGGTCAGGGCAGATGCGGAACTCAAAATGGAAAGCCTCCGTTCCCAGTTGGAAGATCAGACTACCGCCTCCTCCAATCAGTCATCCCGTCAACGCGACGAACTGCTGGAACTGCGTCCCTTCACCTTCCTGAGCGAAATCCGCTATCGTGAGCTCAAGCAGCGTTGGGGACAGGTCTTCCGCGCCGATATGGGTGCCGAAGCATTCTACGACATCCTCGAACGCCTTGACCTCGATAAGCTGGCAGAAGAACTCTGGCATGAGGTGAAGACGACCAAGTCCAAGCAGAAGCGCAAGAAGGCCACAACCCGCTTGAAAGTGGTGGAAGCCTTCAAACGGTCGGGCAATCGTCCCGAATGGATGATTCTCACGATTTTGCCTGTGATCCCGCCCGATCTGCGCCCAATGGTGCAGTTGGATGGCGGTCGCTTCGCGACCTCCGATCTCAACGATTTGTATCGGCGTGTAATCAACCGCAACAACCGCTTGAAGAGGCTGCTTGAACTCGGCGCGCCGGATGTCATCATCCGTAATGAGAAGCGCATGTTGCAGGAGGCAGTCGACAGCCTCATCGATAACAGCCAGCGCGGCAAGGCGCTTTCACGCCGCGGTCGCCGCGAGCTCAAATCCCTGAGCGACATGCTCAAGGGCAAGAAGGGACGTTTCCGCCGCAACCTGCTCGGCAAGCGCGTGGACTATTCCGGTCGTTCCGTGATTGTGGTGGGTCCGCAGATGAAATTGAACCAGTGTGGTCTGCCCAAGAGCATGGCGCTGGAGCTGTATCGCCCGTTTGTGATCGCCCGCCTGGTACAGAATAACTATGCCGCCAACGTAAAGGGCGCGCGTCGTTTGATCGAACGCAACCGCCCCGAAGTCTGGGAGGCGCTGGAAGGTGTAATTGGTGAACGCCCCGTGCTGCTCAACCGTGCGCCGACGCTGCACCGTTTGGGCATCCAGGCCTTCGAACCGATCCTGATCGAAGGTTCGGCCATTCAGTTGCACCCGCTCGTCACCACGGCTTTCAACGCTGACTTCGATGGCGACCAGATGGCGGTGCACGTGCCACTCTCCCAGAAGGCAGTGAAGGAAGCGCGTGATCTCATGCTCGCCTCCAAGAATCTGCTCAAACCGGCAGATGGCGAGCCGATCATTTCCCCCTCCAAGGACATGGTGCTGGGCGTGTATTACCTGACGATGGCTCAGAAAGCTGATCACAAGGGTGATGGCCGCGCCTTCTCCGACTTCGATGAAGTGGATATGGCGTACGCGCTGGGCCAGGTCGAAGTCCACTCTGAGATCAAGCTGCGCGCCAAGACCTGGTACGACGATAAAGGTGACCGCCTGCCTGAAGCAGCGACCCGCGTCATCGAAACGACCGTGGGCCGCGTGCTCTTCAACCGCATCCTCCCTGACGAGGTGCAATTCGTCAACGAGAAACTCGATAAAGGCGGCGTGAAGGATTTGATCGCCGAGGTATATGAACTTTGCGGTCAGGAAAAGACCACCGATGTAGCCGACAAGATCAAGGCCATCGGTTTTGAATATGCCATGAAGTCTGGTACTACGCTGGCGGTGGCTGATATTTCCATCCCGCCGGAACGCAAGGGCATCATTGATGAAGCCCTCAAACAGGTCGAGCTGGTGCAGCGTGATTTCCGCCGCGGTCTGCTGACCGAGCAGGAAAAGAACGAACGCGAGATCGAGATCTGGCAGGACACCACCGAGAAGGTCGGTATTGCCGTCAAGAAGCACATGGATCCGGATGGCAATCTGTCCACCATGGCAACCTCCGGCGCGACCAAAGGTGGTTTCTCCACCATTTCGCAGCTGGCCGGTATGCGCGGTCTCATGGCTGACCCGTCTGGCCGCATCATCCCGATGCCGATCCGCTCGAACTTCCGCGAGGGCCTGACAGCGCAGGAATACTTCATCTCCACGCACGGCGCGCGCAAGGGTCTGGCCGATACTGCCCTCCGCACCGCGGATGCTGGTTACCTTACCCGCCGCCTCGTGGATATTGCCCAGGACATCATCATTAACGAGCATGACTGCGGAACGCACGACGGCATCTTCATCCGCCGCCGCGACGACGTGGCTGGTCAATCTCTATCCAGCCGTCTGTATAGCCGCCTGCTGGCTGACCGTGTGATCGACCCCAACACCGGCGAAGTCATCGGCGAATACAACGATGTGATCAACCAGGAAATGGCGCGCAAGATCGCGGCTTCAGGCATTGCCGAAGTCAGGGTCCGCTCGCCGTTGACCTGTGAATTGCAGCACGGCATTTGCGCCAAGTGTTACGGTCTCGACCTGGGACGTGGCACCATGGTGGAACTCGGCTCGGCGGTTGGCATTGTGGCCGCCCAATCCATTGGTGAACCTGGTACACAGTTGACACTGCGTACCTTCCACACTGGTGGTGTGGCCGCCACCAGCGCCGATATCACGACCGGTCTGCCGCGCGTGGAGGAAATCTTCGAAGCGCGCAAACAGCCGAAAGGTGAAGCGGTGGTCGCGGAGATCAGCGGCACGCTGCATGTCAACCAGTCGGAGAAATATGCCGATATCCGTGAAGTGATCATCGAGCGCAGTGAGCTTGTCAGCGATGAGTACAGTGTTCCTGAAGACTGGAAGTTCATGGTCAAGGATGAGGCGGAGGTCAAGGCCGGGGATGTGCTGGCAACTTTGGACGACGCGAAGATCGTTGCCCAGCACGGCGGACGCGTCCGCCTGGAGAAGAAGGATCGCAAGGTCATCGTCTCTTACGATCAGAAAGAGTCCGTTAGCTACGATATCCCGAATACATCCCGCCTGCTCATCAAGAACAACGATGCAGTGGAAGCTGGAACGCCGCTCACGGAAGGTTCGCTCAATCCGCATCGCGTGTTGAAGATCCAGGGCCGCGAAGCCTGCCAGATGTATTTGCTGGTGGAAGTGCAGAAGGTGTACCGCTCACAGGGACAGAACATCCACGATAAGCACTTTGAAGTCATCATCCGCAAGATGATGAGCAAGGTACAGCTGACTCGCCCCGGCGATACGAAATACCTGCCGGGTGACCCGGTGGACCGCCTGGAGATCCGCAAGCTGAATGAACAGCTGCTGGCGGAAGGTAAACAGCCGGCGCGCTTCTCTGAAGTATTGCTCGGCGTGACCAAAGCCTCGCTCAGCACCGACTCGTTCCTCTCGGCCTCCTCGTTCCAGCACACCATCAAGGTGCTGGCAGGCGCGGCGATCGGTTCCACCACCGACCCGCTCTTTGGCTTGAAGGAGAATGTGATCATCGGCAAGCTCATCCCGGCTGGCACAGGCTTTGTGCAGGGACGTTTCAATGACAGCGGCAACACTGAGGTTGGTGGCCCGGAACCGCAATTGCCAGAAATTTCAGACACCACCGCAGCAGACTAAACATGAAGGGCGACCGGCAACGGTCGCCCTTTTGATTTAAACTCTTGTAATGTCGTTGCGACCCCGAAGGGGGAGCGAAGCGACGACGAAGCAATCTCCTGTTTGAATAAGTATCTCATTGGTAGAAAATAGGAGATTGCTTCGGGCGGACGAGCACCGCCACTCGCAACGACATGTTCTATAAGATTAGTAAATTATCCTTATGCCCTACACCCGCGCTTGCAAAAAACCGGAGGGACAACCCACTCGCGGGAAGACCGCTTCGAACCGACTCCGCCGCGTCGACAATTTCATCCTGCTCTATGAGCCCTCGCTTCTCACGCGGACCGGCGGCCTGTTCGCGGATGCCCTGTTCGTTGACCTTGGCTACGGCTTTGACGCGCGCACCACGCTCGAAAGCGCCGCGCGTTTCAGGCGCGTGAATCCAGATCTGAAAATTCTGGGTGTTGAGATCGATAAGGAAAGAGTCGAGGCTGCCCTGCCTTTTGCTGACGAGAAAACGTTGTTCCGCCTGGGTGGTTTCAATTTGCCGTTGAAGGATGGAGAACATGTTCGGCTGATCCGTGCCTTCAATGTCCTGCGACAATACGAAGAAAAGGATTTTGCTCCCGCCTACGAAAGACTCGCGCAATACGTCCTTCCTGGTGGGTTGATGATCGAGGGGACATCCACACCTTATGGTCAGATCTGGGCAGCAAATTTGGTAAGAAAACCTGAGCATGTCACTCTGAGCCCATCGGCTTCGCTCAGGATAAACTCCGCGAAGAGTCTCGAGCATGCGATGACAGAGACTCTTCGGTCGCCTGACGGCTCCCTCAGAGTGACGCAAGTTGATTGGAGAATTGAGGCTCTCGTCTTCAGCACCAACTTCCGCCTTGGCTTTGATGTTGAGGAATTTCAAACCATCCTGCCGAAGAACTTGATCCATCACGTTATACCGGGGGAGGAGATTTATGACTTCTTCGAAGCGTGGAAAGCATCTGCCAAGGAAACGGCTTCATTCCAGACCTACGGTGCAAAACAGTGGTTCATCGCCGCCGCCGAGTCACTGGCAGGGAGAGGATATAAGATCAATTTGCAGAAGAAGTTTTTGTCCAAGGGGTATCTGGTGTGGGAGAAGTAAAATTTTGCAGGCGTTATAATCAACTCGTAGTCCTAACCTGCTGAGTGGAAAATATGACGCTTGGATTCTCTTTTATATCAAATAGGCGGGCTATCATAAAGAAAACATTTTGTCTGTTCGTCATATTTGTATTCCTAGCCAGTTGCGCTCCGATCTTTGTGCCGCAATCCGGCGCGCCAACCGAAACCCTGGACGCTCCGAAATTTCAGACCCCAACGCTCCATGTGACGGGGACTTTCACCGCGACCTTTACTCCCACCAGTTTTCCTCCGGGCTTTACTCCCAGCCCCATCCCTGTTCCAACCCTGCTGGAGCAACGTTGTTCTCAAGCGCCTGCCGAACAAAACGAATTCGAGCTGCCTGCTCCATCCGATCTCAAATGGGAAGTGGTGAACGATCTTCAAAGTTTAATGGGTCTGGCAGGGCCCATCCAATCAGCTTATCCATCTCCCGATGGACGGTGGTGGATGATTGAGATGGTGAGTAGGAGGAATTACTCACAGTTTGACTATTCGTCTCAAACCGCGCTTTATGTGCTTGATTCAAAAGAAGACAAGCATTGGATCGCCAGCACCGATGATAAAGATTACCTTCACCGCTTCGACTGGTTTTCTGATGGAAAGTTAATATGGGTAGATGTGGGCAATCTTTACATGGCAAATGCCGAAGGACAGGATAAGAGAACCCTACCCGTCCCTGAACCAGTTCTGGAAGTCTGGTTGGATAAAAGGACGGGAGACCGCGCCTTCGTGAGTGGACAATCAGCATTATGGCGGGTGGATTTGGCTAATGGCACATGGGATCAAGTCAATGGCTTAGAAGGGTTGGGGCAGGGCGATACTTCTCCCGTCTCTAGAGTTCAGGCAAATTTGCGAGTCGCCCGCGATGGAGCATTTGGTGCTTTGTTGGCCGATCATCAAGTCTGGAAAGTCCCAATGACGGTCGGGGAACCGGCACAGAAAATTGGTGAAGTGGAATATTTGGATGCAGATTGGCGGGTGGATGCACCGATACCGCTCGCGGACAGCCCCTACTGGTACCCGGGCCGGGACGCTTACGACCCACAGACTTTCGGTGCACCCTATGCGTCTAGAGTTTTGATTGATGAGCGTGATGGCAGCTTATTAGCTCTAGATGATATTGTCCCGCCTGATTTTGGTTATTTCCTTTATTTACAAATATGACCGGACTGGCGCTGGATCGTAGTTTCGAGCGGAGACAGATATAACCCAATACCTGCTCTTTATGTGCTGCCTACAGACCAAATTGTACCTGGTGGGGCAAATGGCAGGATCATAAAAGATGTAGGTTCAATATTTGATTGGGATATTACCGAAGTGCGTTCATCCTATCCCGGACGGGTAAATCATCCCGATATTGCTTTTGTGTGGGCTGGGGATATGGCAACCGGCACATCCAACATTAATCAAACTGATCTTACTACGGGTGAGACCAAAAAGGTAAAGGAACTTGTTACCGGAACATATCCCGTTCGGCGCATGACCTGGGTGCAGAATACGCCCATCCTCATGGAGGGAGGAATCATTGAGCGCATCGGAAAGGATGGAACTTTCGAGCCAATTGGAAAGCTCCCCGACCTCCGCCTGGAAGATTATCCAAAGCTCATCATCGGTGGACCTGTGAATCAAATATTGTTTGCTGCTGAAGTGAACAAGTCTGTTAATAATACATGTCAGGTGTTTTACTACTTGTATATCGTCAGCCTCGAACATGTAAAGTGATGGTGTATTGATTTATAATCGTTCCATTGTCATCACGAACTCGGAGAAGGGAATCCTATCCTTCCAACTCATCCATCTTACCTTGAAATTCGCATCATAGTTCTCTTGGAAACCGCTCTTTGAAGCGTAGGCCCCCAACGTTTGGAGTTGATCATGCGTCACGATGGACACGACTCGCCACCGCAAACAGAAGGACCCCCGGAAGTTGCCGGGAAATGGGAAATGATCACGGCTGAGTTCAAAAACTCCGCCACGCATGTCGCGTTGCTGCCGACAAATAAGATATTCATCTTTGGGGGATCGTCGTTGGACCGGGACGAATTCAACAACCCGACCCTGCCCCGGGCAGAGATCCTGGATATGAACACCAACCCCTGGCAGACCTGCCTTCTCGACTGTGAGCCGATCAAGGGCGACATATGGTGCGGCGGGCACACGTTTCTGCCGGACGGAAAACTGCTATTTGTCGGTGGCACGAACTACTACCCGCCGCCGCCCGATCCGTTCTATGGGGGCTTGAAAGAAGCTTATCTTTTTGATCCCTTTACCGAAACCTGGGAACGCCTGGACGATATGCAGGTCGGGCGCTGGTATCCCACCCTGATCCGCCTGGCAGATGACAGGGTACTAACATTCTCGGGGTTGGAATACCGCTTGCCAAGCGACAGCCCAAAGAAAAACATCCTCAAAATCCTGTACGAGTTGATTGCGAAGATAGACGAACGTATCGCCCGGGTGCATGAAGTTTTCGATCCCGTGACCAAAAAATGGAGCCCGATGAAGGTGGAGCAGAAAATGCCCCTTTACCCGCGCATGCACCTGCTCCCGGATGGCGATGTTTTCTACTCCGGCATGTTCAACACTCACTTTTTTACTCCCGGCCGTTTCCCCTCCGCTCGCCTGAGGCCACAGACACTCGCCTGGACGGAGGTGGGCGGTCGTCATTTTAAGAAGAATCGGGAGGAGGGGATTTCTGTCCTGCTGGCCCTCCGGCCACCGGACTACAAGCCTCAAGTCCTGATCGCAGGTGGAGGGACACACAACCTGGGCAGAATATTGATGATCCTGCTTCACAGCATCGGCAAGGATTCATGGAGTTCCATTTTCCATTTTCTGACACACGTCCAGGATACCGTGGAACGAATTGACTTAAGTAGGCCGAATCCCCGCTGGGAGCTGGCAGGCAAAATGCATCAGCGGCGCGTCCATGCTAATGGCGTTCTGTTGCCAGATGGAAATGTCCTGGTGGTGGGTGGCATGTCCAGCTATGGGCATATTTCTCACGAGCACGGTGTGCCAGGCGCGGTTCTTGAAGCGGAAATGTATGATCCTTCCAAAAACACCTGGACCCGTATGGCGGCGCAAAAAAAAGCGCGGGTGTATCACTCCACTGCCATCCTGCTGCCTGATGGACGCGTCATCTCGATGGGCAGCAACCCGGCCTCCAAAATGATCGAAAAATCCATTGAGGTCTTTTCCCCACCCTATCTTTTTCGCGGCGAGCGCCCGCTTATCACCGAATACCCCGAGCAAATCGAACATGGCCAGCCATTTTCTGTTACGGTTGACAAGGCCCGGCAAATTGGGTCAGTGGTACTGATGAGTCCGGAAGTGTTGACCCACGTCACCAATACCGACCAGCGTTTATTGGAACTAAAATTCAGCCCGGCGAATGGTGAGAGACTGGAAATCCAGGGACCGCCCACGCCTGCCCACATGCCCCGGGGATATTGTTTGCTATTTGTTCTGGATCAGGCCGGCGTGCCTTCGATTGGAAAATTCCTGAAAATAGGGTAAATTTCAGTATCGAACGCCCTTTTCGAAGGAGTTGCTCATGTCCTTTCAACTCGTCTACCTCTCCCAGCAGGATCCCAAGTGGAAAGCCGACATCCTTGGTTTTGGTGACCCGGGCGATACCATTGGATATATTGGTTGCGCGCTCACCGCCACAGCCATGCTGCTCAGCGGGCATGGATATTCTGAAACCCCCAAGACTCTCAACCAGAGACTCAAGAATGTAAATGGATTTGTCAGCGCTGCCATCCTATGGAGCGCGGTCAGCAAGATTTACCCAGCTGTCTCGCTCAAGGCGTACATCCCGTGTGCCAACAGTGACGCACCGCTCGCACAGATCGACGCAGCCCTCGCGGTGGGCCAGCCAGCCATTGTACAAGTGGATAGGTCACCTGCCTCTGGCATTCAGACGCATTGGGTCGTTCTCTATCAACGCAAAGGCGACGACTATCTGATGCTCGATCCGTGGCCGTACCAGCCCGATATCACCAAAGAAGATTTTTTGATGAAGCGTTATGCTCAGGGCCGGAACCTCAGGCACGCCATCTCGCATGTCATTCTTTATGAAGCTTACAGATCAGGTGGACCTATCGCTGCGCCTCAGACTCCGCCAACAACTGACTCTGTACCAATGAGCGGACCCATCGCCCGCGTCAAAGCGGAGGTGACCTGGGGCTTGAACCTGCGCTCCAGTATGGACACATCCATCACGTCCAATGTGATCGCCGTCCTGCCGGCTGGCACACAACTCTCATTGCTTGAATCTGACGGCTATTCCCGAGTTGGCGCCATCAACCAGATGCTGCGCGTCCGCACGGCACAGGGACAGGAAGGTTTCGTTGCCGCCTGGTATCTGGAAAAGGTTGCAGTGGAGGCTCCGCCAGTGGTGACAGAACCAGCCCCCACGGGTGCTGAAAGCGAAGCGGGTGAAGCGCCAACCTCCACTCCAGCTACGCCCTCCGAATCCCCGGCTGTTCCAACATCCCCTGAACCGCCAAAAGAGGATAAACTTGTGGTGGTTGTTTCCAGTTCGGTGGGCTCGAGTGGTTTGAGGCTTAGGAAGACTGCTTCGAAGAGTGGCACTTTGATCATGGTCCTCAAAGCAGGTACCCGCTTAACAGTGGTCGAACCTGCCGGGAAAGCCAAAGCCAAGATAGGAAAAGCCAATCAATGGATCTATGTGCGTGAACCGAACGGTAGGCGCGGCTACGTGAGCGCGGAGTTTGTCACGCTGCCCCGCTAACGCATGTCGCTTTGTCGCAGACTGTCGCCTCGGCGACGTGCGCTAGCGGGGCGACAGTCTTCGACAAGCATGACCTGCGTAGCTGCCTGAGCCATTTAATATCCGAGATCATTTAGTAAAGAGGAGAGGCCTATGAACAGCGATTTGAAGATTACTTCCGAACAGGTACAGGCGGCTGTGCCGGTGACTGTGCTGCAAGTGCGCGGCTGGCTGGATGCCCAGAGCGAGGAGCAGTTGCTGGCCGCTGCCCGTACAGCCTTTGAGGAGGGAGCACGGTATATTTTGATTGATATGAGCGAACTTGACACCATCACCAGTGCCGGCATTCGCTCCCTTCAAAAAATCTACCAGATGTACACTCCCAAGGAGGACCGTTTTAAGCTTGCCCACCTGAAATTATGCAACGCGCCTCCGCAAATTTATAATGTCCTGGGCATTACAGGTTTTCTACACAACATTCCCATGTATGAAAGCCAGGAGGCGGCACTCGAATCGTTTGGCAGGGAATGAATTTAGATCCTCACATCGGCAGGCTCTTTGGAAAAAAAGAGCCTGCCTCTCCTTACCGCTTATCTCATAATTTACTAAACTTTTGGAACAGATGATAAGCAGGATTTTCAACTTCTGGTTTAGGTAATTATGCGGCACTCTGTAAGTGATTTGTAGGCGGAATCAAATCCTGAAGTTTACTTACGCATGTTCGCCATGCGTGCGGCACTTTGTACTTTGGTGGGAAGGTTCTGCGTTATGTCCTGACGAGAATAGGACCAGATCAAAAAACCAAGCCCGGCGAAGTTTTATAAACTTCTCCTAAAGTACACGCCGTATAATCATGAAATCGTCATGAATTTACAGTTTCATCCATACGCAGTTGTACTGGCTGTATCCGCTCTCACAACGCTCATTATTGCCATCATTATTCTTCGGCGTGATGTGCCTGGGTCCACCGCCCTGGGTGGCGTTTTGCTGGGCTCCTTTATTTGGAGCGGCGCGTATGCGATGACGTGGTCGCTGACCGACCTGCACGATAAAGTACTCTGGTTGAAGATCATGTATGGGGGTGTGCTCGCCGTTCCGACCTTGTTTCTTATTTTCACACTCCAGATCACACAACACGATAATTGGCTGACGGCGCCCAACCTGATACTGCTGGCACTCGAGCCGGTGACGATGCTTGCACTGGTTTGGCTGGATATCCGGTCTATCTTCGATAAGATCGATGTTGTACAAGGAAGCAGCTTTACCTTTCTGGATATCCAGCGGGGGATTGGTTTCTGGATAAACACCTTTTATTCCTATGCGATCATCCTGCTGTCTTTGATTGTGCTGGGAATCGGTTCCCTGCGGGCAAACCGTTTCTTTCGCAGGCAATATCTCATCATCCTGATTGCTTCGGTCATCCCGTTTGCTGCCAGCATTTTTTCACAGGCAAATCACAGGGAGCTCGCCGATCTGGATCTGGCGCCGATCTCATTTGCCGTGATGAGCATTCTTTACACATATTCTATATTTCACCATCAGTTCCTGGACCTGCTGCCGGCGGCGCGCGGGCGCCTGATCGAAAGCATGAGTGACGGCGTAGTTGTAGTGGATGAAAAAGGGCGGATTGTGGATATCAACCCCGCCATGAAAAGCTTTCTGAATGAAGAGCCCGCCGAGCTGATAGGCCGGAGCATTTCGGAGGTCCTGAATCCCTGGTCGCACAAAGTTGACCAGCTCCTGGACGGTTTTGAAACGCG
Source organism: Anaerolineales bacterium (assembly GCA_035720235.1). GTDB lineage: Bacteria > Chloroflexota > Anaerolineae > Anaerolineales > Villigracilaceae > Defluviilinea. The sequence continues at coordinate 5,626 of DASTOH010000072.1, read as the reverse complement.
TACCGAGATAACAGTTCCTGGGAAGCCATCCCGCTACCTGGATTTGCGAATCACGCCTCTATACAACGACCGTCAAGTGTTGACTGGACGCCTGATCGTTTTCCGTGATGTGACCGATCTCAAGGAAGTGGAAAACCATCTGCGCCGCGCCATGGATCGTCTGCAGACCCAATTGATTGAGATTGGCACGCTGCAAAGCCAGTTGCGTGAGCAGGCCATTCGGGATGCGCTGACGAACGTCTTCAACCGCCGCTACCTCGAAGAGACTCTCGAACGAGAACTGGCGCGCGCAGAACGGGAAAGCTATCCCTTGTGCCTCATTATGATGGATCTGGACTACTTCAAGGTGGTGAACGATACCTACGGTCATGAAGCGGGAGATGTGGTGTTGAAAGTCCTCGCTGAAACAGTGACACGCCAGAGCCGGCATGGTGATTTTGTATGCCGCTATGGCGGCGAGGAGTTCGTGCTGGTGATGCCGAATATCGGCATCGAAACAGCCCGACAGCGGGCTGGAGAATTGCATCAGACTATTAATTCGCTCAACATTTCATATGGTGCTTTCAATCTGACCACCACCATTTCCATGGGTATTGCGGCGTATCCGGACCATGGTAAAACCAAGGAGGAGATCCTGCGGGCTGCCGACCGAGCCATGTATATCGCGAAAAATACAGGCCGCAACCGTGTGGTCGTTTATCCGCAGCCGGAATTAAGCGTTGATTGATACGTGTACAAAACGGATGGGGGGAATCCTTACGAAATCCTGAACGTGATACCCACTCCATCTCACATTGGAGTATGATTTCAGCCCATGAATGCAAAAACAATCCTCGTCGTGGAAGATGAAGCCAGCATCGCAGAAGTGGTCAGCTTGTACCTCAAGCGTGCGGGATATAACGTGTTGATCGCTTCAGATGGCAGGCAGGCCATGAACAGCTTCGATCGCCAGCAGCCCGACTTCGTAATCCTTGACCTGATGCTCCCCGAAGTGGATGGTCTTTCCCTCACCCGCTGGCTGCGCGACCGCTCCGATGTGCCTATTATCATGCTGACGGCGCGCCGCGAGGAGATCGACCGCATCACCGGGCTCGAAATGGGCGCAGACGATTACGTGGTCAAACCGTTCAGCCCGCAGGAACTGGTGAGCCGCGTCCGGGCGGTGATGCGGCGACTCGGACGGGAACAGGACGCGGTGGAGAATGAGCGTACGTTGTCCTTTGAAGAATTGTCGATTGACCCCCGCAGCCGGGTAGTCACAGTGAAAAGCTCTCCCATCGAGCTGACCGCCAAGGAGTTTGACATGTTATACCTGCTGGCGCGCCATCCGAAACAGGTGTTTACACGCGAACAACTGCTGGAACGGATCTGGGGTGGCGCGCAATATATCGACCCTGGCACCGTAACGGTTCACGTGCGGCGCCTGCGTGAAAAGATCGAAGACGATCCCTCCAAACCCATGCGGCTCCTCACCGTGTGGGGCGTTGGATACAAGTTTGAACCATAGTGTCATTGCGAGGGCGACAGCCCGAAGCAATCCCCTTATCAGCGTCGGAGATTGCTTCGCTCCCCGCGAAGCGTGTCGCTCGCAATGACAGAATCCTAAAATGAAATCAACCCTCTCCCTAACCTCCTCCATGCCCGCCCGCCTGGCGATTGGCGTGCTTTTGATCCTTGCCATCTCGCTTGGGATATTCTTCCTTGTGATGTTACCGCCCATGAAGGAACTGGGGCTGATGGCGTTGTATCTCGGCATCACGGCCCTGATATCTGCGTCAGCTGGATATCTGGCTTACCGTTTGGGTTGGATCAACTTCTCGCCCGCGCTGCGCTGGACTCTCCTGGGAGGGTATGCACTCGCGAGCATCCTCACATTCTTCAACGTCTGGTTCTCTGCACAACTGATGTTTGTCAGTGAGCATGACCTGTTGCTGGCAATTGTCCTGCTCGTGTTCGCAGGTGGCATGGCCATGGTGCTAGGATATTTTCTCTCCAGCACCGTAACAGAACGTATTCACCTGCTGGAAGGCGCCGCCGAAAAGCTCGCGCAGGGCGATCTGCAGACCCGCGTCCCTGTGCATGGACGCGACGAAGTGGCCGCGCTGGCGAATACCTTTAATCAGATGGCGGAACAATTACAGGCGGCTGACCAGAAACAACGCGAACTCGAAAGCCTGCGCCGCGATCTCATCGCCTGGGTGAGCCATGATTTGCAGACTCCGCTTACATCGATGCGGGCCATCCTCGAAGCCCTATCGGATGGCATGGTGGAGGACGCTGAAACAGTAAAGCGGTATCTAAACACAGCCCAACGTGATGTGCGCTCGCTCTCCGCGTTGATCGATGACCTGTTCCAAATGGCGCAACTGGATGCCGGTGGTTTTCCGCTGCACCGGGCAAAGGCATCTTTGAGCGATCTGATCTCCGATACTCTTGAAAGCTTCACCGAACTCGCCAAGCAGGTCGAAATCACGCTCGAAGGCAACGTCGATTCGGATGTTGATCCGGTGTACATGGATACGCAGGCGATTGGCCGTGTCTTGAACAATCTCCTCGGGAACGCTTTGCGGCATACGCCTCCTCAGGGACGCGTGAGTGTGTGGGTGCGGCGTACGGACCAGGCTGTGGAAGTGACCGTATCCGATACAGGGGAAGGCATCCGCGCCGATGATCTCCCACATGTGTTCGAGCGTTTTTATCGAGCTGAAAAATCCCGTAATCGCGGCACTGGCGGCGCGGGGTTGGGGCTGGCTATCGCACGCGGTATCGTGCAGGCACATGGGGGTGATATCCAGGTTGAAAGCAAAATCGGCAAAGGCACACAGTTCACGTTCCACCTCCCATAGCCGTCCCGTCGATCGTGCAGCACCCTGCGGGGACAGGTTTTCCCGTGGCTGGTTGCCACTTCAACCCAACCTGTCCTGACAGGATCTTCGACGGGACGTTGTACGCACAAAACCATTAGAGGCTCTTCAGACTTTCGTAATCTTTTCGTAAGGAAGTTTGCTTAGACTAATACCATCAATAAGACTGACCATGCAGAAACTTCTCTTTGGATTAATCGCCCTGATGTTCCTTGGATGCGCTACACAGCAACCGAACCTTCCCCAGACTCAAGCGGAAGAACCCTCACCTGCACTCCCCGGCACTTGCGCCCGGGGCAAGTGTGCGCCAGGTGCAAGTGTCGATTCAACTCAGGACAAGCCTATCATGCCAAAACTCGCCTCATTACCAGATCTCGGGCCTGCTCCTGAATTAACCAACACCACCTGGCTGAATGTTGATTCTCCCCTGCGCCTGGCGGACTTGCGCGGCAAGGTCGTCCTCGTTGAGATGTGGACGTTTGGCTGTATCAACTGCCGGAACGTCATGCCCTCCTTGAAGGATTGGCACGCAAAGTATTATGACGAGGGACTCGTGATCATCGGTAATCATTTCCCCGAGTTCGACTATGAAGCCGATCTCGATAACCTTAAAGATGCGGTGGCCCGCAACGAGATCCAATATGCTGTGGCTCAGGATAACGATGGCAAGATCTGGCGCGCCTATGGGAATCATTACTGGCCCACGCTGTATTTGATCGATAAGCAGGGACACATCCGTTATGTGCACATTGGCGAAGGACGCTACCAGGAGACCGAAGAGAATATCCAGGCCCTGCTGGCTGAGGTATATGAATAACACAATTTGGACTCAGGAAGCAGCGCTGTGGCGACACTTGCTTCCGATTTTGCATGCAGCAATCGGTTTCTGCAATTCGCCAGCGAGCTGGCTGATTCCAAAATGGAGAACTTATGAACAATAAATATAAATCCGTCCCCATCAAATCATCGGAGATCACGCCGTATTCCCGGTATCTTACGCGGCGCGAATTCATGAAAGCAGCCGGCATCCTGACGGGGGCCGCGCTGTTAGCCGCGTGTGCGCCCAATGGAACAGAATCAACCCTCCCTGGCGCTTCTCCGGAAGTGATGGACCTTCCCACAAAATTCGATGAGTTGGGTGATCCGGCGAACTCCTACAACGACATTACGAATTACAATAACTACTACGAATTCACAACCGATAAAGGTGGCGTTGCCTCGCTTTCCCAAACTCTGAAGACCACTCCGTGGACGGTAGAAGTTTATGGACTGGTCAATAAGCCAAAGACCTACGGCATCGAAGACTTGCTCAAGAGCTTTACACAGGAAGAACGTATCTATCGCCTGCGCTGCGTGGAGGCGTGGAGCATGGTCATCCCCTGGACGGGTTTCACACTGGCCAGCCTGCTGAAGGAAGTGGAGCCAACCTCCTCGGCCAGATATGTGCGCTTTGAAACGGTCCATCGACCCGATGAAATGCCCGGGCTGAGAAGCCCGTTTTACACCTGGCCCTATCAGGAAGGCCTACGGTTGGATGAAGCTATGAACGACCTGGCCATCCTGGCCACCGGCTTATACGGCATGCCCATGCCCAACCAGAACGGCGCGCCGATTCGCCTGGTGGTGCCGTGGAAATATGGGTTCAAATCCATCAAGGCCATCACGAAGATCGAGCTGGTGGCGGAACAACCCTCCACACTTTGGAACAATGCCTCGCCAAATGAGTATGGTTTTTATTCCAACGTGAACCCTGAACGTTCACACCCACGCTGGTCACAGGCGTCTGAACGCCGCATTGGTGAATTTAATCGCCGCCCAACGCTCATGTTCAATGGTTATACTGAACAGGTTGCCGACCTCTACAAAGACATGGATTTAAACGTGTATTATTAGCATATAGATCGTCCCGTCGAAGATCCTGTAAGGGCAGGTTTAATTCTTGAGGCGCAGTTGCTCCCCTGCAACCTGCGGGACGTTCTGGTCTATTATGAAAAAACTCTTCTCCCGCTACACCCCGCTTCAAATTGCCATCCATCTGTATGCCTGGTCTGCCCTGGTGCATATCCTTTTTGATTTCATCAGCGGCAACATTTCCCCCAACCCGATCCAGGAACTGGAACAGCGCACAGGACGTCATGCCATCACATTGCTGGTCCTGTCGCTGGCCTGCACACCGCTGAACACTCTCTTCCGATGGAGCGAACTGCTCAAGCGCCGCCGTGCCCTGGGACTCTATGCCTTCATGTATGCCACCATCCACGTGTTGATTTTTGTCAATCTGGATTATGGTCTGGCGTGGAGTCTCATCGTTCAAACGATTCTTGAGAAGCCATACATCATTGTTGGTGCCACCGGTTTTCTGTTGATGATTCCCCTGGCCTGGACCTCCTTCGACATCTGGAAGAAACGTCTCGGTAAAGGTTGGAAACGTCTCCATCAACTCATTTATGTGATCGCACCCCTGCTGGTCTTGCACTACGCCTGGGGCAAGAAAGGTGATTTCTTTGCCTTGCAGGGTGAGATCATTCGCCCCCTGATCTATGGATTGATCGTCCTGCTCTTCCTCATCATGCGGATTCCGGTAGTGCGGCGAACCCTCGCTTCGTTACCCAGTCGAATCTTGCTCTTCTTCAAAAAGCGCACTCTCCCCTCAGAAGCTTAAACAAGACGCCCTCGGCTGAAAAGCCGAGGGCATTAATTGTTCATCCAGCAGTTCAACTGCTGCATGAACAATCATCTCGCACTACGTCAATTACCAGTCC
>DASTOH010000071.1:0-4746 GCA_035720235.1 Anaerolineales bacterium | reverse complement strand
AAACTTCGCAAATCGTATGACAAGCAGGTTTTGGCCGAAGTGTTATTGCTGGAAGAGGAATGGGATGAGGCCATCAAGGTGGCCGAGGGCCGTGAGGTGTGGTATCCCGTTGTCGAAATGGTGGCCGACGGCGTTATGCCTCACCGACCGGAATGGGTTGCCCAAATCAGTTTGAAGCACGCAGAACGCTTAATGGCCGAAGTCAAAAGTAAGAATTATCCTATCGCCGCCGCCTGGCTTAAGCGCGCGAAACAAGCCTATAAGCTGCTGGGAACAACGGATGAGTGGAGGAAGTATTTGGGGGAGACCAGGGAGAAATACAAGCGGAGACCAGCATTGCAAAACCACCTCGCTCGGCTGTAGTCAAAGCTGAAATCATTCTTTACATCTAGCAAATACGCCTCGATTACTCGGGTCGCTTCGCTAGCGACCAATTGCTTCTCCAATCTTGGTACCGTGTCAGCAAATGTAAAACGGATTAGGGCAAAAAGCGGCATGATCGTGTATCGGAACGTTCAAACAAAAACACCCCTACCTATAGGGGTGTTCGCTCATTTTTGTTGTTTTATTCTTTATTTAGTGGGCATAAAGCCGCGGCCTAAATTTATACCCGTATACCAGATTTATACCCCGCGGGGCAGATCCTTGTGCAGTTATGAAGATAAAAATACGCATTTGAGCGAAAATTGACACATATTATGCTGCTACATGCTCGCATCAGGTGTTGTGATCGAGCCCCAGTCCCGCGTTCCGCGCACGGACGATAGCCTGGGCTCGGTCAGCGACCTGTAGCTTGCTGAAGATGTTTGAAACGTGGTTCTGCACCGTTTTCGTGCGGAGTAGTAAGCGTTCGGCAATCTCTGAATTGCTGTGACCCTGAGCGATCAAGTGGAGAATCTCGCGCTCACGGTCGGTGAGTTCGGGGAAAGCCAGATCCGCAGCTGCTGGCTTGAGCGCGGCGAAATACAGGATGAGCCGCTCGGCAATCGCTGGACTAAAGATCGCTTCGCCACGGTTGACGGCCTTGACTGCTCGAACTAACTCCTCCTGACCTACATCCTTGAGCAAATAGCCTCGTGCGCCAGCGCGCATGGCGGCAAAGACCGTCTCATCGGCTTCAAACATGGTGAGGACCAGCACCCCTATATGCGGGCTGGTGTGCAGGATACGTCGAGTAGCCTCGATGCCGTTGATGCCCGGCATTTTGAGATCCATGAGAATCACGTCGGGCTGGAGATTCGCAGCCTGGGCAATGACTTCGTCTCCACTCGCAAGTTCGCCTGCAATTTCGATGCCCGACTCCACACTCAGCATGGTGCGTACCCCTTCGCGATAGAAGGGATGATCATCGACGATGAGTACGCGTATCGAATCCATGTTTCACTCCTTTGGTAAAGGTAGCCGGGCCACCACTCGTATCCCGTCCGTCGGTCCCGGTTCAATTCGGCATTCCCCACCTAATTCCATTGCCCGCTCGCGCATAGAAATGTGGCCAACCCCGGCATGGTAGTTGTTGGGCAGACCACCACCGTCATCGTTAACTTCCAGGTATAGCACCTGTGCATCCCTGATTTCCAGCCAGATGTGGCAAGTCCGCGCGTGCGCATGACGAGCAACATTGGTCAGCGCCTCCAGCACGATTCGATACGCCGCGACCTCGACGGCAGCAGGCAGTGGCGGCAAGCTCTCCGGTGTCTCGATCGAAACACTCAGCCCGTTGGACTCGTTATAGTGCTCAGCGTGTTCGCGGAGGGCCGGGACTAAACCGAGCTCATCCAGCGCGGGTGGGCGCAGCGCATAGACCAGGCGGCGAATATCTGTGATCGTGGTCTTGACCTGGGCCGTGAGGTCACCCAGCAGTGCGACGGCAGCGTTTGGGTCGCGCGGGACCAGGATGCGCACGGTATCGAGCCGCTGAGCCAGGCTGGCGAGGGTGGGGCCAAGCCCATCGTGCAAATCACGGCGCAGCCGGCGGCGTTCCTCTTCCCGTGTTGTAACCAGGCGCGCACGCGAATGCTGGAGATCCGTGGTCAGGCGCACGGCGTGGACGGCAACTCCTGCCTCGTGGGCAAGATCGTCCAGTAGCCGCCGGTCGGCAGGGGAGAAAGTTTCACCGGGGGCGCGCGGCGCAAGAAGTAACTGGCCGATATTCTCGTTCTGATAAGCCAACGGCAGGCACAACGTGTCATTCACGGGTGTCCCGGAGGAGGCAGCGACCGCGAATGCGTGGTCCTGCTTGAGGGCGATGGCGGCGTAGGGCAGCTTCAGCGCGTCCTTGACAGTCTCTACGATTGTGGGCAGGACGGACTCAGGCGCAAGCGTCGCTTCCAGACGCTGGCTCAGGCGCGAGAGCACCGCGTAGGGATCATCGCGCTCACCATACATCAAGCGGTTGACGCCGCGTTGAAGACGCTGGCGCAATGGGTGAAAGAGAACAGCGATCAAACCTGTGGCGAGAATCGCGAGAAACGAATTGCCCACAGACTGAAATATCATACCTGCTGTCCCAACTACGAACACATATAGCCCGATGACAATTACGATGAGCGTGCCATAGACCAGCGTGCGGTTGATGATAATGTCAATATCGTACAGGCGATACTTGAGGATGGCGATGCCGACACTGATCGGAATGGTCGAAACGCTGAACAGAAAGAGTGCGCTCCAAACAGCGCCAGAGAGTTCAGGAATCGACCACAGAATGGGACCGACGAGGAACGCCGCGCCAACACTGAAACCGGCGAATGCCAACCACTTCATCTGCTGACGCTCTACGCCCTGGGCCCGCCGGAAGCGGAGGACGAGAGAGGCGACTGAAGCAAGCACGGTGAAAAGCGTCAGTCCGACCCCGATTGTCGCCACGATGCTCAAGGCTGTGTCCGCATCCTTGATGCCGAGTGGATTGGCAACGGAGAGCGGTGAAAAGCCATCGAGCGGTCCCGGTCGGAGATAGAGCGCTAAGGACAGAGCATTGGCGATGATTGTCAACCATGCTACAGGCCGCCAACGCGGCGACAGGAGTCGACCGTTCGGAAAGAGCAAAAACAGCAAGACGATCAGGGTGACTAGATTTGAGCCTGACAGCCAGACCGAGAGCCAGGCAGCAACATCACCTTGGGGGAGCAAACCTGGTCGCGTTGCGAGGGTGTATACAGCGAATTCCCCGCAAAGGCTTGTCAGCGATCCACTGAGGCCCAGGGCGCAGAGGATCCAGCCAATTAAGTTGATCGGGTGCCGCGAGGCGATAAGCGCGCCGACCATCGTGAAAGACATGAAAAGGAGAGTGAAGCCGATTTCAATTATCCTTGGTTCAGTATCCACTACACTTAACGCAGAACGATTCAAGGACTGGAGGAACAGGCTTGCACTAAAGGAAAATAGTGAAATCGCCCCGAGTCCCCAGGCGAGCCAGGCGGCAGTACGAGTACCCATTGCTTCTATTATGACACAAACCATCAGATATCGGAGTGTCGAAGGGGAGCTGATTGCTGTGCCGGAGTAGTTGTAGACATGAATAGCTTCCTTTGCCGTCAGATAATCGATTATGAGGTGGCAGCCAGGCGTACCAAACCTGCGCCATCCACCTCATAACCTTCTCACTTACGACACGACCGAAGGCAGCGTCATAGTAGCATTGCTTGTCACCGAGTGGGACACACCCGCACGCTGCATCAGGACAATACTAGCGATGACCGTCCAGAACTCGAATAGGAGATATGGAAGGCCGGCGTCTTCTCGGGCGTAATCAATCCCTGCTATACCGCCAATCAGCAACGTTAGAGCTACAAATGCCGACATCCAGCCGAGCCAGCGAGGCAGCGCGCCAAACCGGATCGCTACAACAGCGGAGGCTGCCAGGAGAACGGCAAGCGGGAAGAAGCTGATGAAGAAGGCACCGCCGCCAACGTCGTGCAATACCTGCCAGAGTTGAGGGTCGATTCCTGCACAGGTGTTGGAATGAGCCGCGAAAGATATGGCACCACCGCTGAAGAGGATGGCGAGTGAGAGCAGACCTCCGCCGAAGGCGGCCGCCGCAAGCCATCCGTCATCGCCCTCGGCACGCCGCAGTGCGCTCCACAGGCTTCCGAAGAAGAACAGGAATCCGAGGGAACCGAGTATCCCCATGAGGGAGATAAGGGAGTTAACCACATCCACAGTCTGTGGGGTGGTGATCGTTGCGCAAGTTCGGGCAATTTCCTCCGCCGCCGTTCCATACTCCCGGCTCGGGATGAAGTCCCGCCCCGTGAGAATGATGACCGACACGATTCCGCTGGCCGCACCCAGCCGTTGCCACATATAGTTAGACATGTAAACCTCCATAGTTCTAATGTGAGTGACGAGAGATGTATTTCTCGTCTTCGGTAGATGCATACAATCTATCATGTCAAGTATTCCCGTGTCATGAGTGCCCTGTCCCGACTGGTCGGGAATTTTATAATTCGGGCCTTCTTTCGCATAAACTGAAACAAATATGAAGTTGATAAGTTTTCGAATGCTCTGATTTATGCTTAAGCCCCCTACTTTGACCCCATTTAGCCTTTGGTAGATGACGCGTTTTCGCCTAATCGTTATACTGCGCAAACAAATGTGAACTGCGGGAGAAAGATGGGATATGGTCTTCCGCGGCCACGAGAACGAATAAAATTAAGGAAGAGAAGAGTTTCATAGTACGATCTGCGAATGCGTTTCGTGTTCACACCAGTGCTTTGGCTCTCGCTGCCACTGGAATCCTGTTTGTCCTCTATA
>DASTOH010000070.1:0-133072 GCA_035720235.1 Anaerolineales bacterium | reverse complement strand
CACGACCAGTTTTTCAGGACTCTGACAGAGGAGCGAATCCAACATGCCCGCGCCGGAGATCATGTTGATGCCGCTCAACGCGCCGACCAGCGCGCCCATGCCACTTTCGAGTCCAGCTTGCATATCGGGCAGTTTCGACTCGGTGGCGCTGAGGTAGGCATGCGTGGGCAAACCGAGCGATTTGCCAATTTGAGCGTAGGACGAATCGATCATCGCAGTTTCCATGGAGCCAAACGGTGTGCCACCTTTGCGCATGTCGAAGATGGAGGGTGCGCCGCCCCACACAATGGGCGAACCGGCATGCGCCAGTTGGTGAATCGTGATGCCTGACAAACATTCGGCCGCATGTTGGGTGACTGCACCCAGCAACGTCACCGGAGCCGCCGCACCCGCCAGTGGCATGGATACGATTTCGGCCGGTACGCCTGCACGCGCCAATGTCATCAAATTCCCTGCGCCAAAGTTCGACCAGATCAACGGCGGCGACGGGCAGACGTCAAAGATTGCGCGCGGCTGCGCCCGTGATTTCTCATGCCCGCCCGCGAAGATCGCGAGCATATCGATCATGTGATGCACGGTCTGGTTAGTAAACGCACCCGTGACGATCGGCTTGCTCGAAAACAGCATGACCAGATACAACCGATACAGGTCATGCAGATCTTTTGGCACATCATGGCAAACTACTGCCGTGGACTGCGCGTCATATTGCGGCAGGCTTTCCGCGACCTTGATAATACGGATGAGATCGGCGGACTCGGCGTTCTTGTGCTCGAGCGTTTCTGGAACGAGGACAGTGACTCCAGAGGAACCCGGATCGAAGTGAACTGCATCGCCGCCATACTGGACCCGGGGGCTGCCCGCGACATCATGGAGATAAAACTGTCGAGGCACCGTTTCCAGCGCCTTGTGGACGATTTGCTCCGGGATGCGGACGACTTGAGTCTCCTCGTCTACTTGCGCGCCCGCGTCTGCAAGCAGTGCTCTCGCTTCGGCACTCTGCACCTTGATGCCGGGCTTGAGCAGCAGTTGGTAAGCTTCGTCAATGATGCGCGTGATTAATACATCATCGAGCAGGGTTAGTTTCGGTTGCATAATGCACCTCCTGGGTAATGGAATTACAGGTTACGAGTTACTGGTGTTACTCGTTAATCGTCGTTTCAATTGCCCGGAGGTTCAGACTTCGGAAGTCTTTGGAGAGTCTTCCTGACCTTGATGATTTCAGGGAGACTTCCGAAGTCTTGTCAGCGCTTACGCGGGTTGATGCTCTTCGATCACGGGCAATTGTTCCATGCCGGCTTTGCGGGCGAGATCGAGCATGAAGGCATGTAGCGCTTTTTCTTTCGCCTCGTCAAGTTTCGGCCTGGTGTATGAGGCGAGCAATTCCTTGACACGAACTTTGGCGCGGCCGAAGGCGTCCAATCCGCCGGCGTCCTTCCAGCCGCGGACGGAATCGCGGTCGATAATTTTGCTCGGCAGATGTTGTTCCTTGCGGAAGAGCTGCATGGTGATTTTTTGCTTGAGGAAATCGCCGCCTTTGAAATTGATGTTGCTGTCGTAAAAATCGGTGGCGAGATTTTCGGTGTGAAGGTTGACGCCCTGCAGCAGGCGCTTGGCCATGGCGATGTTTTCGGAATCGATGACGAGCTTTTCCGCGCTGTGGCAGGCCAGGAAATCCAACATGCCGGCGCCGGAGATCATGTTGATGCCGCTCAACGCGCCGATCATAGTTGTGATGCCGCTCTCGAGACCGGCCTGCGCATCTACAAGTTTTGAATCGGTAGCACCGAGATAGGTATGTGTGGGCATGCGAAGTGATTTCGCGACCTGGGCGTATGAACAATCCAGCATCGCCGATTCGACGGCGCCCATGGGCGTGGCACCTTTACGCATGTCGAAGATCGCCGCCGCGCCGCCCCAGACAATGGGCGAACCCGCATGCGCGAGTTGGTGGATCGTGATACCTGCCAGGCATTCCGCCGTGTGTTGTGTGACCGCACCTAGCAACGTGACCGGAGCCGCCGCGCCCGCGAGAGGGACAGAGACAATTTCAGCCGGCACACCTGCGCGTGCGAGAGCGATGAGGTTGCCTGAGCCAAAGTTGCTCCAAATCAATGGCGGCGCGGGGCAGACGTCGAAGACCGCGCGCGGTTTCTCACGCAAAGCATCATGACCGCCTGCGAAGAGGGCAAGCATGTCAATCATTTCCTGCACGGTCTTGTTCGTAAACGCGCCGGTGACGATAGGTTTCCTGGAATGGAGCAAGACCAGATACAGGCGATAGGAGTCCTGAATGTCTTTGTTGACCTCATGACAAATCACCGCCGTAGATTGCGCGTCATATTGTGGGAGTTGCTCAGCGACTTTGATGAGTTTGAGCAGGTGCGGGGTTTCGGTGGTGTCATGCTCGAGGGTATCGGGGTTGAGCATGGTAATGCCTGAAGATCCCGGGTCAAAGTGGACCGAGTCGCCGCCGTAGTGAATGACCGGATTGCCATCGTAATCGTAAAGATAAAACTCGCGCGGCGCGCTTTCCAACGCTTTTTGGACAAGCGATTTGGGAATCGACACTACGTGGGTTTCGGCATCCACGATCGCGCCTGCCTCGGCAAGCAATTCCCGTGCCTCGGGATTTTGAACCTTGACGGCGGGACACCGCAGAAGTTCGTAGGCTTCCTCTATAATTCGAGCGATGATGTCATCGCTGAGAAGAGTGAGTTTTGGTTGCATAAAACACCTCCAAATCCTAAGGTTCTCTTTGGCGAAGAGTTTGTTAGTTTGTTAGTCGCGTAGTTCGATAGTCAAGTAGTCTGGTGGTCGAGTAGTCCTGAGCGAAGACCGCGCAGGACTACTCGACAAACGGAATTATTTTTCAACGGATTTGATAATCCTGTCCAATTCGTGACTTAGCTTCTCATCTAATAAATCAGGTTGGTGCTCCTGCAGGATTTTGCGAGCTTTGGCGGTTGCCCAGTCGCGGGCGTCGTCTTGCTTCTTTTCCCATTCGCTGTAGGGACGCCTGTCCATGAATTGAGGCATGAACAACTCACGCATGTGGTTGCGGGTATGTTTCTGCGCAAGATAGTGACCGCCCGGCCCTACCTTGGCAATGGTTTCGAGCGCTAATGTCTCTTCGTTCACTTCGATGCCCTGCATCATCTTGCGGATGATAGAGAAGATTTCGCAATCCATCATCATCTCGGCATACGACCAGATGCGGCTGCCGTGTAGGAATCCACAGCCCAACAGCATATCGGACATGACGATGCTTGCCATGAGCGTGGACAAACTACCGTCAATGCCAGCCTGCCAGTTGGGTTCCTTTGCTCCTGTGGCGAAGGAGCCCATCGAAAGCGGGATGTTGTAAAAGTCCGAGAGGACATTGGTTGCCGCGCCGAAGAGATAATCCTCGGGTCCGCCGCCGGTGTAGGCGCCGGTCCGCAAATCGGAGGCGGTTTGCGCCGCGGCGTAAAAGACCGGCGCACCGGGGTAGGCCAGTTGAAGGAGTGCAGTGGCAGCGATGACTTCCGCATTGCCAACCGCCAGATTGCCAGCCAGTGTCGCTGGACCGGTTGTGAGACACGAAGCCATGGTCATAAAACCGGTCGGGACGCCATGTTCCGCGGCGATAAGCGCAGCATCAAGGCTTCCGCCATCGTGACCCAGTGGCGGAGCGGTGCACTGCATCATCGAGAGTACTGGTCGTTTGCGGAGTTGCTCCCTGCCACCCGCAATCGCCGACGCCATTTCCATGGCAGCTTGGGCCTCATGCACAGAGTAGATGCTCTCGGTCTGCACGTGCTTGGTGGAGTTTTCCCACACGGTTTTGATCTCGTACAGGCCGCGGGCTTCCACGGGCATATCCTGTGCGGAGACCGGCACCCAATGGAACGCAACTTCCTCGGTGGCGTCGGCCACGCGAGCGATTTCTTCTACATCGCGCAGGCACGAGGTCCGTTTTTGAGCCGTTTCGAGATCGATCACCTCCACGCCGCAGCCGTCCGTCCCGAGGAAGACGTGGTTGCCGTCCAATGGCAGATCCTGGTTTGGATCACGGGCCGCGAGAGAATAGGTGGGCGGACATTTGGTTAGCGCGGCTTCGATGATGTCGCCTTTGACCCGTACGATCTTCTTTCCGTGGTCAACGGTCGCGCCGTTGGCTTCCCAGATCTCCAATGCCCGTTTCGAGGGGAAGCGCACGCCGACATGTTCGATGATCCACAGTGTGGCTTCGTGGATTTTTTGGACTTCTTCAGTTGTTAAGATTTCAAGTTTCAGCTTCGGATTGCTGATAGATTTTATAGTTTTGTGAGACATTGTGCCCTCCCGAGGCGATATGTCTCTCTTCTCTCTGAGTTGCGATTAAGAACTTAACCACGAAGGACACTAAGGGCACTAAGGGTTTGAGACGAGAGGATTTTCCTTTGTGTACTTCGTGTACTTTGTGGTGAAAAGACATTTACTCTTTTCCAACCAGTTTCTTCGCCAGTTGCACTGCGCCGACCGCGTCTTCGGCGGTGCCATCGGCTTTGATCTTCTCGGCCCAATCCTTTGTGATCGGCGCGCCGCCCACCATGACCTTGATACGGGGGCGAAGACCTTCCTTGTCCAGTTCCTCGATCACTTCACGCTGGCGGACCATCGTGGTAGTGAGCAGTGCGCTCATTCCTATGATCTGCGCATCAATTTCCAGCGCTTTGCCGATGATTTTTTCGGCGGGTTGATCAACACCCAGGTCGACCACTTCAAAGCCCGAAGCAGAAAGCATCGTGCCCACGAGCGTCTTGCCGATCTCGTGAATATCACCTTCGACTGTGGCAAGCACCACTCGTCCCATCATTTCGCGCGCTTCGCCGAGTTTTAACAATTCCGGTTCCAGCACGGCCACGGCGGCCTTCATCGCTTCGCCTGCCATCACCAACTCAGGCAGAAAGGCTTCGCCCTTGCCGAACTGGTCGCCGATGTAATTGACGCCGATAACAAATCCTTTTGTGATGGTATCCAAAGGATGCATATTCAGTTCTATCGATTTCTCCGCGAGTTCAACTGCAATTTCCTTTTCCCCTTCGATGATGCATTGTGCCATTTGTTTATAGAGTTCTTCGAGCTGTACATTTTCCATCATAATGAAATCTCCTTATTTCGACGTCTTCCTCAACAGCGATAACACCTGTTCTTCTTTTTCTCGCAATAACTCTGCGGGAATGCTCAAATAATCTACCAGCCACTGACCGGACTCCATTACATGCTCCACTGATTTCAGCGCGGCTTTCAGGCCATCCCTTTTTTTGAGCGCATCGACAATCGTAATGTGTTCGGCATGCATGCTGGTCATGCTGTCCTGCAATATCTCGGGGTAGCGGAAAAGGGCTTCGTACAGGAGCCAATCTGGAAAGGCGTTCGAGACGATGCTGTACAACTTGATCAAAAGATCATTTTTTGTCACATCGGCGATGGCGGCATGGAATTCCCGACTCAACTTCCGTTGGATGGCTACATCCTTCAAATCGTCGTGCTTCTTCATCTCTGCAATCGTTCGCTCCAGAGCCGCCACCTGCTCGGGCGTTATTTTCCCGGCCGCTTCCTCGGCAATGATCACTTCGAGATGCAGGCGTAGCCCATACGCCTCCACGATGTCCTTGGTGGAGATTTCACGAATCCTCACACCCCGATACGCGACCCGCTCTGCCAGCCCGGCAGAGACCAGCAGATCGAAGGCCTCGCGTACCGGCGTCATGCTCACACCGAGTTGTGTGGCGATATCATCCTGCCGCAGCCATTGGCCAGGCTTGTATTTGCCTGAGACGATCTTATCGTGCAGGACGTCAAAGATGTCATCCTTGAGCGGTCGTTTTTGGATGAGTTCAGTTTCTTCGAGATGGGTGGGACGAGTAGCCATCAAGCTCCTGCGATGACGGAATTTCAAAAATCAGAGTTTACTTTGGGCCTGTCCGTTTGCCAGCCCATTTGCAGGAGCAAACTCCCGCATTCCAAAATAGGGATTTGTCGAAATTATAAATTATATATAATTTTTAGTACAGGAGTTTTGGAGGGGTTATAGGTTACAAATGTCCCCAAATTATCTTCGCCATGAGCGGAGGGAATGAGTGCAAGCCGAAATCCCGTAGTCGACACTTGCACCTCCTGACAACGGCCCGTCAGGTCCCGCTGAAGCGGGAGGTGTAGCGCACACTTGCCCGGGCGCAAGTGCGATTTGCCATGAATTGCTATGAAATGCTAGCGCATTTCAAAATTCAAAATCGGGAGTGCAGGTGAGGGCAAGTTTTCTAAATGCCAGCCTTTCGACTTCGCTCGCCTAATGGCTCGCTCCGCTCAACGCGGAAGTTCCTTTCCTTCAGCATCCACGCTAAAGGTGAGGCAAGCAGCACCAAGCCGGTGGTCATGATCAGTACAGTGGGAAAGCCGTACGTCTCTGCGATGGGCCCGGTGAGCAACATGCCCAGCGCGCCAGAGGAGAAGATGAAGCCGAGAATTAATCCCGAAGCCAGTGCCATGCCGCCCGAGATGATCCGCTGCGCCAGTACGACCATGATGCTATGAACAGATCCTGTACACGCGCCCGCCAGTGGGATCAGAACGTACAGCCAGGCTGTCCATCCGACCTGGCTCATGATGTAAATCGGAACGGCGGCAAGGAACAACGCCGTCGCTGCCACTTTTCCTTTGGTGAATCGGTCACCTAAATATCCGCCGATGACGTTGCCTATGGCCGAGCCGCCCATGAAAAGCCCGGCAATATTGCCGTAGGTGGTTGCAGCGAATCCCATATCCTTGATGTATTTTGGAAAGAAGCTGATCATATTGGATTGCGACCATGATTGCAAAGTCGCCACAATCGCAAGCAGGACAATGAAACCAAGGCTGGCTTGCAGGCGAATCTTATCATCGCCTTGTATTGGTCTGGGATGCGGATGATTGTGTCGCAATTGATACGCGACCGAGACCCCCACCGGAATGGAAATTACAGAAAGTATCAAGAGCCACGGCAGCCCCAACCGCGCAAGAATCAAACCTGTGATGACAGGGCCAATGAAATGTCCCATTTGTCCCGCCATGAAAAATATGGATGCGGCAGTCGTTTCACGTCCTGCCAGGCGGTTGCGTCCCTGCAGAGTGGCCTGGGTTGTGCCAACCGGATGAAAGGAGGAAGAGCCGAGCGCGGCAATGATCAGGCAGAGGAGTCCGCCTGTTCCGGGTACATAGACCGCCCCGCTGAAAAAGATCGTCATCCACAAAACACCACCTGCGGCCAGCCAGCGCGGACCGACGCGGTCGGAGAGCCAACCGAAGAATGGCTGGGTCAGCGCAGAAGCCCAGATATAAATCGTGGAGATCAATGCGATCTGGGTTTCGCTCAAACCCAGGTATGTGAGTAGCACCGGGCGGCTGCTGTTGAACACATCCACCATAAGGTGACTCAGCGCGATGGAAGAGAAGAGTGAGTCGAAAAGTAATGACATGATGATTTAGGATTTACGATTGACGATTTACGAATTGCGATTGTTGGTAGAGATGATTTTTTTCGATATAGTCGTACACGGCTGGCGAGAGATAATAACGGACAGTTTTCCCCATGGCGATCCGATTGCGGATCTCATGCGAGGCGATTTCCAATAGGGGCGCGTCCACATAATGAATTTTCGAACGGATTCCCGGCAACTCGCGTTCGAGCTGATCGAGATTTGCTTTGTCGTTCGGACGGCGCATTACGCCGATCCAGTGGCAGGCATAGACGATTTCCTGTGAGCGATGCCATTTCGGCAGGTCGCGGAGCGAATCACCGCCGATGATGGGCACAATATCTGCGCTTGGGTTTTGTTCGGCGACGAGTTTGATCGTGTCCAATGTATAGTGTGGACCTGGCCGATCGAGTTCGATACGGGAAAGCTCAAAAGCCGGGTTATCGGCAATGGCCAGATTCACCATGGCGAGGCGGTGTTCGATGGGGGTGATGGATTGTTCTTGTTTGTGAGGGGGCTCGGGCGTCAGAATCCACAACAGGCGGTCCAGTTCCAGTTGTGATTGCGCTTCCGAGGCGAGGATCAGGTGTCCAAGATGAGGCGGGTCGAATGTGCCGCCGAAGAGTCCGATGCGATCAGGGGACATATCAAAAGTATATCGCAAGTTCTCTCGTGGATGTGGTCATTTCGTAAAAATTTCATTGGTACAAGCTTTATGAGAGATTTTCACGTTCTTTACCAAATCTTTAAATTGATGGGATATTATATGAAAAATTAAGAACCATCTCATACCTGGCAGAGGTCATGGGATGAAAAAGGAGATGAAATAATGTCTAAAACAGCGAAATGGATCATTGGGATCGTCATTGCCCTGCTCGTATTGCAGTTTGCCATGCCGTTTGTCTGGCAGTTGATCTTCCCAAATGTCTACACAGGTTACGGGATGATGGGACGTGGATATGGCTTCGGCATGCACATGCCGATGATGGGTGGCTTTGGGTTTGGCTTCTTCGGCATGTTGCTCATGTGGCTCATTCCGCTTGGTGTGCTGACCCTGATCGGGCTGGGTATCGCGTGGCTAGTGAAGCAACTCACTTCAAAGACTTCGTAGTGAACGGGTAGGTCACTGCAACCTTGCTCCTTGCCGGAGCAGAATTGTTGTTATGCGCGGCGGCAAATTAGCGAGGCGTTTTAGATATGTACGAGCACGATTACTTTCTGCGCTCAACAATTGCCAGGAACGCGGCGCCTTCGGTGAATGCTCGTATGGGTAACTTTGAAGGCAAAGTTAAGAAACTACGCCCCAGAATGCTGAGGCGCAGTTTTATAATTAGACAGCTTTCGTTACAGGTTTCCTCACTTCTTATGGACCACAATTGATCCACCGCCTATGGCTTGATCTGTGCCGTTGTCATAGATCACCGCTTCGGTCTCTACATCCCAGATTTTGATGCGGAATTTATCGGGAGCTCCATCGGTTGCCCAGAGCATGAAACCATAGTTGCCTGTGCCATTGATCGTGCCATAACCCTTGAATTGGGCATTTGCGCCAGCCTGGTTGACAACCAGCCATTCGTAATTGGTGCTACTGAAGTTCAGATTGCCAGCTTTGAACTGGAATTCGGTATTGCCCTCAGGAACTGTCGCACCCTTCTTATACTTCGACACAAAGCCGAAGGTAGCTCTACCAGTGATGTCGGAAAATTCTTGTCTGACGCTGTTATCTATGGCCAGGAACGGGAAACCATTCGTAACGAGCCATCCGTAACGATTGCCGCCCACGGTTGTGCCAATAACATCGGTTGGATCGCTGATGGTCCAACGATGCAGTTCATTGCCAGCTGCATCGAGGATGGTCATATCCACGGCCAGAACGCCCACACCGCTGTCATAGAAATAGTGTTGCAGCGTATACCAACCAGTTGTTGTAACAGCAAACGGATCCCTGTCTGGATTTTTCGGCCAGCCTGGGGTATTGTTGCTGGCGCTGAATACAAATCGGTGCTGGCCAGCACCGGGTCCAGTCGCATCGTTATAGAATCCACCTGTGAATACGAAGTCACGGCGATGCTCACCAGATGGTCCATTGATCGCTGAACTCCAATCAAAGCGGGTGTCGTTTGCGTAGCCTGCATTCATATTCAGGTATACAGCCATGGACGTGATGAAACCACCAGCTGGGAATACGGAGTTGTAACCACCCCAGCGAGTGTAGTTGCCTGCTATCGCCTCTGCATGATAGCCTCCAGAGGCGGATGGGATGCCATTGGTTCCTGATATGACTCTGGATGGAGTGAACCAACCGTCAATATCTGTTTCAAATCCGTTGAAGTAGACAATATTTTCTGCCGGGGCAACGGCTCCCGCCGGCGAATCGAACCAACCACCGCCCGTGACGAATCCGCCAGTTGGATCGTAGACAATAGCATAGGTGCATGCATTAGGTGAATCAACGTGCCCATCACTGACGGTCAGGCAGACATCGTAGATTCCGGCTACAGCATAGGAATGAGTCGGAGCGACACCCACGCTGGTGTTGCCATCGCCGAAGTTCCAGGCATAGTTCAATGAATCGCCATCCGGGTCAGACGAGCCTGTTCCATCGAATGCGATAGCCGTGTTGACCGCACCCAGATAGGGTCCGTTCGGATCGGCTACAGGAGGCTGGTTGCACTCATAGTTTACAGTTGCATTGAAGATCAATCCAGTGGGATTTGAGGTTGCACTGCTGGAGCCCGCGTAGTTTCTGACGATGAAGTCAAAGGTCAGTGTGTTAGCTTCGGCCACATAGTAGTAGGAATTGATCGTGCTCCACTCAGCGTTGTCAACAAAGGGTCCCTGAATTTCTCCATCGAAGCCAACCTTGTTGCCGTTCACATAGACTTCTTCTGCGTTATCGGACGTTGCATTGATGGATCCAGAAATATCATAGGCGCCTTCACACAGCTCAACCGTTTTGCGGAACAAACGCCAGGTATCTCCAGCAACATTACCGTCGATGTAATAGGTGTTGGAGATCCAGGACGCTGGACTCAGAATTGGCCAACTTGGATGCTTCCAGGTGACCACAGCCGGAACAGGGCTGACCCAGGCGGCATCGCCCAAAGCTGTATAAGCATTAAGTGGCCCATAGACCATCACACTGGTATCGCTGTAGATTGTATTACTATCTGCAAAAGCCACAAAAGTGGCAGCCAATGCCAGGCTCAAAGCCATTAGCAGAGAAACAGTTTTTTTCATTTTTTTATCTCCTCATATATTTCCTTGAAATCGAATCGGCAAATAGCCAAACTGAGGGAGTCGAAGATTATGAAATTAGATCATTGTCCTCCTTTCAATTTCTCATTCTCAAAATGAAAAGCCGGTCACGAAGACCGGTTTCGCTATTCGCTCCCCAAGGATCATCCCCTTCAGAAGCATAGTGATGGTTCTGAAAGTTGAGCGACCAAACTGTATCCCTGGTTCATCGCCGCCGCTTCGATCATATTCATTTATCCCCGCACCGCTAAAGAAGGATTGTCCCACAACTCCTTCAAAACTATACAATGAACAACATTGATTTGCAAGTGGTTTTTATAACAAGAAAGTTACAGACAAGATGGATATGATTTATCCTGTTTTTTTGAACGTTCACTTTTCGGAGATAGGAGTGGTCAAATCTGAAGAGAGTAAGTATCACGCAAACTGTATTCTGTCGTAGAAACCAAAAGGGCCTGGCAAAAGCCGGACCCTTTTTAAACTTAGCAGATACGGTAATTCAAAGGGCATCCCAAATTATTATCTGCATCCAACTCTGCTGCAAGGTTGAGCATAGTACTGCGATTAAGGCTCGCCAGTGCTGCATTGACATCGGCAATGATGTCGGCAGCTGAGCGTGGATAATTAATATCTGGGTGAGCCGAATCGAGCAGGGCCGCCACAGCAGCTCGGAGCAGAATGCGCGCAGCTCCTGTGGTTCTAGATCCACCTCTCAAGCTCAGCGCCTGCCGCAATGTTATGTTATCGAGACCTAAACTGTCGGGAACATCGAACACACTCTCAAGAGTCTGGTCTGGCGTATAACCAGGACTAGCAAATTGCCTGTTACCTAGACTATAATTTATTTATGAACACTAAATCTCGTTACGAAGAACTCAAACAACTAATCAACTTTCATAATTATCGTTATCACGTGTTGGATGCACCCGTCATCAGCGATTTGGAATTCGACAAACTGTTGAATGAACTCAAGCGGATCGAAGCCGAGCACCTGGATTGGGTGACGCCGGATTCGCCTACGCAGCGCGCGGGAGCCAAACCTGCTGACCGATTCAACAAGGTTCGTCACCCTTCAGCCATTCTCTCATTGGCGAATGCCTTTGGCGCGGACGACGCGCGCGGCTGGTTTGAACGCGTCAAACGAATCGATGACCGTGTGGAAAAAGCAAAGTTTGTCGTCGAACCAAAGATCGATGGTTTGTCGGTTGTTTTGCATTACCATGACGGGATTTTTGTACAAGGCGCGACGCGCGGTAATGGGGAAATCGGTGAGGAGATCACCACAAATTTGCGAACGGTGAAAACGATTCCCTTGCGAATCCCGGTCGATGAAAAGGGACCTAAGCCGCCAAAGGTGCTGGTGGTTCGCGGTGAAGCATTCATGCCTATCAAGGAATTTGAGAAGCTGAATCAGAAACGCGCAGAGGAGGGGAAGCCAATGTATCTCAACCCACGTAATACGGCGGCTGGTTCGTTGCGCGTGCTTAACCCTGCGGAAACTGCTTCCCGTACGCTTACCTTGCTTGTTTATCAAATCGTCCATTCTGAAGGTGGCAAAATCCCAAACTCGCAATGGGAATTGTTGGAATATTTGAAAGCGTTGGGCTTTCCAGTCACAATTATTGCCAAACGTTTCGATGATATTGAAGATGCCATCGGTTACACTGAATCCTGGGACAAACGCCGTGACGAGCTTGAATACGAAGCGGACGGGATGGTCATCAAAATCGATGATTTGAAACTGGCCGCCGATCTCGGTTTCATTGGCAAGGACCCGCGCGGCGCGATCGCGTTCAAATTCCCGGCCCGCGAAGTGACAACAAAATTGCAGGATATTCGTGTCACGGTTGGGCGGACGGGTGTGTTGATTCCGAACGCAGTGCTGGAGCCGGTTGAGATTGGTGGCGTGGTCGTAGAGCGCGCCACGCTGCATAACTTCGATTACATCGCGGAAAAAGACATCCGCATCGGTGATCGCGTCATGGTGAAACGCGCCGGGGAGGTGATTCCGTATATCATCGGCCCGGTCCTGGATGCACGCACGAGCAAGGAGCGAAAATATAAACCACCAACAACCTGTCCCGCCTGTGGACAACCGGTCGAGCGTTTTGAGGGTGAGGTAGCGTGGTATTGCGTCAATGCGGCCTGCCCGGCGCAGTTGTTAAGGAATATTGAGCATTTTGTCTCCCGCGGCGCGATGGATATCGTAGGGCTCGGCTCCCGCATTGTTGAAAAGTTGATCGAAACCGGAAAGGTCAAGGATGTGGCTGATATCTACACCTTGACCCGTGCCAATATTCTGGAAGCGGTCACGAAGAAGGACCGCAAAACGGAAAAAGAGCCACCCGGCAAGATTGCAGACAATTTGCTGGCTTCTATTGAAGCTTCCAAATCGCGTTCCCTGGGACGGTTGATCGCCGCGCTCGGGATTCGCGGTGTGGGTGAAGTCAGTGCGGCAGATTTAGCGCGTCACTTCCCAGACCTGGACGCGCTCTCCAAAGCCAAGGCCGATGATATTGAGCAGATTGCCGGTATTGGTCCGAGCGTGGCTGAGTCGGTTGCGGATTGGTTTTCACTCCCATATAACAGACAGGTGTTGAAGAAGTTAAAGGCCGCAGGCGTATGGCCCAAAGGCGGGCAGGCGGCGGTCAGCAGTAAAAAATCCAATGCATTCGATGGGCTCACTTTCGTCATCACAGGGACGTTGCCCACTTTTTCACGCGATGAGGCCAAAGCCTTTATCGAATCCCACGGCGGCAAAGTGACCGACAGCATCAGCAAGAAGACCAGTTATTTGCTTCTCGGCGAGGCCCCCGGCTCGAAGTTCGATAAGGCCAAAGAATTGGGCGTGAAGATCATTGAGGAAGAGGAATTGAGGAAGCTGGCAAGGTGACATTCCCCGGAAAAGCTATGTCACCCCTTCGGGGTTCTGATAAATGAAATCCTGGTTCTATAACAATTTCATCCCTTCAGGATTGGTCAAGGATATCAGATAACCCCGAAGGGGTGGTACGATTGTAGATCGTATGGTGATGGGCGATTCAAATCCCGAAGGGATGACATAATTCATTGGACGTAAAGTTATGGCAGGCACATTTTCCCAGATCTATATTCAAGTGGTCTTTGCTGTGCAAGGACGCCAGAACCTCCTTCAGAAAGAGTGGCGACAGGAAGTATTCGAATATATAGCGGGAATCATAAAGAACAAGGGACAAAAGCCAATCATTGTCAACGGCGTGGAAGATCATGCACATGTGTTCCTTGCCTTGAAGCCATCAATGCCATTATCTGATTTAGTGCGGGATATCAAAAACAATTCCAGCAATTTCATTAATGACCATGCATGGATCAAGGGCAGGTTCAACTGGCAAGAGGGTTATGGGGCTTTTTCCTATAGTCGCTCTCAGGCATGTCACCCTGAGCGACAGCGAAGGGTCTCTACCAGCGAAACTCGAGACTCTCCCCGGCACTTGCGCCCGGGGCAAGTGTCGGTCGCGGCGAACGCTCCCTCAGAGTGACATCGTTATTTCGAATCAGGAAAAGCATCACACCAAGCAGACCTTCCAGGACCAATACCTGGAATTCCTCAAGAAGTTCGAGATCGAGCATGATGTCAAGTATTTGTTTGAGTGGATCGAATAGTACGTGAATTTCAGAGTTCACGGTTATGCGAGTTTCCATACAATAGGGCTTGACCGTGGAAGGTCCTCATGAAAAAACAAAAGACTTTTCTGCTCCCCATTATTCTCGTTTTTTCATTGTCCTGTCAGTTTCTGTTCCCTGCGCGGGAGGGGACCATCATCTCCGCTTGCACAGATATCGTGAAAGCGCTGCGTGATCTCCAGCCCGGGGAAATTCCACAGCACTTACAAGACACAGGCGTCAAGATAGGCAATGAATTCAATGCCAACGACTATTTCAATGCCCTCACGCAGATTTCCATGCAGGAAGGCTTCGTCCTGGATTATCTGTATCAGAGTGATTTTTTGGGCGCGTTTCCCATGTTGTATGTCCGCCCTGAGGGACAGCCTGGGTACGCTTCTCTCAAAGATATCCCGCCAGGCACGGACCTGCCGGATTATCACGACCATATCGTGATCGAAGACGTGGAACAGGGATACTTCGAATATGTCCTGATGGAAATCATGGCAGGTCAGTTTTACCTGTACTGGCACGCCAGCTATAACGATACCCGGATCGTGTGCAACCGTGATGAGGCCGATGCCATCATTGCAGACATCAACGCGGGAGATTTTGGCATGGAGTTCGATGCCTCCCAGAAAGCCCGGGCGCGCACTATGAAAGATATCGAGCCGCTGGTCAAAATGACGACGGATGCAGCGATGGTTGAGCTGGTTACCTTCACCAAGTGGGGCGGGTTTTACCGCCGAACCTATACGATCAGCCGTTCCTTCCCACATACGATTCTGAATGTCGAAGAGGAAAACCTTGTGCCGTACGATTGTGGGATCATGTTTTAAAAAAACCAGGTAATACAAGCAAAACCTGCTGTACCGCGTTCTAAATATGCAAGTCCCGTCTGTGATAAAATAGCGCCCGACTTACACAAAGGACGCCTTGGGGGAGCACTGAGCCTTTGTGAATCTATTTATTTTCGGAGAACAACGTATGCCAAGAAGAAACCTCGCTCGTCTGTACAAGGACGAGTTTTCAGGGTATTCACTCGCCAAATTCCAGCAGGATCTTCTGGCGGGTCTCACGGTCGCGGCGGTCGCGTTGCCGCTGGCGCTGGCGTTCGGGGTGGCCTCAGGTGCCTCTGCCGCGGCCGGGATGGTCACTGCCATCCTTGCGGGTTTCATCATGGGCGCCCTCACCGGCGCTCCTTTTCAGATCAGCGGGCCTACGGGAGCGATGTCCGCGGTGCTGATCGTGCTGGTACAACGCTACGGGCTCGAAGGCATCTGGGTGGCGGGTTTGCTTTCGGGTGCGCTGCTGTTGTTTATCGGTCTGCTACGTCTCGGTCGCTTCATTGCTTTCATTCCTTCGGCCGTCATCAGCGGATTCACTTCGGGCATTGCTCTCATCATCTTCATAGGTCAAATTGACAACTTCCTCGGCATCCAGACACCCGGCACCGATACCGCCGCGCAAAGGTTTCTCGGATATTTTTCGGCACGCTTCACTCTTGACTGGCACGCGTTGGTGATTGGCTCGGTCGTGATTTTGACGATGCTGCTTTGGCGGGGCAAATGGAATGCACGTTTTCCCGCCTCCTTGCTTGGCATCGTTCTCGCCACGCTTCTCAACTGGGGTCTAGGTTGGTCCACCAAAATGATTGGCGACATCCCCCAAACCTTACTCCTCGACCAACGCCTCAGCCTTGCCAACCTGCCCTGGTCTCAGCTCTCCGAATTCATCGCCCCGGCTTTTACCATCACCGCGCTGGGCGCCGTCGAATCATTGCTGTGTGGCGCGGTTGGCTCCAATATGACCGGCATCCGCCTGCAGGCGAACCAGGAATTGGTTGCGCAAGGCCTGGGCAACATGCTCATCCCATTCTTCGGCGGAGTCCCTGCCACGGCGGCGATAGCGCGTTCGAGCGTGGGAATCAAATCGGGCGGACAGACGCGCCTGGTGAGCATCATCCATGCTCTTGGTATCCTGCTCTCGATGTTCCTGCTGGCGCCGTTCATGGCGCGCATCCCACTCGCTGCGCTGGCAGGTGTGTTGATGGTGACTGCCATCCGCATGAGCGAATGGGATGCCATCAAATTTATCTTCGGGAAGCGCTTCAAGACCGACATGATCGCCTTTACCATTACGATGCTGGCAACTGTCGTGCTGGACCTGACGCAAGCGATTCTGATTGGTTCATTCCTGGCCGGGGCGGTCTTCCTCAACAAAATCGCCAGTATTGACATTGACGTTCAGGAAGTGGACACCGAACGCCTCAAGCAAAAGGGGATTGAAACCGCCGGAAAGTGCGAACATGTCCGCGTGGCATTTCTCACGGGTCCGCTTTTCTTCGCGGCGACCGGGCAATTCAACGAAGCCTTTGCCAACCTCAAAGACACCCATGCCCTGATCCTCTCCATGCGCGGCGTTTCCCTGATTGATACCGCGGGTCTGGAGGCCGTTCACCGCCTGCATGAACGGCTGCACGAGCAGGGCGGCACGCTCATGTTTGCCGGGGTCCATGACAACGCGCGCGAAATGCTCGAGCGCGGCGGACTGGTGAAAGCCATCGGGGAGGAAAACTTCTTTTGGTCCAGCGATCAGGCCATCGTTGAGGCAGAGAGGCGCGGGTGTAGGTTCTGCGAGTCTGCTCAAGCCTCTGTCTCGCTGCGAAGCGTGCCGAGTAGTGGTACCGGCGGCGTCCGATAGGGAGAGCACGTTTCGGTAAGTCATTTCAAAATCCCACTATCGGGTCTCATGGTGAATCGGTCATGGGCATATAATCCATTATGTCATTCTCCCCGCGGAGCAGGGATGCCTGGACGGTGTGAGCGTCCGCACGGAGCGAAGACGCTTCGACTTCAGGTCGACTCCTTCGTCTGCGTTTCACTCCGCTCAGCGCGGTGACACAAATCTGGAGGTGCCCATGCCGGTTTACCAATCTGCCTACTTTGTGGTGCGTGACGATGCTCGCGTGGTTTGCGAAGAAGCCATCCGGGAGTTTGTGGAGTATGTGCGCGACAACGAACCCGATACCCTGCTTTACACTTCGTTGCAGGAAAAAGAGCAGCCGAATCATTTCCTCCATTATTTCATCTTCCGGGATGAAGCTGCCCGCGACCTCCATGCGAATTCAGCCGCTGTGAATCGTTTTACGAGCATTCTCTATCCGAATCTGGTGGCGACGGTGGAGTTTACTGAATACAATATATTCGCAAGCACCAAATAACCTGCCAATGGAGAAAACATGTCAAAAAAATCTTGATCTGGGGACTACTTTCCACGGCGCGTATCAGCTACACGCGAACTGCCGTCGGGGAAGCGCCAGTTGAGGTTTTTGGCTGGCAGGTTACGGGTCAGACAGGAGTCGATGAAACGTTCCTCGGTCAAATGCGTTTTGAGAACGACATCCTGGCGCAGCTGGAATCATGTAACTAGACAATCCCGCAGGCCTAGACTACACTTGCGGCATTCTTTTTCGGAGGCTCATCGATGGATGTTCACACCACAGACGATACGGTCACTCGCCGAATGAGAGCGATGGCGGATCGCGTTTCAAAAATGAAAGCGCACGACTTCTATTTTTACAACCAGCCTGTGACGGAAATACTGGATGGGATGAAGGTGCGTGTCAATGGGCGGGTGATGAGTATGTACGCTTCCTATAGTTATCTGGGTCTGGTGGGGCATCCACGGATTAACGAAGCTGCGAAAAAAGCTATCGATAAATATGGCACAGGTACAAATGGTGTGCGTACCCTGGCGGGTACGCTGACCATTCATAATGAACTTGAGGAGACGATTGCGAACTTCAAACATACAGAGGCTGCGGTCACATATTCGTCGGGTTATGCCACAAACCTGACCGTAGTCTCCACCATGATGGGACGCGGGGACTACGTGTTCTCAGATAGATTAAATCATGCTTCGATTGTGGATGGGTGTTTGATGTCTGGCGCGGAGTTCCGCCGTTTCCGGCATAACGATATGGAGCATCTTGAAAACCTGCTCAAGAATGCCACCAGCGACGTCGCCAAATTGGTGATCGCCGATTCGGTCTTTAGCATGGATGGGGACATTATTGACCTGCCAAAGATGGTGGAATTGTGTAAGAAATACCGTGCCTGGCTAATGATTGACGAAGCGCACTCGCTGGGTGTGCTTGGCGAAAAAGGCACGGGCATCGAAGAGCATTTCAACTTATATGGCGCCATTGATATTAAAATGGGCACATTGAGCAAAACGATCCCGTCGGTGGGTGGATATGTGGCCGCAAATAAGGAACTTGTTGCGTACCTGCGCCATGCCAGCCGCGCCTATATCTTTTCTGCCGCGTTGCCGCCTGCGCAAGCCGCGGCTGCGAATGAAGCTTTCAAGGTCATTCTGGATGAGCCGTGGCGGGTCGAGCGCCTCAACCAGAACACCAAACAATTCATCGGCGGACTCAAAGGCATGGGCTTCGATACGATGCTGACCGAGACGGCGATTGTCCCAGTATTGTGTGGTGAGGATGAGGCTGCTTTTGCGCTGACAAGCGAAGCGCAGCATAATGATGTGTTTGTATTGCCGGTTGTTTCACCCGCCGTGCCGGAAGGTCAGGCGCGCCTGCGTGCCACCGTCACCGCCGCGCACGAACCAAGCGAGATTGAGAGAGCCATGGATGTGATTGGCGAAGCCGGGAAGAAATTGGGGATCATCAAGTAAGCTGAATGTTGCATGAGAGCGCTGCCGGTCGGAAGACAGGCAGTTCCTTTGATTCAAACTCTGATATTTCCTGAGAGGAACTAAAACAGATTTCTAACATTTGCTCTGTAGAATGCTTTTATCTTATAAATTCATCCTCTGGCGCGGTCTACCGCTTGTCTCATGAGTAAGTAAACTTTCTAAACTGCTCTCAAGGCTGGAATCAGAACTTGAAGTTTACCTAATTATGCGGCACTCCGGAAACTCTTCCAGATCGAGCAAACAATGGAGTTGACAAAATGAAATGGCAATGGAAACTAGGTCGTTTTGCAGGAATTGACGTGTATGTACACGCCACCTTCCTGCTGCTTATCGGCTGGGTTGGTTATAGCCACTGGCTCGAGCATCAAAATTGGGTTGCCGTGTTGAATGGCATATTATTCATCCTGGCAATCTTCCTGTGTGTGGTTCTGCATGAATATGGTCACGCCCTGACTGCTCGCAAGTATGGCATTAAGACCCGCGACATCACTTTGTATCCGATCGGTGGTGTGGCGCGTTTGGAGCGCATGCCAGACAAACCTATCGAGGAGCTGTGGGTGGCATTGATGGGACCGGCCGTCAACGTCGTCATCGCTGCCCTGCTGTTTGCGTATCTTTACTTCAGCCGGAACCTGGTCCCGATGAATGAGCTGACCATCGCCTCAGGCTCCTTCCTCGGACGACTCATGGCAGTGAACATCTGGCTTGTGCTGTTCAACCTGATTCCTGCTTTCCCGATGGACGGTGGACGCGTGCTGCGCGCGATCCTGGCCATGCGCATGGACTACGTGCGCGCCACGCAGATCGCCGCCAACATCGGTCAGGGTCTGGCGTTTTTGCTGGGCTTTGTCGGCCTGTTCAGCAATCCCTTCTTGCTGTTCATTGCCTTCTTTGTCTGGATTGGCGCTTCACAGGAAGCCAGCATGGTGCAGATGAGGAATTCCGTGAGTGGAATCCCCGTCACACGCGCGCTGCTGACCGATTTCAAGACCCTGTCACCGAGCGACAACCTGTCGCAAGTTGTCGCGTTGATCCTGGCTGGCTCCCAGCATGACTTCCCCGTGGTGGATGCGAATGGAAAAGTCGCCGGCATCCTGGACCATGACTCGTTCATGCGTGCACTCACGCAACACGGACAGTCCGCGCCGGTGATGGATTTCGTCCGCCGCGATCTGCCGGCAGTGGATTCGCATGAGATGATCGAAATGGCACTGACGCGCCTGCAGGAAGCCAACTCGAAGACTTTACCCGTCATGCATGCCGGGCGGTTCGTTGGCCTCATTACGTTAGAGAACATCACTGAGTATCTCATGATCCGTTCTGCCTTGAAGGCTGCCAAGGGCGTTCCGCAGCCTATTGGCTGAGAATGCCAAATTTAACTTGAGGCTCGACGGAAGGGAGTGTCAAAAGGGTTGGTAAATAGGAAGTGAAGAGAGCGCAAGTTGATGATGGCTTGAGTGTCTTGTTCACCTCAGGTATGTTTGCAATTTCATACCCTGCCGCACAGGCTTAGATGGCCTGTTCCAGAATGGTGATTAGCTCTTCCTGATTCAATGCAATCGGATTGCCTTTGAAGCTATTTGCCTTCATCGTTTTCTCGACCGCTTCCGGGAAATCTACTTTGCTCATTCCGTATGCAGATAACGGGGGTATCTGTAGCGTGCTCACCAAATTATGAACCCATGCCACGCCGTCGAGCGCAGATGCATTTTTATCTCCGGTAAAAATCTGTGCGATTTCAGTATAGCGTGCTATCGCCGGGTGCTCAGGCTGGCGCGTTGCTAGCGCATACAGATTCGCTCCCATCACGAAGGGCAAAAAGCGTGCACAGAGTGCTCCATGCGGCGCGTGCAACATGCCTCCTAATGGACCGGCAAATCCATGCGCAGCGCCCAGGGCGGCGTTTGCCAAAGCTAATCCACCGAATAGACTGGCTAGTGCCATTCCTTCACGGGCCTCTTTGTCCGCTCCATTTTCATAGGCACGTCGTAGTGACCGCGCCGCGTAAGAAAGTCCTTCTCGGCAAATCGCATCTGTCATTGGGTTTGCCTTGATCGAAACGAACGGTTCAATCAGTTGCGTAAGCGCATCCAACCCCGAGCTGGCTGTGATATCGGGTGGCAAGTTATAGGTCAATTCGGGATCCACCAATGCAACTCGTGGCAACATCAAGGCGCTGCGCAAGCTTACTTTTAGATTTTGCTCGGTCGACTCGATGACTGCGTTACGTGTTACTTCTGAGCCAGTGCCTGCAGTCGTCGGAATCGCAATATAAGGTAACGGTGCATTTACTAAGGCGCGTCCGCTGCCAATTACTTCCAGATAATCAAGCACATCACCCGGGTTCGTTACGAGCACTGCAATCGCTTTGCCTGTATCCAATACGCTCCCACCCCCCAGACCAATGACCAGGTCACAATCGTGTGCTGCATGTATGCCGTCACGGATGACATCGATTGTTGGTTCACCATGAACTTGAAATTCTGTGACTGAGACCGCGAATTTTGAGAACATCGCTCTCGCGCGCGGAATCGCGTCGGATGAATATCCACAGACCAGAAGCAAACGCTTCGCCGAAGGTTCCCCAATCTGCTTTCTCAACTCATTGAGTTTCCCTGCCCCAAAGATGATCTGACTGGCTGTGGCAAATCCGAAAGAGATCATTCGTTTACCAGCTGTCGTCACCGGGGAAGACATTAGTGTACTTGATCCCCTGCCTTGGCTCAGCCATCATCTCCGCGACCGTGTCTCGCCAACGCGCGTAGTGCGCAGTCTCTTTGTGCGTGGCTGGAGCCTCCGCTGTTTTGTAGACTTCAACGAGAACAAATTTTGTTGGATCTTCCGTTTGCTGGATCACATCAAAGCGCGCGATTCCTGCTTCCTTTGCACTGTGGTTGGCATTCTCAATACTCGCTTGTTTGAACGCCTCAATAAATTGAGATTTGACACTCACATGAACAAGCACGATTTGCATACTACACCTCATCGATTTATTCTGTTGCTATTGATTCTCTCCACCTCATACAGAGAGTATTTCTGAAAAAACTCTATATTCAGTCTTTCTGATCATCTAGCAAATTGTCAAGTGACCGTATTCAAATCGAATTATAAACAAAAAGATCAGGCCTTGTGAAAAGCCTGGTCTTCTCATCCCAATTACGAACCTGCCAACTTCACCACTGCAGGGTTTGGCCCCACATCAATTTCGTTGGTGGCAAAGCCGATGGCCAGGTTGAAGCCCGCCAGGCCGCCACTTTTGTGTCCTTTGATGGTGTTGTTGTAGATCTCCACCTTATCGGCTGCCAGGACCAACAGGACGGTGCCGGGTAGTATGGGTCCCTGTGAAGATCCCGATCGCCCCGTCCGCGTAATAAATGTGGAAGGGCTGGGCGCGCCTGAGACATGTCAGGTTTTTGTTATTTCAGCGTCATCAAATATGCTACCAGCGCGGTAAGCTCGTCGCTGGTGAGTTCCTTGCCGAAGTTGGTGGGCATCGTGTCCATAAAATCTTCGACCAGGTATTTCTTCGGTGCAAGAATGGAGGTTTCGAGATATTCCTGTGCGCTATATCCTTCCACGCGATCCGCGGCGCGCGTGGCGATGCCGGCCAGGGAGGGACCGATCCCAACAGTATCGGGGGTAAGTGCATGGCATTGGGCACAACGCAGTTTGAAGACGGACTGTCCTTGTTGTTGCACGGTATCCAATGTGGGAGTGGCGGAGACTTCAGGCGTGGTGAAGCAAGCCACCAGGATCAGGGCGGCGATAGTCAAACAGAGAGCTACATATTTCATACGGGAAGTCTTCCTTGAAGTGGAGTTGGCAAATAAGTATGCTCCCAGCGCCGCCCTTCGCGAACGCCGTCCCCGGAGCGGCGCAGGATCTAATCGGAGCCGCCACCAAGTACTTCGCAGCGAGACGGCGGCTTTAACGTACTCTTCGTCAGCGGATGGATTCCAAGTCTTTGGCGAGCAACTGTTTTTCCTCTTCACCCTCAACCTGCGCCAGCATTTCACGCGCCTTTTCAAGGTGGGTTTTCATGATGACGCGATTGTTCACGATCATTTCCGCGCGCGCCAGGGTCTCATAGGCATAGCCCCTATAAAAGGCGGAAAGTTCGCGTGCATATTTCAGGGCCTGCAGCCCATACG
This sequence comes from Anaerolineales bacterium, assembly GCA_035720235.1. Lineage (GTDB taxonomy): Bacteria > Chloroflexota > Anaerolineae > Anaerolineales > Villigracilaceae > Defluviilinea. The sequence goes on along the minus strand of DASTOH010000070.1, from coordinate 109,824 downwards.
TGCGCGCATTGTGGGGTTGTTTGAGCAGGCAATACACACGCGAAACCTGCCAATATCCGACCGACAGGTTTTCAGGACTGACGTCTTCGCGCTGGGTCCAATGCCAGAGGGAGGCAACGGCGGTGTGCAGCATCGTCATATTCTCTTCGGTGGAGCGATTGCCATCCTTTTCCATATACTCCCAGGTCTTATTGAAGCAGTGCGCTGAGAAATACTTATGCGCCTGCTGAATGTCAAATTCGGTGTGTCCGCCATGGATTCCTTATCTGTTGGAGTGAATCGATATCCTATATACCGCGCGCCATATCCAGCGACGCGGTCTGGCAGGCAAATCTGCCAACCAGCATTATTTTGTGAGTCTTACAAGTTGGGGCCTGGAACTGGGCACGCGTTTGATCTCGCCGCGCGCCTCCAGGTCCAGTTTGACGGTGGTCACGTACCACATGACCGAACCGTCAAATGAATTGCCCACCTGTTTTTCGACCGCACGTGATAAATTCATGAAAGACATTTCCTTCTGTGCCTGTAAAGTGCAAAGGATCGCGTTCCGAATGATTTCATATTTTTCCTTGCTGATGTTCACGCCCTGTTTCTTTTCAGGATGCAGCGTGCGAATCATGGCTTTCATTCAAACCTCCTCCTGTTTGATGAAGAGTCTCTCAACCCGACATTTGCACCGTACTCCCACTCCGCTTCGGGGGCTTCGAGCGTTTCGTGCAATGCTGGTAGCTACGCAAAGGACTGGCCATGGATTTGGCGAACTCTCCGGATGCCTTTGCCCTGATTGATTTTAGACCAGAATTTTACTCCCAACCACGTACTTTGGTGGGATGAATTCGAATCGCCACCGAATACTCCCCGGCGAACTGTTCTGGCGTCGCGTTCAAATCAGCAATCCCGCTCTTGTACTTCCGCATGTATGCCCGGATTCGATTCGCGGGCGGGCTCTCGCTGTTGATCAGCGCTGTGCCAGTGAAAATAATCAGCCGCTTCTCGCCTTTGTCGTCTGTGGTGTTGAAATGCAAGGACACATTTGGATTTTTCTGAATATGCTTCACCTTATGCGCTTTTGCCTGGCTGAAGATCAGGAACGAATCATTTTCCCAAATAAACCAGACCGGCTTGGGTTGAGGTGTGCCGGTGGAATCAACCGTGGTCAGCCAGATGAAATATTCTTTCTTGATGTGCTTGTTCGCGAAACGTCCAAATTTCGATTTGAAATCGATCATCGTGCTTGCACTCCTGGTTTCATCCGCTCAGCGACGATCTCCGCCACATCCTTGACCTGGATTTCGCCGCCATCAGCTTTGGAGGCATCTGTGAGCATCGCGAGGCAGAAGGGGCAGCCCACCGCGACGGCTTTCGTGCCGTTCGAAGGTCCGGCATCCAGCAGGGTTGCTTTGGCTTCAGCGAAGCGCGCCGTGTTGACGCGCATGGTGCCATTCTCCTCCTCCTTCCACATCTGCGCTCCGCCCGCGCCGCAACAGAAGGACTTGGCTGAATTACGCGGCATCTCGACCACTTCCATGCCTGCGGATTTCAAGTCCTCACGTGGCGCATCGAAAATCTTGTTATGCCGTCCCAGATAGCACGGATCATGGAACGTCACCCTGTACTGATCGCTGGTCACTGATAACTGTATTTTTCCTGCACCCACCAGTTCATTGATCAACTGGGTGTGATGAATCACTGTGTAATTTCCACCGAAAGCAGGATATTCGTTCTTGATCGTGTGCAAGCAATGCGGGCAGGTCGTCACGATCCGTTTCGGCGCGACCTCATTGAGGATTTCCACATTCTGTGACGCCAGGCCGAAAAAGATGTCTTCACGCCCTGCGCGGCGCGCCGAGTCGCCATTGCAGGCTTCGTTTTTGCCGAGCACCGCATAGTTGACTCCCGCTGCGTTCAGGATCTTCGCAAAAGCCTGGGCAGTCTTTTGGGCGCGGGCGTCGGTCGCGGGTGCGCAGCCGACCCACCACAGGATTTCAGGCTCGGCATTTTGCTCGATCGTTGGCACGTTCAAGCCTTCGGCCCATTTCATGCGATCGGCCTGCGAAATGTTCCAGGGGTTGGCGTTGCGCTCCATGCCCCTGAAGGCGGTCTCCAGTTGCTTTGGGAAATTGCTTTCCATCATTGTGAGATTGCGGCGAATATCCAGGATGTCACGCATCGGCTCGTTGCCCACCGGGCAAATATCCACGCACGCGCCGCAACTGGTGCAGGCCCACACGGCTTCAGGCGTGATCAGATCCAGCATCAGCACATCGGTTGTGCCACCAGTGTTGAAATGGTAGCGCTTGTTGATTTCCAACGCGGCGGGCGAAAGGACTTTTCCGGTATTGTAGGCCGGACAGACCTCCTGGCAGCGGAAGCACATGATGCAGGCGTAGCTGTCCATGATCTGTTCCCAGCCCAGGTCTTTCATCTTCGCCGCGCCAAATTGCTCGATGGATTGGTCATCCAGGTTAATGTAGCTCAACTCCCCAATGGACTTGCGCTCTGGCTTCAGAGCGAAGTTGATCGGGGCAAAGAACAGGTGGATATGCTTTGAGTATGGGAAGTAAGGGAGGAACGCCACCACCGCGCCAATGGAGATCCAGAACATCAGGCGTTCGCCGATCAGCAATGTGTTCGCATCCATTCCGGACCATAAGCCTGCTACTGACGAAATAGACGGTTGCCAGCTGTCGCGGACTCCTGTATCTGCCACGTAAAAGGATTCGCCGAGCAGCCTTGCAAAGTTATGGATAAAGATAAAACTCGCGACGATGGCTGAATCGCGCCGGATGCCGGGACGTACCTGAGGGAGCAGATGGGTCGACTCACGGGTGGACAGCGTCGGAGGCCGCAGGATAAATCGGCGGATGGCCATTGAAACGATGCCAACCAGAATCGCCACGCCGGCCACATCTGCGAGCAGCCGGTAGGCGTCTCCAAATGAGCCGCTGTTTTCCAGCAGTTTGAAGCCTGTGTAGGCGTAGATAAGGTCGGCGAGATTGATCAACAGGAAGGAAATGAATCCCCAGCCAATCAATGCGTGAAAAATACTCGGTCCCAGCCGAAATCGAAAAACAGGTTGGAACAGTCCGGCTTTGACGATGACCTGGCCCAGGCGTTTCCAGACCAGGTCCCAATCGGGCTCGCCCTGTCCGCTGGCGATGTGACCGATGATACACATCACACCGCGATAGGTAAAGTATAAAGATGCAAGGACCGCGAGTGCAAAGAGGATTTTTTCGATCAGGCTGAGCATAAAGGACTCCTGGAATCAATATGTCATTGCGGAGAGACTCTCGTTCATGGGAGGATCCCCATCAGGATTAGAACCCTACCCGCAATGACATCATGCCTTTAGTTTAGCATATTATGCCCGCTGGGTACAACTTTATGCAACTGCTTTAAACTGTATCAAACTGTTCCAGATCTCATTGTTTAATTTTTCGTATTGGGATTTTGCAAATTCCCAAAACAGGGATTGGGCGCGGGTAAATGGAAAACCAATGTGTCGCGCCATGTAGATTCCACGGCGCAGATCCAATCCTTCCACTTCCACTTTCTTGATGCGTCCCAGAGCCAGCCCGCGCGCCGCCACCATTTCAGAGACGAAGGCAATGCCCACACCACGTTCCACGGCCATTTCAATCGCTTCGGTGTTGCCGAGTTCCATCACAACGTTGAAATTGTCGATGGTGATGTTTTGCGGCTTGAGACCCTCCATAACAGTTTCACACGTGCCGGAGGTGTCTTCACGCGTGATGAATGGCTGGTCCAGCAGGTCGGAGGGGAAGGCGCGTCCGTATGTGGCCCAGGGATGATGAGGCGGTACGATGAGGATGATGCGGTCATCGAACAACGGAACAGACTCAATTTCACGATGTTCGATACGTTGACTGGCAATCCCAATTGGGATTAAACGACTGATGAGTCGATCCACGACTGAGTCACGGCTAATGATTTTGACACGCGGATGCACCGCCGGGTATTCGCGCTGGAATTCGGCCAGCAATGTGGGAAGAATGTACTTTCCAGCCGAAGTTGAGCAACCAATTAACAATTCTCCGCCAACTTGATTGTTCACTTCCTGAAAGCCATCTTCGAGCAGACGTGCGGCCAGCAGTACCTCGCGCACCATGGGTAGAATCGTTTGTCCTGCTTCGCTGAGTTCTACGGTTCTGCCGCGGCGGATGAACAATTCGACGTTGTGTGCACGTTCCAGTGATTGGATGTTCTGGCTGATGGCAGATTGTGTCATGTGAAGCCGCTGGGCAGCTTTGCTGAAATTCCGCTCTTCTGCCGCCACAAGAAACACGCGCAAAGTGGATAGTTCGACCATTTTCCTCTCGGTGATAAGGAGCACTGATGAATCCTTGCTGTAAGAATAAGCATTTGTCATATCTGCGACCAGTGAAAAATGTCCGTTCTTGCGCGTGACAGGGATGGGATAAACACCCCACGAAGTAGACGTCCCGAAGGCTTTCACATCAACATGCTCCCGCCGCCGGGAGAAAAATACAGAGTGAGTGTCCCAGAAGTGAACTGCCCGCGGGGTGAACCGCGGGCAGTGATGTGAATTGGATTACCCGGCGTTGGAAACCGGCAGTTGTGCGCCGATCCAGGCATTCATGCCGCCGCCCAGGTTGCGGACGTTGGTGTAGCCCATCATTTGCAGATACATCATGACAATAGAGCCACGATGACCGGACTGGCAGAGCACTACAATAGGTGCAGCCTTGTCGGTGGGGAGTTGGGCGAGGTTGGCAGGCACATCCGTGATGTTGACATTGATGGCGCCGTTAATGAAGCCCTCTTTGAACTCGTCTGCCGTTCGGACATCGAGAATGAACGGGACGGCAGTGCCAGTCAGTTCGACGTTTAAGTCCGCGGGTTTGACGGTGGAAAAGCCCTCAGGCAGGTTGGTCAGGAAGGCATTGAGATTCACCAGACGGGTAGCGTCCACTTCGGGAGTAGTGCCAACTACCGGTTGGGCGGGAAGCGTACCGATTTCCACTGGGAGTTCGGCTTTCTTCCAGCCGCCGAGTCCGCCCGCGAGATTCTTCACATCTGTATATCCAAGCATTTGCAAGGAAGCCATAACCATAGCGCCGCGGTGACCGGAGGCACAGTAGATAACGATAGGCTGGTCTTTAGCGGGAAGTTTATCGAGGTTGTTGAGGACCTCGCGCACCGGGATGTTAACCGCGCCAGCGATATAGCCATCTTTTTCGATTTCAGCTGCCTCGCGTACATCCAGCAGGAAAGGCGGTTTTTCAGTGAGGGCGGTGTTGAGGTCAGGGGCTTTGATGGTGAAGTAGCCCTCGGGCATGGTGGTGAGATAATCATTCCAGACCATTGCCCAGTCGACCCAGCCTTCCACAGGGAGTTTGGCGGCTTTCCAGGCGTTGAGGCCACCGGCGAGATTTTTTACATTGGTGTAGCCCATCAGCCGCAAGCCCATGGCAACGATGGAGCCGCGGTGGCCGGAAACGCAATTAACCACAATGGGCGCATCCATGGCAGGGAGTCTATCGAGGTTGTTGAAGATCTCCTGCATGGGTACATTCACCGCGCCTTCGATATAGCCATCCTTGGCGAATTCTTCTGCGGTGCGGATGTCAATGATCGTGGGCGAAGTTGCGCCGGTCAGTTCTTCAGCCAGCTTGTCCGATTTGACGGAATAGAAGTCATCCGGCAGTTCGGTGAAGAAGCTGTTGAGCATGTCATACAGCGGCTGGTCAGCAATAATGGGGGTGCTGATGGCTGTGGGGGCGGCCGGTAGGGAGCCTGTGACAACGGGCAGTTCGGCTTTTTTCCATGCGCCCATTCCGCCTGCCAGATTGCGGACGTTGGTATAGCCCAGCAGTTTGAGGGCGGCTAATATCATGCCACCGCGATGACCAGAACCGCAATAAACAACAATGGGTTGATCGAGTGCAGGGAGTTTATCGAGGTTGGCGAGCACTTCGCGTACTGGAATGTTGACGGCGCCTTCGATGTAGCCGTCTTTTTCGATTTCAGCGGCTTCGCGCACATCGAGCAGGAACGGGGCTTTGTCAACCATTTCCTCGTTCAGTGCGGCGGGTTTGACGGTGCCATAACCTTTGTCCGCGGGCAGACCGGCAACGAGATCGATGAATAGTGCCTGCGCATCGGGCGCAGCGACGACTGGTTCATCGACAATCGGCTGTTCCACAACCGGAGCCTGAGTCTCTTCCACGACCTGTTCAGCCGCAGGCGCGCACGCGCCTAAAATCAGGCTGAGGGCAAGAAGCAGAGCTAACAATACTTGCAATTTTCTAGACATGGTGAAGTCTCCTTATGATATTTTGTTTCAATCAAGTCACTGTGGTAACTTGTGGCAACCAGAGCAATTTTCGTCCTTATATTCCATATGGTCTTCGGGGAAGACCGGCGCATTGCGGATGCCCTCCGCATGGCAGGCGGTGCAGGAATTCGACAGATGATTCACATGCGAGGCTGGCATTTGTGGCGCGTTGAGAAATTTTTCGATGGGCGGCGGGATCAAACTCACGATCACAGATTGATTAGCTTCAAGTTCCTCTGCCTTCACTTTGTCCGCGGTGAGGAAGATGGAACCATCATTTCCATGACAAACCGTGCACGAAGCATTCTGGGGTGTGTTCTTTTGGATGTTGTGCGGCGTGGCATAGACCCACGTGGGCAGCACGTTGAAATTCGACAACAGGTTCTCGCCGTAGAAGGCATAACTTTCTGAATCCACGGGCACGTGTCGCACAGGCACATACTTGTAGGGTCGTTCTTCGGATGGATTCGGGTTGCGCCCGATCAGGAAGGTCGGATAGGTGGCTTGTGTTTCAAAGAAGGGCTTTCCACTCTTCTGACTGATCGCCACATGACAACTGTCGCAGCTCGTGTAGGTGATCGAATGGCAGACCTGGCAGGATAAGGTATCTCCATGCGACTGGTGCATCGGGTTCTCATCGCCGCCGGGTAGTGTTGTAGGATGGCAATCCACGCATTTCGGGTCTTCCACCCCTGTGTACCGGTGTGTATCCGCGTTTGCGACGTCCGTAGTAGAACCATGCAAGTCTGCTCCTTCGTGACATTTCACGCAGTTCATGCGCCCCTCACGGAAATGCACGTCGCCGGGTAAGCCTTCGTTCTTGCCAAGAAATTCATTGCCCACACGGCTTCCATGGCAGGCTGTGCAGGAGCGTGTCATAGGCGGGGTCTTTTCAAAAACATGACCCGTAAAAAGACCGCCGCCCACATTTTTCGGCTGGCTCACATGACATTCACCGCAGGTGGTATGGCAACTGGCGCAATGATTATTGAACATCCCTTCCAGCACTGGATGATTTTCTGGTGCACTGCGCGCGTTAATGGCTGTCCAATACCCTTGTTGGGTTGCATGAAGTGCAGATGGATAGGATGCGGTCTGTTCCTGATGACATTCACCACAGATTTTTTCCGGGTTGGCGCTTGGGCTGGCGATTATGCCTTCGTGCGCCGCGTCCTTGTCAGCCGATGTCTGCACACCGCCATGGCAATCAGTGCACGATTGCTTGCCATGCGTGGTCTGTGAAAATGTTTCGTAATTGACGAGCACTTTCTCCCATGGCTCCAACGGAGCCACATCGCCCCCTCAGCCAACTCCCTTGGATTCGGACTCGGCTTCCTCCACCGGCGTGGCGGTATCGATGAGCTGTTGCTTATCCGTGTGACACGCAATACATTCATCCACTTCAGGCGGGACCTCGACGATTGCTTCCATTTCGATGGGTTTTTCTGTCGCTGTGGTGGGTGGAGAGGCAGCAGTCCCGCAGGCCGAGAGTGCGAAGGTGACGACCATCAATATGCTGAGAAGGTTCGATTTCAAGTTTTCCTCGATAATCTGGTGATTTCGAGATGATTTTCTATGATCTTCCCTGTTATCGATAGTGATGGAAATAATATGTACTGATTAGGTTTACTTATGGATAAGCATTACTAATGGTAAAGGGACCATTTCTCCACATTTTGTGAAAACAGAACAGCCCGCGAACGTGTCGCGAGCTGTTCTAGGAAATCAGATTATCCGGCGTTGACTGGATTTCAGCGCCGATCCAGGCCTTCATGCTACCACCCAGGTTTCAGAGTTGGTGTAGCCTCATCATTCACTTCTCAATCAAGACTATGGGTATGATGGGACAGGCTGGCTCTGCTGACTGATTTCATTCACATAGTCTCGAGCGCCCTCACAGGCCGGTGAGAGGCGCAAGGAAACATTCTCCCAGCTGAACTCCTGATTCGCAATGAGCGTTGCATCCAGGGCATCGCCCAGACATCCCGGCCCGGCATTGTAGTTGACAAGCGTGAACTTCCACAAATCTTCATACGTGGCAGACTCGCCTGGTGCACGGCCGGTGAAATTCCTGACCAGTTGTCCCGCCTGTCCGCAGTTGGCGAGCATGGTGTGGGCAAACACGGTGATACTGAATTTGGCGCGTTCCAGGTCGATGCCCAGCGGACAGGCCGGGCAATCCGCGTTAACCGCACTGATCAAAGCCAGCCGCAAGTATTTTTTTTGCTCATCTTCCAACCCCAGGTACCCTTTCTTGCATTCATTCGAGTCCATCACCAGCGGACAAAACTGGGAAAAGAAAGGCGGGTTCCATAGGAACGTGGTGTCTGCACCCTGTTCGGTCAGTTGGCCCAATCCTATATCGCTCTTGAGGCTGAGACCGGGCCAGAACTGGCTTTCGATCGCGAAAAGGTTCTTCAGCAGATGCGCAGGAACGCCGGAGTCTTTTGCCACATTCAGGATCAGACCATCAAATTGATTCTGCCAGTTCCGGACCGCACCGCGCGCTGCTTCCATGCCGCAGGCCGAGGCAACATCATCTCCCAGTAGACCGCCATCCGGACATAAGCTTGCATCAACCATGCCGCTCAGGATCAATTTTGCGGCCAAATAGGTATAAGGGACATCGGTGCCAAGCTTTTCACTTTGGGTGGGAGTGCTGATCCATTCCGGCGGGCCGCCAATGGGCGGCAGGACGCCCCAATCTCTCACACAACTGGCAAGCGGCACACCCGCCCATTGGTCACTCAACACGTCCACATACCAGAAGATTTGATCAGGATTCCCCGCGCTGGTCTGTGCCACACGGATGAGGGCATCGAAGACCTCACTGCTGTCACCATAACTGGAATAGGCCCAGAATTGAAGTGTAAAGCCGTCTTCATCGGTTCGCGGTAGCCTCAACCGGCAGGTGGAACCGCAGTTAAACGGTTGACCTTCATAGGTGCCTTCGATGCCGGTGATCACATAGCCAGGAATCGGTTCGATCCCTGTTAAAACGAGAATGGGATCTGTCTCGCAGATATTAGTCGAGGAAGTGTATACTGGATTGCAGTTTTCCAATGTCACCTGAACGACAGGGGGAGCGAGCTTGGTGGAAATCTCCTTGGTAGCAGGTTCACTGCCGATCATCACGACATAAACACCCTCGCATAAGGTTGTATCCAGTTCTGTGCAGGGTTTTTGTTCCACCCATATTTGATAGATGTCTTCGCCGCAATCCACATACACATCCCCCGGCGTGGGCAAGCCTTCATGATCGACTTCGATCTTGCAGATCACATCGCCGCTTCCGTCCCATTCCAGCATCCACCAGAAATATTTGGTGTACTCGACCGTGACCACTGAGAATCGATCCGGGCCGGGCGGAGCATAGGATGGCGCGGCAAATCCTCGTGAAGTGGACGCGAGCACGGCTCCCGTAACAACGAAAAGCAGGCCCAACATTATGAGCTGTGTCCTCCACTGCATCCGAGACCTCTCGTCTTTTCTCATAAAAATAGAGCCCGCTCGAATTATAGCGGACTCTGCTGTAGTTGAGGATACCTGTTTCGTACCATTTAGTTACAGATATGCGTACTACTTCTTCACGGACTCTTTTCGGGCCGGTACTGCGGAGTTGTTCCCGGTATTGCTCCGGGACTGTTCTGCTGGCACCTTTTTCGCCTGCGTGGATTGACTATCCATTTCCTGGAGCAGCGTCAGGTCCTGATTCAAGTTGCGGCTGCGCAGATAGAGGCTGAGAACATAAAGCGCCATTACGATAAATGCAACGGCGTAACCTGCAATCAAATAACTAGAGGTGTCGGGGGTGGCTTCTTGTAAGAACATTTTGTCTCCTATGCTTTGGCCCTTGTCGGGGTCATGACCCCGACAAGGGCCAAAGCAAAATCACATCGTCACTTTCAACTTCAACTGCTCAACCTTATCCTGCAATTCGCCCAGACGGATGCGGTTCCAATACAGGTCAATGAAGATGACCGTGAACGCGAACAAGGCGACAAACATGGCAGTCAGCATCGGTGATGTCATGCTGAAACCGCCCTCGGCCTCCGGGTTGCTTCCGGCGATGACCACCGGATGGATGGTGCGATACAGGCGAATGGCAAAGAAGGTGATCGGTGCACTGATACCGCCGAGCAACGCGTACACCGCGCCGAAACGGGCCCGGCGATCCGGATCATCGATGCCCTGGCGCAGCATGAAGTAGGCGATATACACCAATTCGGTGATCGCGGCAGTGGTGAGACGCGGGTCCCAGGTCCACCAGGTGTTCCAGACAGGACGTGCCCAAATGGAGCCGAGCGCAATTGTGATGAGGAAGAATACCAAACTCACTTCGATGGCGGCCACCTGGTAGCGATCCCATTTCAGATCCTTGGTCACAAGATAGATCACACTCAGCACGGAGGAAAAGAAGAAGCCCAGCAGGGCCGTCCAAGCGGTGCCGAGATGGAAGTAAAAAATACGCTGCACCGGTCCCATCACCAGTTCAGTGGGGGCCTTGATAAGCGCGAAATATGTGGAAATACCTAGCAGAATGAGTGCAAGGATATCCAGGATCTTAAGCAGGGTGGGCTTGGTGGACATAGAACTCCTTAGCGATTTATGATTGACTATTTACGGCAACTGCACTTGCTCCGCAAGGATGGTGCAAGTGATTGCCATTAATGATATTGATTTATTCCTCGACAATGTTATCAAATGTCATGAATGCAACAGCGATAAAAATAACATCATAAGCAATTAACAGATTAATGGGGAATTGAACTTCCTCGAACGGAACCCCGGCCAGGATTCCGCCGCTGGCCTTGACTGCCGATAACAAAACCGGAATCGCAACCGGGAACAACAGAATGGGGAGGAGGATATCGCGCGTGCGTGTCTGCACAGACATGGCGGCAAGCAACGTGCCGACCGCGACATAACCAATCGAGCCAAGCAGGATAACCATCAACAACCCTGGTTGAAAGAGGTTAATGTTGTACAGCACACTGTATACTGGCAGGACAATAGCTTCCACGATCAGCATGAACACCAGGTTACTGATCACTTTGCCAAAAAAAATCGCTGAACGGTCCACTGGCGCAAGCAGGAGACCGTCGAGGCAGCCGCGGTCTTTTTCGACGGCCATCGAGCGGTTCAGTCCCAACGTGCCGGCAAAAGCGAAGGTGGCCCATAGCACACCGGAAGTCACCGATTGGCGCGTTTTGACATCCAGTTCGAGGGCGAAATTGAAGATCAGGATGATCAGCAGGGAAAAGACCAGCATCGCGGAAAAGAGCTCGCGCGAACGGAATTCGGCTTGCAGATCCTTCCAGACGACGGCAGTCATGGCCTTGATGAAGCTGCCGTTTGGCTGGGCGTTGAGTTTGCGTTCTGCCGGCAGTGGTTTGCCTGCGGCTTCTGTAATATCTTTTGCCATGTTAAGCTGCCAATGCCTGTTTATAGAATGTGAGCAGGTTGCTATTTTTCAATTCTCTGTCAGTCGTTGAAGCTGCAATTACGCCGCGCGAGAGCACATCAAAACGACTGGCAAGTTCCTCTGCCCGCGCCAGATCATGGGAGGTCATCACCACCGTCCGGCCCTGTGCAGCGACAGTTTTCAAGACCTCATCCAGCATAGAAGAGGCATCCTGATCGAGTCCTGTATATGGTTCATCGAACAGCATCACATCTGGGTCGTGCAAGACGGCGCGCCCGATGGCGAGACGCTGCTGCATGCCGCGCGAGTACGTGCGGACCAGGTCGCGGCGGCGGTTTTCAAGCCCGACCATTTCGAGCACTTCGTTGATTCGTGACTCGGGGTTGGATATGTTGTACATGCGGGCATAGAAACGCAGGTTTTCATCCGCGGTCAAATCGCCATAGAGCAGTGGAAGATGCGAGACTACACCCAGTGTGGCGCGCACTTGCGCGGCTTCATTGGGCAAACGATATCCCGCCACCTTCACTTCTCCCAGCGAGGGGCGTGAGAGCGAAGCCAGCACGCGCAGGAAGGTCGTTTTGCCCGCGCCATTGGGGCCGAGCAGCGCGACGAACTCACCCGGCTGCACTTCAAAATCCAGCCCGCGCAGGATGGTTTTCAATCCAAAGCGTTTGACGAGTTTTTTAACGGTGATCATGGTGTTACCTCGCCCTCCCGCATGTGCATCGGGACTATGTGAGCGGAGCGACGAATGTTCTTTGAGGAGCGCGGACGACACTTGCACCTGGCGCACACCTGCCCTGGCGGGCGGTGCCAGGGAGTGCAGGTGAGGGCAGTTTTCATGAAGACAAAATTTTATTGACTAATTGTCCTTCGTCTGCGTGGCGCTCGGGTTTCGATACGAGCGGAAAATCACCGCTCTACTCCACCATCGGCGCCACTCCGCTCAGGACGGGGAGTTTTACATCATCTCTTTCAGAGTCTCTTTCAACTCCGCCCGGCGCTTTTGATATGCTTCGTCGGAAATCTTTTTGGCGCGGTGCAGGTCATCCAGCGCGATGATGGCGTCCAGCACCTCCTCGGAGGCTGCAAATTCAGGCTCATCTTCATCGTCCTCTTCTTCGAGTTCATCTTCAGTGCGTTTGCGATCGCGCGCATACATCCATACACCAGCGCCAATCAATAGGATACCCAGGCCGCCCGCGCCGATCAGCACCAGGTTGTTGCTGGAGGAAGTCCCCTGCGTTGCCTCTGCTCCGGCGCCGCTGGGCGTACCTGAAACCTCAAAGGTCAACCCCTCACCAGCCTGGAGACCGGGTGCCTTATACGATCGATAAACCGTGCCCTGGATGTTTTGTGTCTCTTCAGAGGCGAGATTTTCTCCCTTCACTTCCATGCCATCCGGAACGTAGATTCGTACAAGGGCCACAGGCAAAATAAAGTCCTGCGTGATAGTCAGCTCAGATTGCTTTGGCACAGTGGAATAGGCCACGATGCCGTATGGCTGTTCACTGGGCCTCATCGCAAAACCGTCGTCCATGCTGATGAAAGGCGCGCTATCCTGCACAGCTTCATAGCTCAAGCCTGTCGCATCCTTGGGAAATTTCAGGAAGGGAATCTCCTGCTGCGCTTTCATCTTCACGGCTATCACTTCATCGCCTGGATTACGGAAGTTATAGAGCACCAGCACATCATAGGTTGATTCCTCACCGGCATGAAAGAAGATACTCACCTCGTCAATAACCAGTTTCGAACTGTCGTCCGTGATTTCATATAGCAGGATGGGCGGTAAGCCAAGCTCGGTCTGCCCAGCCTCCACAACACCCGGCTCGGATTGCAGCGCAATATTGCTGTAGGTGGCTTCTACCAAAAAGATGCGCCCGGCGGGCATTTCGACGTTCTCGAAGACATATGTCCCATCCGCGTTGACTTTTCCCTCCTGGGTCACCACTTCCTGCGCGCCTGCATTCTCACCCTTGGCATGCTCGAAGCCGTGCAGCGTGACGGTCACGTCAGTGGGTAGGCTGGCCCCGGATTTGCTTTCCACGGTTCCCCTGACGTTTCCAAACCCCGCGGCCATGACTGATGTCACTTCGCTGCCAACTGGCGTTCCCTCACCGGAGGGCGTCTCTGCTACAGCCGCAACCGGAGTCTCGGAGGCAGGGACAGTGGTCGGCTGGGCTAGGGGCGCAGTGTCGAAGGAGAGGGTCCGCAAATAAGCCGCGATAGCCCACAAGTCGTCATCGCTCAAATTCGCTCCCAATGCGGGCACTTCATTATTGCCCTGCCGGACAAGGCGCGCCAATTCCACCGCGCTCAGCTTCGTCATCTGCTCCTGATCCCTGAAAAAATCAGTGGAGCAATCGGCGCAATTCGCTTCGAAAAGTTTTTTTCCCTGTTCAACTTGCTCAGGTGTGGTGTGCAGCGTCAACACATAGGCGACCACATCCCAGCGTTCCTGGTCATTGAGACTATTGAACGGCGGCATGAGGCGTTCCATATTGCCGCGCGTGACCGTGGTGTAATACTCTTCGGGTGAAGCTGGCCGCGCAATTTCTGGCAGGCCAAAGGCCTTCACGGTGACGCCAAGCTGCAATCCCTGTTTACCGTCACCCAAACCGGTCTCTCCATGACAGGGTGCGCATTTTACTGCATAGATAGCCGCACCATTTGCCACGTTCGGCGTTTGCGGGGGCACTAATACCAGCGTGGGCATGGGTGTTGGCGGGACGTAACCCGGTGGGGGCGTGACGTCCTGCGCTAGCGTGAAGTTACAGGCCGAAAGCAGGCCGGCAAATACGCTGGCAAACAGCGTAATTAAAGCGATCCGAAATCTCATCGAAAATTCCTTGGCAGCCGGCGGAGAGGCAGCCTACCTATCCACGCAGCGTTATTGATTAGCATTGCAATACTATCGAAAGACTGGCTCAATCGTTTGCCCTTCTAGGAAAGAACCTTGCCACAGGCAGGGCAGAATTTATCAGATACCATCACGGCTTTTCCGCATTTGGGGCAAAAACCTGCTGTTTTTGTTTTACGTCCTTTGCGGCGCTGCACGATCATGGATTCGATATCATCATCTGTGATACTCGCGACAGCAGTCTTCCTGCGGCGGGACGCAATGGCGCGTTCGATATCAGCATCTTTATGGGAACGGGCTTTTTGTGGTGTCAATTCATCGATGCGCTTCAAAACATCAGCGCCCTTTTGAAGCAGGTTCGCGCGCTGAACTGGATACTCCTCTTCAGGAACCTTGCCGAGCCTGTAATCGAAATCAAGCTCCTGCAGGGCACTCAGCGTGCGTTCGCGCTCTGCCAGCAGCGCCGAGAGCTCATGTTCCTCAGCAGTCACGCGGCGAGCGCGTCTTTCAAGAAAAGGCGCATACAGGTATAACCCTACAAAGACTGCAATACCGAGCGCCAGGAAGATGGAAACGAGTTGCATGAGAAACTCTCTATTGGATCAGCAAGGGGTCCACAATATCTTGAATATCTTCAATCGAAGTGAACGGGCCCACCTGAACGAATTTTAGGATGCCCTCTCGATCGATGAAATAGGTCTCCGGCACGCCCATGTTGCGGTTCAGCGTGCTCGAGATGGACGATTGCAGGTCGGGTGCATTGGGGAACGTAATCTTGAATTTCTTCAGATACGTCATGGCGCCCGTTGGAGTATCTACGTAATCCACACCGATCAGGACGACGTCGCGCGCCTGATACGATTCCCAAAATGCCTGAAGTTCAAGCGCTTCCTGTTCGCAGGGCTTGCACCAGGAGGCCCAGACGTTGATGACCACAACCTTGCCGCGCAGGTCGGAAAGATTCATCTGGGAAGTCCCCTCATACTCGTAGCCATTGAAAAACTTGAACGACAGGTCGGGAATTCGTTTACCTACTTGTGCCATGGGTTTTTGCGCCTTTTGCAGGCCGAGGGCCATTAAGGCCAGCAGGCCAACCAGCAAAATCCAGATAATGATCTGGACCCAGCGCGGCACACCGCGTTGCTCGGTTGTGATGGTTGTTTCGGTCATTGCTTTCTCCAGCAGGGTGGATCGATATCCGCCCAAACGATTACTGTCTTTTCTTTAACTCTTCTTCCAATTTCGCGATGTATTCATCCTGCTGGACGGGCTGCGCTTCTGACGTAGCCGAAGCGGCCTCTGTTGCAGCCGGTTTCATCCACATCTGAAAGCCACGGAAGAGCAAAAATGCTCCGAGCAGAATAATCACCGCCGGGACCAGGTAAGTGGCCAGGCGATTCGGCGGTTCATTCAATACGCGTGCACCATAATAATCCACAAAGTGCTGTTTGATCTCAGCTTCGCTTTTGCCGTCTGCCAGCATGGTACGAATCTCTTCGCGCCACTGGCGGCATGCATCTGTGGGACACACATCCAAGGGCGTGTTTTCACAGACCGGGCAATACAACTGCTTGGCGATCCGGTTTACTTCATCGTCGGTGGGGGTAGGACCCTGCGAACTAACAGCAACGTTGTTGGTAACTGTGAGTGCAAAAACTACAAGGATAACAAGCAGTAATTTGTAATTCGTAAAGGGTAATGATTTCGAGTTGCAGGTTGCTTTCATGTTTTCCTTACCATTACTAATTACCATCTAATCCGCCGCGCTGGTCTGCGGGAGGCTCTTTCTTTCCTGCACGGTCACAGGCTCCGGGTCTCTGTCGGGCCAGGCCGCCACAAAAATGCCAACCAGGAAGAGCAGGCTGCCAAGCCATAGCCAGTTCACGAGCGGGTTGACGAAGATCTTGAAGGTGGTGCCGGCCTGCGAAATGGGCTCCCAATTGATCAGCAGCACATACAGTTCATCCTTCAGCGAAGCCAGTTGACCGGGGATGGTCATGGGCTGCTGGCTGTCGAAATAAAAGTCCTTGCGCGGGTACAAGTTGCCGAGGAAGTCGCCTTGCTCATTGTAGATGTCCACTACGGCACGGGTGTATTTCACACCGGCTGGCCGGTCCTCCCAGGAGGCCACTTCGCGGTATTTGATTGTGTACCCGGAAAGTTGCAGCGAATCACCCACCGCAATGGTGCCTTGCGTCTCGACCTGGAAGAGTTCGATGCCCAGGATACCGATGGCCATCAGTGTAATGCTCAAATGGACGATGTACCCGCCATATCGGCGGCGATTTCGGCCGGTGAGGTTCCAGAATGCGGTCAGCACATTCTCGCCCTGACTCCGCATGCGGGCGAAGACACCGCGCCCGTATTCATACAATGTGATCAGGATGGTGAATGCCACCAGGAAGAAGCCAATCAGAGCATACGGGTCACGCGTATATGTGAAGAAAATCAGCACCGTGACCGCCACCGCCAGCAAGGTCGGCTTCCAGGCGGCGCGGCCCAATGTCTTCATGGTGGAATGACCCCACGCGGAAAGCGGTGCAATCCCCATCAAAAAGAGCAGCGCTGCAAAGAGAGGACCATTTGCCTTTTCATAATAGGGAGGCCCCATGGTCACTTTTTGGCCGGTGAGGAGCTCGGAAATCAGTGGACGAATGACGCCCCAAAAACATACCACCAGGATGCTTATGAACAACAGGTTGTTGAGCAGGAACAAGGCCTCGCGCGAGAGCAGGGATTTCATTTCTGTTTCAGATCTCAGGTTGGCCCAGCGATAAATGATCAATGCAACGGACGAAATGAGAGTCAGCCCGATGAAGCCGAAAAACAACGGGCCAATTGCGCTCTGTGCAAACGAGTGTACGGAGGAGAGCACACCTGAGCGAGTGAGGAATGTTCCAAAGATGACCAGGTCATAGGTCAAGATGATCAGCATCATGTTCCAATGTTTGAACAGGCCGCGTTTTTCCTGGATCATCACCGAATGCAGGAAGGCCGTTCCAGTGAGCCAGGGCATGAAGGCCGCGATCTCCACCGGGTCCCAGCCCCAGTAGCCACCCCAGCCAAGCACATCGTAGGCCCATCGTCCGCCCAGTACCAGGCCGCAGGTGAGGAAGAGCCAGGCCCATAGCGTCCAGCGGCGCGTGATGCGGGTCCAGCGGTCATCGGTGCGGCCAGTGATCAGGGCCGCTATCGCGAACGCATACGGGATAACGAAAGATACGAAGCCAAGATAGAGCATGGGGGGATGAATGACCATGCCCGGGTGCCGCAGAAGCGGATTCAACCCCCGGCCCTCGTCCGGGGTGAAGAGAATACTGTTGGCAGGTTGGAAGGTGTGCGGTTCGATCCCGGAGAAGGTCTGGTAGAGCTGTGCAAAGGGGTTCTCGAAGAAGACATTCATGCCAATGAAGAATGCCATTGTGAAGCCGGTGACAACAGTGACCCACGGAAGTAACTCGCGGTCCCGATCCCATTTGCGGAGCGTGACCAGCGATGTGAACGCAGACATCAACCAGGACCAGAAGAGCAGGGAACCGGCCTGCCCACCCCACCAGGCTGTCACCTTGAGGTAGGTGGGCATCGAGCGGCTCGTCACTTCGTAAACAAACTGTACTTCAAAATGATTGTTGACCAGCAAGTAAATGAGGATACCGGCCGTCAGTGTCAGCAAAGGCCAGGTGAGCAACATGGCCCGGCGCGCGCTTTCCACCAGCGCGGGCTTCTTGTTGAGTTCACCGTAAACGGCGGCAAAAACGCTGTACAGTGTGACCAGGAACGTTACAACCAACACACCAAAACCGAGATCGGCAATCATGAAATCTCCTTCAGTAAAAACCCTAAGGGTCTCAAAGACCCTTAGGGTTTTAATTCTTATCCAGCCTGTTCAGGCACAGCCTCTTCGTATTTGGTGGGGCACTTGAGTAACAGTTCATTGGCGTAGAACACACCATCGTCACCGAGATGACCCGTGACAATTGCCTGCGCTTCGTTGCGGAGCAGGTCTGGCTTGGGACCCACGTAAACAATGGTCATTCGTTCGCGCGAGGGATCCACGACAGCGGCGTGCAGCGCATCTGCCAGTCCGCCTTCCGTTTCGATCATGGCATCGTCAGCCGGTACGTGTGCGACCTCGAAGGTAAGGGTGAGCGTTTGCGCATCATATTGGATCGTGTCGCCGATCACCGCCCCAGAAAGGCGCAGGTTCCGGTCCACCATGCTGCCACCTTTTGCATGCAGCTCATCAACAGTTAAAAAGAACTCAGATCCGGAATTGGTGGCCGACCAGATCAAAAAGACGACTGCGCCCAGCACAAATATGCCGCCAATAACAAATTTATTGATTTTCATTTCTTCCTCCAGGCCTGCCTGCAAGCGTTTGTGGGATGCGATACAGTTGATTTTACATGTCGAGATTAAGGATTACTGAGAAGCATCAGAGATGAATGTCACATAATTCCCCCGAATTTATCCTATTTGAGAAACTTGTGCAATGCAAAAATGAATCCATAATGGATAATTTCTCTCCATAATCATAAATATTCCATGATATTATTCACTAATGTATCATGACATCGTCCCTTAGAATGGGGTAAATGCAGTACGCGATCTCACCATTAGGAGCGTGCAATGAAGATTTGGATTAAGGGCCATGCGCTACAGGTCGGACTGGCTAGCATTTCACTTGGAGTTTTTCTGCTCCTGGTGGTAATGACACTGCCAACAACCCCCGTTTCAGCCGCGCCTCTTACTCAGGAAGAAATTTCCAACGATACTTGTCTGTTCTGCCATCAGCAACAGGGTCTGACCACTGAAATCGGCGGCCAGCCCCTGGCGCTGACCATCGATGGCGCGAGATTCGATGCCTCAGTCCATGCTGAAGAAGGCATCGCTTGCGTGGACTGTCACTCGAACATAACAAGTTTCCCGCATCCCGAAGTGACTGCCGCCAGTCCACGCGATTTTTCGCTGGAAATGTATCCCAACTGCCAGCAATGTCACAACGAACAATATCAGAAGGTTCTGGATAGCGTTCACCAGCGCGCCCTGGCGGCTGGAAATACCAATGCGGCCGTCTGCACAGACTGCCACAACCCGCACGCACAGACCCGACTTACGGATCAAGCAACAGGCAGGCTATTGTTTGAAGCAAAACGCGCCATCCCTGAAACCTGTGCGAAGTGCCACAATGCCATCTATCAGACCTATGAGACCAGCGTCCATGGCGCGGCCCTGAGCCAGGAAGGCAATCCGGATGTCCCGACCTGTATTGACTGTCATGGTGTGCACAATATTCCTGATCCTACCGCAAATAGCTTCCGAAACAGCACGCCGGCCCTGTGCGCCCAGTGTCACACCAACGAACTCCTGATGGACAAGTACGGCCTGTCCACCAACGTGCTGAATACCTATGTGGCTGATTTCCACGGCACAACGGTGAAGATGTTTGAGGAGACATATCCTGACCAGCCCACAAATAAACCGGTCTGTACGGACTGCCATGGGATCCATGACATCGTGCGGGTGGATGATCCCCAGGCAGGCATTGCCTTGAAGAACAACCTGCTCGGCAAATGCCAGCAATGCCATCCGGATGCGACCACCGAGACCTTCACGGAGGCATGGTTGAGTCACTACGAACCCAGTCCCCAGGCCTTCCCGCTGGTGTTTTATGTCAATCTGTTCTACAAGATTTTCATTCCGGCGGTGTTAGGCGGGATGATCCTTTATGTTCTCACCGACGTTTATCGCAGGTTTATTGCACCTCGCCTGCGCGGCAAAGGAGCGCCGCACGAATGAGCAATCAAACCAACTCCTACCAGCGTTTCCCGCTTTGGCGCCGCATCGAGCATCTGGTGATGCTGCTTACATTCACCACCCTTGCGATCACCGGGTTGCCGCAGAAATTTCCAGATGCAAATATCTCCATCGCCTTTGTGGGTGCCCTCGGTGGTATCGAGAATTTGCGCACTATTCATCATATCGCGGCCATCTTGATGATGCTTGGCACGATATGGCACCTGCTGGTATTTGGATATTTGTCCTACGTCCGGCGGGTTCGCCTCAGCATGTTGCCGAGCCTTCAGGACCTCAAGGATGGCTGGCAGGCGGTCCTCTATAACCTGGGTTTCGCCAAATCCTTCCCGCAGATGGGACGCTACACCTTCGAAGAAAAAATGGAATACTGGGCGTTTGTGTGGGGCACACTTGTCATGGTGATCACTGGCTTCATGATGTGGAATCCTATTTCTACCGCAAAATTCCTGCCCGGTGAGTTTATCCCCGCGGCCAAAGCTGCACATGGTGGGGAGGCGGTATTGGCGGTTCTCGCCATCATTGTCTGGCATATGTATGGAGTTCACATCAAACGCCTCAACAAATCCATGTTCACGGGAAAGATGAGCGAGGAAGAGATGCTTCATGAGCATCCACTTGAGCTGGCTGATATCAAGGCTGGCATTGCCGACCGCCCGGTGACCCCGGCGGCAGTTCGGAGACGCCATCAGTTGTATCTTCCCATCGCGGCGGTGATCGCCATCCTTTTGCTGGGCGGAGTCTACCGATTTGTAAATGCTGAACAGACTGCACTGACAACCATCCAGCGACAGGCACCCACGATCGAAGTATTCGTTCCGCAGACTCACACTCCCGCCCCCACGCAGACTCCAACACTGGAACCCACGTTAACTCCCACGCTTCCTCCTTCAACGGAAACCCCGCTTCCGACATCCTCCCCAACAGGGGATCAACCTACAACGGAAGCAACATCCACGGCCTCTGCTCCTACTTCAGGACTGACCTGGGACAGTACAATTGGTGCACTCCTGCAAGCGAAATGCGCTGCCTGTCACGGGGCGGGCGCCATGGCAGGTTTGAACCTTTCCACCTATGCGGATGCGATGAAGGGCGGTGCCACCGGCCTTGCGATTGTTCCAGGGTTTGATGCAAACAGCCTGATGGTTACCAAACAGCAGGCGGGCGGGCATCCCGGTCAGCTTACCGCTGAGGAACTCGCGCTGGTCATCGAATGGATCAATGCTGGCGCACCGGAAAAGTAAATCCTGATTGACAGATCATCTTGAGCAGACGAGCCGCGCTCGAAAGAGCGCGGCTCGTTTTTAATTCAAATAGATGAACATCCAATCTTCGAATTACTATCTGATTTGGTTGGGAATATGTGCATGACAAACGGTGACATTCAATACTCGAATTTGCCATGTAACAATTGATAATAAAAGCAGGCGGGGTAGAGTTGTTTAAATCGCTCCATGTGGGCGAACGGGATCGATTTGCCATCAGGGCGGTGATCGGGCAAGTACTGGACGGAGGGAATATGCTTCATGAGATCAACGACCTAATTCAGGCAGCCAGGTCTGCGATAAATGAATTTAAGATTTCACCATATGGAGAAAAACAAAAATGAACATAGATGAACTACTTGCAAAGGCCAAGAAACCCTCGGCAGATGCAATGAAATTGCATCCGTTCTACCGGGGAAAGATCGAAACCACACTCAAGTGTACTGTGCACAGTTTCAATGATTTTGCCATCTGGTATACCCCGGGCGTGGCCGCTCCCTGCAAAGCCATTCAAGCCAACCCTGAACTGGCCTACGAATACACCAACAAATGGAACACGGTGGCGGTGGTCAGTGATGGGACCCGCGTGTTGGGCCTCGGCGATATTGGACCCAAAGCGGGTTTGCCGGTGATGGAGGGCAAGGCGCTGCTGTACAAGTATCTGGGTGGAGTGGACGGCGTGCCTCTCATGCTGGATACCAAAGACCCCGATGCGATCATCAACACCGTGCTGATGCTCCAGCCGGGATTGGGCGGCGTCAATCTGGAGGATATTTCCCAGCCCAAATGTTTCTACATTCTCGATACCCTGCGCGAGAAGGCGGAAATTCCCATCTGGCATGACGACCAGCAGGGCACGGCCACAGTCACGCTGGCGGGCCTCATCAACGCGCTGAAGGTGGTCGGCAAGAAAATGGAAGATGTGAGCATAGCGTTCGTTGGCAGCGGCGCGTCAAACGTGGCGTGTTCACGCTTGATCTTCGGCTGGGGCGCGGACCCGGCGAAGTGCTACATGGTGGATAGCAAGGGCATCCTTGGCAAGCATCGCAAGGACCTCGAAATGCGCAAAGCCGAATACAAAGACAAATGGAAGCTGTGCAATATCACCAACGCGCAGGGACGCGAAGGTGACATCCCCGAAGCCATGAAAGACGCGGACGTGGTCATCGCTCTTTCCAGGCCGGGGCCGGGTATTGTTCTTCCAGAGTGGATCAAAACGATGGCCAAGGACGCGATCGTCTTTGCGTGCGCCAATCCGGTTCCTGAGATCTGGCCCTGGGAGGCGAAGGAAGCGGGCGCAGCCGTCGTCGCAACCGGCCGCTCAGACTTCCCGAACCAGGTCAACAACTCTTTGGGATTCCCCGGCATCTTTCGCGGCACCCTGGATGTCCGCGCCCGGACCATCACGGACGAAATGTGTTTTGCCGCGGCCCAGGCCATGGCCAATCACGTCGGCGACCGCCTGGCGCCGGACTTCATCCTGCCCAATATGGATGACTGGGAGGTTTTCCCGAAGGAAGCGGCCGCCGTCGCTATGAAGGCCGTTGAACAGGGACTGGCGCGCATCGAGACCACCTATCAAGCCGAATTTGACAACGCTGCAAAGATCATCAAACGCTCACGCAGCATGACAAAGCGAATGATGGAGGAGGGCTTCATCGCCGAACCGCCCAAGGATGACGACGATCATCCCCAGGTGGATATGGAAACGATCAAGGCTGCATATTAGCCGAAAGGAGACACTCATGTACGATCTAATCATCGTCGGTGGCGGTCCTGCCGGCCTGACGGCCGCGATCTACGCCATCCGCAAACGATTGAATATCCTGCTCATCTCAAAGGATCTCGGCGGTAAGACCAACTACCGCCTGGCTCTGCCGTGGATCGAAGATTATCAGATCATCAAAGGTCTGGAAATCGTCAATAAATTCCGCACCGAACTGGAATATCTGGATTTCGCACGGCAGATCGATACGGTTGAGAAAGTCGAAAAGAAGGATGATCGCTTTGAGGTGACCACGGCCGGCGGCACAGCCTTCAAATCGAAGGCCGTGATTCTTGCCACTGGTACTCGCCAGGTGCGCATGAACGTGCCAGGAGAAAAGGAATATACGATGAAAGGGTTGTGTTATTCAGCCCTCTCATATGCTCCACTTTTTATCGATAAGTCGGTCCTTGTGATCGGGAATGCGGAACTGGCCCTGCGCTCGGTGGGCGAGCTTGCCACGGTCGCGAAGGAAGTAACCATGGTTTGTTCCGATAGCGAATTCCTGGATACAGTCCTTGGCCTGAAGCTTCAACTGACTCCCAAGGTGCAGATTCTGAAGGACTGTGAGGTGCTGGAAGTGCAGGGCGACGAATATGCCCGTACGTTGGTTCTGAAGGACAAGGATGGCAAGATCAACCATTACTCAGCGGATGGCATGTTCGTGGAAAAAGGCCTTGTACCCAACACGGGTATGGTCAAGGATCTGGCTGACACGGATGAGCTTGGCCGAGTCATTGTTGACAATGCCTGCCGTACCAGCATCCCTGGTCTGTTCGCCGCCGGTGATGTGACCAACAGCTACGCGGAACAGGTCCTTGTGGCCGTAGGAGAAGGAGCAAAGGCGGCATTGAGCGCGTACGAATATTTGCTGCCCGGCTTATAGACCGTTGCATTAAACCAACAGTAACCGGGTATCTCATCGGGCACAGTTACTGTTGGTTTCCTTCGAAAGAGTACCGGATTTGTTTGGGAATTTGTGCATTACAAGGCGGTGACATTCAATACTCGATTTTGGATAAGATTTCACAATAATGAAGGTAGGCGGGGTAGATTTGTTGCGGTCGCTTCAAGAAGACGGTAGAAGCGATTTTGCCACCAGGGTGGTATCAGGCACATAGGATGAATCGGAGGGAGTATGCCCCAGATGACCGATGAACGAGTCAGGGCGGGGTTGGCTCGCGAAGAAGATCTTTCCCTTTTGCATGAAGTTAGCATAAAGACTGCAGGTGTCTCGCATTTGGAGATGTGCATCCAATGCGGGACGTGTGGTGGATCGTGTCCGGTCGCGCAGGATATGGATCACACCCCGCGCATGTTGTTTGCGATGTTGCGGGCAGGCATGCGCGAGGAAGTGCTGCGTAGCAACACGCCGTGGATTTGTGTCTCCTGCTATCACTGCGTGGTGCGATGTCCGCAGGAGGTACATATTGCAGATGTCATGTACACCCTGAAAAGCATGGCGATCAAGGTCAAGTTGTATCAGGATTCCACAGCTCCGCATTTTTCGCAGACCTTTGTGGATATGGTGAAGACGTTTGGTCGCAGCTATGAGATGGGGCTGGCTTCATGTCATTACCTGAGACATTTTCCACTGCGCCTGCCGGGTATGATGCCGATGAGTTTTAGCATGATCACCAAGGGACGCATGTCGCTGACGCCGAAGAAAATCAAACACATGGATCAATTGAGGAAGATCATGAACTGTGCCAAGAAACTGGAGTTGACCTCATGAACAAATACCTTTTGTACCCGGGTTGTTCCATGGAATCCAGTGGCAGGGCGTACAGGGATTCGATCAACTCCATCATGGAGCCGCTCGACCTGCACTTCGAGGAAATCGACGATTGGAACTGTTGTGGTGCAACGGAATATCTCGGCATCAGCCTGATCCCCGCCTATTCGTTGATCGCGCGTAATCTTGCTTTGGCAGCGAAGCAGAGGAACGGTACGCGCACGGTCATTGCACCGTGCTCCGCCTGCTATCTCAACCTGGCGAAAGCGGATTACTACATGCAGGAGCGCCCCGTGTTGGGTGAGAAGGTGAATGAAGCGCTGGCGGCGGGTGGACTTGAATACAAACCCGGCACGCTCGATGTGCGGCATTTGATCGACGTGCTTGTATATGACGTTGGTCTGGAAACTATTCGCAGCAAAGTAACCCGTCCGCTGCATGGGCTCAGAGTTGCGCCCTACATGGGCTGCATGTTGCCAAGACCTGACTATCAGCACCGCTGGTCCGATTCCGAGCATCCCACCGAATTGGATGACCTACTGCGCGCACTCGGCGCGGAGGTGATCGATTATCCGCTCACGACAGAATGCTGTGGCGGACACATGCCTCAGATCAGCCCCGAAACTGCTTTTGAGCTGCTTCGCAGACTCGTGGCTGATGCAGAAGAGCGCGGCGCATACCTGATGGCAACGGTCTGCCCGATGTGCCAGTTGAATATCGATGCCTATCAGAACGAGATGAATCATTACTTCGGCTCAGACTATCAGATGCCGATCCTGTTCTTCACTCAGTTGATGGGGCTGGCGTTTGGCAGGGAACCTAAGGATCTGGGGATTGGCCTGGAAATCGTCAGTTCGCGCAAAGCGCTGGCAAAAATTGGCGTGGAGGTGCCTGTCATACAGGAGCCAGCCGCGCCTAGGAAAAAGGATGAGGGGTTGCCCATGCCACGCCGCTTGACGAATGGCCGCAAGCGCAGGAAGGAGGCGGTGAAATGAGCGACAAGCGAAGCAGTCCTATGGAAAAGAAACAGGAACGCGTCGGGGTATATGTCTGTCACTGCGGCTCGAACATCGCAGGGACAGTGGATGTGGTTGACCTTGCCAAATGGGCCGGGGAAAAGCTTAAGCATCAGGGCGTCGTTATCGCGCGCGAATACAAGTTCATGTGCTCCAGCCTCGGACAGGAGTTGATCGAGAAAGATATCAAGGAATTGGGATTGACGCGCGTCGTGGTCGCCGCCTGTTCACCGCATTTACATGAAAAGACCTTCCGCACCGCGGCAAAGAATGCCGGGTTGAACCCGTATTTATGTGAGCTGGCTTCGATCCGCGAACAGGTTTCATGGGTGCACACGGACAAAGCCGTCGCCACGGAAAAGGCCAAGGCCGTGGTGGCAGGCGCGGTCTCGCGCGTGATCGAGAATGTCCCGCTCGAAGAAATAAAAGTCCCGATCAATCCGAACACGTTGGTGGTTGGCGGTGGCATTGCAGGAATCCAATCTGCCTTGGAGATCGCCAATGCCGGATTCCACGTTTATCTCGTCGAGCGCGAACCGTCCATTGGCGGGCATATGGCGCAGTTCGACAAGACCTTCCCGACACTGGATTGTTCCGCTTGTATTCTGACACCCCGCATGGTGGAGGCGGGCACACATCCGAATATCACGCTGCTGACGTGGAGCGAAGTGGTGAATGTATCGGGCTACGTCGGCAACTTCAACGTGACGGTCAAAAAGAAGGCGCGCTTTGTCAACGAGGAATTGTGTACGGGGTGTGGCATTTGCCAGGAGAAGTGCCCGAAGAAAGTGATTGACGAGGTCTTCGAGGCCGGGCTTGGATATCGCAAGGCAGTGTACACACCGTTCGCGCAGGCTGTGCCGAAGTTCCCTGTGATGGACAAGGAGAATTGCACGTACTTCATCAAGGGCACCTGCAAGGCCTGTGAGAAATTCTGTCCGACAGGCGCGATTGATTTCAAGCAGGAAGATCAGCGGATCAATATCGAGGTTGGCAACATCGTCCTTGCGACGGGTTACGACCTGTTCGACGCACGGCGCGTGAGCAACTATGGCTATGGACGCTTGCCAAATGTGTTTACGAGTCTGGAGTTTGAGCGGTTATCGAATGCGGCGGGACCTACCAACGGCAATGTCGTTATGCGCGATGGAAAGACCACGCCAAAATCGGTGGGCATCATCCATTGTGTGGGTTCGCGCGATAAGAACTTCAACAACTATTGCTCCGTCATTTGCTGTATGCAGGGGTTGAAATTCGCACATCTCGTCCATGAACGCACGGGCGCAACCGTCTATAACTTCTACATTGACATGCGCACGGCCTACAAGGCCTACGATGAGTTCTATCAGCGCGTGTTGGAGGAGGGTACTCTCTTTGTGCGCGGTAAGGTGGCAGAGGTGACGAACGCGCCACGTTATGAACGCGAAAAGGGGAAGCTCATCATCCAGGTCGAAGATACACTGGCAGGTAAACAGAGACGCATCCCGGTGGACATGGTCATTCTCTCCAGTGGATTGCAGCCACGCTACGATGCCAAGCAGGTGGGTAAATTGTTCGGCATCTCGTGCTCAACCGATGGCTGGTTCACAGAGAAGCATCCAAAACTCGACCCTGTTGCCACGATGACCGAGGGCATCTACATTGCGGGCTGCGCGCAAGGTCCGAAGGATATTCCAACCAGCGTCGCCCAGGGCGCAGCGGCTTCGGCGCGCGTGCTGGATAAGATCTTACAAAAAGAGGTCGCACTCGAGCCGATTAAAGCCAGCATTGATCGCGATCGGTGTTCTGGCTGCCGCATCTGCAATGGCCTGTGTCCGTTCAACGCCATCGCATATATCGACGATGACCAGGTTTCTGATATCAATCCGGCACTGTGTCAGGGGTGTGGCACCTGTGTGGCGGCCTGTCCTGCAGGCGCGATCAGTGGCACAGGTTTCAGCGACGAGCAGATCATTGCACAAATCGATGGGTTACTGCTTCGCAATCTCGAACCAGTTGGAGCGTGAGGAGTGGACTCTATGACTGAAAAATTTGAACCGACCATCATTGGCTTTACCTGCAACTGGTGCAGTTATCGCGCCGCGGATCTGGCTGGCACGGCGCGCATGAAGTACGCGCCGAACGTGCGTCTCATCCGCATGATGTGTTCCGGCCGCCTCGACCCTACCTTTGTGCTGCGGGCACTCTCAAGCGGCGCAGATGGAGTCATGATCACAGGCTGCCATCCCGGTGAATGTCATTACCTCGAACAGAACTACAAAGCCCTGCGCCGCTATCTCCTGCTCCGGCGTGTGCTCAAAGGCCTAGGCATCGAACCCGAACGCGTGAAACTGGTTTGGGCGAGCGCCGCGGAAGGTGCCAGGTTTGCCAGCGAAACCACGTTGTTTGTCGAGGACATAAGGAAGCTGGGTCCGCTGAATTGGGGGAGACCAACAGAGAACCTGAATAACCTGCAGGAAGAAATCTCCAAAACGGAGGAGGTGCCCGCATGACTACCAACGGCAAACCCAAATTCGCAATGTACTGGGCGGCCTCCTGTGGTGGTTGTGAGATCGCCGTGCTCAACACGCATGAGAAGATCCTGGATGTGGATGCGAACTTCGAAGTCGTATTCTGGCCTGTCGCGATGGACGCCAAGTATAAAGATGTCGAAGCCATGGAGGATGGTTCGATCCTGCTCACACTTTTCAACGGTGGAATTCGCAACGACGAGAATGAGCGCATCGCCCAGCTTCTGCGCCAGAAATCGCAAATACTGGTCGCGTTTGGTTCCTGCGCCTGTGAAGGCTGCATCCCCGGGCTGGCGAACCTATGCCCGGCAGGGGAGCTCGTCCACACGGCATTCAACACGCTCACAACAGACAATCCGCATGAGATTTATCCACGTACGACCTTCGATGTGCCGGAAGGTGAACTACACATCCCCAAACTCGCTCCAGTCCTGTGCCCCCTGGATGAGGTGGTGGATGTCGATTACTACATGCCAGGTTGCCCGCCTGAATCGCACCAGATCGTGGCAGTGATTGATTTGGTCGTTGACGTTGTCAAAGGGAAAGCCACATTGCCCCCAAAAGGTTCAGTCATTGGTGTTGGCAATTCAACGGTGTGTGACGAGTGTCCACGGGCGCGGAATGTGAAAACGATCAAGGCTTTCAAGCGGATTCAGGATATCGCGCCGGCTGACCCAACCTTATGCCTGCTCGAGCAGGGGATCCCCTGTAATGGTCCTGCCACGCGCAGTGGCTGCAATGCCCGCTGCCCACAGGCCGGGGCGCAGTGCATCGGGTGCTATGGTCCAGCCGATGGTGTAATGGATTACGGGGCACGTCTCATCACAGCTTTTGCGTCTGTGATCGATGCAAACACGCCCGAAGAGATCGAGCGTATTCTGGATGGCATTCCTGACCCGACCGGACAGGTGTATCGGTTTAATCTGGCGGGCTCTCTGCTGAGGGCGTCGCGGCATGCATGGAATGTGAAGTGAGCTCTCCTCACCACGATTGGAGCTGACATGACTACGAAACCGAATGAAGAGGCCGAACACATTGAGGATCCCAACGCACTTTTGGAAAAAGCCCTCATCGAAGAGTATCTGCATAAAAAAGGCTATTCCCGGAAAGGTCTGAAGAAATTGCCCGCGGAACTGGTTGAGACGTTGATGAAAGAGGCCACCCGGTACGCTTCGCTTAAGATGGAGGAAGTGAAGGCACGCGCGCATTTTATCGAGGATTTGCACGAGGACTCTTCACCGTTCAAGAAGTAATCACCAAAAGTCCCACAGGGTGTATGAAGAGCCAGGTTGATCACTTCAGCCCACGGGACGATAAAGGATGAAAACATGCAAAGAATTAGCATTGACCCCATTACCCGGCTCGAAGGTCACGGCAAGATCGAGATCTTCCTCGATGAAAAGGGAAATGTTGCCAATTCCTATTTTCAGATTCCTGAATTGCGCGGTTTTGAGCGATTTGTCATCGGCCGTCCGATTGAGGAAATGCCACTATTAACCAACCGCATCTGCGGGGTCTGCCCGGAGGCGCATCACATGGCAGCTGCCAAAGCTGCGGACGCGGTCTATCACATCAATCCACCGCGCACTGCCAAGATGCTGCGTGAGTTGCTCTATTCCGCTTTCTATTGCACCGATCATACAACTCACTTCTACGCGTTGGGCGGGCCCGATTTCGTTATGGGACCCGAGGCCCCTGTGGCTGAACGAAACATCCTGGGTGTCATTCACAAAGTGGGCCTGGAGATTGGCGGTAAAGTTATTCAAATGCGCAAGTACGGTCACACCGTCGTCGAGATGATCGGGGGGCGCAAGGTGCATCCGTGTACTTCCATCCCCGGCGGATTGACAAAGGGCATTACAGAAGAACAGAGTAAAGAGATCGAAGAGATGGGCCGCTGGGCCATCGAGTTTGCACAGTTCAGCCTGAAGGTCTTCAACGACATTGTCTTGGGCAACAAAGGATATGTGGATTTGATCCTGGGTGATATTTACACTCATCACACCTATTACATGGGCTTGGTTGATCAGAACAATAAAGTTAATTTCTATGATGGCAATGTGCGCGTCGTCGACCCGAATGGCAAGGAGTTCGTGAAGTACGCGCCGCAAGATTATGCTCAACACATTGCCGAACATGTTGAGCCATGGACGTATCTCAAGTTCCCGTATCTCAAGAAGGTTGGATGGAAAGGTTTTGTGGACGGGATTGATTCCGGCGTATACATGGCCACTCCGCTTTCACGCCTCAATGCCGCGGACGGGATGGCAACACCGCTGGCGCAGGAACAATATGAGAAGTTCTATACAACCCTTGCTGGCAAACCCGTACACCAACGTCTTGCCACCCATTGGGCCCGCCTTATCGAGCTGCTGTATGCTGCGGAACGCTGGGTTGAACTTGTGACGGATCCTGAAATCACCTCTCCGGATGTTCATGCCAGACCGGCTGACACCCCGACGGAAGGCATCGGCATCGTCGAGGCGCCGCGCGGCACGCTGACGCATCATTACTGGACCGATGAGCGGGGCGTGGTGACCAGGGCGAATCTCATCGTCGGAACCACCAACAACTATGCGCCGATCCAGATGTCCACGCACAAAGCCGCGACCAGCCTGATTAAGGAAGGTAAGGTGACAGAAGGCCTGCTCAATATGGTGGAAATGGCGTTCCGCGCCTATGATCCCTGCTTTGGGTGTGCAACGCACTCCCTGCCCGGGCAAATGCCGCTCGAAATCACGATTCGCAATTCCAAAGGCGAACTGGTGGATTTGATCAAACAGTTCGTTGATTGAATCCTCCTTTCATTGGGCTGGTGTGTCGGGATGGCAAACCATCCCGACACACCTCTTTCTTTGAGAATAAAAGGAGCACAAATGATCCCTCTTGAACTTCTACACCGCTTTCCCTTTTTCTCCTTCATGAGCGACAAGGAGCTGAAGGCAATCGCCACGATTGCGCAGGAATTGCAGCTCGAACCGGGCGATATCCTGTGCGAAGCCAACGCGCCTGCCGATGCACTTTACTTTCTGACCAAAGGGAATCTGCCCTATTACGTCCTGGTCACCAGCGAGCACATCCCGGATTACCGGCAGGAATACTTTGTTGGTTACATCAATCCTGAGGAGATCTTCGGCATCTCGGCGCTGATCGAACCCCATTACTACACCGCCACCCTGCGCGCGGACAAACCGTGCCGCGTCATCAAGATCGACGCGCCCGCCCTGCGCGCCTTGTGCGAAGTGGATCCACAACTTTCTGTGGGGTTGATGAAGGCGGTTGCCAAAGCCGCCATGGAACGGCTGCAAATGACACGTGTCCAGCTCGTTGCGCAGATGGCAGAAGCACCTAAAAAGCTGGCAACATGAAAACACTCGTGGTCGGTCTCGGCAACCCCATCCTTGGCGATGACGGGGTGGGTTGGAAGGTTGCAGAAAACGTCAAAGCTCACATCAGCCCCTATGCAGGGGTTGAGGTGGATTGCCTGTCGCTCGGCGGCATCAACCTGATGGAACGCCTCATTGGCTATGAGCGTGCCATCCTGATCGATGCTCTGATATCTGATGAAAAACTTGGTTCGATCAGCGTATCGGAACTGGATTCCATTCCTGATTATTCTGCCTTCCACATCGCCAGCGCGCACGATACCTCTCTGCAAAATGCGATGAAACTGGGACGCGGCCTGGGCGTGGAATTGCCTGAAGAGGTGATCGTCGTTGGTATTGCAGCAGGTCATGTTTATGATTTCAGTGAGGAACTTTCGCCGCCCGTCGCGGCAGCGATACCAAAAGCGACCCAGATGGTGGTTGACCTCGTGACGCAGAAAATCACGGTTCATTGAAGAAGAATATCATCCACACGGGTGACTTTCACCATCTTGGATATGATCTTCAAAGGGGGTACTCTACATACAGATATGGAAAAGCAAATCTCGGTTACTGGTGTTGTGCAAGGGGTGGGGTTCCGTCCGTTTGTGTCCAACCTGGCCAATCGCTTCAACCTGCACGGCTGGGTGCGCAGTACATCCGCCGGGGCCGAAATCGTGGTGCAGGGGCAAAACACAAAGGTGAAGGAGTTCATTCACTGTCTGAAATCGGAAGCACCTTTGCTGGCCAGGATTGATTCCATTGCTGTTCAAAACGTGCACTCCCATATCGAATACCTGACCTTCGACATTCAGCCTTCCCCGGCTGGGCCAGGCGTGGATCAAACCATTGGCCCGGATTTTGCCATTTGCCCTGACTGCGAACAGGAGTTGTTCGATCCAAAGGACAGGCGCTATCTGTATCCATTCATCAATTGCGCGAATTGTGGTCCACGTTTCACGATCCTCAAGGATCCAACGCATGATCGTCCCGGCCGGGCCATGGCAGATTTTGAAATGTGCCCCGGCTGCCGCGCAGAGTCCGAAAACCCCATGAGCCGGCGTTTCCATGCGCAGACGGTGGCCTGCCCAAAGTGTGGTCCATTCGTGGAGTTAAGAGAATCACATACCCGAAGCCCAAATCTCGAAACCAAAATATCGACCATCGAATGTCGTCTCTCTGCGATTCTCAAAGCCCGTCGCCTGTTGCGACAGGGAGCTATCCTCGCAGTCAAGGGCACGGGTGGGTTTCATCTCGCTTGTAATGCTTCCAATTCCCACGCGGTAAATGATCTTCGCCGCCGAACAGCCCGCGCGGACAAACCCTTTGTCATCCTGGCAGCCGATCTTGAGACCGTACAATCCGTCTGTAAAGTCAATGAGGCTGAACGCAATCTCCTGACAGGACGCGAGGGGCCCGTCGTACTTCTTACGAGGAAGATACTGAGAGGGTATGAAGGTGTAAGAGTCTGTAGTCAGGTGGCGCCAAACCTGGATACGCTGGGGGTGATGCTGCCGTATTCACCCATACATCATCTATTGTTGAACCAGACGGATCCCATTTTGATGAA
Organism: Anaerolineales bacterium; assembly: GCA_035720235.1. GTDB lineage: Bacteria > Chloroflexota > Anaerolineae > Anaerolineales > Villigracilaceae > Defluviilinea. Next base: position 76,174 of record DASTOH010000070.1, on the reverse strand, counting down.
GGAACCCGCGCCGCCAGTGTTAGTAATGATGAGCGGCAATTTTAGAGAGGAACCCATCACCATCGACAACGTGGAGGCGCTCGAAAAACTTCAGCCATTTGCAGATGCGTTTCTTCTGCACGACGATGACATATATGTGCGGTGTGATGTTTCGGTGACGCGCGTGGATCAAGGCAGGTCCCTCTTTCTTCGGCGTTCGCGCGGCTTTGCTCCCCATCCCATCCCACTGCCTTTCACGGTAGAACCTACCCTGGCAGTGGGCGGCGATCTCAGGAATGTCTTCTGCCTGGCTCGCGATCAAAGCGCATTTCTCAGCCAGCACATGGGTAATTTGAATCATGTGGAAACAGGTCGGTTATTTGAGCAGGACGTCCAACACCTCTCGCATATCTTCCGCGTCCAACCCGCGCTCATCGCGCACGACCTGCATCCTGACTACTTCACAACAGGATACGCCCGGCGTCCGGCACTCGATGTTCAGCATATAGGGGTTCAGCACCATCACGCCCATATTGCAGCCTGTATGGCCGATAACGGCCTGGAGGACAGACGTGTCATCGGGCTGGCCTTCGATCGAGCCGGATATGGGACCGACGGCGCGGCCTGGGGTGGGGAAGTGCTGCTCGCCTCCTACGCCGACTTTGAGCGGCTCGCACACCTTGAATACTTACCTCTCCCCGGAAGTGACTCTGCCATCCGTCATCCCTGGCAGATGGCCGTAGCGTATGCTCATGCCCTGGGGCTGGAAATTAATGATCTGCCCTTTTTGCAGGGGATTGATAAACGGGCCCTGAATGCCGTCCAAGGAAAGGTGGATCAAAACCTCGATACACGACTCACATCTTCCGTTGGGCATCTTTTCGATGCGATGGCAGGTCTCATTGGCATTCGCAATGAGGTGACTTACAACGCGCAAGCTGCTCTTGAATTGGAAGTGCTGGCCCGGCCGTTTGTTTCGATGGTCAAATCGTATCCATTTTTCATCGAGGAATCCAAAACCGGATTGATCATCCAGTTGAAAGGATTGCTGGGTGCTGTGGTGAAAGGGTTGCGCTCCAACGAATCGACTGAGATGGTTGCGGCTCGTTTCCACCGAACCATTGCCGATATCGCCATTGGCGTCTGCAAGTACGCGCGCGCCAAAACCTCCCTGAACGAGGTTGCGCTCTCTGGTGACGTCTGGCAGAACCAGATTTTGCTCAACCTGGTTCGCGCTGGACTGGATTATGAAGGCTTCACCGTGTATTTCCACAGGCAGGTCCCAGCCAATGATGGCGGGCTGGCGCTGGGCCAGGCTGCGGTAGCGAATGCGGTCAGCAAGGGGAGCAAATAATAGAAAATATATCGCTTGGGGGAATGTTGCAGAGGATGCTATTCAAGTAGACAGGTATACAAGGAAACAGGTAAACAGGCCACTCTTGCCGTGTTTACCTGTCTACCTGTTTGCGTGTCTACGGATATACCGCGCGTACCGATCTATCCACTACACCGTCACTGGCTCGGTGGATTTCACCCTCACGGTCTCATGTTCTGCCTCTACCAGCGAGTGATCAACCACCCTCAAAAATTTCACACCCAACGAGAAGGCCGTGAGGCCATAGGCAATGATCGCGGCACCAGCCAAGATTTCGACCAGCGCCGGGCGATAGCTCGTGTAAGCGATTGCTGCGCCGGGCAGATAGGACATGAGCACTAACTGACCCGTGATGTTGGTGTCCCAACGGAAGGCCACCACACCGGCTGCAACCAGTAGCAAGGCGACCATACGCCAGAAGCGATTCATGCGAGCTGGTTTGTAGAGCAGTAGAAACATCGGCACGATCATACCCAGCAGCATTTCAACGATCCAGAAATTGAAAGCAAACGGCCCTTTCGTCAGGTACTGCAAACCTTCAGTGCGACCTGGGTCATACGTGTAGGTTGTGGAAAGGGCATCCCAGGCGCGGAAGTAAAAGTAACCGATCAATAAATAGCCAACGAAATGTGCCACACGTTCGATCAGCACATCATTGGTCTTTGCCTTGCTTGTCAGTCGCGCCGAAAGCATGGAGGCAAAAAGAGTTAGGGAGATACCGCCCACAATGGCCGAGAACATGAACAACACGGACATTTCTGGCTTGAACCAGAATGGGCGGGCCTTGATCACGCCATAGGTGGCACCAAGCGAGGACTGGTGCAAACTTGATAGGCCCAAACCGATAATCGCGAGAAACGGTGCGTAATGATGTCCCCGTTCCATCAGCGCGGCGATCTTCGGCAGGCGCTTGCGCAGCCACTCGAGGTTGGCAATGATCGGCATTGCCTCAAACACCAGCACGATGAGATACAGGATCACACACATAGTAACTTCCCACAGCAGCGAATGTGTGTTCCAGTAGACCATTGAGTGCCAGAAGCGCTCGGGCTTGCCAATATCCAGGATGAGCGCCAGCGTGGCCATGGTATAGCCGATCAAACCGATGAAGGTGGCGGTGCGTGCAATGGGTTGGTAGCGCTTCAAGCCGAACAGATACACTCCTGCGCACAGGCTGAATGCGCCCGCGCCCAGCGCGATCGACGAAAGGTCAATCGTGATCCACAGGCCCCAGGGTACCAGGTCGGTCAGGTTGGTAATGACCAGTCCTTTCCAGAAAACCAGGATCCCACTAACCAGGCCTGCCAGCAGGATGAGGCCCATGATGCCAAGCCAGATCATCCAGGGTGTGATTGAAAACTTCGCGCGTGTATTAGTAAGCATGGTTACGCCTCCATGTTCTCAGGGATGGCTGGCAGGTAGTAAACGCGTGGCCCGGTCCCTAAATTCTCTCTCAAGCGATAAGACGGATTTTCACGCAGCGCTTTGCTTACGTTCGACTCGGGATCATTCAAATCACCAAACATGCGCGCGCCCGTGGGGCAGGCCACCACACACGCCGGCGTTGCATCTGCGTCCAGGCCGGGCTTGAGGCCCAGTGAAAGCCCGCGGTCGATGCGTTGATAACAGAAGGAGCATTTCTCGGGCACACCGCGCGGGCGTCGTTCCACCTCCGGGGTTCCCCATTCAGGCACGGCCGGGTTATCACCGGTAAAGGCTTCCCAGTTGAAGGCACGCGCGTCGTACGGGCAGGCCACCTGGCAATAACGGCAACCGATGCAGCGATCATAGTCCATCATTACGATCCCATCATCCCGGTAGTAGGAGGCTATCACGGGGCATACCTCCACGCAGGGAGCTTTGGCGCAGTGCATACATGGCCGCGGCACATACACCTGATGACCACCAACCGTGCCGTCTTCCACCACCTTATTCCATTGAATATCGGGGTTGACGTCGTTGTGTGCCTGGCAGGCCAGGGTACAGTAGTTACAGCCTGTGCATTTCGACTGGTCGATCACCATCGCCCATTGCCGTTCGCCGTGCGGGGCATCACCGGAGGCCTTGCTCTGGGTCACCGCGCGCGTTCCGGCAGCCACTGCCAGTCCAACGGCGGTCAGCTTCAGGAAGTCACGTCGATTGAGGTTTTGGTCAGTCATTGCTTTCCTCCGCATCGTGTTTCGAGAGGTGGCGATACCAGCGTTCGAGCCAGGGAGCCAGCACCATGCCGCCCGCCAGACCGATCATGCCGGCCAAAACCGCGAAACCAACCGGGCTGGCTGCTTCAGGCTCAGGCGTGACGGAAGCGAGTTTTTCCTCCGCCGAAGGATTTGCAGCAATCGGAGCGCTGACCTCTGTTCCTCCAAGCGCCTCGGTGGGGCTGTGCATTTGCTCGGCGTGACAGGTATTGCATGATTTCAAGTTGGCATTAAAGGAGTGGTCTGGCACGGTATGGGCCGTTCGCTCAGCATTCTCCAGATGATTCACATGGCAATCCACACACGAAACTCCTTTTTGATGGTGGGATGTATATGGAAAATCCATGCTGTTTTCCTGGTGACAGTTGATGCACAATTGCGAGACTTCGTCGGTGGGGTTTTCTGTGCCCGCCGCTGGAACTTGCTTGAGTGATGCACTGTGCGGATCATGGCAGGTGGTGCAGTCCATGCCGCGCTGATAGTGAGTGCTCACCTTCCAGTCCTGCCAGCCAAAGCGCGTATCGCTGTGGCATTGTCCGCACAGGTCTGTGGTGCGGTTAACGGGCATGGGGCTTTTGGGGTGATCGGTGGGTGCGGGTCCGTGGCAGGCTTCACAGGTAACTCCATCCGCTTTGTAGGTGGCGGTGGCGGGGTCGTAACCTGTTGTATGACAGACAAGACACGCCCCGGGTTTGCCTTGTTTTGTCCATTCCTCCACAAAAACCGGATCGGTCCCGGCCTGTCCATGCGCACCGCTTTGCCAGGTGGTTTGAAAATCCGTGTGGCATACTGCGCAATCCTGCGTAAACTGTTGCGCGGCTGGGCTGTTGTCATCCTGCGCGCTGGCAATCACAAGCGTAACGCCTGCGGCCAGCAGGGCGAACATCAGGGCAATTAAGAGTCGTTCAATACTGACTTTCATGTTTCTACATTCTCCTTGTTTCGATTCTTAGGACAGGCATGGGCGCCTGGGCGAAGACCCTGCATGTGAGACATTCCTCACGCAAATAGCCGTTGGGCAAACGAAAAACCTGCCAGCAAGGCAGTTGCGATTGGGCACCCAGGCAATTTTTCACCTGTTCGGGCGGGCAGCCCTTTATCTTCCAACACTCCAGTTTTGGGACGACCAGCTCAGGAACTTGTGCTTCCTTTTGCCAGCGCGCATCCAGCTTGCGAAGGAGGAAGATCAGCAAGGCAGTTAATAAGATGGGGATGGCCAGCCGCACCAGAAAACCGGTGAGGATGGCCAACAGGGATGAGATTGTTTCCATGATTCTCTCACCTCCGGAGCCAGTAGCGTTGTTCGCGTCGCCGCATCCATTCCCCGAACGCGAGTAGAGCACCGAATGGAATGATCACCCGCAACATCAGGATGATAATGAGTGCAATTGTGTTCATGGCATACTCCTTTTATCTTCAGCCCCAGTGTATGAGAAATCGATGAGAAAATAAATCGGGTGGATGGAGAATCTTTGGATGGGCAGCTCTGCCCAAGCCGCCATGAGACTCATACTCAGGATGAGCCTGATGCGTGGGTCTGAATCAGCCTCTCACCCCATGCCTGCGCGCCGTATCCCATTCAACGCCTGGGGTGTTCTACCCATGTGGAAATGGGTCATGCTTATTTCGGACTTATTGTATAAATCCGATTACAATCATCCGAAACGGGAATGACATTCGTTTGTTTACGAAAATTTAATTCTGGATTAAGATATGTCCGGGATTAGCCTAATCCAAATCCATGCAGTTCTACGAAGCCTGAAGAGATTTTTCGATTGGTGAGGGGCCAACGTTAGCATACTGCAAAAGCAAGCGGAATCACTCTGCGCTCGAAAGCATCGAGTAATTTTGTTGGAACTCCATCAAAAGGAGAAGAGCTATGGACACATCGCAAGACGGTAAGATGGGTCGGCGTGACTTCATGAAGGCGGTCATTGCCGGTATCAGTGGGGTGATTGGCGTGGCGATTGGTTTACCAGCGATCGCTTATATCGTTGGCCCCGCTCTAAAAAAAGAGACAGATGAGTGGATTCGCCTGGGGTCGGTGAATAAGGTCGAGGTGAACATTCCATCCCTTTTCAAGACGGTTATTGAAAAGCAAACAGGCTGGATCAATGCCGAAGAAGAATTCTCAGTTTACGTATTGACCACAGATGGCCGGGATTTTGTTGTGATGTCCAATATCTGTACTCATTTGGGATGTAAGGTGCGCTGGATTCCAGATCAGGATGGTTTCTTCTGTCCATGCCATAATGGTGTTTTTGCAAAAGATGGCGGTGTTGTATCCGGTCCACCGCCTCGTCCCCTTGATCGATTCGAGAGCAAGGTTGAGGATGGTGTCCTTTTTGTGAAACGAGGTTGACATGTTTCTAAATCTTGTAAATTGGCTGGATGATCGGTTTGGTTGGCGCGCAGTATGGGAAGCGATCTTCCTGCGCAAAATTCCCCACGTCAATTGGTTCTATACATTGGGGAGCGCCACACTATTTTTGGCCATAATTCAAATTGTCACGGGAATTTTACTAACGCTTTATTATGTTCCCACCCCCGATCATGCTTATGACAGTGTTGTCTACATTTCCACCCAGCTCCCAGCTGGCTGGTTTATCCGGGGGTTGCATCACTGGGGTGCCAGCGCCATGGTCGTTGTTACAGTCGCTCATCTGTTACGCGTGTTCTTTTATGGGGCCTACAAATATCCGCGTGAGGCAACCTGGATAACAGGCGTCTTCCTTTTGTTGATTGTGATCGGCTTTGGCTTCACTGGCTACTTGTTGCCATGGGATCAAAAGGCCTATTGGGCGACGACCGTTGGAACCCAGATTGCCGGGGTTGCCCCGGGAGTGGGTGAATGGATGCTGCGAATTGCGCGGGGCGGGGACGAACTGTCGGCGGTGACGTTGGCACGCTTTTTTGGCACGCATATCTGGGTTTTGCCAGCGGCTTTGCTGACTCTAATCCTTGTTCATCTTTATCTGGTCATCCGCATCGGCATCTCAGCCGTGCCTTCCAGGAAAGAAGAGTGAGCCATGAAGGAAGAGGATAAAAAAGCCTACGATAAAAAATATAAAGAGGCCAAGGAAAAAGGCGTGCCCTTCTTCCCGGATATTGTTTTCAAGGACACGATTGTTGTATTGATTGTATTTATTGTTCTGGTGGCGCTGGCATATTTTATGGGGGCGCCGCTTGAAGAACGGGCAAATCCAAACGATACATCCTATACACCCCGCCCGGAGTGGTATTTTCTCTTCCTGTTCCAGTTGCTAAAGTATTTCCCGGGAAATTTGGAAGTCATCGGGGCGATGGTTCTGCCCAGTTTGTTTATTCTTCTCCTGCTCATCCTGCCATTTATTGACAAAAGCCCGAAACGCCATTTCATGAATCGGCCCTTTGCCAGTATTTCAGCGCTGGTGGTCGTGGTTGGGATAGGAGCTTTAACTTACTTGGCTGTGGTGGAATCGCCGCCTCCGCTGGAAGACGTTGTTGTTGATCAGTCAGCTGCTTTATATGCCCAGAACTGTGCTAATTGTCACGGACCCAGCATCGATGTACCTGCCGGTGCGGATTTGCATGAGATCATTGCCGCGGGTAACCACCAGGGTATGCCAGCCTGGAGCGGAGATCTGAGTGCAGATGAAATTGATGCCCTGGTTGGTTTCATCCTTTCTCCCAGTGGCAGCGTCCTGTTTACGCGTGAATGCAGCACCTGTCATGCGAACGCACTCCTGGCAACCGGCAATCCGTTGGAATTACAGCGAGTTTTTGACGAGGGCAAGAATTATCCACCTCATGTAGAAGTGGAGATCCCTGACTGGCAAAATGTCCTCTCCGCAGATGAAAAAAATGCCCTGCTCAACTTCCTGGCTGCCCCAGATGGTCGGCGTCTTTTCTCTGTAAATTGCTCCGGCTGTCACGGTCAGGGCGTGGCATTTGGCGGCACTGAAGAGGAATTGAGGGCTCTGATCGCAAAAGGCGGGCAGCACCTTGAAATGCCGGCATGGAAGAGTACCCTAAGTGAGAATGATATGTATGCGCTGGCGACATATGTTGTCGACCCCGGTTCGTACCCTGCTGGGGCGACATTGTTCGGCCAACACTGTGCAGCTTGTCACGGAGACGAGGTGCCTTCCGCTCCGGATATTGAGAGTGCCCGGAAGATCATCGGCACTGGTGGCGCCCATGTGACCATGCCAGTATGGGGGAATATTCTCACTGCAGAGCAACTTGATGCGCTGGTTAAATATACCTTTGATATTAGCAAGGGCGAAGGAACTGCGACTGGTGAGCGTATCTTTGCTGAGAATTGTAGTGCCTGCCATGGTCAATTCGGGCAAGGTGGTCCTAATCCCACATTACCGGGGGATATGATTGCGCCGATCAGTTCAGCCGAGTATTTGAAAACCCGAGATGATGGCACGATACGAAAAATTATCTCGCAGGGACAACCTAACTTTGGCATGTCTCCATTCGAAGATATTAATGGCGGTGAGTTGAGCACGGATGAAATTGACGCGTTGGTTGCCTTCATCCGGAGTTGGGAAGCCAACCCGCCTGCGGATTTGCCCCCTCTGGCTCCACCGGCCATTACTGCCACTCCGGCCGCGCCTGCTCAACAACCCAGTGGCACCCCGCTGAGTTTCTCTGAAAACGTCTTACCGATCTTCCAGGCAAAGTGTCAGGTCTGTCACAGCTCGAGCAACGCCCTGGGAGGCTGGGACGCGACCTCCTATGAATCTGTAATGACCAGCGGAGACCATGGTCCAGTGATTGTTGCCGGAGATGTGCAAAACAGCCTCCTGGCTCAATTCCTCCAGGGAACGAACGGCAAATTTATGCCCCCTCTGGGCGCTTTGCCTCCAGAGGAGATCCAGGCGATTTTGGATTGGATTAACGCCGGTGCAAAAAACAATTAAGAGGTGAATGGAATGATCAAACGAATTCGTGCGGCGCTTCGAAAATTTTTCTTCCCTCCTCATGGATCCCCTCGCTGGGTATTAATCATGCCCTACGCTGTGCTTGGAATTTTGACACTTAGTCTGCTGGTTGGAGGAGCGTACGCCTGGGACTATACCAATTCCCCTTCATTCTGCGGCACTAGCTGTCATACGATGCCGCCTGAGTATGCGGCCTATCAAGTCTCACCTCATGCGCGCATTGCCTGCGTGGAATGTCACATTGGGAGGGAATTTATTGGAAATCAGATTTTCCGCAAGGCAGGCGATGTCAGGCATATCGTCGCCATGACCTTCCAGACGTATGAATTCCCCATCCGGGTCAAGAACATGCGCCCGGCCCGCGAGATCTGTGAGAAATGTCACTCGCCTGATAAATTTGCTGATGACAGCCTCCGGGTCGTCTCTCATTTCAGTGATGATGAGAATAACACACCCTATAGCATCTATCTGGTGTTGAAGACGGGTGGTGGTGCCAAAAGGGAAGGGCTGGGACGCGGCATCCATTGGCATATTGTAAGTAAGGTTTATTATTATCCTACTGACTCTGAAGAGCAGAGCATTCCCTTTGTGCGTGTGGTGAATGACGATGGATCCACAGTCGATTACGTGGACGTCGAATCGGGATTTGATGCCGCCAATATCGATTCGAGCCAGCTTAAGGAGATGGATTGCATTACCTGTCACAATCGCATCACACATCGTATCTATACTCCTGAGGAGTCACTTGATCGCGCGCTTTTTCTTGGACAAATATCTCAAGACATTCCCGAAATTCGGAAAAAGGGCGTTGAGGCTCTGAGCGGTAACTATACTTCACAGTCCCAGGCGCTGGCTGGAATTGCCGGTTTGGTGAACTACTATGAGAGTTACTATCCCGAATTCTATAGAACGCACTCCGAAGTGGTGGGTGAAGCCATCAAAGTTTTACAGCAAATTTACAGCGACTCTGTCTACATTGAGCAAAAGGTAGACTGGGACTCACACCCTACTAATATTGGTCACATCGATTCTCCTGGCTGCTTCCGCTGTCACGACGGAAAGCATCTCAATGCGGAGGAAGAATCGATCCGGCTGGAGTGTAATGTTTGTCATTCCATCCCCGTTGTGGCGGGGACCGAAGATTTCGTCACGACCATCGAGATCAGCCGAGGGCCTGAGCCTGAGTCACATTTGAATCCGAACTGGATCTCGCTGCATAATCAGGTATTTGATACTTCCTGCACGGCATGTCACACAACGGATGATCCCGGCGGGACCAGCAATACCTCATTCTGTTCGAATTCAGCCTGCCACGGCAATGTGTTCACGTATGCCGGGTTTGACGCTCCCCAACTGCGCGAAATTCTTCAATCCCAACTGCCTACACCTGAGCCGACACCGGAACAAACTCCGCTGGCGAGTGCACCTACCTTCGACAATTATGTAGGGGCGTTGTTTGCAGAGAAGTGCACAGTCTGCCATGGTGAGCTTGCCACCGGTGGCCTCAAACTGCTGACCTATGCCGATACCATGAAGGGCAGTACAAATGGTCCGATCCTGCTGCCAGGTGACTCGGCGAAAAGTGTTCTCGTCCAGGTGCAAAGCACGGGCAAGCATTTTGCCAATCTCACTGCTGAAGAGCTGGAGCTTATCAAAGGATGGATTGACGCCGGAGCGCCTGAAAAATAGTGCCCGGGAACCAACACAAGTTACCGACATTCCACGTTACGGCTTGGGCGTGGGATGTCAGTTTTAATGTAGACTCTCCTATTCTGGGTATAATCTCCTAATCAGACCTCTCACATAAAACAGATTACATTCATCTTAATGGGGTGTGACATCTGTTATTCGTGCTCAATTTAGATTAGATTAAGATAAAAGGGGGATTAAAGCTCCCTAAAGGAGTAGCATAATGGAGGAGGTGCCTTCCATACAAATACTTTCAAAGGCTCATTGTTCAAACCCCGCTGAAAGGAGAATTTGCAAACAATGTTAACAAAGAAACTGCTCGTTTTGTTTGGTGTCCTGCTCGCAGCAGCCTTGCTATTCACCGCCTGCGCTGGCCCGCAAGGTGAACCTGGTCCTGCAGGGCCTGCCGGTCCGGCAGGGCCTGCAGGTCCGGCAGGCCCTGCGGTTGAACCTGTGGCAGTTGCCGACCTGACATGTACTGAATGCCACAATGACACCACCTTGATCTGGTCCAAGGAGGCGCAATTCAGAGAGAACTCAGTGCATGGAACGGGCGAAGCCTTCATAAGAGGCGAAACTACCGCATGCGCTGGGTGTCACGGTACTGAGGGTGCCAAGGCGCGTATCAATTCCGGATTGCCCCCGCATGACCCTTCGGTTGAAGGTGTGACAAATGTCTCGCCGTTTGACTGCCGCACCTGCCATAACATCCACACGACCTACACAAGGGCTGATTTCTCCCTGACCGGAGGTGAACAGCCGGTGAAGTTAGAGTACACCGACGGTACCTTCGATGGTGGCGCTGGCAACCTGTGCGCCAACTGCCACCAGATCCGCAACCCCAAGCCCGAGGTCGTGGATGGAAACGTCGAGATAACATCATCCCGGTTTGGCACTCACTATGGTGTTGAATCCCAGATGTTGCTTGGTGAAGGCGGATTGGGTGCGACCGGAAGCCCAAGCGCGCATTATCAGATGGTTGAAAACACCTGTGTGGCCTGCCACATGGGTGAGGAATTCAACCATACCTACCTGCCCGAGGTGACACGCTGCCAGGCCTGCCATGCTGATGCCGAGAACTTCGACATCAACGGTGTGCAAACTGAAGTTGAGGCGATGCTCGAAGAACTTCACACTCTCTTCGTCGATAAGGGCATGTTGGACCCGGAGACCGATCTATGGGTGGCCTCCGCGTCAGCTCCCTTGAGTGTCCCCGAAGCGGTTGCAAACGCGATGTGGAACTACAAGTTCGTAACCTATGACCAGAGCAGAGGCGTTCACAACGCGGCGTATGCCAAGGCCCTTCTCGAGTCGGCCCTGGAGGCGGTAAACGCGTACAATCCGTAAGGATGAACAACGAAGCACCAGGGGAAAACATGATGACGGGCGCACTGCGCCCGTCATCATGTTAGGGTGAGTTATTCTCGCTAATCGGAAGACGAAGTAGATGAATCGCATTTGTAAAAGTGAGCTTCAGTCGCATTGAGCAACGATTTACCTTTGACTGGTCAGATGGTGTTCTGTCCCTGGCGCAGGACGTTGGCAAGCATTTACAGAACTATCTGATCTCAAGATCTTGAAATCGTCAGACCGTGCACACCTGAAAGTTGGTGGCAGGTCGAATTGTTACAGAATTTCCTGTGCTCCGTGATGATGGGGTCATTTGTATCATTTCTTGCAAAATATTCAGGAAACCAAAAACTACCTAAGCTTATCTTTATTGTTGATTTGTGAAATTTGTTACTTTCGTTCAGTTTGAGTGTGACATCTGGTTCTTATAATGTAATTTGCCTAAGATTAGAATAAATGGGAGATTAAAAAGCTAAGCAGAACCTTAATTTATCCAAGGAGGTGTTTTACTGCCAATGATCAAATAATAATCCCATATAAGAAACCCACTGAAAGGAGAATTTGCAAACAATGTCAATCAAGAAAATGCTCGTTCTAATTGCTGTCCTGATCGCCGCTACCGTGCTATTTACAGCCTGTGCTGGCCCTGCAGGTGAACAAGGTCCCGCTGGCCCGGCGGGTCCTGCTGGCCCTGCCGGCCCTGCTGGACCTGCTGGCGAAGCTGCCGCGTTCGATCCAACGTCGCTTACGTGCACGGAGTGCCACAACGACACTGCCCTCATCACCAGCAAGAAAGCCAACTGGCAAGAATCCTTGCATGGCCAGGGTGTAGCCTTCATTGAAGAGGGCGGCCGCAACACCTGCGCGTTCTGCCACTCTGGTGCCAAGTTCAGCGAAAGCGTTGCCGCCGGTGTGACCTTTGACAAGGTCGAAACTGGCGACGCCAACCCCACCCACCAGGACTGCCGCACCTGCCACCAGATCCACACCACCTACACCAAAGCCGATTTTGCGCTGGAGACCGATGCCCCGGTCACCCAGGTCATCAGTGGTTTGACCTTCGATGGTGGTCAAGGCAACCTGTGTGCCAACTGCCACCAGGCCCGCCGCTATATGGCCAATTTCGTCGACAAGACCGATGCGACCAAGTTCACTTCCACCTCCTCGCGCTTTAACCCGCACCTGAGCGTTCAGGGCGATATCCTGCTCGGTTCTGGCGGAGAGGGTGTTGAAGGTAAGCCCGGCGCTCATTATTCCATGGTGGAAGACACCTGCGTGGGTTGCCACATGGGTGAGTTTAGAAACCATGCTATGGAGCCGCAATTGGCTACCTGCCAGAAGTGCCATGCCGATGCTGAGAGCTACGACATCAACGGCACCCAGACCTTCGTTGAAGAAGAAATGGCGAGACTCAAAGCCGCTTTGCAGGCAAAGGGACTCGTCGATGAAAATGGCGCGGTTATTCCGGGAACATGGGACGAAGCCACAGCTACTGCACTCTGGAACTATGGCGTGATCGAAGAAGACGCCACAAGAGGTGTTCATAACCCAACCTATGTAAAGGCGTTGCTGGAAGCGGCTTTTGCCGCATTGGGCGAATAATCGCCGTCTGCAAGGACTAACATCACAGCATCAGGGGAAGAAACCATGATGGCGAGCGCACTGCGCCCGCCATCTCTTTTGCTCTGCGTTCACCCGTCGTCTTCGGCGGGTTATCCAAAAAGAATTGATCGCCGAGGGCGGCGATCAGCGCCAGGAATTACGCCTTGATAATCCCTTTGCGGATTGCGTAACGGACCAGCTCTGCGCGCGAGTGCAGGTTCAGCTTTTTCATGATGTTTTCGCGATGCCTTGCCACGGTCTTGGGACTGATGACTAGTGATTGAGCAATCTCTTCGTTGTTTGCGCCTTCAGCCAGATAAGTAAGGATTTCCTGTTCCCGGTCGGTGAGGTCGGAGGAAGTCCGCTCATCTCCGGGCGTGGGACGACCACCGTGTAAGAAGTCGCGCACCAGTAATTTTGCAAGTGAGGGATACAAGTAGACTTGTCCGGTGGCCGCGGCGCGGATGGCGGTCAGCAATTCCTCGGGCGCGGCACGTTTGGGAACATAACCCGTGGCCCCCACCTCGAGCATCTTAAAGAAATACTCTTCATCCTCATGGATGGTCAGCGCCACAATTGCCACCTCGGGCAGGCGTTTTTTTATCTCACGGGTGGCATCAATGCCAGAGAGATCTGGCAGGCCAATATCCATGAGAATGACATTGGGTTTGAGCCGCGTCGCGGCCTCAATTGCTTCCCTGGCGCTGGAGGCCTCACCAATGATCTCAACATCGCGTTCGTTTTCCAGAAGCATCCTCAGCCCCGAACGTACGACCGCGTGATCATCCACGAGTAACAGGCGAGTGGTCATGGCCAACTCCTTTCGATTCGGACAAATTGCCATTCGATTTTGGAGGTACGAAATCGTGCACTCTAAAATTCTGATAGGGAATGACCGCCTCCACCTCCGTCCCATAGCCTGGGCGCGACTGAATGGATACGGTTCCACCCAAGAGCACGGCGCGTTCTTCCATGCCGGCCAGCCCCAGCGACGGGCGGGAAGTGCGCCTCTGTTTAATTTGATCAGGATCGAAGCCGATACCGTTGTCGAAAACATTGATGCGGACGCTCTTTTCATCATATGCCAGATGAATATTTACATTGCTGGCCTGGGCATGCTTCATGATGTTGTTCAGGGCCTCCTGAATGATGCGGAAGACTGCAATCTTCATGGCCTCATCCAGCTCTTTTTCCTCGCCGTGTATATCCACTCGGATGCTGATGGCCGAATTTTCCTGAATCCTATTGCTGTGCCAGCGCAGGGCAGCGGAGAGGCCCAGGTCATCGAGATGAGAGGGACGCAGGTCTGAGATCAGGCGCTGTAACTCCTTGAGAGAGTCAGCAGTCAGGGCCTCCAGTTTGTGCAGAGTGCCGAATGCTTCCTTGTTGCGGGTGCTGATTTTGCCCGTCAGCCCGCGCAGGCCCATCCCTATCGCCGTCAGAGCCTGGCCGGTTTCATCATGCAAGTCGCGTGCGATGCGCTGACGTTCGGCTTCCTGCGCGGCCACGACCCGGCGGAATAATTCTCCGCGCAGGGTTTCGCGTTGCTGCGCTTCATGGAGTTGCGACTTCTGCAGATCGGCAATTTTGGCGTCGGTCTCTACTTGAAAAGCATGTAAGAAGCGGATGACAAATATCGCGGCAGCAAATGCAGTGAATGCCCGGAACAACTGGATCGGAAAGCCGAAGATGTTTTGGAATAGCTCCTGGTTGATAATGTTCGATGGAAACAGAGGCGTAGTCTGCGTAAAGATCTGGCCGAATAACCCATACCAGCCGAATGCAATGGCCGCCCAAAGCGCATCGCGCCCAAAGCGGATCAGGCCCGAGCGGCGAAAAGCCCGCTGTTGAGCAACCAGCCCGATAGACGTCAGAAGCGAGGCCGGGATCGCAAGCGTGTAGCGAGTCCAGGTATCAGCAATGCTCCAAAGGCTCTCGCCGGTATATTGTCCACGGAAGTTGTAAAGTCCAAACACCCAGATGGCTTCGAGGGCAATGGGAATGAGCAGGATCAGGCGGCGCGAGACTTCGGTATAAGCGAGTAAAAAACTGCCAAATGCCGCCAGCGAGATGAATGAAAACGCGAGAATGGAAAGCCCCGTTGCTGAATAGATCGTGTTGTTTTGTAGGTGCCCCATCAGCCCGAACATGACCAGCCACTCATGCAGGGCGTGTACAATGCCAAAACCTGCCAGCGGACGTAAGGCCTTGCGCAGGCGAATATCGGACGACCGGCCACCTTCCAGCGCGACTAACAATCCCATGCTGAAGAAGGCCAGGCCGTAGAAAAAGTAAACCAGGACGATGAACGTCACATCCATTCGTGGCTCCGTCTCATCCTTTTGTTAGGTCCGTTTTGGTGCTCGTCCTTTCGGTAATTCAACTGCCGAAAGGACATACAAATTAATTGTACCTGTAGTGCCTGATAATCCCCCTCGATAAATGTCACAAAATTCGCCAGAATTTGTCCTAAATATGACCGGGCATCTCATTACCCGCGCGATTCTCGCAGTCACTTCAGGAAACGGAAAACTGATCTTCCTCCTATTCCTCTTTCGTGCCAAACACCCTATCAATCTGCTCCATGACTTCAGATGTCAGCTTTGGCAGCACGTCCGCCGCCTTCATATTTTCCCTCAATTGTTCTATACTGGTAGCGCCCGTGAGAACCGTGCTCACATAAGGATTTTTCAGGCACCACGCCAGGGCAAGCTGGGCTGTTGTGCAATTCAGATCACGAGCGATCTTTCCGAGAGCTTCCACTTTGGCAAGTTTGGCCTGGTCGGTCAGGCGCTCATGCAGCCATTCATTGCCCTTGAGCGCGCCGCGACTGTTTTCCGGAATGCCCTGCTGGTATTTGCCTGTCAACAAGCCCGATGACAATGGACTCCAGATGGTTGCCCCGTAGCCGTAGTCCTTGAAGACGCGGGCATATTCCTTCTCGAGGCGTTTGCGCGCGAAAAGATTATATTGCGGTTGCTCGGTGATCGGCTTGTGGAGGTGATGTTTCTCCGCGATCTCGATCGCCTGCACGATCTCATCCGCATCCCATTCCGATGTGCCCCAATACATGGCCTTGCCCCATTCGATAATGTTGTGCATGGACCAGACCGTTTCTTCGATGGGTGTGGTCTTGTCTGGGCGATGGCAGTACAGGATGTCCACATAATCAAGTTGGAATCGTTCCAGCGAGCCATTGATACCTTCGATCAAGCGTTTACGATTGAGTGTGTTATTTTCATTTACACCATCGTGCAATCCCCAGTAAATTTTCGTACTCACCAGGTAACTGCCGCGCCGCCATTTCAACTGTTTCAGCGCTGCGCCCATTACCTCTTCCGATTTGCCGTTCGCGTACGCTTCGGCGTTATCGAAGAAATTCACGCCCGCCTCATAGGCTGAAGCCATGATGTCCGCTGCGGCTTGCACATCTACCTGATTCTTGAATGTAATCCACGAGCCCAGTGAGAGTTCACTCACGCGAATCCCCGCCCGTCCCAAATGTCGATAGTTCATTTTTCCTCCGAAATCAAAGTGACTGTTACCTGATTATAATCTTCCCATGCGAAGTCGATTTTCTTTCATCCTTCATCTTTCATCTTTCATCCTTTTGACGACTGCTTGCGCTCCCCAATCGACTCAACCTGCGCCGCGACCGGGTGACCTGATCCCATACCTGACTTCCACTCAGGCTCCGCTTCCCACTCCCGATGGCCTGGTCCCACTCACCACGCCTCTACCCAGCCCCACGCCTTTTATCTACACCGTGCAAAGCGGCGACTCGATGAGCTTCATCGCTGAGAAATTCGGCGTCTCGCTCGATGATTTGCAGGCCGCGAACCCGGAGGTCTCCTCCAATGCCATGTCGGTGGGACAGGTGCTCCGCATTCCCAGTAACCCAGATAACCCCAGCGATGAGCCGACACCGACTCCCGCGCCGTTCCTGATCCAACAAATCGAATGCTATCCTGCTGCCAATCGCGGCATGTGGTGCTTTGTGCTGGCTTTCAATGATTCGCCTGATTTCATGGAGAATCTCAGCGCGCAAATAACTTTGATCGATTCAGAAAATGGTGTTCTGGCAAGTCAAACTGCTTTACTGCCTTTGAATATTCTGCCGCCCAATTCAGCTTTGCCATTGACCATTTACTTTCCGCCTGATATTCCCATCAACGCGAAGCCACAAGTGCAGGTGCTGACTGCAATTCGGTTGCTGCCGAACGATGAACGATACATCCCCGCGACGACGAACGACACCTTGGTCCAGGTGAACGCGGAGGGTCACAGCGCGCAAGTGAGTGGACAGGTATTGTCGCCGCAGGGTCAAACGTCAGTGGCGAATCAGGTCTGGGTGGCCGCGACCGCCTACGACGACGCTGGACGCGTGGTGGGAGTCCGCCGGTGGGAGTCGAACGCGAGTCTCAATGCCGGCGGGAGTTTGCCGTTTGAGTTTCAGATATCCAGCATTGGGGGCAAAATCGCAAGGGTGGAATTTGCTGTAGAAGCCCGCCCTTAAACCCCTCTCCCATTCGCGCTGACCGAAGGTGCGAAGCTCGGAGCGCCAGCGTAGTCGAAGCGGGGAGAGGGTTGCGCAACACGTCGACACTTGCACCTGGCACACACCTGCCCTGGCGGGCGGTGCCAGGGAGTGCAGGTGAGGCGATAGGCGTGAGGGTAACTTACTTCCCATCCAGCCACATATATCTTTCAATCGGAATATCAATAGGCGTAAAGGCGTAGCCCTTCACGTAAGGCTTGGCCAGTTGGTAGGAAAGTGAATGGGTGGTGAACAGCACCGCGGCTTCATCCACGATGATTCGCTCGGCTTGCTGGTACATCTGAATTCGTTTGGCTACGTCGCGTTCCACGCGGGCCGCCGCGAGCAACTTGTCGAGTTCGGGGTTGGAGTAGCCGCCGAGGTTTTGACTGGAGCCGGAGTGAAATAGCACATCGGCAAAGTTCTCAGGATCAGGATAATCTGCACACCAACCGTTGTTGAAGAGTTGGCCATGATTGCCTGAATAGAGTTGATCATAATAATAATTGGGTTCAATATTTTCAACGGTGATCGTCACGCCGAGATTCTGTTCCCACATTTCAGCCATCGCAGCGACATTGGACCCAACATAGCTGCCAACGCCTAAACTGGTGAACACGATCGAGGGTAAGCCAGCCACGCCGCCGTATTTGGATTGCTCCAAGAATTGACGCGCCTGCGCGGGATCATAAGGCAGACCTTGGAGGGTAAGATCAAAGCCGGGCAATGCGGGCGGATACAAACCGTTGGCCGGGAGGGCATGTCCGTTCAGCACCACATCGATATATTTCTGCCGGTCGAATGCCATGCTGAAAGCTTTGCGCACATTCACATCGTCGAATGGGGGACGGGTGGCATCGAAAGTGACGTAGCTGGTGCACAAATCCACGCCGGTGAGGAGTTCATTGTGCATGGGTTCGGTTGGGTCGAGAAAACGGTTGGCATCATAGATGCCAATCCCGGTAATATCAATTTCACCGGTTTCGTAAAGTCGAAAGCCCTCGCCGGAATATAATCGGACCACGATGTATGGAATGGACGGCGCACCCAGATAGAAGTCGGGATTGGCTTCGTAAATGATATGTTCAAAGCTTTTCCATTCTCGTAAACGATACGGTCCCGTGCCGTTCGGCTGGCGGAACCATTCGTCACCGCTTTCCACGTTTTCGCGGTCGACGATGAAAGTGGTTGGGTAGGTAAGTTTATAGACAAAATAGGGCTTGGGTGCATCTAGAGTCACCTGCAGGGTGCGTTCATCCAACGCGGTCAATCCGGAAATATGATCGGCCTGACCCGCGGCCATTTCTCGCACGCCCAGGATGTCGCCCAGATACGTCAGGACCGTGTCCGATGCAACTTCTGGGCTGGCCGCGCGCTCCCATGAGTAAATTACATCCTGTGCGGTGACGGCGCGTCCGTTATGGAACTTTGCATTCGCACGCAGCTGAAAAGTGTAGATGGTTCCGTCACCGCTTACCTCCCAGGTTTCGGCCAGGTCAGGGGTCAGATTCAATTGCGGATCGAACGAGACCAGCCCGCTGAAGACGCGTTTATCGCCAGAGCTGTGTGTGGTGGCTGGATCATACTCTCTGGGATTGGTGGATTCGCCTCCTTCGAGAACCAGGGCCTGTTTCAGTGGAACATCACTTTGCCACGCTGGCGCAGAGGATGTGCGGGTGGATGCCATTGCAGACAACGCAATCATAATGAAAACGACTGCGCTTCTCCTAGTACGGCTTAAGCCGCATGGTGCCAGAGTAATGGTTCCTGCTCTCTTAACCATTATTTCCTCCTTTGCGGTTTTGGGAACGGACAATGAATCCCAGAACGACCACTCCTATCACCAGAAGGAAGAGGCAGCAGAAACCCACTAATGCCAGCGTTAACCAGAGCGGCGGAGCGGTCCGAACATCGCCAGGTACCTCGGTTGGCTGCTGATTTATGGATGACGTTGGAATCGGCGTGGTAGTGATCTGCAGGACCAACGGGGAACCTGAAATGGGGACGATGGTCGGCACATACGTTGGGGTCGGCTGGACGGTTGGTTCTGCAGAAACAGCGCGCGGCTGGGCGCCAATTGCCTCTCTCCATGCGTCTTCCAGGTCATCCACATTGAACCCATAAGTTTGCTGCAATGCTTGATCCAGCGTCAAGCCATCACGCAGGCCCGCGAGCAATTCTGTCATTTTTGCCTGCCCATAAGTCTCAATGAGAAAGTTGACAAGGCTAAAAGACTGGGCATAGGAGAGATTCGCTTTATCTGAAACTTCAGAGAACGAGCCACTGATCGAGCGAACGCTGAGCAGTGTATTATTCTCGATAGCTTGATCGAGCGGACCCTGAAATTCTGGAGCCAGGGGTCCTTCTGAGTACACTGCCAGCCCTTCATTGAGCCACAGAGGGACAAAACCAAGACAGGAAAACGTGAAATGACCAACCAGGACGTGCGTGAGTTCGTGGATGACAGCATCTTCCTCCCAACCGGAGTCTGAGCCAGAGGTACCCATGATGACGATATTCTGACTCGAGAATGCCTGAGCACCCGTCCATGATGGTTCATAGAGAACGGCATCCCGCATATCCTCAAAGCTCGGATAAACGTAGATGTCCACCGGGTCTTCCGTAGTAAGCCCGGCATCGTCCGCATTGCGGGTTATGCCTTCCAACCCGGCGTCAAGGATTTTTTGCGCCGACGATTTATCGAGGTCGTAATAGTGCACGCGTAGCTGTCCGCCGGTGAGGGTCTGCCAGGAATGCACATCATCGAGCCAGGTGGCGGTCTTGGTTTCGCTGACGGTCTCTTTGCCATCGGCATCCGTGACCCGCCAGCGCCACCAGAGTTGGGTGCCGGGAGGCTGTGAACCACTCTGGCGCATATCCCAAGTCCATTCCACGTCGACCGCTTTTGAGGGCGTAAATTGTGGGAAGGCCTTGGCGATCACTTCACCGCAGGTCTGCTGCTCGTTGCCATATTCAAGTACCACCGACTGAATCTCTGAGTCGCTGGTAAGCGTGGCGCTGAACGTGACACTCTCAGGAAAGCTCATCCTGACCTCATTGTGCGTCACATCGGCCGGGGGTACAGCGAGCCAGCTCAGTGCTTCGGCTCGACCGTTTAGCAGCACGCTGAGTATGAGTGCCAGCAGCATGGGAATCGCCCACGAGGATTTGGTTCCGATCCAGGTTTTCGTCATGATTTCGGTTACCTTCCAGTTTGCTATCAATCAATGGGTTGTTTGACGCTTGTTTCCCTTGCAAGTATAATCTTTTCCATTCTCCCGCGTGGGAGAATTTATTGAGGTTACCATGGCTTTGCGTGGAAATTTACGGGATTTCACGATCACACAACTGCTCAATCTTATTAATCTGGCCCACAAAACCGGCACTCTGGTCATAGATGGTCCGAGTGAACAGGCCTATGTTTCGTTCCGTGAGGGAAAATTAGCCTATGCGCGTGTGGGGCAGGAGGATGGCACACTGGCCACGGTCCTGCACAGGGCCAACCGCCTGACCGTGAATCAATATCGCGCCATTGTGGAACGCGCCGGCAAGATCAACGACAAGGAACTGGGCCTATTATTGATCAACGCCGGGTACCTGAGCCAGGAGGAAATTCTCTCGAACCTGCAGGGATATTTTACCGACGTGGTGCGCCGCCTGTTTACGTGGGTGGAAGGTTTCTTCCGTTTTGAAGCTGAAATGATGCCGCCGCCTGATCGCATCAACGTGCGGCTCGATCTTGAGAATATTATTATTGAAGGCTCCCGGCAGTTGCGTGAGTGGGAACAGTTACAGGATGAAATTCCCAGCCTGGAGATGGCGCTAAAGTTTACTGACCGGCCCCTTAAGAACGTGAACCTGAGTGTGGAAGAGTGGCGCGTGGTTTCATACATTAACCCGAAGAATTCAATGAAACAGATCGCGCAGACGAACAAGATGAATGATATTGAGATCCGTCGAATTGTTTACGGTTTATTGCAGGCAGGTTTGGTTGAAATTGTCCGCCCGGAGGGCATGGTGGTGCAGCAACATCCCAGCACCTTCCCAACCCAGAACAAGGAAGAGCAAAAGTCATTGGTGAATAGGTTGATTGGGCGTATTCGTTCGCTGTAGCCTTAAGGTGGAAGGATAAGAATTTATGCAAACAGTAAAGATGGTTGTTACCGGTCCCTTTAGCGCTGGCAAGACGGAATTCATCCAGTCGGTCAGCGAAATTGACGTTGTTGCCACCGAACGCAAGATCTCGAGCGCCGCAGAACGCTCCGTGAAGGAAGCGACCACCGTAGCCATGGATTTTGGCCGAATCACTGTCGATGAAGACCTGGTTCTCTATCTGTTTGGTACTCCTGGACAGAAGCGCTTTGATTTCATGTGGGAGATCCTATCGGAAGGTATGTTGGGCTTTATCGTAATGGTGGACAGCACCCGTCCGGAAACATTTCGCGAAGCCCGTTCCATTCTTGAAACCTTTCGGGCCTATGCTCCCACTCCCTATGTCGTGGCGGCGAACAAGCAGGACAAGGAGGAAGCCTGGGATCTGGAAGATATGCGTCACGCGCTGCGTCTGGAAAGTAAGGTGAAATTCCTGCCTTGTGTGGCTACCGACAAGGATACAGTCAAATCGGTTTTGCTTGAACTGCTTTACAGTATACTTGCCGAGATGGATCGCAAGTAACCAAGTGCGGATTCCAGCGTCTGATTTAAGAAGCCGTGTCCTCAATTACTACTGATCAAGGTATTGTTCATTACGAAGTATATGGGAGGGGGAGACCTGTCATTCTTCTGCATGGCTGGTTGGGCTCATGGGGTCTATGGCAGGAGACAATGGCTTATTTGGGGCGCTATTATCGTACCTATGCAATGGATTTTTGGGGGTTTGGCGAATCAGGCAAAAAGCGTGAAACCTACGCGGTACAGGATTTTGTCGGTCTTGTTTACCAATTTATGGAACAACTTGGCATCATACGGGCGCCGCTGGTCGGACACAGCATGGGTGGCACGGTCAGTCTGTCGGTGGCCATTCGCTATCCGGAACGCGTCAGCAAGGTTGTGGTGGTGGGGTCTCCGATGGTTGGTTCGTCCCTGGCGCCGTTGCTCAAAATGGCTGGCTACCGTCCCAGTGCGTTCATGATTTTCAACATGATGGGGCCATTTCGTGCGTTTATGAAATATTATTATTCGCGGGTCATCTGTTCCGACCCGCGCTTCCCGGCCATGATGGATCGGGACCTTTCGCGGACGACCCTCCAATCGTTTCTCCTTTCAATCGCCTCGCTTCGAAGAACAGATCTACGCCCGATGCTTGACCAGGTCAAAGTGCCCGCCATGGGGATCTATGGCGACCGCGACAAAGTTGTCCATCCCAAGCAGTGGCAGCCCATGTTGAAGGGAATTCCTCAGGCCCTCATCGAGCGCTTTCCACTGGCCGGGCATTTCCCTATGCTGGAGGAACCTCAAAACTTTTCCGAGAAACTCAAGCTGTTCCTGGATAGGGAATATGAGACTGCTGTGGTACCGTCACAAGCGTCGCCGGTCCCGGAACCCTCGGTTACGTTAGCGCCATGATAACTTCTGATACGTTCTATTACCCAAACCGTATGGGGCGGATCATCCTTCTCTCCATGGAAGAGGTGATGGGGCGGAGCGGTGTGCATGCCGTCCTTAAGCTTGCTTCCCTTTCCCATTTGATCGAGAATTATCCTTCTGATAATACCGAACTGGCGTTCCCTTTCAAAACGTTAGGCGGCATCACTCACATGCTGGAGAACGCCTATGGCCCTCACGGCGGGCGCGGACTCGCCTTACGGGTTGGGCGCGCCTGCTTTAATTACGGCGTCCGACAGTATGGCACACAGCTAGGCCTGACTGAGATGGCGTTTCGCCTGTTGCCGCTGCCCAAGAAGGTCAGCGCGGGCGCCAGGGTTCTGGCTGAATTGTTCAATAATTTTACGGATCAACGCGTGCGAGTGGAAGAAGCGGATGGAAAACTACTCTGGCACATAGACCGGTGTCCGTTATGCTGGGAGCGCCAGGCCCATGATCCGGTTTGTCACCTGGCAGTGGGCTTGCTGCAGGAAGCGCTCTATTGGCTCAGTGGGGGAAAGGTTTTCAACGTGGAAGAGCAGACTTGTATCGCAACTGGCGACACAACCTGTACCATCGTCATTGACCAATCGCCGATTTTCTAGAAAAATACATCCCAAACAGATTTGTAGACGTTGAAGGCGTGCGGACGCGAATAGAATGTCCCTGTTTTTGCGTTTTTGTGGAATAATTGTCGCTGACATGTACAAGATCATTCTTCAGGATAAGCGTCGTGTTTCCCCATTTAATGAGCGGGCGCGAGACCTGCGGATTCAGAATCATCCCCTTTGGCTGCACCAGCGGAACGTGCTGGCACCTTATACCACTCGTGAAAGGGAACTGGCCGCGGGAGAAAGGCTGCCTCAGGAACGCGAGGAGATGCTTGTCTACCAGGATAATCTTTTTTTTGATCAGGAATATATTACCAGGTTCATCGCCCTGGCGCGCAAAAAGGGCCGGGCTGCACGGGCGGCGTTTTCTGTGGAGGATGCTTCGTTTCGAGAGCATGCTCTGCCGTTGGCGACTTCCTATACGCCTGCTGGCGGGTTATATCTTGCAAATCTATGGTATTACCCGCGCGGTCCGGTGGCCGATTCCGAGCCACTGGTCATAGATCTGGAAGCGCGCGAACTCGGTTATTATCACGTCCCTACCTATATGGCCGACCAGAGTGGGGATCTGACTTTTCAGGTGCCGTTGCGTACATTCATTGCGATTGACTCTTGGGTCCACATATTTGTTGCAGACGTGGTGTTTGGACTGTTCTCGCGCGGGGCGCGGTTCGAAAAACGACTCAATGAGGATCTGGCCTTCAAACTGCGGATCATTAGCAAGGCCATCTACGAAGGCCGTCAGATATTGGAGTGTTCCGAACTCGTGAAGATTGGCAAAAACTGTGTGATCGACCCGCATGCAATCATCCATGGCCCCACCACCATCGGGGACAATGTAACCATTAATGCCGGCGCGGTGATCGAGAACTGCATTATTGGTAATAATGTGAATATCATGCAGGATGTCCAGTTGATGCTCTCGGTCGTTGGAGATGGCGCATTCCTGCCCTTTCGGGCGGCCCTGTTCATGACCACTGTGATGGAAAACAGCATGATCGCTCAAAATACCTGTCTGCAAATGTGTGTCATCGGGCGTAACACGTTCATTGGGGCGGGCTCTACATTTACCGACTATAACCTGGTGCCGGCCCCCATCCGTGCCCTGGATGGGAATGGAAATCTGAGCCATTCCAATCGCCCGGTGATTGGAAGCGCTGTAGGTCATAATTGCCGTCTGGGCTCTGGCTTGATCGTCTATCCTGCCCGTATGATCGAATCAGACGTGGTTCTGGCGGCCTCCAAGGAGCGTCGCGTGATCGATAAGAATGTCCGATATGAGGATAGCGATCATCACAAATTTAAATTTTCTGGTTTGCACAAACGCCTGTATCCGTCTAGGGATGAAGAGGCTCAGCAGGAATCATGGTAGCACGTGGATACATTTGCATTCATCATCCATCCCATAGACCCAAAACGGGATGTCAGCCGTAAATTTCCAATCCTCGGACGTGTGTTAAGTGAGAGGCAGATTGATTTCTTTTCCACGTTCTTTCCGCCGATCTATATTTCGGAGATTGAGGGGATCACCTCCCGGGCCACCGGGAAACAGGTTAAAGGCTGGTTCATCGCCTGTCCTTATACTCCGCGGCGAATGCTGGAATTGCCAGAGCGTACGGTCTATCGAAAGATTATACAAACAGGCCGGTTGGCAGAGGAACTGGGCGCCCAAATTCTGGGCCTGGGCGCATTCACTTCCGTAGTAGGGGATGCTGGGGTTACAATTGCACAAGCACTCGATGTACCTGTAACCACTGGCGACTCCTACACTGTCATGGTAGCAGTGGATGCCATCCGTGAGGCAGCCTGGGTGATGGATATTCCGCTGCAAACAGCGACAGCAGCCGTAGTGGGTGCCACCGGCGCGATTGGGCAGGTGTGCGCCGATCTGCTTGCAGACGATGTGCAGCGGCTATACCTGATCGGCCGAAAGCAGGAAAAACTCGAAGAACTGCGCGACAGGCTCAAGGTCCACGCGCGGGCCGAGCTGGTGATCAGCACGAAGATGGATGTTTTGAAGGAAGCGCAGCTTATCCTGACGGTGACAAGCGCTATCCACGATGTCATCCGGCCCGAACATCTGCAGCCCGGCAGTGTGGTCTGTGATGTGGCCCGCCCCCGTGATGTTTCTGCAATGGTGGCCGCAGTGAGAGATGATATATTAGTGATTGACGGTGGTATGGTGGATGTGCCAGGACCCGTTGATTTCCATTTTAACTTCGGGTTTCCGGCTGGCAAGGCTTATGCTTGTATGGCTGAGACAATCGCCCTGGCACTGGATGGAAAATTTGAGGATTATACGCTTGGTAAGCACCTCACGCGCAAACGTGTGGAAGAGATCGATGGGATCGCAAAGAAACATGGATTTCGCTTGAGCGGGTTTCGCTCATTCGAAAGGGAAGTAACCCCTGAACAAATTGAAGTCGTGCGCCAAAATGCGAAACGAGCGCGGCTGACGCATGTGGTGCACATGTAAATCTGGAGGCTGTGTATGGGAAAATCTCGCCTATTAGTTGTAGAGGACGATATTGATATCGGCAACATGCTGAAGATCTATTTCAGCGGCATGGAATACGATGTGGATGTGGCCGTGCGCGGTTCAGATGCACTCGAAAAGACCAAGCAGAATCTTCCGCACCTGATCGTGCTGGATATCATGCTACCCGACATTGATGGCTATGAGGTGTGCCGAACCTTGCGCACCAACATGCGAACCAGCCACATTCCCGTGATCTTCCTCACTCAGAAGGATGAACGCAGTGACAAATTGCAGGGCCTTGAACTCGGCGCGGACGATTACATTACCAAACCGTTCGATATTGAGGAACTCAAGTTACGCGTGCAGGGGGCGATCAGGCGTTCCGAACGCGAGAGCCTCACAGATCCTCGCTCTGGGCTTCCCTCCAGCCGCTTGATTGAGGATCAGTTGCGCCGCATCATACGCTCGAAAGGTTGGGCCTATCTCGATGCGCGTGTGAATAACTTTGAGTCGTTCAAGGATGTGTATGGCTTTGTTGCCGGAGACGATGTGCTGCGCTTCACAACCATGCTGCTCAGTGAAGTGGTGGACGAGTTGGGCACCTCCTCAGATTTCATAGGCCACCCTGGTGGTGATAACTTCATCATTATTACCACTGAGGACAAGGCCTCGGCCATCAAGGCGCGTCTCAAGGAACGATTTGATTCAGAAGTGCTGACTCACTATAACTTTATGGATCGTCAACAGGGGTTCGTACAGGCGCCCGCGGCCGATGGGACCACTACCAAGGTTCCTTTTATGACCATGTCAGTGGGCATCGTTACCAGTGCAAATTCATTTGCCGACATTCGCGAGATCACTGAACTGGCGGCTGAGGCCCGCCGGCAGGATACCGCGACTGGCGGATAAGGTGTTATCAGAGAATGACAGCCGGGCTGGAAGTAGGCCTCGGGTTGATCCTACTGGCGGTGGCACTGTTCGTGTCAGTGTTGGTAGTTGGTTCGCTGCGGCGGGTACAGCGCGATGTGCCAGTTGCCTCACGGACTGACTTCACGTCTCATTCCCTTTCCTCCACACACACAAATGAAGCCATCCTGATCGTCCAATCGGGCGGGCGGATCGAATATATCAATGAACTGGCCCGTGAATGGTTTGGATTCCGTCCAGATGAGCTGCCAGATCTGGAGCGTTTGTTCCGGCGCGTCCGCCCTCTGGAGGAATTCATGGAATTGTGTACCCGCCAGGGCCAGAAGCGGATTTCGGTAAGTGGGCAACTGGTTGAAGCGACCTCTTATCAAATACCAGGACCCTATGTCCTCATGCTGATTGCATTGAGGAGCGTGGAATTCTCAAAGAACCTGGCAGAAACTCAAACAGACTCCTCAGTCCTGAAAGTCATTACTGACTTTGGCACGAAGATCACAAGCAGCGGCTTGAATCTGGACGAAACGTTACATGCGATCTTATTGAATGTTTCGCACCTTGTGCCAGCTGATTTTCTTGAAGTGAAGACTTGGGATGCCTCCCGCAAGTCGCTGACAACTTATATGCTGGAGGCGTCTGGCACTTCCAGCGTTCAGCGCGCTATGCATTCGCAGTTCGAAGGGCTTACTGATTTCCTGGTCACGGGCCTAAAGCCTTTGCTTATTCCGGACACTCGTTCTCCCAACCCATCCACACCGAATTTGAGAGTGAGTTCAGCGGTGGAATCCTATCTGGGTATACCGCTCCTCGCCGACCAGCAATTGATGGGTACTCTGGAATTCGGGCATTTATCGGCGGGCGCGTTGGGACAGCATGATCTCGATCTCATCCAATTGATATCTGCACAAGCGGCTTATGGCATCCGGAATGCCGAGTTGTTCGCTTCAGAACAGAACCGATCGGCAGAGCTGGCCGGGCTTGCGAATCTGGCACAAACGTTTAGGGCTTCCCAGGAAAACACTGATCTGATTGGCCGCCTGGTTGAGACCATCAGGTCGTTATTCGCAGTGGATATTCTCGGCTTTCTGCTTTATGACGAGGGCCGGAATGCGCTGGAAGCGCAATCGCCTTTCCAGGGTTTGCCGTCGCACATTGTTGATATTTATCGCACGACGATTAGTCTCAACAGCCCAGCGGAAAAGATCATCCTGAGCCGCCAACCCATCATCACACATAACGCGGCGGAGGATCAGGCCTGGCATGACCTTGGTTTGCAGAACCTGGCACAGGCTGCCAGCCTGCGCGAGTCCGTCTTGATGCCCTTGATCTCAGAGGATCGGCTGATCGGATATTTTCAGGTCTCAAATCCCAAGCAACCTAAGCCTGAATTTTCGGAGGCCGAGCTTCGCCTGATCACCACTGTCGCCAACCAGGCGGCAGGTATTATCGAAAATTCGGTCCTGATACTGCGCACGCGCCAGCGCGCCCTGCGTGCAGATGCGTTGCGACGCATTGCTAGCCTGGCGGCTTCCAACGAACCGATCGACGAAATACTGCGCTATTCCATCCGAGAGCTTGTCAATCTCTTTCAAAGCGATCTGGCCGCCATCTTTCTTTATGACGAGCAACTGGGGGAATTGAACGTCCATGCCGGATCCATCGTGGGTACCTCGGTGGACTCTGCCGGTACTCTGGCGCGCCTGCATGTGGATGCGTCACAATATCGCTTCACCGTTTCTGGCAGTCAAAAGCCTTTTATTTCCGGCCGCCTGAGTTTCGATCGCCGGGTCTTACCCAGTTATCGCCCGCTGGTAACGACTCTTCAGGTTGAATCATGCCTTGTAGTTCCGGTCGTGTCGCGCGAGCGCAGTCTCGGCGAGTTGATGCTTGGAAGCCGCAAAGCTGAATTCTTCAATAACGATGATCTCCAGATCATCAGCACGGTAGCCGGGCTTTTGGCCTCTGCATTGGAAGACGCCGTGCGTTCCACGTCCACAGATGAGACCTTAAGGCGGCGTGTTGAACAGCTTACATCCGTTGCGCGAGTGAGCCGTGAACTGAATGCCATTGTGGAAGTGAATCCACTGCTTGAAATTACGCTCAACGAAAGCCTGCGGATGACCCGCGCAGATAGCGGCGCAATCCTACTGGTGGATACGAGCGCCTCCTCCAACCTATCGACGGCGCCCACGCTTGGCGCAAGCCCGCCAGCTGTTACGCTTGCGGTTGGCTGTGACCTTCCTGTTACACTTTCGGCAACTGAGTTGGAAGTCATCTCCGCAGGCTCGCCCAAAGTGATTGTGGATGCGGCGCAGGCCGGACAAAATCCTCCACAGGATGGGGTAAGATCCAGCATGCTGGTGCCGATCGTTGCTCAGGGTAGGACCGCGGGGTTGATCTGCCTGCATTCGGGACAAGTGGGTTTCTTCGATGATTCGGCGCTGGAAGTTGCGCAGACTTTTGCTTCTCAATTGGCTGTTGCACTCGCAAATGCCCAGCGTTATCAAGAACAGCGGCAGGCAGCGGAACGTCTGCGCCGCCGGGCCGAAGCACTCACCAAACTATCGGAGACGAATTCATTCATCAATTTTGACCAACCATTCGAGCAGTCCCTGCGCGGCATCGCGGTGGGTATTCGTGAGGCCACGCCTTTCGGGGCGGTTCTGATCAGCATGGTCGAACCAGATACCGGCTTGTTAAGACGCGTGGTGGGTGTTGGATTCTCGCAGGAAACGCTGGCCGAATTGATGGCGCGCAAACAGCCCTATTCCAGTCTCCAGCAATTGCTCAAACCGCAGTTCCGGATCAGCCGATCCTATTTCATTCCGGTGGACCAATCGCCGATTATCCCATCGGATGTGCACACAGTGACTCTCGAAGCCGTGGATAAATCGCAAAAATCTCCGAATGCCTGGGATCCGGATGATTTCCTGTTGATTCCATTGGAGGACAGTCAGGGCCAGCCATTGGGGCTGATCAGCCTGGATTCGCCGCGCGATGGGTTGCGTCCAGATCGAGCGACCATCGAAACGCTCGAAATCTATGCCTCCCAGGCCGCGCTCATCCTGCACAGCCATATCCGATATTCTGCGTTGCGAACGCAGGTGGATGCGCTTTCATCCGGCATGGAAAGACAGCAACGGTTGTTGACCGTTACACAAAACGATCTTCCCATTCTCCTTCGTAAGGACCTTGACCAGACCATCGCGATCCAAAACCTAGACCAACGTACGCAACGGGTCCGTGCGGGTCTGGCCATCACTGAATCGGTTAGCCGCCAGTTGGATTCATCTACCGCGTTACAGGCCCTGGGTCGTGAAACGCTCACCCAACTGGGTATGTCGGTGGCAATCATTGCCGAAACTGCCGCGGATGGCCCGCGCCTGCTGCACATGATGGGTAGTATCCCGCGCGCCACCAACCCGGAGGCACTCTTCGGGCAACGGAATCCGCTGCGGGCCTGCTTGCAGAGCGGCGAAGCCATCCTGATCGCAAATCTGGATGAAGACATGGACTGGCGTGAAACCCCGCTGCTCACAGCCCTGCGTGCCAAATCGCTGGTGTGTCTGCCAATCAAGATCGATAAGAAAACCGTGGCGGCGATGATGGCGCTCAGCCCCGAACCCTTGCCGGCCTTTACCCCGGAGGATCTGCAGGTATATCACCAAATCGCGCGGCAGACTTCGGTCATTCTGCAGAACATTTCTCTGCTCAACGAGACCCGCCGACGCTTGCAGGAGGTAAACCTGCTCCTGGATTTCAGCCGGCAATTGCGCGGGCTCGATGCAGAACGAATCGTTCGTTCACTGCTCGATAGCGCCCGCCGCGCGCTCACCGCGGCCCATGCGGGCCTGGTCTTAATCTGGGACGAGCATGCGGGCCAGCTGATTCCGCAGGCTGTTTCTGGTTATGCCGAAAACGACTCAATGAAGCGCATCGTTTACCATTCGGGCGAGTCGCTGCCAGGGCAAGTTTTCGAAACAAAGCATTCGATGCGCATAGATGAGATTCAATTTGCCCGCGACTATATCTTATCCGCCGAGGGCTTATTGCATTATCGTCAGGCAACCGGTGGGCGTCTGCCTGTCTCAAGCCTGCTGATTCCCATTCACTCAGGCGACCAAAGCATAGGCGTTCTGGTGCTGGATAATTTCAACACACCTGCGGCATTCAAAGAGGAAGATGAAACCTTGTTGCTTTCCCTCTCCCAGCAGGTTGGGCTATCGCTGCAGAATGTTCGCCTCGTTCAGGCCACACAGGAGCGTGCCGCACAGCTGGAAGCGCTCACGAATGCTTCCAGCACGCTTACTTCCAGCCTTCAAAGCAGTGAACTGGTCCCATCGCTTCTGGACCAGCTATGGCCAGTAATACCATATGATACGGCTACACTATGGTTGCGCGAGAAAGACCGTCTGACAGTTGCTGCGGCGCGCGGTTTCCCTGATACAGAACGCCGCCTGGGTCTGACCGTTGCTGCTGATGGTAGTGCACTCTTTAGAGAGATGATCCGTACGGGGCAGGGCGTGCTGGTTGGAGATGTGCGGCAGGACCCGCGTTTTCCCTCCTTCGAAGCGCCGCGCCTCTCCTGGCTTGGTTTACCACTGGTCTCCAAGAACCAGGTGATCGGCGTGCTGGCGCTTGAAAAGTGGCAGGCCTATTCCTTCACACGTGAACATGTGCAGGTGGGCACAACATTCGCCAGCCAGGCGGCAGTAGCCCTTGAAAATGCCCGGTTATTTGAAGACAGCCGTAATCGCGCTACTGAGCTTGACGAACGCTCACAACGCCTTGCGCTGCTCAACCGCTTTTCCTCTGCCCTGGGTGGATTGCTGGAAGAGGACAAAATTTTCGATCTCACCGCGCAGGAGTTGCAGGATGCGCTGAATGCTCCTCGTATATCCGTGGTTGCATTTGAACGCGGTAAACCGGTCTGGAAACATGCAACTCCCAAGAGCAAAACCAAGTTACCCGCTACCTTGCCCGACGCGCCGCTCTTCCATCGTCTGGAGGAATCATTGGGCGTGTTTGTTACAGACTCTGTTCAATCCGAATCTGATCTCGTCCCATTGAAAAATTTCCTTGGAGAAGCGACCCAATCTCTGCTGGTTTTGCCAGTCATCAGTGCACAGCATTTGCGGGCCCTGATCTTCATCCACCAGAGTTCAGCCATCCGGTTTAGCCTGGCTGAGATCGAGCTGGCGCGTACGCTGACCAATCAAGCCTCGATTGCCTTGGAAAGTGCACGGCTGTTCCAATCCGCCTCGCAGACGGCTGGCCGTTTCAGGGCTTTGAATCAGGCTAGTTATCAAGTGGGTGCCAATTTGGATCCCGAGCAAATCTATGTGGCGGTTCATAACGCCGCAAAGCAGCTCATGTCGGCTGAATCATTCGTCATCAGCCTGCTGGATGAAACGACCAATGAAATCGAGGGTGTGTATCTGGTAGATGATGGTAAACGTTCTCCGAGTAGTCGTATCCCGCGCGATCAGGGTCTGAGCGGTCGCGTCATCTCCTCCGGTCAACCTCTAATACTGCATGATGCTGATGCGGTGGCCAGCGTGGGCGGCGTTACGTTCGGAAAGCCAAGCACGCCGCCCTCCATACTGGCCGTCCCTATGGTATTGGGCGGAAAAACTGTCGGTATGCTATCGGCGCAGAGTTATGAGCCGAATGTGTATACGGAAGACGACCAGCAGATTTTGAATACGCTGGCAAACCAGGCTGCGGTAGCCATCCAGAATGGGCGCTTGTTCAACGAAACTCAACGACTTGCCCAGGAACTCGAGCAACGCGTGGTGGAGCGCACCGCGCAATTGCAGCGTGAACAGCAGAATACCGAAACCCTTCTGCGAATCCTGACCGAGGTATCTTCCAGCCTCGACCTGGATCGAGCCCTGAACCGTACACTTGCATTGCTGAATGACGCCATCGGCGCCGAGCAGGGTACCATCATGCTCCGCAGCGTGGAAGACAATCTGCTGCATTACCGGGCAGGCTACGGTTATCTCTCTGAACGGATTGGCGGTGAGGGTCGCGGCTTCAAGCTAAAGATCGGTGAGGGCCTGGCTGGCTGGGTGGTTGAGAACCGGGAATCGGCGCTGATCTCAGATCTGCTCGAAGATCAACGTTGGGTTAAAAACGCGGCCTCGTCGCGCGATCATCGGAGTGCAATTGTCACTCCTTTGCTCGTGGCGGAGGATGTGATTGGCGTGTTGATGGTTTTCCATCGCAAGCCCGCCTATTTCAGCGCTGAGATCCTGAATGTCGTCAAAGCCATTGCGGGTCAGGTGGCGGTTGCCATCAATAACGCCCACCTGTATGAATTGATCCGTGACCAGGCCGAACGTTTGGGCAGTATGCTGCGCCGTGAGCAGGAAGATGCCAGCCGTTCGCAAGCGATCCTCGAAGCGGTGGCCGATGGTGTGCTGGTCACAGGTGTGAGCAACCGTATCTCATTCCTCAATCGATCGGCTGAGCAAATCCTTGATCTGGAAACCGGACGCGTGATGGGTCAGCCGCTGGATGTATTTGGCGGCCTGTTTGGTAAGGCGGCTGGTTCATGGATGCAAACTATTCATACCTGGTCTGATGACCCGTCCACCTACGACGGTGAGACGTTCGCGGAGCAGTTGGATCTGCAAAACGGACGGATCGTGCTAGTGCACCTTGCGCCGGTTATTTTACAGAATGACTTTCTGGGTACCGTTTCCATCTTCCGTGATATCACCCATGAAGTGGAGGTCGACCGGTTGAAGTCCGAGTTTGTGGCCACGGTCAGCCACGAATTGCGCACCCCGATGACGTCCATTCGCGGCTACACCGATGTGTTGTTAATGGGCGCGGCCGGTGCATTGAATGAAAATCAAACGCATTTTCTGAAGATCATCAAGAACAACACGGAACGCCTCAACATCCTGGTGAACGATCTACTGGATATTTCCCGCATCGAAGCGGGCCGGGTCACACTCTCCCCACAGCCCCTGGACCTGCGCGAACTGGCCGAGGATGTGATCGAGGACGTGCTGCGTCGTTCGCAGGAAGAGAACAAGCCCATGGCACTTTCGCTGGATGCACCCAAGAAGCTCCCGCTGGTCTATGGTGACATGGAGCGTGTGCGCCAGATTTTGGCAAACCTGGTCTTCAATGCCTATCATTACACCGCAGAGAATGGCACTATCAAGGTCCAGATCCAACCCTCGAACGGTGGAGGTGCAGTGCAGGTGGATGTGGAAGATAATGGCGTTGGCATTTCACTGGAGGATCAGGACCGGGTGTTCCAGCGTTTTTATCGTGGTGAGCATCCACTGGTGCTTTCGACACCTGGAACCGGTTTGGGGCTTTCCATCGTCAAACAACTAGTGGAGATGCACAATGGACGGATCTGGATGAAAAGCAGCGGGATACCTGGCGAAGGAAGCAAGTTCTCCTTTACCCTGCCTGTGCACGAAAAAGGATGAGGTAGGAATGGCGAAGATATTGATTGCAGAAGATGAACGCGATATCCGGGATTTGGTAGCTTTTACCCTGCGTTTTGCCGGGCACGAAGTGTTTTCCGCCAGTAATGGGGAGGAGGCAGTTGACATGGCACCCAAGGTCAACCCTGATCTCGTCCTGATGGACGTACGCATGCCCCGCATGACCGGTTACGAAGCCTGCAAGGCCATGAAAGCTGATCCGAATTTGAAGGACATCCCTGTGGTCTTTCTCACCGCCAGAGGCCAGGAGACCGAAATTCAACAAGGCCTAGAAGTGGGTGCGGAGGAATATCTGCTCAAACCCTTCGCGCCTGACCACTTAACTTCTCGAGTTAAAACCATTCTCGCCAAGTTTGGAAAATAACGATTGAGCGCTATTCTTCTTGACGGTTCCATTGTGCACTACGAGGTACTGGGACGCGGCCGCCCGGTGATCTTTTTGCACGGCTGGGTTGGCTCATGGAAATATTGGATTGCTTCCATGCAGGTCACCTCGACCTCTTACCGCGCTTATGCGCTCGACCTGTGGGGCTTCGGGGATACCGCCCACAGCATTTTGAATTATTCACTGGATGAGCAGTCTTCGCTGCTGAAGCGTTTTCTGGATGAAATGGGAATCGGCAAGATTGCCCTGGTCGGTCATGGATTGGGCGCACTGGTGGGCATGAAGTTCGCGAACCGATTTCCCCAGAGTGTGGATCGGGTGATGGCGATCAGCTGTCCGCTGCACATTGACGCAGTCAGTTCTCGCCTGCGGACTGCTGCGCCTCAGGAACTGGCCGACTGGCTGTCCTCTCGGACCCCGGAATCGACCACTGCCCTGTCTGACGCCTCCAAAGCGGATGGGCAGGCTATCACGACCTCCCTCGTTGGTTTGCAGGCTGATAACCTGTATGGCAGTTTTCGCGGCCTGAACATTCCCTGTCTGCTGGTCTATGGCGAAAAGGATCAGGCGGTGCTGGCTCCTGATGAATCCTTCTCGCTTTCGTCGATGAGTCACCCGGTATTTCTGGAGGGTTCCGGTCACTTCCCGATGATCGATGAGACCATCAGGTTCAACCGGCTGCTGACCGATTTTCTGGCCCTCGATTCAGGCGTCAGCCCCAGCGAATTGCAAATGAAAGAGGAATGGAAACGCAGAGTTCGATGATTTGGATTCGCTCGGCAAGCCGGGCGAATTTTATTTCTTGTTCGTCTGGCACGCTTGGCGCAACTGCTGGACGAACCATTTGGATGTTGACAAAATAACCCACAAGTCTTATAAATAAATAACAATTGAACGGGGTGTCCCGCGATGCGGGGCTGAGAGGAGCGAGCCGCGCTCAACCCGAATAACCTGATCCAGGTCATGCTGGCGGAGGGAACATAGTTTGCTTACCAACCATCCTCCGCCTTGGAGGATTTTTTGTTCCCTGCGCTGAGTGGACACTGAGCACAGATTGCTTACTATGAACCGTATCGTTATCTTCGCCAACGGCGAACTCCCTGACACCCAGAAAGCCCGCGCCCTCCTGCGACCCGATGACTTCATTCTGTGCGCGGATGGCGGCTCGCGCCATGTGCTGACCCTGGAACTCAGGCCGCATCTTGTTATGGGCGATTTGGATTCCGCGGAAAAAAATGATCTTCAACAACTTCAAAGCGCTGGAGTTCAGATCGAATTGTTCCCGCGCGACAAAAACGAGACCGACCTCGAGCTTGCCCTTACGCGTGCTGTTGAGCTGAATCCGGGCCAGATTCTGATTGTCGCTGCGCTGGGCGGTCGCCTCGACCACACCCTCTCGAACATTGCCCTGCTGACAAAGCCTGAGCTCGCAAACTTCCAGGTCCGCCTCGATGACGGCGTGGAGGAAGTGTTCCTGTGCCGCGACCAGGTCCAGGTCCACGGAGGAGCCGGGGATTTGGTCTCACTGATTCCCTGGGACAGCCCAGTCCATGGCATCCAGACCCAGGGACTGAAATGGGCGCTCAAGGACGAAACTTTATATCGCGATAAAACGCGCGGTGTCAGCAACGAGATGCTTTCCGGGTCTGCCAGCCTCCAAATCAGATCAGGCTTGCTGCTCATCATCCATCGCCGCCAAGTTCCACGCCCGAATCTCTAATTCTCCAATTCTCAACCGTGTTCGAAAGGTTCAACATGAAACACATTCTTCTCCTTCTCTCCTCATTTTTCCTCCTTGTTGCCTCGTGTGGGCCTCAATCGCCTGCCACGCTCACGGTCATGACGCACGATTCCTTCGCGGTCAGCGAAGACGTCCTCAAATCTTTTGAAGAAGCCAATAATGCCAAGATTGTCCTGCTCCCCAGCGGTGATGCCGGCGCCATGCTCAATAAAGCCATCCTCACCAAAGATGCGCCGCTGGCCGACGTGCTTTTTGGTGTGGACAGCACCTTTCTCTCGCGGGCCCTCGAAGCTGATATTTACGAGCCTTATGCTGCGCCCGAGTTAAGCAACATCCCTGACGAATTCAAACTTGACTCGTCCAACCGTGCCCTGCCGGTTGACTATGGCGACGTGTGCATCAACTATGATAAGGCCTATTTCGCGGAAAAGAACTTTGCTATCCCCCAGTCACTTGAAGACCTGATAAAACCTGAATATAAGAATTTGCTGGTGGTTGAGAACCCGGCCACTTCGTCAACCGGGCTGGCCTTCATGCTTGCCACAGTTGCGCACTTTGGCGACTCGTTCACGGATTATTGGCAGGCCCTCAAGGAGAACGGAGTTGTCGTCGTGGATGGCTGGGAGACTGCCTATTACACAAACTTCAGCGCCTCCACGGGCAAAGGACCGCAACCAATGGTAGTCTCATATGGAACGTCACCTGCCGCGGAGGTTGTCTTTGCCGAGAAACCACTGGATGACGCACCCACCGCTTCTGTTCTTGGACCCGATACCTGCTTCCGTCAAATTGAATTTGTCGGCATCCTCAAAGGGACTCAGCAGCGCTCCCTCGCCGAAAAGTTCGTGGACTTTATGCTGGGTAAGCAATTTCAGGAAGATATGCCGCTGCAAATGTTCGTCTACCCGATAAACCCAGATGCCGCCCTGCCAGAGAGCTTCACCAAATATGCACAAATCCCCGAACAACCAGCCACTTTGGCCCCAGACATCATCGCTGCCAAGCGTGAAGCGTGGATCCAAGCCTGGACGGATGTCCTGTTGAAGTAGACATGGGTCAAAAGACTAGCCACAGAGACGCACACTTGCCCCGGTCGCACACCTGCCCTGGCGGGCGGTGCCAGGGAGTGCCAGGGGAGAGCACAGAGATTTTTAGTAAGAATCTCCGTGCCTCAGTCTCTCCGTGGCAAAAGAGAATCCTTCTCTGGATCTTGCCTCTCGCCTTTCTCACCATATTCTTCGTCCTGCCTCTTTCCAAAATTCTTGCCATCACATTCTCTCCCTCAACCCTCACGCTTGAAAACCTACGCAGTACGCAACATGTAGTATTCTTTACTTTTTTCCAAGCTGCCCTTTCCACTCTTCTTACGCTGCTGCTGGGTTTTCCATCGGCCGTCTTATTTGCGCGCTACGACTTTCCCGGCAAATCTCTCCTGCGTGCGCTTACGGCGATTCCCTTTATGCTTCCAACCGTAGTCGTCGCAGCCGGATTCAATGCGCTCCTGGGCCCACGCGGCCTGATACACCTCCTCTTTCCTCTCTCGTCTTTCGTCTTCCTCGGTACTCTTGCGGCCATTCTCTTGGCGCACATCTTCTACAATACAACCATTATCATTCGAGTGGTTGGCGCAGCTCTCTCGGGCCTCGACCCCAAACTCGAGCAGACCGCCCGTTCCCTTGGCGCGGACTCGTCCCGTGTCTGGTGGAATGTAAGTTTGCCACTGCTCCGTCCATCCATTCTTGCCTCATCTCTACTGGTCTTCCTCTTCGACTTCACAAGCTTTGGCGTCATTCTTTTATTGGGCGGGGCGCGATTCGCCACTCTCGAGGTGGAGATCTATACCCAGGCCACGAAGTTTCTCAATCTTCCCCTGGCCACTTTGCTTTCTGTGATTCAGTTGGTCTGTACGCTGATCTTTGCGATACTCTATGCCCGCCTTTCCGCTCGTCTCACGACCCAGCTCGCGCCACGCTCAACCGAGTCCAACCTCCGCAAACCACGTACGCTGCGCGACCGTATTTTCGTCACTGCGTTAGGCTTGCTTCTTGTCTTTTTCTTTCTACTTCCACTCTCATCTCTTCCACTGCGCTCATTTTTCCGCCTGGAAGCAGACCGTGGTCAGCGTGAGGAAATCCAGTATGGATTCACGACTGACTACTACCAGGAACTGTTCATCAATCGGCGCGGTTCGGTCTTTTATGTTCCTCCCATCCAGGCAACCGTCAATTCACTGGTCTATGCCTCTGCAACGGTAATTCTCTCAATTCTCCTGGGTTTTCCCGCGGCGCTCGCACTTGCCAGACCTGGCTGGCTGGAAAAAATTCTCGACCCGCTTATCCTGCTCCCGCTCGGTTCATCGGCTGTGATGCTGGGACTAGGCTTCATCATCACATTTGGCGGCTGGCTCACGTCTCCGTTGCTGGTCCCGTTTGCGCACACGCTGGTCGCGTTTCCATTTGTCGTTCGAACGCTACAGCCTGC
The DNA here is from genome assembly GCA_035720235.1 of Anaerolineales bacterium. Taxonomy (GTDB): domain Bacteria; phylum Chloroflexota; class Anaerolineae; order Anaerolineales; family Villigracilaceae; genus Defluviilinea. The sequence goes on along the minus strand of DASTOH010000070.1, from coordinate 36,831 downwards.
GATCGCGTCGATCCCTGATCGATTACGCCAGGCGGCCTCATCGCTGGGCGCCTCACCCTTTGAAGTATGGAAAACCATCGATTTTCCGATCCTCCGCCGGGCTATGCTGGTTGCGGCGACCTTCGCATTCACCATATCGATCGGCGAGTTCGGCGCGACACTCCTGATTGCCCGACCCGAATATCCAACGATTCCTGTTGCCATCGAGCGCTTCCTTTCACAACCTGGGGGGCTCAACTATGGTCAGGCCATGGCCATGGCCACCATCCTCATGACCCTCACGCTCATCAGCATCCTGCTCATCGAAAAACTACGCCTGCCCAATGCGGGAGAATTCTAATGCTCGAAGTTCGGGATATCTTCAAAACCTACGAAAATAAACCGCTCCTCGACGGTATCTCATTCACGATTGCAGTAGGAGAGACGGTCTGTTTGCTGGGCGCGTCTGGCAGTGGAAAGTCAACCCTCTTGCGGATCATCGCCGGACTCGAAACCTCTGAGTCTGGACTCATTCTCTTCGATGAGCAGGACCTCACCTCCACGCCGCCTCATCTGCGCGATTTCGGCCTGGTCTTTCAGGACTACGCGCTTTTTCCTCACCTGAACGTCAATGATAATGTCGCCTTCGGACTGAAAATGCGCCGCCTGGGACAGGCCGAGATTTCGGAGCGAGTAGCTGCCGCGTTGGAACTGGTCAATCTCACCGGGTTTGGAAACCGCAAAGTGACCGACCTTTCCGGCGGCGAGCAACAACGTGTGGCCCTGGCGCGTGCACTGGCGATTCGTCCTCGTCTGCTGATGTTCGATGAACCTCTGGGCGCATTGGACCGTGCGCTGCGTGAAGATCTGCTGAATGAATTGCGTGCGATTCTGCATGAGACGAAAGTTCCTGCCATGTATGTCACACACGATCAGGAAGAGGCCTTTGCCATTGCCGATCGGATTCTGATCCTTCATCATGGCGAAATCATTCGTGAAGGTACACCGGCAGAAGTATGGTCCGATCCCCGGTCAGCTTATGTAGCGGAGTTTTTGGGGTTGGGAAATATGTTCGACGGAAAGAGAATTGCGGAGAACAAGTTTCAAACTGACTACGGTAACTTCACCATACAATGCCCCCACAGGCATTTAGATGGAGGGCAGGTGAAGTTGTTGGCGCGGCCATTTGTAGCAGCGGGTGAAGCGAACGCCATCCGTGGCGTGGTGCAGGATGTGATATTTCAACAGGACAGATTCAAGGTCACATTCGATAACGGGCTATATGTATATTTGAGCGAAGCGCCCGGGCTTGGCACTCAACTGAAAGTGCCGGTTAAGATAGAATGTCTCACATGAAAATCAAAGTGCAGAAAAAGGACCCTGCCGGCAAAGTACTCATTGAGTATGAGGGCGATGAGTTACGCCGGGATGAGCATTCCATCACGTTGGAGGCGCTCTTCACGCGTGAAGACATGCTATTTATGGATGTAACCTTCAAAAAAGGTGACCGTTTCGTCGAGTATTACTATTTCGATCGCTGGTATAACATCTTCGTTGTTTATGATCGTGACGATGGAAAAATCAAGGGCTGGTATTGTAATATCGGGAAACCGGCTGTGATCGAAGATCAGGTTGTCTCGTACATAGATTTGGCTCTCGATTTGTGGGTATCCGCTGCTGGAAAGCACAGTGTGCTAGATCAAGACGAATTTGAAGCCCTAGACCTGGATAACGAAACAAAACGCAGCGCGCTGCGGGCACTGGAGGATTTAAAGATGCTCTTTTTAAAGGACAAACCTCCGGCTTAATGCGGAGGTTTGCTGTCATCTGAATTGTAGAATTACAGGCCCAGGGCTTGCATGATGGCGTCGCCGTATTGCCACAAGGCGGCCACACCAATGCAGCAGCAGCAAAGCAGCAGGACCGCGACTACAGCAATGATCAGGTTGGTGTTGCTCTTCTTGGGCTGGTCCATGGTGGGGGGCATTTGATCATTCATGCTACATTCTCCTATGTTGAAATAATATAAGTACTTGACCGGATTATATCAGGTAGTTTGCCGGTCAGCCCGCTTATACAGCCAGTAGATGAGGAATGCAATCATCACAATGATCAGGGTTCCGACGATAAGGGGCATCAGAATCGAAAGGAGTGATAGGACTGTCGAGGTCACATCTTCCACAATCGATACGGGTGTATTGGCGGTTCCAGCGGTTGTCGCCGTAACGATGGGACGTACTACGCCAGCCTTGGCGACGTGCACCGTCCCGGCAACGAGCAGACCAGCTGCCAATGCAAGCACTGGACTTACATCAGTAACCACGTTTGCGCTGGCTGCAAAGGCAACCGCGCCCGCGGCAGGCCGAATGACAGTTTGAATCAGGTCATTAATGTGGTTGACCACCGGCACCTTGTCGGCCAGCATCTCGATGATCACCAGCACGCACAGCAGCAGAATAATCCAGGGATTGGAAAGCGTATCCCAGGGCTGGTTCAGGTGGATGAGAGTAGTATATCTTGCCAGCAGTCCCACAACCAGCAGCGGAATATAAGCGTTCAATCCGGCGCTGGCCGAAAGCCCAAAGGCAGTGAAGATTCCAGTCAACAGGTCCATAAAATCTCCAATCTCCAGTCTCAATTCTCTACTCTCTAATTCTCCATCGCGGGGAGAGCGGATTGAGTACTAGCACAAAAGACCAAAGCGCCGATCAGCCCAGGGGAAAGCCTCCCCAGGTTCCAGTGAGGCGGAAGCGCAGCACGTCTATCACAGTGATGAGAAGGAAGGCGAGTGTCGTCCCAGCCAGGAACGGCATCCACATCTGTAAGAGGGAGTCGAAGGCATTTTCTTCGTGCATCATGAGCACCCAGGCCATGCTAAACACGATGATGAGCAATGCCAGCACGCCGAGCCCACTCAAAATGGCAATCGGGTACAGGACCAGTTCGCTTTCGGTCAGGACGAGTAGATTGATTCCAAGTATGAGGCCGACGAGGAGGCCGAGTTGTCTCCACGTGAGCGCGGGACTCGGATCGTATGATTTCCAGGCGCTTTGATTGAACGCAGGGAGGAGCACAGAGGCAAGTGCAATGCCCATTCCGCTGCCCGTGAATAGGCGCAGTGTGTTATTCGGTACGTAAAGATTGGGTATGTTGTTCAATACCCCATCGGAGGTCTGCTTGAGCAAGTAGAGATACGAATTAGAGCCATCTATGCCGAATGCCAGGAAAAAAAGGATGAGCGGCGTGCCGAGTCTCCAGCCGGGCATACCGCTTTTCCTTTTGCTCGTGACGGCAAGATAAAGCAGGCTGAGACCTGCGGCATAAAATTCACCTGTGCACCTGGCGCACAAGGGCAATTGACGGTCGCCGATATGAAAGGATCGTTCACCAATGCGATGGCAGATGGCATACCCGATGGCATCCAGTTTGCCCAACAGACCGGGCGGCGCATTGTAAAACCACACCGCGAATACGATGATTCCAGCCAGGGGAACGAGCCAGTAAGATATTTTTTGCGCACGCGATTGGGAAGTTGTCTGTTCCATTACACTTATTATATGGGGATATACGATTGGGTGCAAGAAAAGTCTATGGATTGGAGTATCATTATTGTAATGACCAAGGAGCGAATGATGAAACGAATCGGAATCCTGACCGGCGGCGGCGATGCACCAGGATTAAATGCAGTAATTCGCGCGGCGGTAAAAACGGCTATTCTCCAGTACGGCTGTGAGGTCTTGGGCATCCGCAATGGATATGACGGCTTCATCGACGAAGATGGAATCATTCCGTTGAAGCTGGAAACCGTGCGTGGAATTTTGCCACGCGGTGGGACGATCTTGGGGACGGCGAATCGCGGCAACCCCTTCGCGCGCAAGATCGTCCGCGCTGGCAAGGAAGTGACGATTGATGTCTCCGATAAGATCGTCAAGGGGATCAAGCGCCTGAAACTGGATGCCCTGCTGGTGCTGGGCGGCGATGGGACCCTGCATATTTCACACGAGTTATATCAAAAAGGTGTGCCGGTCATTGGAGTTCCAAAGACGATTGACAACGATATTGGGGGCACCGACATCACCTTTGGTTTTGACACCGCCCTCAGCATTGCTACCGAGGCCATTGACCGCTTGCATACCACCGCGGAGGCCCACCATCGTGTCATGGTCTTGGAGTTGATGGGCCGCGATGCCGGGTTCATCACGCTTCACGCAGGCGTGGCAGGAGGGGCAGATGTGATCCTGATTCCTGAAATCCCATTCAGGTATGAGGCTGTGGCGGCGAAAGTGCGCGAACGCGTGGAGCATGGCACCTTGTTCAGCATTATTGCTGTTTCCGAGGGGGCAAAACCTGCAGGCGGCGGGCAGGTATATTCGCGCAGAGGAGACGAAGTCTATGTGCCGCGCCTGGGCGGAATCAGCCAGGTGGTGGGGGAGTATCTCGAAGACCAGGGGTTTGAAACACGCGTGACGGTTCTGGGCCATCTCCAACGCGGCGGTACGCCTACAGCCTTCGATCGCTGGCTGGCAACACGCTATGGCGCGGCCGCGGTGCGTGTAGCGGCGCAAGGCAAATTCGACAGCATGGTCGCGCTACGTTCCGCTCGGATCGTCGACATTCCTTTGGCAGAGGCACTGGCTGTTCCAAAACGCGTGGAAGTGGATGGCGATGCTGTGGTAACTGCTCGTGGCATCGGCATTTCATTCGGCGATGAATAAGTTCTTATGGTTTTTGGCTGCGCGGAGGGAGAGCCACTTGAGACGCGCAAAGTATCACGAGACAGGCAACTGAAGAGGAAGGAAAAACCAGGATGCCGCCCTAGTGGGCGGCATCCGTGGCGCGCTGTGGCTTCCTTCGACTAATTGAGGAGGGATGCCACAGCGCAGGGTTGTATACTACTATCCATATGAGACATCACCTCCTCCTTTCTTAAGGATGGCGATTCAATTGGCTTGCCCCTAACTAATACTAAGAGTATGTCACAATTCAATGCGGATGTCAATGGGCGGAATAGGCTTCTTATCAAACTGTAATTCCAACAGCCCAGGTGTAATTAGCGTTCAGCCCATGGCACTGCCAGGGTAGGTGAAACGCCGAAGGGGGACACAGGGTTCCCTGCACAACGAAATAGCGCTTATTTCGATGTTGTGCGGCTTTTGTGATACCTTTTGAGAGCCTCCGCAAGCGATTTCGGGCTATGCTTGGCGGAAAATTATAAGGAGAAATGCATGAAAGCCAACCCGAATCGTTTCTGGTTTCTTGTCATCCTGCTCGGCTGGGTATTTGATTACCTTTTTTGGAAGAAGACCGCGGGTATCAACTTTTTCCTCTATGTGACGCTCTGTCTCGCCGCGGGGATGTACGTCCTGCAAGCGGATGGGCTTCGCCTCGCGCGCCGGGCTGGCCTGCTCCTGTTCCCGATCCTTTTCCTTTCATCCATGGCCTTCATCCGCCAGGAGCCCATGACAGTCTTTCTCTCCATTGCGATGACCCTTTTTCTCATGGGAGTCTTCACCTTGAGCTATCTCAACGGTCAATGGACGCGTTATGGACTCATTGATTATATCTTTGGATACCTGACCCTCTTCGCGAGCGTCGTGGTCCGTCCGTTGGGATTCGCTTCGGATGTGCGCAGTCTCCCTTCGGGACAGCCATCCCTGGGTCGGCAGCGGGGAGCGCGGGTTTGGCCCATCCTGCGAGGCCTGATCATTGCCTTACCTGTCGTCGCCATTTTTGCATCCCTGCTGTCTTCAGCCGATCCGATTTTCGCCGATCGTTTTGAGAAGTTCATTGAGTTGTTCAACCTGGAGAATCTGCCTGAATATATTTTCCGGCTGGTCTATATTCTGGTCTTTGCCTACGCTTTCGCGGGAATCTTCCTGCATGCCGCCCAGAAATCGGGCCAGGAGGTAGAGGAGAAATCGCGCTTTGCTCCATTTCTGGGCTTCACTGAGTCTGCGATCGTGCTGGGTAGTGTGGTGATCTTATTCACGGCCTTTGTGGTGATCCAGTTTCAGTATTTCTTTGGCGGGCAGGCGAATATTCATCTGGATGGGTACACTTACTCTGAGTATGCCCGTAAAGGATTTGGAGAACTGGTGGCGGTGGCATTCTTCAGCCTGTTGTTGGTCCTTGGGCTTGGAGCCATTACAAGGCGGGAAACAGAAACGCAACGAAGGACCTTCTCCACCCTCAGCACTGTACTGGTCGGGCTGGTGATTGTGATGCTGGTCTCGGCGTTCCAGCGGCTGGTCCTATATGAAAGCGTGTACGGCTTCTCACGGCTGCGAACCTACACCCACGTTTTTATGATCTGGCTGGCGCTGCTGCTGGTGATCGTCGTGGCGCTTGAACTCACGCGCCGGGAACGCGCCGTGGGACTGGCCCTGGTTCTGTCCGCGCTTGGATTCGTGATTTCGCTGAACCTGTTGAATGTGGATGCATTTATCGTCAATCAAAACATTCAACGCGAGCTGCGGGGTGACGTGGAAGAAAGCCTTACGCAAGGTGGGCGCGTGGAACTCGATGCACAATATTTTCTGGATTTATCGGATGATGCTGTCCCGGCGCTGGCTGCCGCGTTCGAGGATGATAATCTGCCAACGGCGATCCGAGAGAAGGTGGGTGCGGCGCTGTTCTGCAAACAGTTTGACCGTGAACAGGAAGATCGGAAAATCTCGTGGCAGGCCTTCCATGTCGCGCGTTCCCGTGCAGATCGCATTTTTGCTCGAATCAAAAACGACCTGGATGCCTACCAGGTCGTCGATACCGATTGGCCTATCACCATAAAAACGCCAACCGGTAATGAATTTTACTGCCAGCCGTATTATTATGATTAAGCCGACCCAGCTTTATTTCGGCTTCAACCTTGCTGTAAGGTCGCGCAACTGCACAAATGAGATTGGCTTGATCAAGACAAAATCCACCTGGTCGCTATACATATCTCCCATGCGTGCGTCGGCGGTCGTGATGATGGTCATCGTCTTTGCGAATTTTTGATCTCCTTTGATGATCGTCAACAGGTCGGCTCCGGACACATGCGGCAGGTGCATATCCAGCAGGATGAGAAAAGGGGCTTCGCCTTGTTTTAGTCGCTGTTGCGCGACTTTTCCGTCAGACACATGCTCCACTTCAAATCCCACCCCGCGCAGGGCTTCGGCAAAGATGTTTGCCAGGTCTTCGTCATCCTCGATGATCAGTGCGAGCTCGCTCATTTCTTCCTCCAAATCCGGTCGCTGATGCTCAGGCAGGGGTCAAGCCCCTGCCTCAGTATTTAAAGGTTATGGAATCACCAGAGGCAGGACGATATTGAATTTGGTGCCCTGGTTCAATTTGCTTTCGACTTTGATGTCACCGCTCATCAGATTGACAAGCTGCTTAACGATGGCCAGCCCCAGCCCGAACCCACCATGGATGCGTGTTGTGGAGGCTTCCACTTGTCGGAAAGTATCAAAGATAAAGGGCAGCTCTGATTCGGGAATGCCCTGGCCGGTATCTTCGACCGCAATACCCCATTTGGCATCATCTGTGCGCAGGAATTTTACGCATATCTCGCCCTGATCGGTGAATTTGATGGCATTATTGACCAGGTTAACAAGAATTTGATTCAGGCGCGAAGCATCACCGTTCAGGACCTCAGGCAGGTCGTCGTCAATTTCGCTGGTCAGCCTCAAACGTTTGTCGGAAGCGGCTTTGTCCATCAATCCATGCAGTGCATCGAGGAGTTCAGCGGGTTTCAACGGGGCATTATGAATGGTCAGTTTGCCGGCTTCCATTTGCGCCTGGTCGAGCAGGTCGTTGATCAGCGACAGCAGCCGTTGAGTGTTCTTCATGATCCGCTCAGCCATGTTGACCTGTTTATCGTTCATCGGCCCGTACACGGCTTCTTTGAACATTTCTGCGTAGCCAAGGATTGCATTGAGTGGCGTCCGCAACTCATGTGAGACAATGCCAACGAAGGTGCTCTTGAGTTTTTCCACTTCCGCTTCGCGTGTGAAGTCGCGGAATACCGTCACAGTTCCAATATGGGAGTTGTGGGTCTTGCTGTGGTCGTATACCTGCGCGGCGCTCACAGAAAGAGTCTTCTCGCCCCACTCGATCCGGAAACCAATGGGCTGCGTGTCATGCTGGATCATGGCATGTAACAAGCCCCGGCTTTGCGCAGAAAGTTTGGGATAGTCGATCAGGTCGCGGAAATTCCTGTTAATGATGAGGTCGAGCGGCAATTCCAACATGCTCCGGATGGCAGGATTGGCAAGAACGGCATTCCAGTCTTTGTCGAACAAAATCACTCCGTCTGCGATCGAATTCAATATGGCTTGATTCCGACCGGCTTCGATACGCTCACGCTCCAGTGATTGCGTGAGGGCCCGGGTGCGGTCCAGGACCTCCTGATCCAGGTTGGCGTTGATGACGCGCAGCTCTTTGAGGGCTGTCTCCAAACTGCGTGCGGAAAGCCATGAAACCAGCGCCAGCATGAAAAATCCAAGCATTGAGAATAGGTTGATCGGCTGATTTATGGATAGCGCTAACCCACCTATAATTCCACTGCCGATGACTGCAAAGAGGAAACTGGCTTCAGGAACCAGGATCAGGCTGGAGATGGCAATGGGCAGCGTAAAGAGAAAGAGTGAACGTCCATTGGAGAGCTCAGCCGGGGAATCAGTAAAGGCGAAAATGGCGTTGAGAAGCAACAAATAAAGTAATGCTGCCCAGCGACCAGAAATCCGGCGGTTGACTTGATAGATCCCCAGTATGCCCAATGTAATCACGATGATACCAATCAGGAGTCTCCGTACATCCGCTTGGTTGTCTTGCCCGATTACCAGACTGGCGACGAGGATGATCAACAGCGCCAATGAGGCGACCAGGATGTTGCCCAGAAGGAGAATGTTAAGCAGCCTTCGGCGGCGAGCATCATCAGGATCAGCAACGGCTACATCGAGAATGGAATCTAAAAATTTCTTCATTGGATGTGTTAGACCAGTTTGGGTGAAAATGGGAGGGTAAAACTTATCCTTTATCCTGGTCAAGTTGTGAGGGCGGCTGCGTGGCCCAGGTGTCGAGTTTGTTGCTTAAGGTCAACAGCATATCTAAACTTTGCAGGAATTCCTGCCAGCCGGGGTACAGCTCAAAATCTTCCCTTTTGAAAGCCTCCTCCGGGTACATGGTTTTTACCCGAAGAAAATTGTAAAGGGCTCTTTGTTCCTTTGTGGCCTGTTCTATTTCAGCGAGTGATTTCTTGTAATCGTAATGTCTTTGATTTTCAGCAATTGCGGAACGCATCCTGTTTTCCCTTTGTTCGGAACTTTCCCGCGGAAGGCTGCATTGCAGATCGAGAAATTGAGCTAGCCGGGAACATTCCTTATCCGGGTCCTTTATTAATTGGTCGTATGCCAGAAAAATCTTGTTAGGGCTATTCTGTGTGTAGGTAAGCACGTTGAGCATGCAGTATTGCCAGTACAACAATCCCGCTGAAAATGGGGGCGCCTCCTCCTGAAAATCCTGTGCCTTGGCGGCGGACAGGGTGATCTCAGCGGGATGCCTGACTGTAATCACATAAATGGCATCTTCCCATAGTTTTACCCAGAAAGGCAGCGTCAAAGGCAGGCGCGCATCTTTCCAAACCCAGGCTGGGGCCTGGTCTTTTGCTGCCCGATCATCCATCGTCCCGATGAGGGTCAACGCCCGATTTCTGAAGACCTGATTCCCGGCTTTTTCCTCCATCACCTGAATGAGAGGGGGCATACGATCGTTATGATCTAGTAGCTCATCATTCAACTCCTGTAATGGGATATATTCCATATAGCCATACCCGCGCGGGTCCTCAACATCGGATTTCCACAGCTCCTGCTCTCCGCCAGCGTAAGCGCCCCATCGGCGGATCAATTCCGCAACCAGTGATGTACCACTGCGCATGATTCCCAAAACGATAATTCTTTTTGGCATAGCTTGTTTTCCTCAAGTATTCATCGGAAATCTGATGATGGATAATAAAGTGGTATTCATGCGGTTTGAACCAACGCCAGCGCGCTAATTGCGGCGGAACGTACCACCAACTGTGGGCTATAGAGGCATTTGCCAATCCATAATGGCGGATAGGGCCTGTCTAAATTTTCCTTGAGCCAACGGGCGCCGTTCTTCAGAACCGCTTTGGGGATTCTGGCTACCTTCTGGTTCCAAACCCACAGGGCCTGAATGGCATAAGCTGTTTCTTCAGCCGTGGAGATATATGTGCCCCAGGAGCCATTTGCATTTTGCGACTCCAAAAGCCATTGAACGGATGCCTCCACAAGGTGGTTCACGGTCCCTGCGCAGGCAATGATGGCGTGAGCAGTAGGGTAATAAGCGGAGGAATGCCACTTATCCACCCAGAAGGGATTGTCTCGCCGCGCCTTCTTCAAGAATTGCAGGATCTTGATTACCGAGGAATTACTGTCGGTCAGGCCAGATTGCAGGAGTGCATCCAGAATATGAATATTAGCGCTGATGGATGGATTGACTTCAAGATCGAAGCATCGGAAATGATCTTTTTCTTCATACGCCAGGATACTGGCCAGATCTTTCTCGATCCCAAAACGCAACAAAGCGTTATAGGTAACCACCGAGTCATCACTGTCTTTCACAGAATAAGCTGTGGAAAAAGCCACACCGCGCTTTGGCTCCCAGGCATCGGACAGGAATTGAATATGCGGCTTGAGTATTGTAAGCGACTGCATGCCGGGAACGAGACCGAGATTCCAAAGCGACCACGCGACCTCGAAAATATCGAATGGTGAAACATTCGGTTGTCCGCCATCGGGTTCGGCGGTTTGCCGCAGATAGTTGAGCGATGCCTCATCATTCTGTTTGACATAGGTTGCATAGTAAGCTGTGGCTGATGGGCTTAACCCAACTGCCCCGTTGGCTTCCTGCAAATTCTGCACATCCAGCATGTGCTGCCCGTCGATGCCCGCCATTTCAGAGGAAAACGCCATGGTCAGACGCCGTGAAATCATATTGCCCTGCAGGTAGGCCAGTTTTTTCTCGCGTTGTTTTGACAGTCGACCGAGGATGCGATTACCCTGGTTTTTGATGATGCCTAACTTCTCAGCCTCGGCGGCCAGGGTGGGTGCGATCATTTCGAAGCCGACCGTGGCCCCGTTGGGATCAGCCCGAAGTCCCTGGGTGGCACCGCCCACAATTCGCTCCAAAGCCAGCCTGCCATTCTCAACCTGAACCTTGTCGTGACCGCGTCGACCGCGATAGCTGAGGGCGATCATGGCGGCCAGTGTGCACAGCACGCGGTCATGATAGTACATGGGCGCCGGCGCGCCCCATGAACCATCTGGTAGCTGATGTTCAGAGAGCCATGCGAGTGCACGGCTGCTCAAATTCCAGTCAATCTCCCCCAGGCGAGCTACCCAGGCAGTATCGTAGGCAGTGCTGGCCATGTGGCCGGGACCGATTTTTTCAATGAGTTCGGTAATCAGGTCTGTCATGAGGTATGTCCAATTTCAGGGAACCATAAGTTGAACTTAAGCTTTCCGACACCGAAGGCATGATCCTTGTTTGTTCGGTAGTACTCTCGTATCCAATCCAACTCTTCGCTCGAGAGCTTTGTGTAATCAGGTTCCAGTACACGGCGTACGTAGATGTGATCGTACAGGATCGCCCGCAGCTGGCGTTCGGTCATGTAAGGAGAAGGGCTGACCGAGAAATACAGGTCTTCCTGGCCGCTTGCCAGGAGCGGCATATCAAACACGCTGAATTTATCGAAACCGATGAACAGGCTGACCGGCGGCAGATCTTCGCCATAGTATTTTCGGATGAGGGCTTCGTGATCTGGTACCGACCCATGCGCAAGATAATGCTCTACCGAAAGCCTTGCGATGGTTTCCGTGGATTCATCCGCAAAGACCCCGAAGTACAAATGAAAACGGGTGTTTTGTTTGGTGGCTTCTGTCAATTCGTAAATGGATTTCAAGGCGTATTCATAGTCTGTGCCAGATAGCACATCGCGGTAATCGCCATAGAAGCGGACTCTCACGTTGTATTGCTCGAAAAACTCACGATAGGTCTTGTCGGTGGCCGTTCTCACCAGGCCGTCCATGCCAACGCGTTTGGTGTATTCGTCGCCGCGGTGCATGAGTTCACGGCCAAAGACCGGGGCCAGGATCGTTTCTATGCCATGCTCAAAAAGCATCCTGCACAGGTCCACATGGTTTTTGATGGACTCATCCATGTAGGATGCAAAGAAGTCAGTGCCGATCTTATCGCCGTGTTCGAGCACGAACCAGCGCCGTGTGCCATTGACCGGGAAGGCGCACACTTTGTGACCGGTGGCTTTGACACGCGCGGCGACGTCTGTAACCGGGAGCTCGAGAAAACGCTCAAAGGGAATCATCGATTTTTCCTCAGACGCGGCAGGAATCGGGGAGTCCGACGCGCATAATCAGCATAACCAGATAATGTTTTGGAGAGCAGATCTTCTTCCTGTTGGGCGGCGCGGGTGAAGTCCCAAACAGTGTAGAGCAGCGTCGCAAGCGTGGTCAGTGCTGGGTTAATGAGGAATAACCCGCCAGCGATGCCAAAGAACGAAGTGATCACCGGATGCTTCATCCACGCATAAGGGCCCGTGTCAATCACTTTATGCTCAGGCTGGACTTCCACCCGTTCGGCATAGTAATGCTGCAAATGCACGCGTGACCAGATGTGCAAGGCCAATGCCGCGATGATCATCAGGATTCCGAGGAGCTGGATCACCAGGCCCCATTTCTGCGTAGTCTGAAAACCAAGCAAGGGTAAAAAGATCGGCTGCAGGACCAGAATTGCAACCATCAAGAAGATGAAGGTGGTGAAATCCCAGGCGCGGCCCGAACCGCTGGCCTGCCTTTGCCTGTCATAGCGACGGATGAGCGTGAAGTCCATCGCGTAGAAAACAAGGATGGTGAGCAGAGTCGCAGCGGCCTGCGGGATTCCGATAAACATGCCTCAGTTTGCAACCAATTTCTTCGTGGCGCGCGCTGGGAAACCTGCAAAGGCGACCATGGCGTGATTAGTATCTTCCAGGTGGAATCCCAGCCGGCGTTTGACATCATAGGCCCCGGTGCCAAAGCGCACGAGCCGAATGTTGTGTTCGAAGGCTTCCTGCAAGGCCGTGTAGAGCAAATAAAAATATCCGCCCGGAACATCATCCTCCAGGCCCAGGGCAGTGGCGAGTTGAAATTTGTTATCGCGCAACACCGCGCCACACCCCACCAGCTTTTCATCTTTGCGCAGTTCGAGCCATGTGCCATCGGTGATGGAAAAGTTTTCGAGCAAGCCGCGCATCCACGGATTGGCGGCGGAGCCATGCCAGATGGAGACGTTCCGAATCAGGTGCAGGGCAGTGTCTATATCCGAGACCGAAGTGTGTTTCGAAAGGACCAGACCGTTCTCTTCAGCCTCTTTAATGCTTTTTTTATAGTGCTGGCGGTCTTTCTTGTTTCCCATTTCAAGATAGGCTTCAAAGCTTTCCCATTCGATCGGCATATAGGTACCGGGTTCTGAAACGGTAATTGCTTCAAGGCCGGGTGTCCAGCCGGGGTACTTGAGTTGCTCCGTGAGGAGAAAATCAAAGACCAGAAAAGAACAGCGTTGCTTTTTGAATTGTTCCTGCGCCGCCTTGGCAAGGACGGTCAATACTTCATCGCGCACAGGTTCGCCAGGCAGGAGCAGAGCAGACGTATCTGCCAGTGGCGAACGGCAAATCAACAACGGCCGATGTTTGAGGATGGAAGCCATGAATTGACGTGCCACGCTGGGCAGGGGCAGGGGTTCGTTGTATACCCGGAAGAATGCCGCGCCTGCGATCGGCTGATCGCCGTCATAGGCAACCAGGTAAGTAGGCGGACAGTCTGCCATGGCGCGCTCACCGAAGGTGTACCAGCGGTGCGACTGAAAGCCGCGTCCGGCTGCGATGCCATCCCAGACTTCGGGAGAGATTTCCGCTATGCTGCTATATACTTTTACACTTAATTTTCTCATACCGGCTCCCATTGGGCTCAATTTTACATGAGCCCGTTGACCTGGGCCTTTGCAAAACTGAAAACAGTACGTCAAAATGAGGTGATTTAGGAAAATTATACCTTCTGGTTGAAACCCGGACATGACTTATTCGATTCAATTCAGGGATCTGCCCGTAAAAGGGTATGGAAGAGAACGGGGGACCCCTACAGGAATCCCTTTTTCAAACGTGCCAAAAATTCTTCCTGATTTCTGACAGTCTCAGGGAGGCCCAGCCTCTTTCCAAGGCGCGTTAGTTGAGGGGGGTCAACATAGGTGGTCGCGAGAACTTCCTCCTGCCCGAGCACCTCATTTGCCTGGCCATCGAGCAATATCTGCCCCTGCGACATGGCAATTACGCGCTCAAAATTCTCGGCACAGAAATCAATATCGTGCGTGATCGTAATCACCGTCTTTTCTCGTCTGCGCAATGCCTGAATGACGTGGGCGATGCGCTCACTGTTTGCGGCGTCCTGTCCTGTGGTGGGTTCATCAAAAATCACGATGTCTGTGTCCATCGCGATGACCGAGGCCAATGCGACCATTTTGCGCCAGGTGGGGGACAGATCGTAAGGATTTGTTTCGGTCTTTTCGGATAATTCCGTCATTGCCAGCGCGTCTTTGACCAGGTCCTGAACCTGCTCATGGGGATACCCGAGATTTTTCGGCCCGAACGCGACCTCCGTCCCGACATTTTTTGAGAACAATTGCTCATCAGGATTCTGGAAGACGTAACCGACCCTGCGAGCGAGTTTCGCCACCGAACGTTCCCGCGTGTCCCAGTCTCCGATTCGGACGTAGCCGGAAGTTGGTCGCAGCAACCCGTTCATGTGCTTCACGAGGGTCGTTTTCCCCGCGCCGTTCTGACCGACGATCGCAACCTGCTCACCAGGTTCGATCTTGAGCGTGATGCCGCGCAAAGCTTGCACACCGGTGGGATAGGTAAAGCGGAGATTGGAGATGTCGATGTTCATTGGTCCCCGCCCCCAGCCAGTGGCCCTGTGCGGGAGGGAAGAGAAAATCCCGCCACCGCCTCCTCCAACGTCACGGGCAACGTGTCCATTCGCCACAGACCCAACTCTTTCGCCTTGCGCGCCACGGACGTGTAACGCGAAATACCAAAGCCTCTATCCACCAGCAGATCGGCGGTTAACACCTCCTGCGGCGTACCCTCCAAAAGGATTTGTCCTTCATGCAATGCGATCACGCGGTCAGCAAAGCTTGCGATCCACTCCACTTTGTGTTCCACCAGGATGACGGTCATCCCTTTTTCTGCCATTGTGCGGATCACGCCGAAGACTTCGCGCGTGCCGATGGGGTCCATTTGGGAGGTGGGTTCATCGAGCACCAGCACCTTCGGCTGCATGACCAGGATAGAGGTGAGCGCGACGCGCTGCTGTTGTCCGCCGGAAAGCGAATAGGGAGAACGATCGGCCAGGTCGCTAATGCCGGTTAATTGCATCGCCTCCTCCACGCGTTGCCTCATTTCCTCGCGCGGCACGCCGATATTTTCCAGGCCGAAGGCGATCTCCTCAAAGACCGTATATTTCGCGCCGCTGATCTGGTTGAAGGGATTTTGAAACGCCAGACCCACGTTCAGCACCCACTCATGCAACGTGGATTTGCTGGATTCATGACCAGCCACTTCGACTGTGCCAGCCATCTCTCCTTTGAAAAAATGCGGAACGAATCCGGCGATGGTATAACAAAGGGTGGACTTTCCTGCCCCGTTCGGTCCCACGATCGCTACGAATTCGCCCTCAGCTACCTGCAGATTGATATCTTGCAGCGCTGGTGAATCTGTGAGTGGATATTTGTATGTGACGTTTTTTAGTTCAACAATTGCCATGTGATTCTCAAGATCACGCTCAGGATCATGGTGAGAACGAATATTTTGCGCAAAAGGATTTGCCCTTTCGTATCCGGTATTTCGATCAGGCTGGTCTCTTCCTTTCTGGAATTGAATCCACGCGCCTCGATGGCAATCGCCCTTTCCTCGACCTCTATCAAACTGCCGAGCACCAGCGGAAGAACGATGGGGATCAGGGCACGAGCGCGCACGAATAGATTCCCTTCTGTTTCCAGACCGCGTGAACGCTGTGCGTCTAAAATGGTGACAGCCTTGCTTTGGAACCGAGGGGCGATTTGCAGGGTGGTGACAATGATATATGCCAGGCTGCTTGGCATGCCAACTTGTTTGAGTGAGATCATCAATGTATCGAGCCGCGTGCTCATAGCAAACAGGATGAATCCAGCCATCACCAGGACAATCCTTCCGATGCTGATCAAGGCGAACAGTGCCCCCTCTTGCTTCGGAGAGAGGATCCAGAATTCAAAGATAGGCGTGCCCTTGCCCCAAAACAAACTTTGTATGAGCACCACTGAGATAATAAAGGGCAGGCTGACAGCCCCCACGGCTCTGATGAAATTCGGAAGAATCTTCCCCCAGGCTGCCAGGGGAAGAATGATCAGGAAAACCAATATATAACCTGTCCAATTGCCGGGCAGGGTTAATCCAGCCACCAGCAACAAGAGGGTGAGAGCCCCTTTGGTCAGGGGATGAAGTCTATGCAGCCCGCTTTCGCGGGCTACATACATGCTAAACGTATTCATCGAGTGGGTAAGTGGTTCCTAGCGCGCTTTCAAACGGGCGGGCAGGGATCTCAATATGAGCCATACTACCATGAATGAAAGCATTTTGTCGAACGGATCAGAGACAGCCCCCTGCGCCATCACTGATGAAAGGATATTCCCGCCGCTGGCCCTGAACGCTGCAACCAGCAGATCCACACCGGAACCGGTCACACCGCCGAAAACATATGCGGCGGTAGGTGCAGAGAGGATCGCCGCGACAATGCCCGTGGCCAAACCCCACATCCCCGCGTAGCCGCCTTTCTGAAGCAGAAAATAGCCTATGGCACCTCCGCCAATGATAGCAATGAGGAACAGGACGAGATTATTGGTGAACAGCTCACTCATGCTTGGAAAGGAGGTAAAACCTGTCTCATCCGTGGTCGCGCCTGTAAAGGCCAGAATAAACATGGTCAGCGAGAAAAAGAACACCGCACCAACCACGACAGACAGCCAGCGAGGTGATTCCTTTTCGAACGCACCTCTATTACCGGCAATGCCCGCCATCAGGCCAATGACCGCTGCGACGTAGAAGAATGCCGCCGCGAATGGATTGAACAATCCCCAAATGAGGTTTGCCAGCGCTCCGGTCAATGCGCCAGCCCAGGGACCCGCAAGCGCACCGACCAGGACGGTGCCGATGCTATCCAAATATACGGGAAGCTTCAAACGCACGACCAGTTCGCCGATCGCAATGTTGATGGCGATTGCAATCGGGATGAGGACCAAAGTCCTTGTACTGAACTCCTTCTTGATATTGTCTAACATGGCATTTCTCCTTCTACTCTTTTTGAGATTTTATCTATACAACACCGCTCATGCGGTTTTGTTTCACTATGGTCTTGCTCCAGCCGCCGTCCCTTGCGCAGCATCCCCGGGGGACGGCGGCGTGGATTGTGCCAACCTTTCCATCCTCTCCAAAAACAACTCGATAAAAGCCTTTGCGCGCACGCCCAGTGCAACTCTCATGTTAGCAGGTTTTTTCGTGAAATTGTAAAAATCCGCAAAAGTTTTGCCCAACGAAACGCTGCTCGCAATGTCCACATCCACATATAGTTCCTGATAATCGCATAATTGCGGCGCGAACGTCAATGCCAGCGCAAGCGGGTCATTAATAACACACCCCTCGATCCCCTGATACTCATCGTGAAATTCCATGTAAAAGCGTGTGGCGTCTGCGATGAAGCGGGTCAGCGGCGAATCGATTCGGAGCAGCCGGTCAACATCTGGCCTGGTAAGCAGACATTGATAACTCACATCCAGCGGTACGAGTGTGGTCGGGATACCCGCATGATACACGATATGCGCAGCATGCGGGTCCACATAGGTATTGAACTCTGCCAGCGCGGTTTGGTTCCCCTCATGGCGGATCGCGCCGCCCATGATGATCAGCTCCTTGAGAGCGCTCACAATGTGTGGTTCCTTGCGAATCGCCAGGGCGACGTTCGTCAGCGGACCAATCGCGACCAGGGTTATCTCCCCTGGATTGAACAGGATCTTCTCGATGAGAAAATCGCAGCCGTGCTGACGGGTAGGCCTGTTTCGTGGTCCTGGGAGCGTTGCGTATCCCAGGCCTGTATTTCCATGCGTTTCCGGCGCAAGCAGGGATGGTTGCACGAGCGGCAGGTAGCAGCCCTTCGCGACCGGGATATGACTTGCACCTGCCAACTCCAGAATCGACAGACCGTTGATCGTGGCTTGTTCCAGCGAACAGTTACCATGCACAAGGCTCAGGCCCTCAAGCGAAAGTTCGGGCGAAGCCAGCGCAAGGAGAATTGCCAGGGAGTCGTCGATGCCGGGGTCGGTGTCGATGAGGATGCGTTTGGGCGGCATAAGGGTAAGTAGTTATTTGTAATTGGAGATGAGACTTTCGACTTCTTCTTTAGTTGGCAACGATGGTTGCGCGCCAAATTTGGTGGTTGCCAGCGCGCCGCAGGCGCATCCGTAACGGACGGCACTCTGGAGTGCAGGAGCGTGCTCCTGCAAATTCGCCAGCAAGGGGGCTGACTCCAGAAGCTTTGTGGCAAATCCACCAATGAAGGCATCGCCGGCGGCGGTCGTGTCAACAACATCTACGACAAACGTGCCCACCTGTTTACTTGTATCCTTGTCTACCACTAGTGCACCCCTGCTCCCCAGCGTGACGATCACATGCTTCGCACCACGTCCCAACAAAGCCCGGGCGGCCGCTTCAGCGGAGGGCATATCGTTAACGTCCATACCGGTGAGCAGGCTGAGTTCCGTCTCATTGGGGATGAGGAAATCGGTGAGGGCGATCAATTCGTCAGGCAACTGCCTGGCGGGCGCGGGATTCAGGATGACACGGACGTTGTTCTGCCGGGCGCGTTGGGCAGCGGCGAGAACTGTGGGCATGGGAATTTCCAGTTGGAGCAGGATCAGCTCGTGGTGAAGGAATGATGCGTTTTCCACATCCGCAGCAGAGACTTTGCCATTCGCGCCTGGCGAGAGCACGATGCTGTTCTGCCCGTTTGCATCCACGATGATGGTGGCAGTGCCGGTCGACGCGTCATCGCGCTGGACAAGCTGGGAATCCACATGATTGGATTTGAGATTGTCTAGCAGGAAATCGCCAAAGCTATCCTTGCCTACCCGCCCGAGCATTGCAACATTTGTCCCCAGCCGTGCCGCAGCGACCGCCTGGTTGGCACCCTTGCCGCCGGGAATCACTTGCAGGTCTTCGCCGCTGATGGTCTCACCGGGTTGTGGAAAGCGCGGCGCACGCACAACGAGATCAGTATTGAGCGAGCCAACCACAAGGATGTTTGGCATGGATGGATTTTACTCCATCATTGGCACCAGCCGAGGCCTTTCGCCCATGCGCAACAGAATGATGCCAGTGAACAGGATCAGGCTTCCGATGAGTTGCGCGCCAATGAGAATCTCGTGCAGCAAAAGATATGCCCAGATCGCGGTGAGGGCGGGCTCGAGGGTGGCGATAAGGTTGGCCACAGTGGGGGAGAGATAGCGGATACTCAACGTGTACAGTCCGAAACCGCCAAGTGTGGGCGCGATGCCGAGAAAGAAAAGGATACCCCAGCCCGAAACTGAGTTGCCGAGCCAGAGAAAATTGGCGAGCGGAGTCTTCCCACTCAGCGTATTGAAACCCACGTTGAATAAAAACAAAAAAATGCTGGCTGTACTGAAACTGTACAGTAGAGCCGTCCATGAATCGATATGTCTGTCTGAGGCTGCTTTTCCTTCCAGATTGTAGAAGGCAAAGAACAGGCCTGTGAGCAGGCCAAAAATTATCCCAGCTGGATTCAATTTCCATACGGATGGGTTATGCGCTCCGGAAACCAGCACGGTCCCGATCAGGCTCAGCAGGATGGAAATGATCTTTACGCTGTTGAACTGTTCTCTGAATACGATGCGGCTCAAAATAGCCGTCATGGCGGGCGAACTAAACGCCAGCACCGTGGCCACCGCCGCACCGTTGTATTGAACAGAGAATGTCCAAAGTGAATTGAATACAGCTAACGTGAAGCCATAAAAGATCATAAAGCCCCAGTGTGTGCGTTCAAGCCGAAAACGGGCTCGGTTGAAGAGGGATAATCCAATGATCATCCCCAAGGAAACGAATAGATCCCTCCAGAAGGCTAGAACAAGTGAAGGCAGAGCATATGTCTTGCTGAGATAACTGATTAATGGGCCAGTTATTGACCAAAGTACCGTCGCGACGAGTGCGATGATGTAGCCGCGTGAGAAGTTTGTGTTGTGTGTCCGCAAGAGGTTTCTCCCGTGCAAGTGCGATTTGTACGTGCTGAACCCGGCCAGTTTTCGCAGAGGTTGGTCAGTCAGCCTTTCTTTGAGGTTTCGTGAGCCATAGGCTCACTATCCCGATCAAATATCCACCCGCCGAGAGCAAGTATAACCAGTGTGCCCCGATGGCATCGAAGATCGTTCCCGCAACTGGCGCCGCGATCATGTTGACCAGGCCTCCAATCGTGACCGTATAGAGCGCCAGCACGGTACCGGTTTCCGACGGATCGGTCTGTGTGCTGATCAGGTTGACAAATGCGATGGTGTAAAAACTGAAGGCCACGCCGCCAACAAAACGGATGATCAGGATGGTTGGAATAAATGGGAGCAGAAAAACGATGATACGCTGCAGCAAGGTGAATGACAATGCCACCAACAGAAGGCGGTGCCCGCCAACCCGCCGCACAATACGATCGGCATAGATCATGAATGGCAGTTCCACCAGGGCGCTGAGAATTCCCGCCACCGATATGAGACGCTTGGAGGCGCCCAGCTCTTCGAGAAAGACATTTTCGAATTGCAGCACGCCGCTATTGAGAAAGCCAACCAGGACCAACACCAGCGCCAATCCCCACAGGGTGCGGTTATGGATCACACGCTGGACTGCCAACTTCAGATTTGTCTGTGGCAGGGTGGGTGACCGCCTTAGCGTGAAGTGATGTGGTTGGATGAATGTGACGACAGCCGATGCAAAGGTCCACATAGATGTCACGCCGATGAATGCGGCGATATATCCGAAACGTTCCAAGAGCCAGCCGGAGGTCAACACCGAAATGATCCAGCCCAGCGAGGCCCAGGCGCGCACGCTGCCGTAACCTGTTTCGGCCTCCTGGGCAACCGTCACGGCCATCGAATCGGATAGCGGTATGATGCCCGATGCCGCCAGCGAATGCAAAAAGACAAGCAGGAGGATGAACGGAAATTCCTTTTGATTGCCGATCAGAAAATACCCAATGGCCCCAAGCAGGATCGCGGCCTGAAGGAACCGCCGCGCGTGTTGATGCTTCTTCACTTCACTCACCCAAATCGGCGAGGCGACCATGCCCACCAGGGCGCTGACGGAGGCTATCAAACCGATCTGTTGCCCGCTAAATCCCAGGCTGACGAAAAAGAGATTCATGAACGGCAGGACGAAACCCCATCCGCCCATGAAGGTGAAGTAATATATTCTTGCGAAGAGCAAGTTCCGGCTTGGCAATGTCATGTCTCAAAAAAAGTGACAGCCATCTGCGCGAAGTGTCCCCGCGGTGAAGCGGAGGGGACAAAGATGACTGTCACTTGAAGTGTTCCCTTGCAGGGACACCTGTTTGTAAAGTACAAAGAGCCACTTATTCAGCGGCTCTCTGCTGTGCCCCCATGGAGATTCGAACTCCAGTTTGGGCCTTGAGAGGGCCCCGTCCTGGGCCTCTAGACGATGGGGGCATCTTTCATCGCTGACTCATGTCAGCGATGTGGTATGCAGCGGCCCGAAGCCGCCCATACGAAACGGGCGAGATTGTATCACTGTGCCAATCAATCGTCAACGAGCAGCACGTGCAATTCGCCGGGGCCATGCACCCCGATGGTCAGCGTCATTTCAATGTCCGCGGTGCGGGATGGACCTGTGATAAAGACCGCTGATTTCGTGTTCCGCGTCAAGTGAATCGCATCACTCAGGGATGGATAAATATCGGACACCCTCAACACCGCCAGATGGACGGCCGGCAGTAGGGAGGCTTGCAGCTTGCCTCCGTCGCCATCCGCCTCCAAAATGGACCCGGTATCTGCCAGCCCGCAAAGGGCCTTTGTCACCCCAACGTGGATCGCGGCGTCTGCTGCGTGGCTGATACTGATTCCCGCCTTCGATAACAATTCCTCATCCAAAACGTTGGGCTCAAGATGGATGCAGTCAATGTCACGTGATTGCAGGAAGTCAATGACTGTGCTTGTTAATTCAGTTGTGGTCGTAGGCATCACGGTGCCATTGACCTTGGAGAGCTCCTCCACAAAACGGGCAGCAAGCGATGTGGGTGTTACACTTTCAGCACTGAGTATTTCTTTAATTGTTTCCCTATCTACTTGTCTACCTGTTTCCCTGTGTACCTGTGTACCTGTATATGAGTCTACCCGCTTCCCATCCCGCCACCTCTCCCGAAACGTCTTCCCCGCAAATCGCGGCAAATCCTTGCTGTAGCCCCAGCCCGTGAACCTAGGCAAGTGGACATAACCGCTGAAGGGGGATACGAGAGAAGTTCCCAGCCACGCGAATTTCTGGGAGATGGCAAACAGGCTGGGATGACGCGCGACGCGGCTGTACAACTTCAGGAAGATTTTGCTCATCCACGAGAGTCCGCCCCCCTCACTGATTAATGATGACTGCTCACTCTTTTGGGGTGCCTGTCCCGCTCTCACACGCGTCAACAGTTTCGGCAGATCAATATCTACCGGGCAGGCTTCCTTGCACGCGCCGCACAGGGACGAGGCTTGCGCGAGCGGGACGAATTCACTACCGAACAATCCCGCCGAAATGACCGAGCCAATAGGTCCTGAATACATGCTTTTGTATGCGTGCCCACCCAGCTCACGGAATACAGGACAGGCATTGAGGCACGCGCCGCAACGGATGCAGAAAAGCGATTCTTTGAGCGGTGAATTACGGAGACGGCTGCGTCCGTTATCGAGAATGATGATATGACGTTGTTGATGAGCCAGGGGCTTGTGGATGAGCTGAGTATAGACACTAAGCTTCTGAGTGGTAGCTGAACGCGCCAACAGGCTAAGCAGCAATGCCAGGTCATCCAGGCTGCGAACCAGGCGTTCCATGCCCATGAGCGCGATGTGGACCGGCGGAAGTGTGGTGACCATCCGCCCGTTGCCTTCGTTGGTGACGATGCAGAAGCCGCCCGTGTCTGCAATGGCGAAGTTCACGCCGCTGATGCCGACATCCGCAGTAAGGAACACTTCACGCAGGACTTTGCGGGCGGTGTTTGTGAGCGTCGGGATATCTTCGGTATATGGAATACCCAGTTGTTCATGAAAGAGCTGGCCGACATCACTGCGCCGCAGATGCACCGCCGGTGTGATGATGTGTGAAGGCCGTTCGTGGCGGAGTTGCACAATGTATTCGCCCAGGTCGGTCTCCACGACACGCATGCCTTCGGCTTCCAGCGCGTGGTTGAGGTTGATTTCCTCCGAAACCATGGATTTGGATTTCGCGACAAGAATTTCTTTACCACGAAGAACGTCAAGGGCCGCGAGGTTTTCTTCTTTTCCGCTTTGTGTCCTTGGTGGTAAATCTTTTGCTATCTCCAGGAAGATTCTTATTGCCTCTGCCGCATCTTCTGCACGGTGTACGATGGTTCCATTTTTTGTGGCATTGCTGATGAATTGCTCGAGATACTCATCGAGATGCTCGATCACTTCCGCGCGGATGGCGTGTGCCTTTTGCCGGCGCTCCCTCCAATCAGGCAGGGACTCGAACGCGGCCATACGGCCCGTCAGGCGCCGTTCGGTATTGGCATCCAGCGCGATTTGCAGGCTTTCGCTGGCAAGTGATTTGCGGATGCGGGCCCGAAATTGATGATTGTTCACTGCTTACTGCCTTGCTGGTGCGCCAGCAGCAAGCACTTCCGCAATATGTACTACTCTTTGCTTTTTCTTCTGCCTGTGCAATCCCCCGGCGATGTGCATCAAACAGCCTGCTTCGGCCACGACAAGCGTCGGTGACTTTGTATCTTCCAGATTTGCTATTTTTCTCTTCAGCCATTCCGCGGAAAGTTCGGGATGTTCCATGGAGAAGATTCCACCAAAGCCACAGCATTCCTCCTGGTGAGGCAATGCCACGACGGTGGCGCCGCTGACATTTGCCAGCAGGGCGCGCGGTTGTCGATCAACATCCAGGCCGCGCGAGAGATGGCAGGAGGGGTGGTAGGTGAGCGTTCCATTCCATTGCGCGCCCACGTCTATGACGCCGAGATGATCGACCAGGTATTCTGTGAATTCGAAAATCCGTTTACCCACAGCCTGTGCCCGGGGCAACCAGACGGGATCCTCTGCAAAGAGCTCTGGATAATTGTGCTTGATCATATGAGCACAGGAGCCGGATGGCATCACAATGTCACCCGTCGTTTTTTCGAAGGTACGGATCGTGTGTTCTGCAATGGGGCGCGCCTCCGCTCGCAGGCCAGCGTTGAAGCTGGGTTGCCCGCAGCAGGTTTGCTCGCGGGCAAATTCCACGTCGATGCCCAGGCGGCGGAAAATCTCTACGATGGCCTCCCCCATTTGCGGGTAGAAAGAATCGATGATGCATGTCACGAAGAACTGGACGTGAGGCATGGAAGTATTGTAATATGAATCCGTGCAGACTGCCGAAATCTGACAAAACAAGTGCAGAATCCTGAGTCAGGTAAAAGGCGTCCCAAAGGCTTTTCAAAAATTTGGTATGATTACTTCTCTATGGACACATTCAAAACAAAAATACCAAAACCGTTCGATCTGCCGAGGCGCATTGCGCGCCTGGGAGAGCTTGCCTACAACCTGTGGTGGACGTGGCAGCCTGAGGCGGCGCGCCTCTTTCGCAATCTGGATTTCGACCTGTGGGAGCGACTTGCTCACAACCCGATTCGACTCCTGCGTGAGATCGAGCGGCCGCGCCTGAGTCAGGCGGTAAAGGATAGGGATTACCTGGCATTGTATGACCGCGTCTTCGGGGATTTCGACGCCTACATGAATGCGACGAAAACCTGGACGCGCCAGACTCATCCGGAGTTTGATTCGCGTTCCGTGGCTTATTTCTCCATGGAGTTTGGTCTGCATGAAACCCTGCCGATCTATTCGGGTGGCCTGGGCGTGCTGGCTGGCGACCACTTGAAGGAAGCCAGTGATTTGGACTTGCCGCTCACGGGAATCGGCTTCATGTATGCGCAGGGCTATTTCTCGCAGCGTATCAGTGAGCATGGCTGGCAGGAGGCGCTCAACAAGCCGCTCGTGTTTGATGATCTGCCCGTGCTACCAGTGGTGGGCAAGGATAAACAGCGTCTTACGCTTGAGGTGGAGCTTCCTGACCGGAAGGTCAAACTCCAGATCTGGGAGACCCGCGTTGGACGCGTCCCTCTGTATTTGCTTGATTCGAATGTGGAAGGCAATTCAGATAACGATCGCCTGTTAACAGCGCGCCTGTATTGGTCTGACCTGGATCGCCGCGTGATGCAGGAAGTTTTGCTCGGCATTGGCGGCGTACGTGCCCTGCGGAGCCTGGGATACAACCCGGCAGTCTGGCACATGAATGAGGGTCATGCCGCGTTCCTGATCCTGGAACGCGCCCGCGAGCTTGTGGAGGACGGTGATGATTTCGAAACTGCCATCGCCAAAGCACGCGGACAGAACGTCTTCACGACGCACACACCCGTCCCGGCGGGAAATGACGAATTCCCCCTATGGCTGATGGAGAAGTATTTGGGCGCCATCTGGCCCCAGTTGAATCTTACTCGTGAACAGTTTTTTGATATCGCGCGGCACCCGCACGGGCATAGCGAAACCTTCAGCATGGGCATCCTGGCTCTGAAACATTCGAATGGACGAAACGCGGTCTCGGAACTGCATGGTGATGTGGCGCGCAAGATGTGGCACTTCCTGTGGAGCGACAAAAGCGAAGGCGACGTGCCAATTGGTTATGTGACGAATGGCGTCCACACCGGCAGCTGGATGGCCCGCCGCCTGCGCAACCTGCTGACAAAATATCTCGGTGAAAACTGGATGGATCGTCTCGATGATCCCAGGCTCTGGTCGAAGATCGATTTGATCCCTGATGATGAGCTATGGGCGGTGCGCCTGCACCTCAAACGGAGGCTGGTCTTTTATTTGCGGGAGCGCGTGCGCGACCGCTGGGCGGTGGGCGGTTTTCACCCTGTGCAGGTTGTCTCTTCCGGTGTGTTGATCAATCCCTACGCGTTGACAATCGGTTTCGCGCGTCGTTTTGCAACGTACAAACGAGCCAGCCTGGTGTTGCGCGACATTGACCGTTTGCTGCAGTTTGTGAACCGGCCGAATATGCCGGTGCAGATCATTTTTGCAGGCAAGGCGCATCCGGCCGACGACCCGGGCAAACAGTTGATTCAACAGGTCTATAGCACGGTCAAAAGGGCTGAGACAGGCGGACGCATCGTCTTTGTGGAAGATTACGATATCAACCTGGCGCGCTATCTCGTTCAGGGCGTGGATGTTTGGATGAACACGCCGCGCCGTCCCATGGAGGCCAGCGGCACCTCTGGTATGAAGGCCGCGCTCAACGGGGCCTTGAATTTCTCTGTGCTGGATGGCTGGTGGCGCGAGGCCTATAATGGTAACAACGGCTGGGCCATTGGCGAGGATAAGGAGTACGAATCCAGTGACGCCCAGGATGCTGAGGACGCCGAAAGCCTGTACACCACGCTCGAAAATGAGATCATTCCCATGTATTATGACCGTGACGCGCAGGAGGTCTCACATGAGTGGGTCGCGTGTATGAAAGAATCGATGAAGACGAACATTCCGCAATTCTCCACACGGCGCATGCTGAAAGAGTACGTGAAGAAGTTTTATGTCAAAGCGTTGCGATAAGATGAAGTAGGGCGGAGTGCCACTCCGCCCCCACATGAGGTTTCACATGTTTCCCGAAATTACCGTTACCGATCTTGCCGTAAAACTGAAATCTGAAGAGCAATTCATCCTGCTCGATGTGCGCGAACCTGTTGAACTGGGTTACGCCAAAATTGATGACGCCCGGCTTGAGGCCGCGCCGATCAGCCAGCTTTCACAGCAGGGCACGGACTTCCTATCCGAGGCCGCGCGCTCACAGGATGCCACGATTTACGTCATATGCCATCATGGGAATCGGAGCGCACAGGTCACGGCCTGGTTGGCCAAACAGGGATGGAAGAATGTGTTCAATATCCGCGGGGGAATTGATGAGTACGCTCGCAGGATTGATTCGTCGGTGGGGTTTTATTAAAGCGTAGGGCGGAGCACCGCTCCGCCCACGAATGTTCTATTTCAACCAAAATCGGATGCAGCAACGCTATGTCGCGACGTTTTGTTTCTCAAACACAAAGTGTCCATTCTTATAGAACAATTCCCCATCGACGGTGATCTCTGAGTCCGTGCGCATGTCACAGATCATGTCCCAATGGATCGAGCTCTTGTTTTTTGAACCAGTTTCGGGGTAGCCCGCACCGAGCGCCATATGGAATGATCCGCCGATTTTCTCGTCGAAGAGTATATTGCCCGTGAACCGGTTGATATCGAAGTTGGTGCCGATGGCAAATTCGCCCAGATAGCGCGAGCCCTGATCCGATTCAAGCATCTGCCAAAGATAATCCTGATTCTTGTCAGCCTTGGCGCGGTCCACGCGGCCGCGATTAAAGGTAAGTTCCGCACCCTCCACGGCTACGCCCTGATAGATCGCCGGGTACGTGAACTTCACCCAGCCGTTGACCGAGTCTTCAACCGGTCCGGTGAAAATTTCCCCATCTGGCATGTTGTGGGTGCCCGTCGAGTTGTTGAACTTGCGGCCCTTGATCGAAAGGGTCAGGTCAACATTTGGTCCACGAAGGGTCACGATGCTCTTGTCTGCAAGAAAGTCAATTGCCTTTTGTTGGCCCGCCGCCGTACTTTTCCAAAACGCAATGGGATCGTCTTCGTGGGCATGCACGGCGCCAAAGACGAAATCCTCATAATCCTTGAGGCTCATGGCGGCATCCTGTGCATAGGCATCGGTGGGGTAGAGCGTGGTTACCCATTTGAACTTGCCCTCGCCACCGCGTCTCATTTGTGATTCGGTGATCGTAGCGGTCGCCTTGTTCCGTCTCTGCACTTTGGCCGGGCTGATGCTCGTGGTACCGCGCGTGTTGGTCGCGGAATGGATGCGAATGCGACTCTCGAACTGGTCATACGCCAGTTTATAAAAGGTCGGCACAAAATCGAGCTGGGTTTCGTTGGCATAGGTGAGATAGAACTCATCCTGGCTGAATGGCATCATGCCGGGGAAGGCAATCATCGGGTGCGGATGGCCGCCTTTTTCCATGATCTGAATGAATAATTCACGTACCAGCGGCTCGGCGGCTGTCGTTGCTTCGATCAGGACGCGGTCGCCGGGCATAACTCGTGTGGAATGTTCCACCAATACTTTGGCAAATTTTTGAACCCGCAAATCGGACACTACATACTCCTGTACTGCAATGGATGCTGTGAATTATATCACCAGCACTTCGGGTATACTTTTGTGCGTGTAATAGTTTCGTGGCAAAACCATGAGAAAAACCTTCCAAATCCGCAACAACCGATCATAAATCGCAAATCGAAAATCTGAAATCGTAAATCGTCAATCAAGATGAAACAACTCCTCCAAAACATCAAAACCGGAAAATCCACCATCGAGGATGTGCCTGTACCGTCTCCCGGTGAGGGGCAGGCGCTGGTCAGAGTGGCAGCCAGCCTGGTCTCTGCGGGAACCGAGCGCATGGTCGTCGAATTTGCCGAGAAGAGTCTGGTTGGCAAGGCGCGTTCCCGGCCCGACCTGGTCAAACAGGTCGTCGATAAGGCGCGCCGCGAAGGTCTGGTCAATACCGCCCAGGCTGCCTTCAATCGCCTCGACCAGCCTATGGCGCTCGGTTATTCCTCCGCCGGCACGATCGTGGCGCTCGGAAAAAACGCTATAGCCCACAGCATGGGGGCGCCAGGTTTCCAGGTCGGTCAACGCGTGGCATGCGCCGGCGGCGGGTTTGCTGTCCATGCCGAATACAACGTGGTGCCGCGCAACCTGCTCACGCCCCTTCCAGAAAATGTGGATTTCGAATCCGCTGCCTTCACCACCCTCGGCGCGATTGCCATGCATGGATTTCGCCTGGCCGAGCCGCAAATTGGTGATACCGTGGCAGTCATTGGGATGGGGCTTCTCGGACTGTTGACCGCGCAGATCGCTTCCGCTGCGGGATGCAACGTACTGGGTATCGATATTGACCCTGCGCGCCTGGCCCTCGCCTCCTCTCTCGGACTGGAAGCTGTTCCCCGTGCCCAGGCCGTGGACTCTGCCCAGGCCTTCACCTCCAGCCGCGGCTTCGACGTGATTCTCATTTGCGCCGATACCTCTTCGAGTGATCCGGTTGAACTTGCAGGCGTAATCGCCCGCGACCGTGCCCATGTCGTAGCAACCGGTGCCGTAGGTCTCAGTATCCCGCGCAAAATCTACTACGAAAAAGAGATCTCTTTCATCAACTCCCGTTCGTATGGACCCGGTCGCTACGATTCGAACTACGAAGAAAACGGTCAGGACTATCCCCTCGGCTACATCCGCTGGACCGAAGGTCGCAACTTTGAGGCTGTGGTCGACCTGATGTCGCAAGGCAAACTCAAAGTCAGGACGCTCATCACGCATCGATTCCCCATCGAAGAGGCGACACAGGCTTACGATGTGATCACAGGGAAAAAGAAAGAGCCATTTTTGGGTGTGTTGTTGACCTACCCCGAAGGAATGAGGAAAGAGGAAAGAAGAGTCGATTTTCCTTCAGTCGTCAATCGTCAATCGTCAACACTTGCGCCGGGCGCACGTGCAGGTGTCGTACATTTGGGCGTTCTCGGTGCTGGTCTCTTCGCCAACGCCGTTCTGCTTCCTGCCATCAAAAAAGCTGGCGACATCGAACTGATCGGCATCGCCTCATCGGGAGGTTTGCACGCCCAGCACTCTGGCAAAAAGTTTGGCTTCCAATATGCCACCTCAGATGATGATGAAATCCTCAACGACCCCAACATCAACACCGTCGCCATCCTCACCCGTCACGACTCCCATGCAGACCTGGTCATTAAGGCCCTCCAAGCTGGGAAGCACGTCTTCATCGAAAAACCGCTTGCCATCACACGAGAACAACTCGATAAAGTCGAGAAACAATTACGAATTACCAATAACAGCTTATTACTGGCTGGCTTCAACCGCCGCTTCGCTCCCCTCGCCAATTCTCTCAATTCTCTAGTCTCCAATCTCCATGAACCCAAATATATCCATTATCGGGTAAACGCCGGCCCCATCCCGCTTAACCACTGGACCCACGACCCAGCCATCGGCGGCGGACGCATTATCGGCGAGGCCTGTCATTTCATTGACTTCATCACTTTCCTCGTCGGTGCGCCTCCCAGTTCCGTGACCGCCCACGCGCTGCCAGATGGCGGCAAATACCGTGAAGACAACGTCTCCATGACCTTCACCTTCCCCGATGGCTCCATCGGCGTCGTGGACTATCTTGCCAATGGCGACAAATCCTTCCCCAAGGAACGTGTGGAGGTATTCTGTGGGAGACAGGTTGCTGTGCTGGATGATTTCGTTTCACTGCAAATTGTGAAAGATGGAAAGAAGAAAGAAGTAAAGGGTGCACAGGACAAAGGCTGGGTCAACGAATGGAAAGCCTTTGCCAAAGCCATTCGGGAGGGAAGCGGGCCGCCGATTCCGTACGAGCAACTGATCGGTGTCACCAGATCCACGTTTGCGGCCGTGGAGTCCCTTCGGACAGGAAACAAGATAATCATCTAGGGGCATTTCATGCTTGAGAGTTTCTACGATCAACTTTCCCCATACTATAAATATCTGTTCCAGGACTGGGATGCCAGTGTGGAGCGACAGGCCTCTGCCCTTGACGAAGTAATTCGGGAATATTTTGGCGAGCAAGTTCATTCCATTCTGGATGCAGCTTGCGGCATTGGTACCCAGACGATCGGCCTGGCCCAAAAGGGGTATGAGCTTACCGCCTCCGATATTTCATCGAGTGAAATCGAAAAGGCGCGCCAGGAGGCGTCAAAGCGAAATTTGAATATTGCTTTCGGCGTTGCTGATATGCGAGATCTTCAGACAGTTTATCAGAGGAAGTTTGATCTGGTCATTGCCTGTGATAACGCCATCCCACATCTGTTGAGCGATGATGAAATCCTCCAGACCTTCGAGCAATTTCACCGAATCAGTTCAGAGCAGGGCGGATGTATGATCAGCGTACGGGATTACGCGACGATGCAAAAAGGTGGGAGACAGTTCTATCCACGACACGTCCATGTGACTGCGAATGGCAAGCTTATAGTCTTTGACTTGTGGGAGTTCGACGGGGATTACTATGACATTACGATATACATCATGGAAGACACTCGAAATCCAACTGTGAAGACCACCGCTGTTCGTGGTGGTCGTTACTATTGTATAACCATTTCAAGAATAGAGGCTCTCATGCAAGAGGCCGGTTTCAAGAGAGTCGTTGTTCTGAAAGATCGGATCCATCAGCCACTGCTGGTTGGCTTGAAGTTTTGAATAAGTCTATGCGCGCGGTAGCGGAGTCGATTAGAAAATCTTGAAATGCGAATTTTTCCTCGGTTGGCGGTTATCATGGATGATAGGTTTAAACCTGTGGAAACATCTCGGTCATTGATTCGAAATGTTTTTGGTATCGGGTTAAGATTATTTGCCCAGATTTTCCTTGCGTGGTTTCTATTTATCCCATTCACGATTATCTTTTATGTTTCACCAGAAATATGGGGGCATAACGAGAGCCTGTTGGCATTGCATGAGATTGCCACACTGATGATCATCACTGGATCTGTTTATTTGGTCCATAAAATTGCCGATGAACAGGAATTGGACAGTTTTGGGCTCAAAAAAGATAAATGGGCGCTTACTGACTTCCTTGTTGGTTTCTTTGTTACCTTTATTGTCTTGGGGTTTAGCTTTCTCATCTATATGTGGTTTGGCGTAATACGTATTACCGGCTTTGTCTGGGAGCAACAATCAGCGTCATATGTGTTTTGGTATACAGTAGTGACATTTCTCATCTTTCTGTTTGTTGGATGGAGTGAAGAACTTCTCTCCCGAGGGTTTCACCTGCAAACGATTGAGAAAGGGACAAATAGATTTTGGGGCGTGCTAATCTCCTCCCTAATTTTTTCTTATCTGCACAGAAACAATCCTGATATGGATACTCCGGGCTTGATATTTATCTTTTTTGCAGGTTTGATGCTGGCATACGCTTATTTAAAAACAAATCAACTTTGGCTTTCCGTTGGATTGCATACTGGGTGGGACTTCTTCCTTGTTGTTGTGTTTTTTGGCATTCCCATTGGACGATTGAGAATATTTCATCTGATGGAAATTGATGTCTACGCTTCATCTCGTCTGCTGGTTTATGGAATCCAGTATCTTTCTCTGATACTTTGTGTTTTGGCGATTCATATATATTCGCAGCGCATTCGTCCTAAAACCCAAATAAAGTAATTTCCAATTCTCTAATCTCCAGTCTCTATTCTCCCTTGTCCCCCTCCCTGACCTTCATCCTCATCACCGTCTTCGTGGACCTGCTGGGCTATGGCATCATGTTGCCGTTGCTGCCGTACTTCGTGCAGGCGCAGGAGGGTGGCGCGGCGATTGCGGGCGCGCTCAGTTCGTTGTATGCCTCGGCACAACTATTTGCAGGTCCCGTCCTTGGTGCGCTCTCCGACCGTTTCGGGCGCAGGCCAATCTTGCTCAGTTGCTTATTTGGAACTTCCCTGGGCTATCTTATGCTCGGGCTGGCGAATTCGCTCCCGCTGATTTTCCTGGCCGTGCTCGTTGACGGGCTGACCGGAGCGAACCTCACCACGGCGTATGCCTACATCGCCGATGTCACGACTTCAGAGAACCGTGCACGCAGCATGGGCATGGTCGGCGCGGCGTTCGGACTTGGCCTGATGGCAGGCCCCGCGCTGGGTGGATTGCTCAGCAAATATGGTTTATATCTGCCGGCGTTTACCGCGTCTGCGATTGCGTTGAGCAACGTGATATTTGGTTTTTTCGTCCTGCCAGAGTCGCTGCCATTGGAACGGCGTGAAGCCAGACCCATATCACAGATATTTAACTGGGTTAGTCAGTTGGCAGGTCTCTTCCGTCAACTGAACATTCAGAAATTTCTCATGGCTCTGTTCCTGCTTAATCTTGCTTTTGCCGGTCTGCAGGCGAATTTCCCACTTTACTCCAGTCAGCGATTTCAATGGACGCCCACTCAAACCAGTTATTTCTATCTTTATGTTGGTGTGTGTGCTGTATTCATCCAGGGATTTTTATTCGGCAAACTGCAGCCACGCTTTGGCGAACGGGCGCTGATCGTCTTCGGTCTTGCTTGCATGGCATTGGGTCTGGCAGGCATGGCGCTCGCCCGAGCAGGCTGGCTGCTCTACCCTGCGGTGACCATCGTTGCGCTCGGCACAGGCATGAGTATCCCGTCGCTTACCGCGCTTGTATCTCTGCGCGTCTCTGAAAGCGGTCAGGGACGCCTGATGGGCGGCACGCAGACCCTCCTTAGCCTCACCAATATTATCGGTCCTACCCTTGCAGGTGTCACGTTTGAACTTATAGCCTTTTCGGCGCCTTATTTTTTGGGAAGCCTTCTTTCGTTGTCTGCATTGGTTGTTGCATTCCTATCATTGCGAAGGAGTACTTCGACACGCTCAGTATGAACTCCTCGACTGAAGCAATCTCCCGTTAGCGATGAGACTATTCGCTGTCGCTCAGAGTGACATCTTCAAACGACCTCCCGTATCACCCTCACCGCAGCCTGGACTCCGTCCTCCAGACATAATACTTCACTGATGCGTTTTGCGTTCTCGTACATGGACTTGTCCGATAGTGCCTGCTGAATCGCATTCGCTAATTTATCTGCATTCAGGGAGCGTTGCGGAACCGGCCTGGGACCGACCCCCATTTTGTATACGCGTTCTGCCCAGAAGAACTGGTCTATCGCCAGCGGAAGTGTGACCGTGGGAATCCCGGCGTGCAGGCTGGCCGACGTTGTCCCTGCGCCGCCGTGATGCACAGCAACCCGCACATGTTGATACAACCAGTCATGCGGCACATAAGCGATGGGGCAAATCCGTTTTGATCGGACCTGGTCGTGCCATTGAGAGGGAATTGTCAGAACGGCACGTGAATCGGATCGTTTCAAGGCATGATCCAAGATGTTCATGAATTGAACGAAATCTCTTGTCCCCGGGCTTCCAAGTCCAATGGCGATCGTGTTTTGTGGGGATTGTCCAATGAAATTTTGGAGTCGAACAGCGTCGCCGTGGTCCCGCGAGCCGCGGGATGGCGACACTTGCTGTTCGGATATTTCGGCAGCTTGTGTCGCCATAGCGCCACAGCGCGGCTGCCGGATTCCAGAACTTCGCCAATAGCCCGTGATGATCTGTTTCTCGTTCCAATCATGGGGGCGTGGGACGATCTCTTCGCTGAATCCATTCAGGGTGAGGGGTTGATGAGGGAACGGTCGAAGCGATGGATCAAACCAGTGAGCTCGTGGCAATTTGAGGTGGGTCCGACGCGCCTGGTTGATCTCGTCACGGCAGGCCAGCCATGCAGCCTGAGTCACAATCCAATGGGAGAGCCAATTCCCGATCCTCAAAAAGGAAAAGCGGAATGGCAACAACGCGGATGAGAATTGACGCGTGGGCGCCATCGGTTGCAGGAGCGCGCGAATGCCAGGAATACTTAAACCCTCCGCCATGTGCGCGCCCCAGAGGGTGGCCAATCCATACAGCAGCACATCTGAGCCGCGACAGGCGTTGGCGGCGGTATGCAACATGCGGCCATAAAGCTTGCTGGCTTTATCGAGAAAATCCAGCGTGGCGCGGACGGAATGCAAGATGCTGCGACCAAGTGTGAGCGGATTGCCTTGATTGACCATCAAATCAGATGGGTTGCCTTCGAATGGCGCGAACGTAAGGCCGCTGGGTTCTATGAGCCCTTTGAAACCAATCGGTGCGGCAATGCGGACGTTGTAGCCTGCCGCGCGCAGACCTAGCCCGAGAGCCATGTAGGGAAGCACATCGCCGCGCGTGCCGCTGGTGAGGAGGGTGATGGTTTTCATAAGCGGTTCGGTGGTCGAGTAGGGCGAAGCCCGTATCGAGACTACCAAGTTTCCAAAGGGAATGCCGTTAACCTAATTTGCTTTGCTTATTGGTGGTTTCGATATGGCACTCGTTATCGCTCGTGCCTACTCAACCACCAGATTTTGTAAACACCAAGAACCGATACTCAATCACTTTCATGTACAAACACTGCTGCAATGCCATACTGCCCAACATGGATGGGAGGATGGCATGACGGATCGGCAGCATATTGCCGAGGAATAGCAGCGCGCTGGCAGCCGCGTCGGGAAGGACTCGTAGCCGCAGCTGAGACGTGAGATCCTCGTTCTTCACCAGCCGCAACTGATATTTCTCCGCGAAAGCCCTAGCTTGTTCAACGGTGACGACACCAGGAACATGCCAGCCATTGATATAGGCATTCAGCCATTTGTTCTCGTCCACGGAAAGTGACCGCGGGATCCTATAGTCATCCACCAAGATCAACTTGCCTCCAGGTTTCAGCAGACGGCTGGCTTCTTGAAAGTATTTTTCCGATTCCTGCGTGTGAACGACCGCTTCCACGGAAAAAACTGCATCCACTGATTCGTTCACAACCGGCACCGAGAGGAAATCACCATCCAGGAAGTGAACTTGCGTTTCCAGCCCCACTGAATTCGCGAATTGGCGTGCCAGCCTTGCCTGAATGGGACTGAGAGTCAGCCCTATCGCCACCGCAGGCTCATTCAGACGCGCGCTGATGTAGATCAAACTCGCACCAACCCCGCATCCCAGATCCACAATCCGTGCCTGGACTGGCGCAACGGCTTCGATTTCCCTCAGAATGTACTCATGGATCACATTGAGGGCTTCGTCCATTGTCTTTGTGCCGTTTGTCCATAACGATCGGTGGATGTTTTCCGCTCGGCGGGAACGACCGAAAGCAAGAAAGAGCCGCGTGTTCTGTTCGTAATAAGTGCGGATCGTATCGCGGTGGCTGGGCATTGAAAAATTATAACCGCCCTTCCAAGTCTTTCCTTGAGCGTTTATACTGGAAATCCCAAGGAATTTCCTGTGTCTCATACTTCTTTCGCCACCACGACGCGCGGGCTGAACCGCGACCTCCTTCCCATGCGCCTGTACGAAAATGCCAGTGGTGTAACGCCGGATGAAATCGCTCACGTGCCACAAGAAATAGAGGATGCCTGAACTATGCCCATCAAGCCATGGCACGTTTTGGAATCGAGGTATATCTACCCCCGCTTTCGAGTGGACAAATGTGAATTGTCGAACGGGAAATTTCTGGATGCGATCATCTTCGAGTTTCGCGCCTGGGCCAACATCCTGGCAATCACTAAAAATCAGGAAGTTGTGTTGATCCGGCAATATCGCCACGGTGTACAGGAAGTTCTATGGGAAATTCCTGGCGGTGTGGTGGAGGATGGTGAAAATCCATTGGAGGGTGTACGGCGTGAACTGCTGGAAGAGACCGGCTACACCGCTTCTCAATTCGTCCAGGTTGGCACGCTATATCCGAACCCTGCGCTTCAGACGAACACCGTGTAT
>DASTOH010000069.1:0-36133 GCA_035720235.1 Anaerolineales bacterium | reverse complement strand
GCAGGGTGAGATCGCCTGGTCAAGTGATCAAATCGCGCTTTATCTTTCGAAGAATACCAACGGTGATCCGGTTCTTGTCACTCTCCAACGCGAGACCGGGGAGATACAGGTCGAAGTATTGCAGGTGGGAGGTCGCCCACTTAGCCTGGCTCCGAATGGTTCGCGCTTGCTCATTGAAAGGGGAAATCACTCTGGGATGGAACTGGTCGTGCTGAATCGTGAGACTGGCAAAACAGAAAAGCTTCTTAATTACCTGGGAGGAAGTGGTCCTCTGTCGATCGCATGGACCCCTGACGGCGGCAAACTGGCCCTCGTTCGCTATGAAGTCCCGTCCGAACTGGCTGACGATCCAGACAGAATCGCCGAGTTTGCCACGAAGGAGGCCCTGGGTGAGATTCCATTGGAGCAAAATCTATATCTCACCAGTAATATCATCGACATCATCGATCTCAGCGAGAGTGAATTTCAACGTGCAACGCTTCATGCTTCAGATGGCGATGGCTATCTGTTCAAGGAAGTGAGCTGGAGCCCGGATGGCCAGGTGCTGTTGGTAAAAATGGTCAGTCCTTCCCACCCTGCCGGCCGGGTTTATCCATCGCTCGTATCACAGGGTGCGTTTGCTGGTCGTGCGTCCTACCGGTTCTACGATGCCGATCTACACTTGATAAAAACGCTTGAGCGGCCCGAAACCGAAGCGCAATATTATTCTAGCGCAATGTTTATATCTCCAGATGAAGTGGTCCTCACAGCTGCCTATGGGGTGAGTATGCACCTGTCCTACTTTAACCTGCAATCAGGTAAGTTTCGCATGCTGCCAAGTGAGGCAGGCACATTTGCTGAACGCTCCGGTGGATTTCAGATGTTTGCCACACACCAGGGCCGGCAGTTGGTCTACAACCAGTCGTCGTTTCAACATCCCCCAGAGATCTATCTTTTGGAGCTGGAGGGCAGTGAACCAAAGCCCCTCTCTCAGTTCAACGCGGAGGTCGCCGCTGCGAATCAGATCCGTGTGGATGAAAACACCATCCGCACTGGCTATCTTATCCAGCCGGCTGGCGCTGAGTTCCCTCCCCGGAATGTGCCGATCGTCGTCCACCACCAGGGTGGGCCAGGCGGCGCAATGACCAATCGCTGGGGAGCAACCACGGAAGACCCATTCAACCTGCTACCCAATTTTGGCATTTCTGTCTTATTTATGCCGTTCTCAGGTCGGGAAGGATTCGGTCCCGAATTCTACCTCGCCCTGGCAGATGAAGATAACTTCGGTCAGATCGACGTAGACGAATCAGCCCTGGCTGTTCAATATTTGATAGAACATGGCTACACCAGTGAGAGTCAGATAGGGGTTAATGGCTGCTCGTATGGTGGCTATCTGGTCAACCAGAGCATTACTCAATACCCCGAACTCTATGCGGCCGCCATTTCTCAGTGCTCGATTATGGATATGGTCGATTATTGGGAATTCAATCCCTACCTTGTGACGTTTTATGAAGGGAACCTGCCAGAAGACCGACCCGAAGAATACCGCCGGGATTCCCCGCTCCAAAATGCAGACGCGGTCCGGACCCCGGTGTTGCTGATGCAAGGCGCCGAGGACTTCCTGCCCGTCAAACTTGTCCGTGATTTTCGTAATGCCGTCGAGGCGACGGAAACACCTGTCGAATTGCTGGTCTTCAAGAACGAAGGGCACAGCTTGACGCTGCCTGAAAGCAAGTTGTTCGCCGCCCAGCAGCAGATCGCCTGGTTCCGAAAATACCTGAACCCTTAATTGAAATGGAGTAGCACAAGTCTGACACCTTATCTAAGTCAACCGTCTTCGAAGAAAGGATAATTCCAATGACAGTCTTACACGAAATATCTGAAGCGCGCTCTGTCATAAAAACTAACGTTGTAGCGCAATATCCCCTGCCCAGTTTTTTCATTTTGGCAATCTTCATCACATGGCTTCTCGCCTTGCCCTCGCTTTTCTTTGAAATGCCGTTCAAACCATTTCAAACCGCTGGCGCATACGGACCTCTTCTCGCCGCCGTGATTGTTTCTGCCGTGGTCGGGAGCGCTGATTTGAAGTCGCTTTTTGCTCGGATGACAAAGCTGCGCTTTGGACTGCGTTGGTATCTGATTGCCATCTTCGGCAATCTCCTGCTCTATTTGTTAGTGGCTGGCCTGGCGGGCGCGCCCCTGATGCAATCTCTAGCCGAGAAATGGACTCTGATTTTCAGCCTTTATCTGCCTGCGCTGTTCACTTCCTATCTTGTGAATCCCATTGGAGAGGAAACAGGCTGGACAGGCTTTGCCCTGCCCCGACTTCAACAACGATTTAGACCATGGCTGGCGGCAGTGATCCTGGGTGTGATTTGGGCGATCTGGCATCTACCAGCCTTCTTCGTCCCCAGCGAAATGGGCGCGTTCAGCCCGGTGAACTTCATCTTCTTCATGTTGAGCAGCATTTTCATTCGTATCGTCTGGACCTGGGTTACAAACAACGCACACGGCAGCGGCATCGCCGGGATTTTGCTCCATGCTTCGAGTAACGCCGTCAGCTTTGCACTGATTCCTGGTCTATTGCCCACGCCAACACCTGATCAGATGGCTGTTTCAGGATTGCTGCTCCTCGGATTTATGTTCCTCCTGTCCGTTGTCCTGCTCCTGTTTACCCGCGGACAACTCTCATATAGGGAGAGATGAAATGACTACAAAAATTTCAACAAGCTTGATTCCGGAAAGGATTTCTTATGCGTGATCTACGATTCACTCCGAACAGCATTGCATGCCAGATCACCCTCAACAAAACTCGGACAGAAAGAAGAAATGAAAAAGCATGCAAGTTGAAACCATTCAGCATAGTTTATTGTCATATGCAAAGGAGACATCATGATTGCTCGAATCTGGCACGGTAAAACAACAGCAGAAAAAGCGGATGCCTACATGGAGGAGTACTTCCACCAGACTGGGCTCGCTGATTATCAAGGGACAGAAGGAAACTTGGGTGTGCTCGTCCTGCGCAAGTATGAGGAGGGTCGGGCCGATTTCCTGATGCTGACATTGTGGGAATCAGAGGATGCCATCAGGAAGTTCGCTGGCGAGGACATCAACAGCGCCCGATACTACCCGGAAGATAAGAAGTACTTCGCCGAACTGGAACCCAGCGTGGTTCATTATGATGTTTTGGTCAATCACCTAAATCTGAAGACCAGTTCTTGAAAAATAAACAGCAAAGAGAAGAGCAAGTGGAACTTATCGTTAACATGCTGGGTAAACAATATCGCGGCAATGTTTGGGGACTAAAGGATTTCTCCCTGAAAGTGGCTCCTGGTATTTTGGGGCTGCTTGGACCCAATGGTGCTGGAAAGTCGACCTTGATGAACATCCTGGCCACGATCACGCGGCCCACGGAAGGCTCGGTCTTCTGGAATGGCGTGGACATCATCCACAAGCCCGACGGATTGCGCCGTGTCCTCGGCTATTTGCCGCAGTCCTTTGGCGTGTATCCAAACTTGAGTGCGCAGGAATTTCTCGAGTATATGGCGGCCATCAAAGGTCTGGACGGACGTATCAGTCGCCGGCGTATTGACGAGCTCCTGCAATTAGTGAACCTGATCGAGGTCCGCAAACGTCCTCTGGGCGGATATTCGGGCGGGATGAAACAACGTATCGGCATCGCCCAGGCTTTGCTCAACGACCCGCAATTGCTCATTGTGGATGAGCCAACCGTCGGCCTGGACCCGGAGGAGCGCGTCCGTTTCAGAAACCTGATCGCAGATTTGGCTGGTGAAAGAATCGTGATCCTATCCACCCACATTGTTTCGGATGTCGAGGCGACCGCGACACGCATCGTCATCGCCAACCACGGGTGCCTCATCCTGGACACCAATTCCGAAGATCTCCTACACGTGGCAGAAGACAAGGTTTGGGAGTGGGTTGTTCCTGCCGGCGAGCTGGCTGAGATTAAACGGAAGTATATTGTCAGCGGCGCACTACGCCGTAGCGATGGTATGCAGATGCGGATCATTTCCCCCACATCTCCTGCAAAAGAGGCGCGCCCTGTTGCTCCGACGTTCGAAGACGCGTACCTCATGCTGATCTCCAATGGCAGCAACGGAAGGAATGGAGCATGAGGACCCTGCGTTTGATCTATCACATGATGCGGGCCGATTTTCTCGAGCGCACCCGGCGTAGCAGTTTTTTCGTAACGCTTGGGCTGGCGGCCTTGATCGGTTATATCTTCATCCCGCCAGCTGATTCCACGACATTGATGTTCGCCCTGGGACCCTGGCGTGGCGTGTACAACTCTGACTGGATTGGCTCGGTCTTTGGGATTCTGATCGTGATTTCCTTGCCGGTACTGGGCTTTTTCCTGACCAAGAACACCATCGAGCGCGACCGGCGTTCGCGTGTTGGGCAGATCCTGGCTACTACGCCGATGAGCAAGCCTGTGTATACACTCGGCAAATGGCTGAGCAATCTGGCGGTGCTGACCGCCATGCTGGTCGTGCTGAACGTGATGGCGGTGGTCATGCAACTGCTACGTGGTGAAATTTTCCCGATGAATTATTGGGCGCTCTCCGCGCCGATCTGGTTGATGGGTTTTCCGGTGCTGGCTCTGGCGGCGGCTCTGGCTGTGCTCTTTGAGAGCATTCCCTTCCTGAGTGGCAGCGTAGGCAACGTGGTCTACTTCCTCGCCTGGTATATCTTCATGGATCACCTCGCGGTTCCGGGAATTTTCCGTTACAACATTGGAATTGTCACGCCGTGGCCCGATCCGTTGGGAGTCACGCATTTGCTGGCTGCATTACAGGCGATCGGACAGCAAGTCGCTCCACAATTCACCGGACATATTAACTTTGGAGGCGCAGAATTTGGCGTCATTCCGAAAGTTGTGACTTTCACCGGCCTAGCATGGACATCTGCAATCATGCTTGGACGACTGGCTTGGCTCTTCACGGCGGGGCTTTTGGCGCTCTCCGCTTCTTTGCCCTTTGACCGCTTTGACCCAGCGCGCGCCACGGTAAATGGCAGCGCATTGCCTAAGGCTGGTTTGCGGAAGCAAAAGACGAGACAACCGCTGGCAGAACCTAGTTTCCTGCAAGCTGAACAGGTAAACCTCACCCCTATCACCCACCGCGTTTACCGTTCGCGTTTCTTAGGTTTATTGACAGCTGAATTCAAACTTCTTGTCAAGGGCAAGCCCTGGTGGTGGTATCTGCTTGCCATGTTCATTTCCTTGCTCGGTCTGGCTGGTCCGCCAGGTGGCTCGGGGGTCACGCTTGCACTTGCTACGATCTGGCCTGTCATTGCCTGGTCTTCCCTCGGCATGCGCGAGACATTCTTTGAAACATACAAATTAACCTACTCGGCCGCGCATCCGTTCCGCCGTCAATTCATGGCATCCTGGCTTTCAGGTGTTCTGCTTGCGGCGAGTGCAGCCAGCGGCGCAACGATCCGCTTGGTCACGGAGGGCGACGTGGATCGTCTGTACCTTGTCCTACTTGCCCTGTTGTTCGCCCCCACGCTGGCGATGGCGCTTGGCACATGGAGCAATAGTTCGCGCCTGTTTGAAGTCGTTTACCTGCTATGGTTATTCACCGGGGTGAACGGTGCGGTTCCCCTCGATTTCATGCAGGTTCTACAGGCCTCGCCAAACGAGTTCATGCTCGCCGCATATTTCACACTAACGTTCTTTTTGTTCCTGGCAAGCCTTGTCGGGCGCTGGAGACAAATCTATGCCCATTAATTCTGGTGAATTCCTCTCACCGATTTCCAGCCCGCGTCTTTGCTTTGATTCTGAGCTAATGCCAAGTATCAGTCGGAAGATTCCTAAAAAGCGGCATGTCTTGTCGCCTACGCGCTTGCAAAATTCATACACTTACACCAGATTTATCCTGCACTGGAATTATTTTGATAACAACTTAATAAACATATATTGCTGTCCTGACGGGATTGGAACCCGCGATATGTGAGCAAAAGTTTACTTTGTTGAGGCAACTGAAAACGATCATCTGCCACACAGCATTTTTTCCAAGCAGTTTTCCATCCCCGTCTGCTATTTATGAACAATAAGTAGTAAGCGGACTCGAACCGCTCAGTACCAATTTCACTCACTTCTGGATCCATAGAACAGCCAAATCATTCACTTTTCCCATCGAATCAAACCATAACATAACCAAAAACCGCTCAACATCACCTGTTGGCGGTTTCTGAAAATTTGTGCCCCTTCGCGGATCTGTTCCGAACCACCTTCCCTGAAATCAGGGGGAATTAGGGCACAAAAGGACTGTCTTTTCATGAATTTTATTGAAAATTGAGAAATCGTCAAGAACCTCGAATTTTCGCAAAACCAAAACCTGAACATTGATTTCTTATTTACGTATGAAAACCCCTGTTTTCAAAAGTAATTTGGCAGAGGCCTTTCGGCTATGTCTCCGAACAAAACTGATTCGGAAAATCAATATGTTCATTTGGATGCGAATTGCTGGCAAATCGGCAGACTTGCCTCTGGTTGACGCAAATTTTTTTCTCAGGCGACCCAGGTAAATCAGACCGCATGAGAGCTACAGCAGGGCAGGCTTTCTGACTTGCCATGTATCAATTGCAAGTAAAGGTATTATGATACACTCGGCGCGCTGGCAGCTTCCCGCACTTCCACCAGGATTTTGGCTGCCCGCGGGTCTTTCAAAGTCATTGCATCGAAAAGGCTGAGAACACGCTGGATCACCCCGGCACTGCGGTTGCCTTGCCTCGCCATGCGAAAGGCCTCAACAGCTTCTTCCTTATGCTGTCCTACTCCACAGATTACCAACCCACATAAGGCAAGGCCCTTGGTATCCAGAATAGATGGATTCTTTGCCCCATTCATGATCATCTCTTGCGCTTGTGTAGCTGTCTGCTCAAACGCTTGCGCCGCTGTGCCAGCGTCTCCCTGCCGCAGGGCGATCACCCCGGACAGCAGCTGAAGAACAAGTCTGTTCGCTGGTTCAGCGTGCTGAATGGCCGCCTCAACAGCTTCCCGCGCTTCCCTGATTTCCTCTAGGTAAAGGTAAGCAGTAGCAAGAAAGCGGTTCCCAAAGCTGGCTAGCGCAGTGTTACCAATCCGGTCTCCAACTTGTATCGCTTCGCGCCCACAATGAATAGCCTCTTCGTAGCGACCATTATCTAACAGGATCCCAGCAAGAGCACACAAGTGCCATCCTTCCCCGTTAGAGTCTTCTAGCTTCCGGGCAAGATGAAGCGCTCGGCTCAAGTACTCCTCGGCTTGCAAAGTCTGGCCGACATCACCATAGCACAATCCCAGGCTGCCCAGCTGCTGTTCTTCACCACGGCTATCCTGGATCTCACGCGCAATCGCCAGAGCCTTCTGGAGATTTTCGATGGCGCGTTCAGTCTGCCCTAAGCGAAAATAGCAAAGCCCTAAGCTGCCCAGGTTCCGCCCTTCCCCAAAGCGATTCGGGATGCTGCGTGTGATCGCCACTGCTTGCTCGAGAAATTCAATGGCCTGATCAGTTTTTTCCTGGCTGTTGTAAAGCAAGCCCAGGCTCCCCAAGTGACTACTTTCTGCAGATCGATCCTGAACTTCTCGCGAGATCGCCAGGGCCTGCTGTAGGAGCTCAATAGCGTCGTCGATCTGTCCTAGACG
This sequence comes from Anaerolineales bacterium, assembly GCA_035720235.1. Taxonomy (GTDB): domain Bacteria; phylum Chloroflexota; class Anaerolineae; order Anaerolineales; family Villigracilaceae; genus Defluviilinea. The sequence goes on along the minus strand of DASTOH010000069.1, from coordinate 28,503 downwards.
ACTGTAAAGCTGTCCCAGGCTTCCCAATTGTAAGCTCTCCCCAGCGCGATCTTGTTGCTCGCGAGCGATGTCTAGTGCCTGCTCGAAGCACTGTTTGGCGCGTTCGTTTTGGCCTAGCCGGGAATAGCAGATGCCCAGACTTCCTAGGTAGCGACCCTCCGTCAAGCGATCACCAGACTGGCGGGCGAAAGAAACTGCCCGTTCAAAACTCTCAGCCGCCTTCTCGTACTGTCCGGTGCTCTGGTTTGCCTTCCCTAATCTACTCGAGCTTTCCATTTCCAGCGTTGGGCTGTTGAGCCTACCTTGAAGACGCTCGTGCATATCGATCCCCAGGCGATAATAGCCCCATGGATAAAGATAATTTTCATCAATCTCGATCAGCAAGGCAGCAGCGGCATCGTACATTTCCCCCGCGCAATACAGGTCGAATTCGGCTCGCTGCGGATCCAGATCCTTGATTGTCTTCCAGGAATCAGGTTTCGTTCGAAGTTTATTAAAAAACTCTGCACCGCGGCGCAGCAGAGCATATTGTGTATAAGGAGGCGCATCCGTCTTGTCTCGATCGACGATATTGCCTCTCGGGAGTCGATCGATAACATAGGCTTGAGTCATGCGATCAAAGTAATAGTGTTTCTGGTCTCGGCGCACTAATTTCATGTTCACCAGTCGACCGAGTTCCGGTGCACTGTTTACTCCCAATTGATAAGGCTGAAGTAGATAATCTACTGCCGTAGGGGTCACCGGCCTTTGGTAAATTGCCAGCGCTTGCATTACTCGAGTGGCATTATCGTCCAAACGGCTAACTGCCTCACCTACCAGAACTTGCATTACTTCGTCTGGAAGCAGCTTAGCCGTGTCGTCTAGAATATCGACCAATTCGGTGTTCCTGTCTGCAGATAAGATGGCGTAAAGGTGTTCCAGTGCCCTGGGATATCCGTGCGTGCGCTCGCGAGCCTTAGAGAGCAACTCATTGGGAGCGTCGCGTAGGTGGACAGTCCCGTCAACATCCATTGCCCGTAGCAGGTTTTCGGCATCGGGAGAAGGCAAGCCTTCCTCTAAATCTAGGCGCATCTGGCGGCCTGGTTGAACCAGAGCCAGAGAGCCAGGAGCAAAGTGAGTAGTCAGGATCACCTTCACCGTGTGGTGCGGAGCTTCTAGAAAAGTGCGCAAAGCCTCTTCCATGTCCGCATCATTAATCTTGAAAGTTTGGGTATCAACTAATTCCTCAAAGTTGTCCAGAAGCAGGATGGTGAGACCTGTCGGGAACGCTGCCAACAAGGTCTGCATCTTAACTCGGTTGCTAACTCTGGGATCCCGGTAAAGGGCGTTGAGCTGCTGGGCAGTAGCGTCTGGAAGGAGCCTGGTCAAGTCTGTATAGAGATCGAAGACGCGCAGGCGGTATGAATCACTGGAGCGAAGGTATACGATCCCATCGACGCTTAGGGGCCCCTCGTCGTTGGGGAGGTATCCATCTTCTAGAGATTTGAGTAATCGGCAGATCATGGCAGTCTTGCCGATCCCCGCCCGGCCAACCACAGTTAGCAGGCGTTGAGCTCCATTCCGGAGAAAATTGCCCACCCGTTTGGTTTCCACAACGCGATCAAGAAAGTAAGCTGCCTGTTCTGGAGGTGGGTTGATGAACTTGATTTGAGTGTGCTCCGTCACTCGACGATCCCGTTCTCGCTCGACTTCGAGGGCTTCTCTCGTACGTTCCTCGGCAGCCTGGGCAGCAGCACGTGGGTCGTGTGCCACCGCGCGTTGAGCTTCGATTTGCGTCTTTAATTGCTGAATATCTTGCAAAATGCGCGGATTGTCGCCTGCCTCATGCAATTCCCGCTCCGCGTCGGCAAGCCGATACTCTAGTTCACGTAACTGTCCGACAGGTGTGTTCAGTTCATCCAGGTAGCCAAGCAAATCACCCAGCGCATACTCAAATGAGCCGGTGAAATCCAGTACAGCGCGCTGGCCTAGCATCCTTGGCAAATCCACGCCAGAGACAAACCGCAGAGGAATGATTGGCTTTTTGAAGTGTAGGGCACGTTGCCATTCGGCAGTGCTGTGGGGCTGCACACTTGCGTTAGCGGGAGTAAGGATGAATAGCACGCTGGCACATCCGCGCAAGGCATCGTCACGCACAGCTTCGGGATCCCAACTATTGGGCGCATTCCGCTTCTCCAGCCACGGCCGCGCATCCGCCTGTTGTAAGGCGTTGTGAAGGCGCTCGGCGAATTGATCACCTTCGCCAGGCATGTAACAAATATAGTGACGGTTGAGCGAATGTTGCGCTAACATCCGTTGGTGCAGCCGATTCAAGTCGCCGTGCAAGGAATCCTGCTCCTCGTAAAGACTGCTTAAGCTGTCAAGAAATGGCAGTATTAATTCACGTCCATCTGCCAATTGTTTTTCTAGCAAGAACAACTTGACTTGTGAGACAAATTGCCTTTTGCTGCCCGAAAAAGCAGGCAGGTCATCGCGAAACGGATCCAGGTCATTTGTCGTAAAAACGGCCCGTAGTTTCTCGGCATTGTCGAATTCCGTGCAACGCACAAAAACCGAAAAACACTGCTGATCTAGATCACGGGGGAGACTGAGCATAATAGTTTCCTGGTAATTCTCGCCAGGGCTAGTATTATTTGCCTGCATTATCCAACGTAAGGGCTAACCCGGAAAACAAAGGCGTTGTGCGGCAAAGGATAAGGCTCTTCGCCTTGCGCCAAACTTTGTGGGTCACGCATAATGGTGCCTATTTCAGCGTCGTATTTCCATTTACTCCAGACAATCTCATTTGGCTGAGCGGTTTGTGCCACCACGTAACTGCCCACTGCTAGCCGCGCACCAGTCTGACCGGTTTCAAAATCCAAACCCAAGTTTACTTCTTGAACCGGCACATTTTTGGTGCGCGAGGCGAGGGAAACGCATAGTCCCCGTGCTAAATTAGCGAGTGGGGCAAGGGCAGGCTGAGCTGTCGTTAGCAAATTCAGGCCTGACGTTATAGCATCTGAGTTGAAGATAGAAACAAACTCTTCATCCGTGGAGTTGGAAACATTCACTGTCCGACAAATAAAGCCGACGCCGTTCAGACCTACTGTTAGGCCAATGAACACCGGCTGACCACTTACTGCTGCGTCTTGTCCAGCATGCGCTTTGTAGTATTGGTTGAAAGCTACCGGCTCCTCCTTACCGCCCTCAACTTGATTTCGCGCTTCAAAGGTAAATAGGATCGTATGGACACTGTGTCCTATGTTAAACAATGGAGTAGGGTATTGATATACTCGTAGAAAGTCCAAACGAATATTGATGCGCTTTCCTTGAAGGTCACGCTGAGCAGACATGTTGCTGGCTGATACAATCGGGAAATATCGCTGTGCACCAGGTGTGAATGGGGCGATGTATCCATATTGGTGTTGCGTATTGAGCCATGGGCGCTGGGCGCTTTCCAGGCCTTCCAGTTCGACAGCTTCACCTTCAATTTCTTGCAGTTTGGCCTGGATCTGCTGGGGAGATTGCTGGCCGAGTGGGATGAAGTCTGTGTTCATGTTTAACCTCCATTGAGATAAGATTGGATCATGGGTTCAATAGCCGTTATAGGTACACCCTGGTTGGCGTTTTTTACTGGGCGTTTCACCTCATCTACAATGCCCGCCCGGTGTAATGCGATGACAGACCAATCATCATTAAATACGGGCGATCCGGAAGAGCATTCTTCGGTATCAGTAACATAGTACAAACGCGTGGGGTCAACATGCACTACTTCATTGCGTCGCAAAGCTACTTGCAAGGCCTCGCCTTGGGGATATTGCAGAATGTTGGCAGGTTGCGCCTGGTAGGCGATCTCCGTTGATAGCATGACGGGCGTTGCTGTGACCGGGGTTTTGAGCCGCAGAAGGGCAAAGTCTAGTTCTTTCACTGGACTAGATGTTATCTGTTCAGCAAAATAATACCATTGAGGCTCAAGTTGCAATCCTACATTGAAACGAACACCCCCCTGCTCCAACACTGGAATATCCCTAACGACATGAGCGTTGGTTAAAACCAAATCTGGAGCGATTAAAAAAGCGGTGCCGATTTTGCGCCCCTGATGTTCCACACGCCCTACCGAGCGAGCAGCCTTCAGTCCTTTTTCCAGAAAGCTAACTGGAAGCCAATCGGTCCTCTCTTTATTTTTAAGTGACTCCAGGTGCTCAGCAAAGAACTGGGGCGAAAGGCCGGGCGGCAAAGGTACGAATTGGATAGTAGGGTCAGGTTCAGCGGGAGGTAATGTATACCCTCCTAGATGATCTGGAGCAGATTCACCTCCACGTGTGACAGAAGCGCGCCACAAGTTGGCGCGCGCCATAGGCGGTAGTTCGGTGCTCATCGCCGCGGCGACTTCGATGGCTATATCATCAAGCCGTTGAGAACATTCATCTGATGCTGTCGCGTCGTCGTGCAAGGCCTGCAGAAATAGCACTAGCACGCTTTGTCGAGCGAGATTCTTACGATTAAGAAAATCGCTCACGAATAAGTCAACACGTTCTTTAGGATTGCCTCCCTCAGAAATTTCATTTCTCCACGGGGCAATGCGATCATCAGCGAACGCGCTCGTCAGCATACGAGAATTAGCGAATGGGCCACATTCGAGAAGGGTCCGTTTGAGTTTTACAAGTAGGGGAGAGGGCAAGCCGCCCCGCCAGTGTTCCTTCATTCTTACTCCAAAACCACTATTCGTAATCTCATCCTTGACCACTTTGTCGCCATGTACGTCATCCTCATGAACGACTTTGTCTTGCCCAATATAATCGCCCTCACCGATGTTTATTGTAACAATTGAGATTCCTTCGTGCCAATCCGGAGGTTGGTTCATCGGCTTAGGGTAAGATGAGTGAACGTTATCCGGCCCTGATCCAATTGGAGGATCGACATGGATGGGAATCTTTGTAGGAATCTGACGATGCCGGGCTTCTCGGTTCAATTGGACGGACTCTTGTTCCATGTCAATCGCTGGAGCGTGTTCCATCCACCATTCCACTGTAAACCTACCAGGGGGAAACCAATAGTAGAAAGCCATTTGGTTCTTTGAGATCGGTTTGAATCGAATAGGAGCAGGAAATGAATGATCTGGATGGGTTTCTGGAAAGTGGTAAACATATTCCGGCGGGAGAATCAGAATCAGCATCGCTCCATGCGGATCCGAGGCAACATCTAGCCATTCATATCCTTCTTCCGTTCTGTCTACCCGAGCACGATACTGCCGCCACTGAGTTCCCTCAGGAAGCCAAGCGAAAGCTACGTTAATCCCGATGGGAATGTAGTTTTCCGGACATTCAGTTGCATTCCAGCTGACATACAGATGATCCCCCATATGAGTATCATAACGATTCACCCGGGATTCGAGCCGGCCATCTTGCCACTGGAGGTCGAGGAGGATCAAATTGGCGGGACTTTCCGGGGCCATGCATAACTCCTTTTCTCCCCTGAATCTAAGGAAGGCATGTTGAATTCTGTCTAACCTTAGAGGGTAAAGGACGCAGAGTTGTTTTCCATTGTACAGGAAAAAGCTCCCAAAATCAACTTGGGCAGCATGAATTGGATTGAGTTGATGAGAGGGAGAGGCAGGACCATAAAGGTCTTTGGGCCATAACAACCTGGGGCAGGATTATCGTATCTGCAATGCGCCCCTGTGGACAGCCAATCTGCTTCGGCGGTCTGGAGTGACCTTGCAAACTCACCATTGGAGCATCGGGATGATAGCGACTAATCCACCGATGCACCCACGGACGGGAATGCTGCACCTCCCTGGCAATCTCACTTTTCTTCGAACCTTGCATCTGCCAGGCAATGGCTTGTTTGCGACGCTCAATCTCGGTCTCCCCAAGCCTCAAAGAGTTACACCATTAATCAGTATGGCGTGGACTACGTCAGCATCGATTGTCCTGGCAACTATACCCTGAATTTTACCGGTTCCATCGAAAACAAGATTTGGCCCATTGATCCGCATTCTGGATTATATGCATTCTGGTCCAACCGTAGTGATGATTCGAATATGACATTGACAAGGAAATTTGACCTTACCAGTGTAGATACTTCTGTGGAATTGAACTATTGGGTTTGGTATGACCTGGAACCGATGTATGACTATCTGTATCTGGAAGCATCTACGGATGGCGGACAGACTTGGGATGTCATTAAAACTCCATCTGGTTCAGCTACCGGCAAATTCGGCACCGGATATAACGGAAAATCGGGAGTCTGGATTAACGAGAAGGTAAATGTTTCCAGATACAATGGCACAACGGTTCTCTTTCGCTTTGAATATATGACCGATAGAGCATGGAACGATACCGGCTTCCTCCTGGATGATAGCTCCATCGACGCAATTGGCTACGGTCCGATTTTGAGACGGACAACGGTGGCTGGGATGCAAATGGCTTTGTCCGTGCTGCAAATCTTCTTCCACAATTCTATCGGCTCAACTTAATCCTACAGGGAGATACCACGACTGTTACTGAGGTAACCCTGAACACGGCGAATGTTGCCGACATTCCGCTTTCGCTGAAGAATGGTGAACACGCTGTTCTGGTGGTAACAGCTGTGACGCGTTATACTGAAATCCCTGCAACCTACCAAATCGAAATTAAGTAAAGTAAATAAGATCATGCTGGACTTCCATGGTTGCAACCCAGACTAGAACATTTAGGACACATAGAGCGAATAGTTAACGCGTGGTTCTGTACCGTGTCAGGGAATATGAAACAGATTCGGGTGAAATGCTAAGTTGAATATCTAAGCATAAATGAACAGCGGTAGAGATAACTCCCACCGCTGTTCATTTATTCCGTACCGCCCACTATATGAAAGGTCTGTGTACGCCGCCTACGCTCTTCTACGAAGTATAAGGTAGACGATCAATCCGCATGTGTCACTTACCTGTGTATGACCTTATCAATATCACTTATGAAAATCCCTATTTGCAGAAGTAATTTCGAATTTGATGCAGCCAACCTTTCATCCGTTACTCTTTCGTGGTCGAAATGTTAAATAGCTTTGGTATAAATTTGTTAATGTAGGAGACTCCCGTAGCGCGGTGGGTTCGCTATAGGAAACTTTCTCCCGTTACGGTTCAGCCGTGGGAATGATTCCGTGTCAGACGGGAGGATGAAAACAGAAGGGACCTGACAGGTTATATGCAAACCTGTCAGATCCCTGACCCCGATGCACGTTGAGACCTACGGCCTAAGACTCCGCACGGTCAGAGACCCGTGCCGCTTTCAGCTCAGATGGATAATCTCTCCTACCAGAGAATAGGGCCTATTTTGCGATAGTTCTTGGCTAAGAGTTCCAAATCCAGTGCATTAATGATCCCATCATTGTTCAGATCCGCGGATACAGGAAAGCTGGTGTTGTAGTTCATCCCGATCGTCAACGCATCGAATTGATTGATCGTAAAATCACCATCAATATCACCCGCCAGCAACGTGATCGTTGTTGTCGTGCTTGTGTCCTTCCATTGCCGAAATCTGTTCCCGTTTAGTCGGCATTGCTCTGGCGATTGAACTCGCCGTGGCAGACGACCGTTTCCGTTTGTTGACAGGTGGTAACCGCACCGCGCTCGAATATCATCAAACCTTGCGTACATGATTGCGAATTTGGGGAGTGAAGAAATCCAATCCACGCATTCGGCAGAGGCGCTGCGACATCGGCCGGAGCTTAACTCAACATAATTGTCATTTGACCAGCCAAGATTACGATACTCAGGCATGAATGTTGACTGAGATCAGATCGATCGGCTGAAGGTCATACTGAATTTCGTCGGTCGACTCAATCCAGATTGGGGGAATGATTGATCCCGTGATAACGACCTCACCTGCACGCAATCTCTCGCCTAGTGCCGAGAGCAAATTCGCGACATGGCTCACAACGTCGATGATATCGCCTGTCAGGGCCTGAAGATCTTTTATGGTGGCTGTCTCGTTTGCATTGCGATAAACGTGTCCCACCAGACCGTCCAACATGCCTCCGGCACGCGAGGGATCGGCTCGGCCAAGAATGACGTGGCGATTGTAGATGTTTCCCGCAAGTATCATTTCTACATCGTCAGGCGGAAAATCTAGGTCGGCAAGTTCAAGCGCGGGCCCGATGGAGGCGATAGCATCCCGTGTTGCCCTACGATCTAATTTCCCAGGAAGATCCTTTCCCATATATACTGCAATTTCAGGTTCCAGTGCGGGTTTTGACCAACTCGCGACGGAAATGATCTCGCCGGAATGAAGAAGTGTTCGATCTGTGAGAAAACCAATCAGGGGTGCATCGATGCGCAGGCGCTCCAGCGCAGCTGGTGCGCCGAAACCAACTTTCCAGCCAATAGGTTTCTCGCCGGAATACAGGCGATCCTGTCGAAGTTTAAATTGAGTTTCCATCCCGCGCCGAATACGCGGATCATAGTATGCGTTGTTCATTGTCTATTAATGGGAATGACCACCATCGGTTGAGACCTCATACCCAGCCGATTCCAGTGAACCCGCGCCACTCCAGCCCCAGACCAAAATTACTTCATCATCTGATGTGTTGTTGAAACCATGCCAGTGACCGCGTATGGTGAAGACAACATCGCCTTCACCAGAAGGCTCGTTGCCTTCATCAGTATAGATCTCGCCGTGACCTTTAAGCACCAGCAGAAACTCATCAGCGTGAAAATGACGATGACGATCATGGCGCGCACCGGGTGGGAGAACTGTCCAGCCGAGAACCAGATGATCCGAGTTGGCTGATTTCTTATCGATCAAAAATTGCACCTGCATGTTTACCCAGCCATCCCTGGGCGACAGCCCCTCAACGTATGGTACGTTATGGCGATTGGCGCGATACGGCTTCATTTGGACATGCCTCCTAACATGCGATAAACCTCGTGAGCAGTAACAAAGTCCCGGTGGTCTATGCCAAGACCGCGGCAGGCATTCATCATTTCATTGGCTGCGGCGGCGAGAGGCACAGGGGAGCCCAGTTTACGTCCCTGTTCGAGCACAAGCAACATATCCTTCTGCTGCAAATTAACGTCCGCCAGGGGTACCTCAGGCATTTTTCCGTCCAGGATAAACGGACCGCGATAGCCAAGCACTGGCGAGGCCGCCACGCTGTTGAGCATGGCCTCAACAGCAACTTCGCGCGCCACGCCTCCTTTTTCAGCCAGCGCAATACCTTCTCCAAAAGCTATGACTTCGACCATTAGCACAAGGTTGATAGCAAGTTTCATTTGTACAGCCATTCCATTGTCACCAATGTAGGTTGCCTTTGCGCCAATATCAAGCAACACTGGCTTCACGCGTTCAAAGGAATTCCTGTCACCACCAACCATGATCGAAGCCTTGCCTGCTGCAAGTGTAACCGTACTGCCCGAAATGGGGGCATCCAGCATGACCAAGCCTGCCTTCTTGAATCTAGCCGCGAGTTCCCGATGTGCATCGGGTGCGATCGTGCTCATGTCCAGATAAATGCCCTCTTTGGATAGGCCTGCAATAATACCATCAGGCCCAAGCGCCACGTCCCGAACCGCCGCTGAATCTGTGACGATGGAGAAGACAATCTCTGATAGCGCTGCAACTTCGCGTGGACTATCTGCCCATTTCATTCCTGCTTTGATCAGCCCACCAGCCTTGGATTCCGTGCGGTTCCAGCCTGTGACTGTATGACCAGCATCCAGCAATCGCGAGACAATCCCAACGCCCATAGTCCCAAGTCCAACGAATCCAAGTTTCATACGATGCCTCCTGAAGCAGGGGATTGGTACGGATTGAATATTTCACTTAAGAATATTCTTCAAATTTTTACAGATATTGACAATCCTCTTCGTCGTGATACAATGATATGGACATCATACCACCATACCACCCAGGACGGTAGATATGTACTTGCCCATTCAATCTGAGCGGCTTTACGAAAGAATCGTAAGTCAAATCGAGCAACGAATTGTGGCAGGGGATTTAAAAGTAGGAGATCAACTGCCTTCGGAGCACGAGCTTGCCCAGCAATTTGCTGTCAGCCGAACCGCAGTGCGTGAGGCCATCAAGGCTTTGCGCCAACGGGGTTTGGTGGAGATCCGGCCAGGTCGGGGGACGTTTATTACAAATACAACGTCAGACACAATCCGCAATTCTCTCGATATGTTAATGAAATTTGGAGCCACCAAAGGTTCCGGGCATCTGGTTGAGGTGCGTGAGATCCTTGAGCCGGAAATTGCCGCGCTTGCCGCAACGCGGATCACTGACGAATATATCACTGCCATGCGTGAAGCGGTTGAAACCATGGACACTGCTTTGGATAATGTGGATGTATTTGTAGAAGCCGATCTCGATTTTCATCTTGCTCTGGCTGAAGGAACTCAAAACCCCTTTATTCCCATTTTGATGGACTCGATCATTGATCTTCTTCGTGAACAGCGTAAACGTATCGGACTCACGAAAGGTGGCCTCCAGCGTGGACAGATTCATCACAAAAAGATTCTGGATGCTGTAACGCGACACGACCCTCAAGGCGCTCGCCAGGCAATGCAGGATCACCTGAAGCAGGTAAGAAAAGACTCAAAAGCCTCTGTTGCCGTAAACGCGGACTGAGGCTTCTTTTTTGGAGGATCTCGTATGGCAAAACTGGGTTTTGTTGGTCTCGGCGTAATGGGCAGTCGCGTAGTCAAGCGCCTCTTGGATGCCGGACACCAGGTGACTGGCTATAACCGTACCAAGTCAAAAGCGCAGTGGTTGTTAGATGCAGGAATGGAGTGGGCAGAATCACCTCGCGCTGTAGCCGAGGCCTCTGATATCAGTTTCAGTATGGTGACCAATACCTCTGCGCTGCAAAGTGTTATGGAAGGTGCAGGTGGCGTTGTTGCTGGATTAAGTGCTGGAAAAATCCATGTGGACATGAGCACCGTCAGCCCAGCGTACAGCCAGGAGCTGGCGAAGCAGATCGAGATGAAGGGCGCGGCGATGTTGGATGCACCCGTATCGGGAAGCGTGGTTACGCTGGAGGAGGGGAAGTTGTCCATCATGGTAGGCGGCGACCCCGCAGTATTTGAAAAAGTTAAACCGATCCTTTTGGATATTGGCCCAAAGGCAACGCATGTTGGCAGGAACGGTCTTGCAGTCACAATGAAGATTGCAACGAATCTAAGTCTGGCTGTTCAGATGCTCGCCTTCAGTGAGGGTGTACTGATTGCCGAAAAGAGCGGCATCCAGCGTGAGACCGCTGTCGAGGTTTTGACGAATAGTGTGATTGCCTCACCGATGGTGAAATATCGCGGTCCGTTCGTGTTGCAGATGCCCGACGAAGCCTGGTTCAACGTGAACATGATGCAGAAGGATATGAACCTTGCGCTCGAACTGGGTCGACAGTTGGATATCCCGTTGCCGACGACTGCAGCAACCAATGAGTTTCTCACAGCAGCACGCGGCATGGGATTCGAAGAGCAGGATTTTGCTGTGGTATTTGATGTGTTGGCAAAGATGTCGGGGATGAAGCGATGACAAAGAAAACGGAATCAGCTACAAAGTCCAGGCCTGAAGCGGTTGACGTCGAACACTGGCTGCATGTTTACGAGCAGATGGCAAAGATCAGGGAGTTCGAAGAAAAGGTCAACGAACTCTACATGAAAGCATTGATGCCTGGACTTGCACATCTTTACAGCGGACAGGAAGCTGTCGCGGTCGGAGTTTGCGAAGCATTGCGCAAGGATGATTACGTGACCAGCACACATCGCGGACACGGACACTGTCTGGCGAAAGGCGCATCCATTAATTTAATGTTTGCTGAATTACTTGGTAAGGAAGCGGGTTATTGCCGCGGCAAAGGCGGCTCGATGCATATCGCTGATCCCGACTCGGGCAATCTTGGCGCGAACGCGATTGTGGGTGGCAGCGCAGGGATTGCCACTGGTGCAGCATTCTCGGCAAAGATGCGCGGCAGTGATCAAGTGGCTGTGTGCTTCTTTGGTGAAGGCGCATTGGGACAGGGATTATTGTATGAAGTGATGAACATGGCTTCTCTCTGGAAACTGCCAGTACTCTATGTTTGCGAAAACAATCAATATAACGAATACACTCATTATAGCGAAACCCTTGCTGGAGACGTGACTGCCCGCGCCAAGGCGTTTGGCATTCATACAGAAACCATTGACGGCCAGGATGTGCAACTCGTAAATGAAACCGTGCAGAGACTGGTCGAACGCGCCCGCGGCGGCGCAGGACCAGCATTTTTGGAATGCCTGACCTACCGTTATCATGGACATCATGTAGGCGATATCAGTCGCACATATTACCGTTCAAAAGAAGAAGAGCAGGAATGGCGGGATACAAGGGATCCGTTGAAATTATTGGCCGATAAATTGATCTCACAGCACCTGACGGACCAGAAAATGCTTGATCAGATCTATGCAGATGTAAAGGCAGAAGTGGAAACGGGTATGCAGTTCGCCATTGACGCGCCATACCCGGATCAGGTTGAAGTGGACCAGGATGTCTATGCCTGAGAAGAATTATCTCTGGAGTCATCATGGCTGAACGCGAATTGACATTTGCCGAAGCGATCCGCGAAGCGCTGGCGGAGGAGATGCGCCGCGATGATCGGATCTTCATCGTTGGCGAAGATGTCGCGGAGGCCGGTACGCCCTTTAAGGTGCTTTCGGGCCTGGTGGAGGAATTTGGCAAGGGACGGGTTCTTGATTCGCCCATCTCGGAGCCTGGTTTTTCGGGAATCGGTGTTGGTGCAGCGATGACAGGTATGCGCCCCGTTGTGGATATCATGTTTGGCGACTTTCTAACGCTGGCGATGGATCAGATCGTGAATCAAGCTGCAAAAGTGCATTATATGTCTGGCGGAAAGATGAAGGTGCCGATCGTTTTTCGCACGACGCTTGGTGCGACGCGTCGCTCTGCCGCGCAACATTCGCAGAGCCTGCACGCGTGGGTGAGTCATGTTCCGGGCTTAAAAGTGGTGATCCCGTCCACGCCTTATGATGCAAAAGGATTAATGAAGACTGCGATCCGCGATGAGAATCCCGTTGTTTTCTTTGAAGACAAGATGATGTACAAGCTCAAAGGACCCGTGCCGGCCGAGGAGTACACGATCCCGTTTGGGGTGGCGGATGTGAAGCGCAAGGGAGAAGACATTACGTTAGTGGCTACCAGTTCGATGGTCCAGATCGCGATCGGCGCGGCGGAGAAGCTGAGTCAGATTGGAATCAGCGCTGAAGTCATCGATCCACGCACGACCAAACCACTCGACAAGCAGACACTGATCGATTCCGCGAAGAAGACCTCTCGTGCCATTGTCATTGATGAAGGCTACGAAAGTTATGGCGTCACCGCCGAATTAGCCTCCGTGATTGCAGATGGCGCTTTTTATTATCTTGATGCACCCGTCAAACGCATGGGTGCGATGGATGTACCGATTCCGTTTTCACCTGTGTTGGAAGACCTGACGGTGCCAACCGGGGAAACGGTGTTTGAAATGGCAAAGACTCTTTGCAGGAGGAACTAATGGCTATCAAAACCTATGGAACCATGGCTGTGGATTGGGAACAGCGCATTGACTTTGACCGCTTGCGCCGCGAACGTTTGGATCGAGTAAAAAAATTGCTCAGGGAATCTGAAATGGGCGCATTGCTATGTTTCGATATGAATAACGTTCGCTATATCACCGCGACTCATATCGGCACGTGGGCGCAGGACAAAGCGAATCGTTTCACACTTTTGCCGCAGGATGACGAACCGATCTTATGGGATTTCGGGTCGGCCGCGAAACATCATCAACTCTACGCCCCGTGGCTGGGTGAACGTTCGCGCGCAGGCATTTCCATGCTGCGCGGCGCGATGTCCCCCGAAATGGGACGCGCTGAAGATGTAGCCAATAAAATCTGGATGGAGCTCAAAGAACGCGGGTTGGAGAAGGAACCCGTTGGTGTTGACATCGCTGAGCTCCCTGTTTTATTTGAGTTGCAGAAAAAAGGATTGAAGATCGTTGATGGACAACAATTGATGTCTGATGCGCGCTTGATCAAGACTCAAGATGAAATCGCATTACTTACACATGCGGCTGGGCAAGTCGATGCAGCTTATGATGAATTGTATCGGGCGATGAAACCAGGCATGCGGGAGAATGAAGCGGTTGGGTTGGTATCCAAAGTTCTTTATGATCTCGGCTCGGAATATGTCGAAGCGGTCAACGCAATTTCAGGTGAACGTTGTAATCCGCATCCGCATGTATTCTCGGATCGGATGTTGCGTCCAGGGGACCCCGTCTATTACGACATTCTCCAATCATACATGGGTTATCGCACTTGCTACTATCGCTGTTTCACAATTGGGTATGCCTCGCACGCGATGGTGGATGCCTACAAACGTTGCCGCGATTATCTGGATGCCGCGATTGAACTCGTCCGCCCTGGGCGCACAACGGGTGAGATTGCATCTGTATGGCCGAAAGCGGAGGAATTTGGTTTTCCAAATGAAGAAGCATGTTTCGCGCTGCAATACGGACATGGTGTTGGCTTAGCGATTTGGGAGAAGCCGGTCATCAGCAGACTCGTCTCACTTGACCATCCTCATGAGATCAAGCCAGGTATGGTCTTCGCGCTTGAAACCTATTGGCCCTCCACAGATGGCTGGAGCGCGGCGCGCATCGAAGAGGAAATCGTGGTCACCGAAACCGGGCACGAAGTTATCACACGCTTCCCTGCAAACGATCTCATGGTCGCTGGTCATCATTACTACACGGCCACGGGCCCGCTCCCGACCACGCGTACACACGAACCTGATCCAAATGCACATGTAGCCGAAATGGTGGCGGCGGCGCGAGGCTAAATGGCAACGAGTGTGATCATGCCTGCGCTTGAAATGGCGCAGGAATCCGGTGTGTTGGTGAGTTGGCTCAAGCGCGAGGGCGAGTCCGTTGCGAAGGGCGAGCCGATCATGGAGATCGAGACCGACAAAGTCACGGTCGAGATCGAAGCGCCCGCATCGGGCATTCTGGGCGGCATCCTCGCGAAAGAGGGTGATGTCATTCCTGTTGGTCGAACCATCGCATGGATTCTCGAGTCCGGCGAACAGCCTCCTGCCTTAACGCCTGATCTGCAATCCGGTCGCGCTTCAACAACTCCGACTCGAAATGTTTCCATCGAGATTTCACCCGTGGCGCGCAAAATTGCTGAAGAACATGGGATTGATCTTGCATTGATCAAATCCAATGGAAGGCGAATCGAGAAAGCGGACGTACTCGCCCACATGGACGCAACGCGTCAGACTCAGCCGGAACCTATTTCTGTTTCGACGGCTGTTTCCTCCCCGACGCGTCTGACGCCTGCCTCCCCCAAGGCGCGCAGACTTGCTTTGGAGCGCGGCATCGATATCACAATGATCAAAGGCTCAGGGCCTGATGGCGCGGTGTTGGTTGCCGATGTGCCTCTTAATGCAATGGCTGTCAGTTCAGCAGGCAGTTTGGAAACACCGAGCACCGTCTGGCGCGTAATGGCTGAACGCATGACCGCCAGTTGGACGACTGTTCCGCACTTTTATCTCATCCGTGAAGTGGACGCCACTCACCTGATTGAATGGCGAACAAGCATCCTATCAAAACTTGAGAAGCAAAGCGGCGTCAAACCAACTTACACAGATTTCCTTGTGAAGCTCATTGGTTTTACTTTGCGCGAACATCCACGCGTTAATGCTTCATGGATGGATGGAAAGATCCAATTCAATAACAAAATAAATGTTGGTCTTGCCGTCGCAATTGAAGATGGACTCATTGTTCCTGTGATTCGCAATGCCGACACATCGTCAATCAGTGAAATCGCAACTCAGCGGAAAGATTTGATCGAGCGCGCGGAAAGCCGCAAGCTCCGCCCGGCGGATATTTCCGATGGTACCTTCACCGTGTCCAATCTCGGCATGTACAACGTGGATGTCTTCAACGCCATCGTCAACACACCTCAAGCCGCGATCCTTGCCGTTGGGAGAATCGCAGAGCGAGTCGTGCCGGTTAATGGGCAGCCAGCTGTAAGGTCCATGATGAGCATATCTCTATCCTGTGATCATCGTGTTGTGGACGGCGCGCGCGCGGCACAATTCCTTGATGATCTGGCAAGTCTCATTGAAGAACCACTGGGAATGTTGAGTTGAAAGGAGGTGAGCGGAGAAACACCTTGCGTTGGATTCTGACTGACGTGAAGTTCAATCTTATTAGAAAGTCAAAGAGGAGACCAGTATGAAATCTAGATTCTGGAGATTGATGATTAGCATTGCCTTGGTTAGCCTTCTGATCACAGCCTGTGGTGGTGCAACCGCGACAGAAGTTCCGCCCGCCGCAACTGAGGCTCCGGCCGTGACCGAGGCACCAGCAGCAACAGAAGCGCCAGCCGCGACCGAGGCTCCGGCCGCGCCGCTAAAAATCGGAGCATCCCTTCCATTGACCGGCGACTTCTCCGAACCTGGTACCGCCGCCAAGCTGGGTTATGAATTGTGGGTGGAACAGGTTAATAATGCTGGTGGTCTGCTGGGGCGTCAGGTTGAATTTGTCCTTTACGACAATGCATCCGATCCTGATACGGCCGTTGCAGATTACGAGCGCCTCATTACAGAAGATAAAGTGGATCTTGTTGTCGGTCCGTTTTCGAGCCGTCTGGTGATTCCAACCTCTGAAGTCGCAGCCAAATACGGTTATGCCTTCCCTGAACCGGCTGGTGGCGCGCCGGGGGTTTTTGACCGCGGCCTGACCAATATCTTCTTCTGCCAGCCCGCCCCCGGCGCTGACCAGGCGATTCCCTTTGCTGATTACATCCTTGCCTTGCCTGAAGATGTTCGCCCAAAGACTTTTGCGGTTGTGAGTGCGGATGATCCCTTTAACTTGGGAGTAGTTGAGGCAGCCGAGAAATTACTGACGGATGGTGGCTTAACTTCAGTTCTAAAGGAAGTGTATGCACCTGACACGAAGGATTTCTCTTCAATCGCAGCCAAAGTTGCAGATCTGGATCCTGACCTGATCCTCGGCGGGACAATCTTCGAAGACTCTGTGGCACAGATCCAGGCTTATGTGGCAGCTGGTTACCAGCCACGTGGTGCATTCTTTACCACCGGCCCGTCCCTGCCAAAGGAGTTTAGTGAGGCCCTTGGGGAGTCCACGGAGGGAATTTTCTCTGCAATTTCCTGGTTTGAGGACTCCACCATTGAGACAAACCCTGAATTTGTAGCTGCTTTCCATGAGAAATATGGCCCGGATCCAATTGCCGAAGACGCGGCAAATGCTTATACGGTTGGGCAAGTGCTTCAGCAGGCAGTCGAAAATGCCCAAAGCATCGACAATGCCACGCTAATTGACGAAATGCACAGCGCGACATTTACAACTGTTGTTGGCCCGTTGAAGTTCGACGAAGTCGGCAGACCGCAGGGTTCCTTCATGATCCTGCAATGGCAGGGCGGCACGTACGTGATCGTTCACCCGGACTTTGCCAAACAGGCAGATCCGGTTTGGCCCAAACCGGAGTGGTAGAAGGAATATGACTTTTTCAGTCCGACGCTTACGGCATATAGGACAAAAATGGTTAGGGCAAGCATAATCGCCTGCCCTAACCGTAACGGTTACTTTTCTGCCAAAGGAGTATTCCAAACGTGACGCTTCCCTCTACACATCTTCTGATACAGGTTATTATTCTGGGCCTGCTGGTCGGTGGGGTCTATGCGTTAATGTCCTCTGGCCTGACGCTCATCTTTGGCGTCATGCGCGTGATCAATGTTGCTCACGGCGCGTTCCTGATCCTCGCAGCGTACTGTACTTACTGGCTATTCCAATTGACGGGGCTGGACCCGATCCTTTCCATTGTTCTTACGGCTCCATTGCTTTTCCTGCTGGGTTGGGTGATACAGAGATACGTCCTGTCGCGCATCGAAAACCCGGAGCGAAGCTCGGTCATCATTACTTTTGCCCTGGCTGTGACTCTGGAAGGTCTGATGGGAACACTTTGGAAGACGACCATCCGGTCCGTCAAGCCGGAATACGCAACCCATGTACTCGAGCTGTCTGGTTATCGCTTTCCTGCCACCCGCATGCTGGGCTTTGCCGCTGCGCTTCTGGTTCTTTTCCTTCTTTATCTATTGCTCCAGCGTACCAATCTGGGCCGTGCGATTCGTGCGACCATCCAGGATCGCAATGCTGCGCAGTTGGTCGGCGTAAACGTCCAAAGGGTTTCAGCGATTACCTTTGGAATTGGCGTGGCGACGGCTGCTGCAGGCGGATCACTCCTGAGTATGATCTATAGCTTCAATGCCTCCAGCCAGACCGATTGGATCTCGCGAGTTCTGTCCGTGATCGTTCTCGGTGGGATGGGCAGTCTGCCAGGTGCCTTCATTGCCGCAATCATCCTGGGGGTCATGGAACAATTGACTGCTGTGGTTATCACGCTGTATTGGTCGCCGATTGTGTTCTATCTTTTCCTCTTCCTCACTCTCATATTCCGCCCACAGGGGTTAATGGGTGAGGTGGTTCGCGAGAAAGCCTGATGAAGCGGCCCGTCTCACTCAATGTGCTATGGATGGGTATTGCCCTTTTGGGATTGTTAATTTTCCCCCTCATTCAAAGGTCGCAATATTATCAACACGTGATGGTGATGACGATGATGGCCGCTGTGCTGGCTTCCAGTTGGAACATCCTGGGCGGTTATGCTGGCTATACATCCCTTGGCCATGCCGCATTCTTTGGACTGGGTGGCTATCTGGTTGCCCTGGCCCACAATCATTTTGGCTGGCATCCTTTTATCAGTACATGGTTCCTTGGCTTCATCGTGACGGCGGTTGCTCTGATCTTGGGTTGGATTTCGCTGCGTACTCATGGCTCAGCTTTTGTAGTGGTAACGATTGCTATGGTTTTTATTTTCCGCATCGTTGCGCTCAATCTCTCTGACATAACGAATGGTGCGCGCGGCTTAACCCAACCTCGTCCGGGCTGGGGCGATGTTGCGTGGTCACCTGAATTGATTAAGATTCCCTTTCATTACATCATGTTGATTTTGCTTTGCCTGACGATATTTACTTCATGGCGTATTCGGCAGTCCAAGTTTGGACTGGGATTGATCGCCATCCGTGAGGATGAAGGGAAAGCTGAAGCGGTTGGCATCAATACGATGTTGTATAAGGTTCTGGCGTTCGGCATCAGCGCCTACTTTATGGGCGTTGCCGGTGGAATCTACTCTTATTTTTTCACGTATATCGATCCACAATTTATTTTCGACATCTTCACCGGCGTCACGATGGTGTTGATCACAATTTTGGGAGGCCGGGGCACATTATGGGGTCCGGTGCTGGGCGCGTTTATCATGGAGCCGCTTGGCAACTGGATCATCGGGACGTTTGGCGGTACCCAGATACATCTGGCTGTATTCGGCGGATTGTTGCTGATCGTGATGTTGTTTGTGCCTCAAGGCATTCTTCCAACTTTATCCGATGCCATCAAACAACGCCAAATAGCGAAGCTGGCGAAAGTCCGTTCGTCTTAATTTACTAGGAAAACACATGCTTCAAGTGAATCAGATCTCCAAGGCGTTTGGTGGCATCAAGGCAGTAGATGATTGCTCGCTCGGAGTTGAGCATGGGTCGATTACCGGTTTGATTGGACCAAACGGCTCGGGGAAAACGACCCTATTTAATATGATCACCGGTTTCTATCGGCCTGACGCAGGAAGCATCTCGCTCCATGATCAAGCAATTCATCACCTGTTGCCCAGCCAGATTTGCCATCGCGGAATAGGCCGCACATTCCAGATCACCCGCCTGTTCTGGAAGATGACAGTGCTTGAAAACATGATTGTGCCAGTACGTCACACCGGCTGGCGGACGCTGTTTAGCCAGGGCGTGAAAAAGCATGAGGAAGAACATGCCATGGAGCTTTTGGACCGCGTGGGTTTGACCCAATATCGTGAGGAAGAGGCAGGCAAGCTTTCGTTTGGGCAACAGAAATTGGTAGAGTTTGCTGCCATCCTTATGTCAGACCCGGAGCTGATCTTGCTCGATGAACCCGCTGGCGGTGTAAACCCTGTCATGATCGAAAAAATAATGGGTTTGGTCGAGGAACTCAATTACCAGGGCAAGACATTCTTGGTCGTTGAACACAACATGCGCCTCGTGATGGAGCTCTGTCAGCATATTATTGTCCTGGATCACGGACAGAAGATTGCGGAGGGCAAACCAGCCGAAATACAAAATAATCCTGTCGTGCTCGAAGCCTATCTTGGGAGTACAAATCATGCTGGTGCTTGAGAATGTAGTTGCTGGTTATATCCACGGAGTTGATATTCTACAGGGTGTAAGCCTTCATGTAGAAAAAGGAGAAATGGTCTGTCTGGTAGGGCCGAATGGTGCAGGAAAATCCACAGTAATGCGCACGATTTCTGGCCTGCTTCGCCCCAAATCTGGGCGTGTGATGTTCAATGGTAAAAACATCAACGGTTTGCGGCCAGACCAGATTCTTGCCGAAGGTATTGCTCAAGTGCCACAGGGGCACAGCGTATTTCCCAAAATGACCCTTCTTGAGAATTTATTGATGGGCGCCTATACCGTAAAAGATCGCGCTTCAATTCCGGCGCGCCTTGACAAGGTATACACGTTGTTCCCGTTTCTAAAAGAACGGGCGCGCGAGAAGGCCGGTAATCTTTCTGGAGGTCAGCAAAAAATTCTTGAAATGGGCCGCGCCTTGATGCTCGAACCGCCGCTTATGATGCTGGATGAACCGTCACTCGGACTCGCGCCCAAAACAATGCAGAGCCTCTTCGATACTATCAAGGATCTCAACCGCACTGGCCTGACAATTCTCATGGTGGAACAAAATGCGCGTCAGGGACTCGCCGCTTCGCATCGTGGCTACGTGCTTGAACTTGGCAAGGAAAAATTTGAAGGGACCGCGCAGGAGTTGTTGGATAGCCCCGAAATGGCAAAACTTTACCTTGGAGGCTCGACCGAGAATGGTCTATCTTATCGACGAAAGGTTCAAGCTTCATGAGCGATGAAGTTCGTTTGGCGCGTCTTGCTCAACCGGAGGCTGCATCCCGTTTGAAGAACAGTCGTCTCGCAGTGATGGCACCGGGGAGCGTCGAACAGCATGGACCCCATCTGCCGCTTGGCACGGACGCCTTCGCCGCGGATGCGCTCGCGGAAGAAGTGGCTCGCAAAATGAATGCGGTCCTCGTGCCGCTTCCGCTGGTGGGTGTGTCACCTTATCATCTCAGCTGGCCGGGAAGTATATCGTTGCAGCCGCAGACCATGATCGCAGTGATAGAAGACATCTGTGAATGTCTGGCGAATCATGGCGTGGATAAAGTTCTGTTTGTCAACTGGCATGAAGGCAACACGCCCACCCTGCGATTAGCGGGTGATAGCGTTCAGCGCAAATTCAGGATGCGCGTTGTCGTAGCTGAGTCTCATATTATTACCAATAAACTATTCGGCGAACGTGCCCAGCTAACTCACGCAGGCAATATGGAAACCGCTGCGGTTTTGATGTACGACCCAGCGCTCGTGGATCTGACCAAAGCAACGAATCCAACTCCTCACGAGGAAGGAGACGCCGGCCACGCCGTCTTTCGTCAGCGCGATGTCTTTCCCATCCTGCGCGACTTTCATGAAGTCGCAAACACTGGCTGGTATGGCAAACCTGAAGACGCAACTCTCGAACTGGCGAATGAGATTCGTGAGAAGGTGTCAGATTACATCGTGGAGCGGGCGGAAATCGAATTTGCGCGTGACCGGGGAGGCATCATCTGATGAATGGCATTCCCACTACGATGCGTGCTGCCATCACCCGCGATTGGAATGATATCTGTATAGAACAGGTGCCAGTACCTGCCCTTGAACCTGGTGAAGTCTTGGTGCGCGTGGGCGCGTGTGGCATCTGCGGCACGGATTTGAAAATTGTCGCAGGTGTATATAAAGGCTCATGGCCTCCATCATTGCCTTTCATTCAGGGACATGAATGGGCTGGCACAGTGGCCGCGCTTGGTGAGGGCGTGACAGGATTGCAGGTGGGCGATCGCGTTGCCGCGGAAAATCATAAAGGGTGTGGCACATGTGCCAACTGCCGTCGCGGGCGTTATAACTTGTGTGAAGTTGCACGCTCCAAAGGCAGGGCATATAAACTGTACGGGCATTCCGCACAAGGAGCCTTTGCGGAGTATGCCGCACGGCCGGCGGGGTTGTTGCATAAACTTTCTGATACAGTCTCGCTGGAAGAAGGCACGATCGTGAATCAAGGCGCGCTCGGATTGCATGCGATCCGACGTTGCCGCATTGAACCGGGTGATACAGTCGCTGTAATTGGACCTGGCCTTGTAGGGCTAATTACAGTGCAGCTTGCAAAAGCAGTCGGTGCGACGCGCGTGATCATCATCGGGCGAGGACCCCGACTCGAATTAGCCAAAGAGCTTGGCGCAGACGATGTCGTGGATATTTCGAAGACAGATGCCGCTGAGGGCATCCGTTCACTTACCGATGGGCGCGGCGTAGATTGCGCATTTGAATGCGCGGGCGCGCCGCAGGCTGTTGTCGCTTCCATCAATGGTGTCAAGCGAGGCGGACGTGTTGCCCTGGTTGGTCTCACAGGTAACAAAGAAGTGTCATTCAACACCGATCGTATTGCGTTGGATGAAGTTGATGTGTTCGGCGTGCGCTCCAGCCCAAACGCGTATCCTGAATTGATCAATTTGATTGCGGCTGGGAAAGTGAATGTCAGGAAACTGATCTCGCGTCTCTATCCATTGGAGCAAATAAACGACGCCTTCGATGCCTTCCGCAAACGTGAAGGCGGCGCAATCAGAATGGTGATTCAAATATGAGACACGGCGGCGACGTTCTGGTCGAGATGTTAATCGGCTATGGCGTGCCGGTGGTCTTCGGACTTGCCGGTGGTCAAACGCTTCCTCTGTATGATGCGATTCGTTCGCGTGCTCCTCGGATCAAACACATTCCCATGCGCGACGAGCGCAATGCCGCGTATGCTGCCGATGGTTATGCCCGTATCTCTGGGCGCGTCGGAGTGTGCGATGCAACCGTCGGACCTGGCGCGATCAAGCTGACCTCCGGCCTTGCCGAAGCATACAACTCGTCCATTCCAATCGTTGCGCTGGTAAGCGATATGCCGAGCGATTGGCTCGCCGTTCGATATCGCGGTGGTGGAAATCAACTGGTCGATCAGATGTCCGTGCTTGCACCGCTCTGTAAGTGCACGGTGCGACTGCCCGCGTCTCACAAACTCCCTGAGTTGGTCCAGCGTGCAATTCAAATCTCAACGTCGGGTCGTCCTGGTCCCGTGGCGATTGAATTGCCTGAAGACATGTTTAGAGCGGCGTATGATGGGATTTCTCCAGCTGTCGACGCGCGTTATGGGGTTGTGCCTCCTCATCGCTTCGCCCCTGACCTTGAGTCGGTCCGCGCGGCAATTGCCTTACTTGCATCCGCAACGCATCCCGTCATGATTGTGGGTGGGGGAGCGCGGCTTTCGAATGCAGGCGAGCAGGTGTCGGCTTTGGCGGAAGCGTTGGCGATTCCCGTGGCAACGACACTTTCGGGGAAAGGTATTCTCCCTGAAACACATCCGTTGTCTTTGGGTGTGATCGGCTCGCTGGGTGGGTCATCCGTCGCGCAGAAGTTTCTCGAGGGAGCAGATGTCATCCTTGCAGTCGGTTTCAAATTTGGGCAGAATCCAACCTTTCGATGGACGCTTCCGAAACAAGGTCAGCGCGTCGTTCAACTCGATATTGATGGCGCGGAGATTGGCAAAGTATTCCCTGCTGAAGTAGGTCTGGTCGCCGATGCGCGTGAAGGTCTTGCGGCTTTGCGCGCTGCGTGCACTGTCAACTGTTCAACAGAAGCGATTACAAAACAAATCGCAGAACTTAAAACAAAGTGGCGTGAGCAAGTTGAAATAGAAGCCGGCGAAGCAAAACCCATCAAACCCCAGCAAGTTGCTTTGTTGCTAAATGGATTATGTGATGAGGATACGATACTGGTCTGCGATGCAAGTTTTGCAGGCGGCTGGGGCGGCATATATTATGAAATACGAGGGAGTCGCCGCGCGATCTTTCCACGCGGGCTGGGCGGATTGGGTTGGGGATTGCCCGCCGCAATTGGTGCCCAGGTCGCGCGACCGAAATCGAAAGTTGTTGTGTTGGCTGGAGATGGTGCAATGACCTATTCGCTGGGTGAACTTGCAACCTTGGTCCAACAGGGAATGAATATCACCGTTGTTGTGATGAATAACAGCGCCATGGGATGGATCAAATGGGAACAGGCAGTCTTTTGGGATGGCAAGTTTGTGTCCACTGATTTGAGTGATGTGAATTTTGCGATGGTCGCGCGCGGAATGGGGTGCACGGGAATGAATGTGACTGAACCCGCTGAGTTGCACGACGTGTTATCACAGGCGCTGATTTCTGATAAGCCGACTCTCGTGGATGTCAGAACGGCTGTCAGCGAAGCGGCAGTGCCCAAGTTCACCGAATCCGCGCAGGCAAGGAAACTTATGGAGGCTGGATGACCGAGGCAACTCTGGCCGCAGTGTGCATGAACGTCGCACATAACAAAGACGCCAATCTTGAAAAATATATGCATTACATCGAAGAGGCTGCCGCAATTGGCGCGCGCCTGATCGTCTTCCCTGAAGTTTCATTGCAGGGCTATCTCAAGAAGCGCGGCGCGCCCAGCGAGCCTGAAGTCATTGAGTTGACCCGTTACTATCGTCAAACTGCGGAAACGGTGCCAGGCCCTTCAACTGATCTGATCGCTAAATATGCGGCGCGTCATAACATGTACGTTCAGATCGGGATGGCCGAATCGGCGCGCGCAGGCCAGGCGTTTTACAATTCCGCGGTGCTGGTTGGCCCGGAAGGCGTAGTGGGAGTGTTCCGCAAACTGCATGACCGGGGTGAATGGCCGGTTTTTTGCAGCGGCGATGAATTTCCCATTTTGGAAACGGCTATTGGCAAGCTGGGTGCGTTTGTCTGTTATGACATGTGTTTTCCCGAAACGGTCCGGACTTATGCAGTGCGTGGCGCTGTCATCGCCAGCATGTCGACAGCGTGGCCACTGAAAGATCCCAACGCCTCTGATCCAGAATCTGACCATTATGCCTACGTTTACGATACGTTGACGCGGGCTCATGCCATTGCAAATCAGGTGTTTTTCATCTCGTCGAATCAAGTTGGACCTACAGGGCGATTCAATTACTACGGGCATGCCCGCATCATTTCACCTACGGGCAAAGTCCTGGCCGATAGCGGGCGCGAGGAAAAATTGATAACTGCTACAGTGGATATCGCACATGAGATCGATAGCGCTCGAACAGAAACGCTGTTTTTCAAGAATCTTCTTCGAGATCGAAGGCCAGAAACTTACGGAGCATTGGTGGAACAATGAGCGGAGCGATGTGGGCATTAGCGGCTGGTGCAGGCTTTGGTCTCTTTCAGGCGCTCAATCGTCAGGCTGTGCGCGGCATGGATGTGTATGTTGCAACATTTGTTCAATTACTGGTTTCATCAATCGTACTTGTTGCGATCTCTCTGGTGACGGAAGATGTAGGTCTTGCATTCATTGCACCTGTCGGAGCCATTCTTAGTTTTGTTGTCGCCGGATTTTTACATTTCCTGATTGGTTGGACGCTTCTGAATGCCAGTCAGAAACGGATCGGCGCGGCCCGTACCAGCCCGCTCGTTGCCACCGTGCCTCTGTTTGGTGCTGTTGTCGCGGCTGTGGCATTGCGCGAGTTTCCCACCTGGGTGGAATTGCTCGGGATTGGAATCATCGTCTTCGGTGCTTACCTGGTGTCCAAAGAGACTGAGGATCCTGCGGGCCGGGATAATCCGACACAAAGATTTTCTGCCCTCGTGCGCGCCTCCTGGATGGGCCTGGCTGCGGCTTTCTTTTGGGCATTAAGTCCGGTTTTTATTCGTGTCGGACTCCAAGGATTACCATCTCCCATGTTGGGTGTAACGATCGGTGTGACTGCCAGTGCCATTAGTTACGCCATCATTCTGCTCTGGCAGCGTGAGCGCTGGTTGGGTGTTCCCATCACCAATGAGGCCTGGACCTTCAAACTGCTGGCCGGCCTGCTTGTAGGTCTCTCCACATGGATGCGCTGGATCGCATTAGATTTGGCTCCCGTGGCGGTTGTCCTGGCGCTGACAATGATCTCATCGCCTCTTGTGATCCTGCTTGCGCCTCTGGTTTCAGGTAGGCATCTGGAACGTGTAACTACGGTGCTGTGGGCGGGAACGGGATTAATCCTCGGTGGCGCGTTGTTATTGGTTTTTATTTGATTGCAAAGGAGATATGAATATGGACGTTCTCGAAGCGATTCGTACAAGGCGCAGTGTGCGTAAATGGCTTCCCAAACCAGTGCCTGATGATGCGGTTGAGCAAATTCTTGATGCAGGTCGCTGGGCACCCTCGGCGGGAAACTTCCAGCCCTGGGCATTTATCACTATTCAAAATGCCGCGACAAAGGAACGCATTCAGAAGGTCGCGGAAGAGTCCAAAAACCTTTCACGCATCTGGGCACCCTATTTTCGTCAAGGACGATCGCGTGGCTACATCGTTGACTTGCGTCACGTACCGGTGGCCATTGCCATTTTTGCTGATCCTCGTCATGCGCCTCCGCATACAGGCGGTGAAATGGGTCATATCATCGGCGCATCGCTGGCTGCCATGAATATGTGGCTGGCCGCGCACGCTCTAGGTCTGGGGGCATGCTATTGGAGTCACATGATGCCTGACAAGATGAAGGTCATTGTGGGTGTACCGCACCACTGGGATTTCATCGGCTTGCTGGGTATCGGCTACACGGATGGGGATGGCTCACCCGAAGGGTACAACACGGCGGATCCGAAATACTGGGAACGGAGACCGCTGGAGCAAGTGGCATTTTATGAATGGTACAACTGCCGCAAAAGGCGAAGAGCCGCCCTCTGACAAGTTGATGCTTCTCAAAGAATATCTGAATCTCTAATCCAATGTCAATTATTGATACACACGCACACATCATTGTCCCTGAAATCTTGCGAGAGGCAAATCTTACAGAAGATTGGCGTCCGCGCGTGGTCTGGGAAAATGGGAAACAATTTGTTGAGTACGGACCAAAACGCATCGGTTCGGCGACCCGCGAGTTTGTGTACATCGAAAAAATTCTGGACGAAATGACGAAGTCCGGTGTGGATGCGGTTCTGCTCTGCCCGTGGGTATCCCTGGTCCGGTACGAGGCCACGCCTCAAGAATCGCTGGTGGCTTGTCAGGTCCAGAATGATGCGCTGTCAGCGCTTGCAAAAAAATATTCGAGGCGAATCGCCGCGTTAGGCATGGTCCCTCTTCAAGATGTTGTGCTTGCGATCAAAGAACTCGAACGTTTGATGAAGTCTGGTTTGAAGGGCGTCGAAATCGGAACGCATGTCAACGGCGTCTATCCTGGCGATGTGCGTTTTCGTCCATTTTGGGAGGCATGTGAATCACTCGGTGTGTTTGTCTTTATTCATCCTGTGGAAGGCGGTGGGCGCGCGGAGTTGCGGGACTATTATATGTGGAACGTGATCGGCAACCCACTGGAAACAACAGTTGCCGCGGGACATTTGATTCTGTCCGGCGTGATGGATGCGTATCCGCGGCTGAAAATTTTGCTCGCGCACGGCGGCGGTGCCCTGCCTTACCTGCACGGACGATTGGATCGCGGCTTCAAACAACGACCTGAGGTCAATACAGTAATTTCGCGTTCTCCGACTGAATACCTGAAACAGTTTTATTTCGATACTATTACGCATGACCCAGTTGTTTTGAAAAACCTCGTTGACTTCGCAGGCGCGGATCATGTTCTGCTTGGCTCTGATTATCCATTCGATATGGGAAACGAAAACCCCGTTGACCTTGTGCGTTCTGCGAATTTGGGAATCGAAAACGAGAAAAAGATTCTCGGTGATAACGCAACTCGATTGTTGAATTGGGAGGCATAAGATGGCGAAACTGCTAACATTTGATCAATTGCCCCATCTCCACTCTACTCGCGATACGCGTGACAGGCTTGACCTTGTCACGGATAATGTCAAATTGGGTGCGAAGTTCATTCGCGCAGATCGCATCATCTATCACCCCGGTGACACAGCCGCGCGACACTACCACACCGATTGCCATCATCTCTTTTATGTGTTGTATGGCAACGGCACTCTGCATGTGGATGAAGGCAGTTATCGTCTGAATCCTGGAACTGTCGCTGTTGTGGCGCCAAGCGAAGTCCATTGGTTCGAGAATGACACGCAGGAAAACTTTGCCTTTGTAGAGTTCTGGGGGCCGCCGCCAAAAGAAACCGTCTGGCTGACGGATGACATATGAACTTGGGAACAACACGCCTGAGTTTCAGGCGATATAAAGATATCTGATCTCATAATTGAAGGAGAATTCAAAATGCAGATGCAAATGTTGGATCTCACTGATGAGCAGAAGCAGATGAGGCAGTTAGCCCGCGACTTTG
>DASTOH010000068.1:0-21417 GCA_035720235.1 Anaerolineales bacterium | reverse complement strand
CGGTCATTGGAACGTATCCTGTCGCCATATCTGGTGGCGAGCCAGGCGATTCCGGTTGTGGCGATCGCGCCCTTGCTGGTCATCTGGCTGGGAGATGGAATTCTCTCGAAAGTTGTGATCTGCGCATTGATTGTGTTCTTTCCCGTGCTGGTGAATACGATCGTGGGTGTGCGAGCCGTCCCCACCGCGCTATATGACCTGATGAATTCGCTCCATGCCACACGCTCCCAGATTTTGTGGAAAGTGGAAGTGCCTGCGTCACTGCCGATCTTTCTCGGCGGCTTGCGCATCGGCGCAACGTTATCGGTGATTGGCGCAATCGTCGGTGAACTCGTCAGCGCGGAGCAGGGACTGGGCTTCCTGTTGCAACTGGGCGATTTTCAGTATGACACGCCGATGGTGTTTGTGGCAGTTTTCACGCTGATCGCATTGGCTTTAATGTTGTATGGCATCGTGACGTTGTTGGAAAGAAGATTTTTGAAGTGGCAGAATCCCTCGCGCTGAGCGGAGCGTAGCGCAGACGAAGCGCATGTGTCTTATATACCCGCGCTTCGTCTACGTTCGGACGACGAGCACGTCCTCACTCCGCTCAACGCGAAGAAAAAAAGGAGTTCCTATGTTTCGCAAGGTAGTTTTGATCATGCTCGGGCTGGCACTCGTGCTTTCGGGCTGTAGCAGACCCGAGCCCAAGAATGAAGCGTTGACCCGCATCCGCCTGCCGATGGGCTACATTCCCAATATCCAGTACGCGCCATTCTATGTCGCGGTCGAAAAGGGCTATTTCAAGGAGGCCGGCCTCGAGCTCGAGTTCGATTACAAGTTCGAGACCGAGGGCGTCAAGCTAGTGGCGGCGGGTGAACTTCCATTTACACTGGTTTCAGGCGACCAGGTTTTGACCGCACGTGCACAGGGATTACCGGTGACGTATGTGGCCGCGTGGTACCAACAGTATCCGGTTTCAGTGGTGGCGAAGAGTGAATTGGGGATTATCGTCCCGCAGGATTTGAAGGGGAAGAAGATCGGCCTGCCTGGTTTATTCGGCGCGAACTATGTGGGCCTGCGCGCGTTGTTGAATGCCGGCGAACTCAGTGAAAGTGATGTAACGCTCGACGCGATTGGCTTCAACCAGGTGGAGTTGGTTGCGGCTGGCCAGCAGGATATTATCGTGGGTTACACTGCCAATGAGCCGATCCAGTTGAAGGCGCAGGGCATCGCTGTGACCGAAATGCGTGTGGCCGACTATGCCCAGCTGGCATCGAATGGAATCCTCACAAACGAGAAGCTGATCGCGGAGAACCCGGAACTCGTGCGGGCGTTTGTCGGCGCGTTCCTCAAAGGCTTGAAAGACACAATCGCGGATCCCGAGCAGGCATTTCAGTTGAGTGCGCCGCACATCCCGAATTTTTCCGAACTCGATGCGGAGGTGCAAATGCAGATACTGACCATTTCCATCGAACAATGGCGCGCGGAGCGACTCGGTTACTCTGACCCGCAAGCCTGGGAAAATATGCAGGAGGTGCAGCTCGAGATGGGTTTGATCACCGAGAAAATGGATCTGAGCAAAGCCTTCACCAACGAATTCATACCTTAATGTCATTGCGAGGAGCGTTCGCTGCGACGAAGCAATCTCCTCATGAACGGGGAATTGCTTCTCGCAGACTCGCAAAGACATAGAAGAAATCATGTCCCACACACCCATCCTCACCATCCAAAACCTCAGCGCCATCTTCCCCAACGAAAACGGCGGATTGCACGCGCTGGATGGCGTCACGTTCGATGTACATCCGCGCGAATTTGTGTGTGTGCTGGGTCCCTCGGGTTCGGGTAAAACAACACTATTACGCATCCTGGCGGGCCTCATCAAACCCACTGCGGGCTCCTTCATGTTCGGTCACGGCGAACAGCCCAGTATTGGCATGGTCTTTCAGGGGTCGAACCTCATGCCCTGGCGCACGGTCATCGAGAACATCAGGCTTCCGTTGGAAGTCATCAACGTGAATGGACAGTCCGCCCGCGACAGGGCACAGGAGATGATCGAACTGGTTGGCTTACAGGGCTTCGAAGATTCGTTGCCGCGCGACCTCTCCGGTGGAATGGCACAACGCGTCGCCATCGCGAGGGCGCTGATCCATGACCCCGACCTGCTCCTGCTCGATGAGCCGTTCGCCTCCCTGGATGCCATGACCCGCGAACGTATGTGGACCGAACTCTCGCGCATCTGGCAAATGCGTCAGAAGACCGTCATTATGGTGACGCATTCGATCAACGAATCCTTATTTCTGGCTGATAGGGTTCTCGTTTTGACCCAACGCCCCGGCAAAATAAAAATGGACGTGGAGGTCGACCTGCCGCGTCCAAGAAACGATGATATCCGCTACACCCCCCATTTTGGAAAACTGGCACGCAAGTTGCGCGGGGCGATTGAGTGAATGATCAGACTTCGGAAGTCATTTCGCGAGTCGCTCAGATCATGAAGACTCCGAGAGAGACTTCCGAAGTCCTTTACGAATTTACTGCGCGACCCACACCACAAAGCTCAATTCAGCCTCATCGTTGTACCTGCCTGTGATCTTCCAGCAACCAGCCGTGGGAATGTCCACACCCACCAGCATGGCAGAGCCGATGTCACTGGCATAGGCGTTCGTCGCTTTCGAAGCCTTGAGTGGCGGAGCTTTGGCATCAAGTCTTTCACCGGTGACAATCAAATTTGGTTCAGGCTCTTCATTCCAGACATATCCATCGCGCCACCAGAATACCTTTTGAGTGTACCCTCCGGAGTTGAGAGGCAGACCCCTCCAGGTTCCACTTTGCGGAACGGCAGTCCACAAGGAATTCGAACCGTACCAGAAATCACCTTCGAAGCCAAGTGCATCATACGGCGCAGGCGGCGTGAAAGGCGGATCTTGTGGAACAGTTATGAGGCAAGTGGCAGGCGGGTCCTGTGGTACAACTTCAGGAGTCGCTGTCGACTGCACTTTTTCAGGCGTGTTGGTTGGAGGGATTTCATTCGCTTCCGCGGCTACATTCCCAGCGCAGCTGGCTAGAAATGACATGAGTATGGGGATTGAAAGAAAAGTATATGGTTTGTGCATAGATGTCTCCTTTCGGATTCAGATCTAGTACACCGCAATGTGACGTGAAGTTCCAGCCCGGAACAAAAAGGCTGGATACCGAATATAGGAACGAAACGTGCCATCAGTTAAAGAAGCAAACTATATGGGCTCAGACAATATCAATTAATCTTATATGGCACGAGCCACGACCAATAAGGCCTGTGGAACCTGTGAGAACAACCCGCCGCCTTGAACGACCGGCTCATCGAGCTTTTCAAGGAGAAAGCCAGCCGCGAGAAGGTCATTAATCAGAGTGGACAGTGTGCGGTGGTAGGCGCCCATGTGCCCGCGCACGCCGGTACCACTCGACTGCCAGAAACCTTCGCGGGCATACCGACGGACCATGTACGCAATTGCAGTCCCGTTTTCATCAACCACGAACGGCGACTCGTCGGGAGCCTGGAAAGGGGTTTCAAAACATGGATGTAGCAGCGAAAAGACAAAGATGCCACCTGCCCTGAGCACTCGGCGAACGGATCGGAACAGCGCGCGATGATCAGGAATATCCATGATCGCCAGCTGGGAGACAGCCACATCGACCGAAGCATCTGAGAATGTTCGCAGATGTTGAGCATCGTCCACCCGATAGGAAAGATTCGCTCCATTCCTGCGCTGTCTGGCAGCATCAACAAGTGCGGCGGAGAGATCAATCCCTCTAACTTCTCGCGGTCCGAATTGACCAAGAAATCGTGACAGATAACCTTCTCCACATGCAATGTCGCAGACACGTGCTCCTTTCAGGCGGTCCCCGAGAATTTCCCTGAACCGGGACAGAAGCACGTACCAGAGGCCGT
Organism: Anaerolineales bacterium; assembly: GCA_035720235.1. Taxonomy (GTDB): domain Bacteria; phylum Chloroflexota; class Anaerolineae; order Anaerolineales; family Villigracilaceae; genus Defluviilinea. The sequence goes on along the minus strand of DASTOH010000068.1, from coordinate 17,510 downwards.
TCTCGTTGGCAAGATTTTTATCGACAAAGTCGAGATAGAACTGGACATGCTTGTCATAGATTGTCTCATTCACCGCTTGTGGTCTCTTTCTGGATACTGGTCAACTCGCTGTTAGATTGTCACCAGAATGCCATACGTTAACTGGGGATGCGATGCACGCTCAACTCGCTCAGTAATTTCTGGGTCGCCTCTGCTACCTCATCCACCGCCCTCTCGAACGCCTCTTCATTGATCCTGGATGGCTTGCGATAGCCGCTGACTTTCCTCACAAACTGTAACGCCGCCGCGCGGACTTCCTCCTCCGTGGCAGGGATTTCGGCATTGCGTAATGTTTTGATACTTCTACACATTTTAGGCTCCTAACTGAAACGACTGCCGATTCTCGCCTTCTTTGTATGGCCTCAACGCAAACGCGGACCAGTTTTCATTGACCGAGATCAACGTGACCCATTTCAACTCAAATTCCTGCAAAATCTCCCAACCTTTGTCGCGGGTCAGGTCAGCCTGGATGTTGGATGTCCCTTTGGGAAAGGACAGCCATAAGATGGACTCGGGCTTTAGGGCCTTTACGGCTTTTGGAACCAATGCGCCGAGTTCCTTTTTGTTTTTGGCGAAGATCTGGATCCAATCGAATTTGCCGGTCAGTTTTGGTGAAATTTCGGTGTCGTGGTTTAGTTCATTCAAATAATTCTCCGGCGCGTTGACAATTGCGGCGCGTACACCGGGTTTGAGTTTCATCTTCTTTGCAAGAGGGGATTCAGGCATGTTTAACTCCTAATGTTTTCGTAGTAACGACTTTAGTCGTTTCGAGTCGTTTCTTCAGCCGTTCTCTATATCATCATCCCATCCATTCCCGAAATCGGCAGGCGGAGTATATGTCCGCCAATGGTCACGAAGCCAATCCCGGCCCTTGTCTTCATAATAAAATGACAAACTCGACCAGGGCCAATCAAATGGGTCCTGCACATAGCCGTGTTTGACTGGATTATAGTGGATGTAATTAAACGCCAAATGCAGGTGCACCTCATTCCTGATATAGGTATCGGCAAACTTATACCAAACGCGGCGTTTGCCGGTTAAATTGTCTTCAAGATTCCACGCGCGGGAGGTCCTGCCATGCAAATGTTTAAGCGCCGCTGAAATATGATTCAACAACTGGATAGCGGCAAGGAAATGATATTGATTCGGCAAAACGACCCAGGCAATCAGTTCCTCAGCGATTTCTTTGAGCGCGTTCAGCAACAACGCCTCAAATTCCGTCCGCCGCGCGGGTGATTTCATCACAGCCCGATGCTCGAAGTTTGCTGCCGAGATCAGGTAAGCCCCGGCCTCGCGGAATGGGTGTGGCGGGGCATGTAACGGATAGCCCCGTTCAGAGCGATATTTGACGATTTCGTCGCGTTCTTTGGGCGAGAGTTTGCGGTATTCGTAGGGCATGTTTAGTCGTTATGGACGACTGCACCTGTCCTGACGGACGGTGTCAGGAAAGTCGTCACTACGGTTATACTTTTGGTAAATCCAGTAACAAAACCTCCGCCAGCAGACGCGGATTTACATTTCGCGCCAATTTTTCCAGGGCATCCTCGAGTCCACCTACCATACTCCGAGCAGAAGAGAGATCCATTCTTCCGGCCAGGTCCTCGATCTCCAGGTTGCGATCCACGTTGACCAGCGGAGTCTCGGCCTGGACGGTCCGCAGCATCACATCACGCCAGTAGGAGAGCCAGAAGGAAATCGTCTGCCGCATGGTTTCTTTATCGCGCGCGAGTTTATCGGCGTAGGCAAACTTCTCCACACGCGAGGCAGGCAGGAGCGCCAGCAGGTCATTCAACCGTTCTTCACGCTTTTCAAGCAGGGCATCGTTTTCAATTAAACGGATCGCATACCCCATGCGCCCACCCGAAATATGGGCAATCAACTTCGCCCGCGAATTCTCCAATCCTCTCATCCCTAATTCTCTCTGCGCTTCTTCAATAGGTAACGGTCTCAACCGCAAGACTTCGCATCTTGAAAGTATGGTCGGCAATAACTGCTCGGCGTTGTCAGCCGTCAGGATCAACACGGCATAGGATGGGGCTTCCTCGAGCGTCTTCAACAGGGCATTGGCGGCATTGTCGTTGGCTTCATGGAATCGCAAAAACAAAGCCACCCGGTATTTCGACATGTACGGCTTGAGCGTCAACGTTTTGCGCGCCTCGCGGATCTGGTCCACTTTCAGGATGCCGCCCTCGGCTTCAGATTGGACGATCGTCAGATCGGCATGCCGCATGGCTTCGATCTGCTGGCAGTCATGGCACCTTCGGCAGGGAATACCGGCTGCAACGGGAGTCGGACAGTTCAAGGCCTGGGCAAAGCGTAAAGCCAGTGTGCGGCGGCCCAGCCCCGGAGGTCCCGAAAAAAGATACGCATGGCGCGTGGTCCCGTGGATGATGTGTTTCTGCAACATGTCCACAGCCCATTCATGGCCGGTCAAGTCCCAGTTATCAGTCAACAGTGAGTCAGTCATCAGTGTTCAGTATCCAGTTCCCAAATTATAAATCGTCAACGAACTATTCCTGTCCCGCGCGCAATCTCAAAAACGACTCAAACCGTTTAGGATGCACCCGCCCCTCCTTTACCGCTTTCAATACTGCGCAATTCGGCTCATGCGTATGCGAGCAATCACTGAACTGACAGTTCTGCACCAACTCGCGCAACTCAGGGAAATACGCTTCCATCTCTTCAGGCTCAGTATCCCACAAGGCCAGCGATTTCCAGCCCGGCGTATCGGCCACGTATCCGCCGTCCACCAGCGGGAACATCTGGCGTGTTACCGTTGTGTGCCGGCCCTTGTCCATCACTTTGCTGATCTCATTCACCGCCAGTCCCAGCCCGGGTTGGATTTCATTCAGCAAACTGGATTTGCCCACACCGCTCGGTCCTGCCAGCGCCGAAATTTTATTCTTCAACGTATCATGCAATTCATCCACGCCCGCGCCGGTTTTGGTAGAAGTGTAGATCACGCGATAACCGAGCGGCTCGTACAAACCAAAGATCTCTTTTGCGTTTTCCACGAGATCGGTTTTATTTGCGACGATAACTGCAGTCACGCGTTGTTTTTCAGCGATGACCAGGAAACGGTCCAACATTCTTAATTGGGGATGCGGATGCGCGCACGCAAAGACGAAGACTGCCTGATCGGCATTTGCCAACAGGACTTGTTGATACTGACCCTGAGGCCGCGGGTCAAGCCGGACGATAGCCTGCTTCCGCTCTTCGACCTCTTCTATCGCTCCGCTTCCATCTGCCCCCACCGTGATCCGAACCTTATCTCCAAGTGCCGCAATGTCACCCATTGCCCGGCCTCGTTTCAACTTGCCGCGCAGTTGACATAGGACAAAGCCCTGCCCGGTCTCTACTGTAAAGAAACCAGACTGGGCTTTGATGATCAAACCTGGCAACGTTTTTTCTTTCGTCAATTAGTCTTCTTGCTCCAGCCGCCGTCTCGAAGACGGCGCATTTTCCTGGAACTCCATCGCCGCGGACGGCGATGGGAGCAGGGCGGTTACGGCTCACTTGTCTCTGTGGGAATGCCGCCCAACGGCGTGGGGGTTTCCGTCACGCCAAAGCTTGATTCGAACCAGTACAGCGTGCGCGGCTCGCCGTAGTAGTACGTTTCCACGATGCGTTTGAAGACCGGCGCGGCATAGTCGGAACCTTCACCCTGATTCTCGAGCACCACTGCAATGGCAATATCGGGCAGGCCGGTGCTTTCACTCGCCATGGTATAACCTGCAAACCAGGCATGCGGATCGATAACGCCCGATTCAGCAGTACCAGTCTTGCCTGCCACGGGAATCTGCAACCCGCGCAGGCGGAAGTACGCCGTACCGAGCGGGTCCTTCACCACACGAATCATCGCGTCCTGAATAAAATCTAAACGGAAAGGTTGAATCGGCAAGGTACCCTGCGCGATGGGTTCGAAGATAGTGGTTGCGGCGCCCTCCACCGGCACGATCTGCTCCACCAGTTGAGGGCGATACAGCGTTCCACCGTTACCTAAGGCAGCGATAAAGCGCGCCACCTGCAACGGAGTGACCTGCACATCGCCCTGCCCGATTGACTGATTCACTACATCGATCACGCTGGTCGGATCAGGGATCCGCCCGGGCTCTTCCAGGATTTGTTCAATGCCGGTGAGACTGCCCAGGCCAAAGCCCCGTGCCATGTTCGCGATATCATTGGAGCGGTTATTTTGATATAGGATGTAGGCGATATGCCAAAAGAACGGATTGCAGGAACGCATCAAACCTTCAGATAGGTTAAGCAGACCAGAGGGTTGGCTGTCGCTAGTATTACACTCCTGCCCTCGCGCCAGACGGTCCTGGCAGTGCTGCCAAGTCCAGTCATTGCGCACTTCGCCAGGTATCTCTATCCATTCATATTGACAATCCCAGGTAGATCCAGGCTCGAACAAGCCGCTTTCCATGCCAGCCGCCAGGGTGATGAGCTTGAAGACCGAGCCAAGTGGATACTGTCCCTGGGTGGCGCGGTTGAGGAATGGCTGATTTGCCTGGAGTAACTCGGAATATTCTGAGGAACCATTCGGGTTATCGGCCGCAAAAATGTTTGAATCGTAGCTCGGTGAGGATGCCATCGCAAGTACACGACCTGTGTCGCGTTCAAGCACCACCGCCGCACCTGTAAAGCCTTTGATGGCTTGTTCAGTATAGTATTGCAGGTTTTGGTCAATAGTCAGGTAAACGGAATCGGCTGGCTTGGGCTCGCTTTCTCCCACCTTGGTCACAATATTCCCTGCTGGATTGATTACATATAATTCGCCCCCCTGTTTACCCCTGAGATAATCCTCCGCCCATCGTTCTATGCCATCTGCACCAACGCGTTCATCGACGTTATAGCCTTTACGGCGATAGGATTCCATTTCTTCTTCAGAAATGAACTTAGTGTATCCAACGATATTGGAACCCGTACCTTGATTGAAATAATAACGTGTCTCATATTCCGACCACTCCAACCCAGAGGGGTACACCGCTCGGATGCGTGAAGATTCCTCCTCGGAGGCCTCACATAATGGAATGGGATACTGCGAAGCGCCGCTAATGTTGGCTGTATAGATGGCCTCCGCAAGCCCGTCTTGACTCGTGCCGCACAACACAAAAGCCTGTGATATCAAGGCACCCACACTCTCATCGGTCACGTTGCCGGGGATGACATAAAAGGCATAGACCTTCGACTGCGCCGCCAGGGCATTCCCGTTATGGTCATAGATGTTGCCGCGCGAGGGGATGTTGTAATTCATTTTTAGAACATTCCCACCAGCCAATTCAGGCAGAATGAGAGAATCATCCCAGTTCAATTTCCATTGATCGCCTTCGAGCGCCAGTTTCGCGATCATATCGCGCTGGATATCGCCCACCAGGGCCGTCTTATATGTAACGCGGTACGCCACCTCTGCCGAATACGGATTCACCAGCGCGGAAAGGATTTCATACTCGAACGAACCGGCGCTCATTTCGTTCAAGGAATCGCGATTGCGTTTGGCAAAATCTTCGAGCGTTACCGTATCCTGCGTGACCTTGCTCACCAGGCTATACATGGTGTTATAGTCATCCGCTTTGAAGGCCTCCAGGTAGGCCTGCAAGGCTGTATTGGGGTCAGGTGCGGGGGACACGTTCACAACGGGTGGCGGGAGGGGTGTATCGGTGGAAAAAATCGGAATGCCACCACCTCCCGTACCGCAGGCGGAGAGGAAGGAGAGAACGGCAATAGAATTTAACCAACGAAGAAACTTCATTCTTTACCTTTCAATGACCATTTGTCATTGCGAGTCTACGAGAAGCAATCTCCGAATTATCAGGAGACTGCTTCGCCATCTCGCCGTTTAAGGCTCGAGGCTCGCAGCGACATGCATAATTCACATCGTCCCATTCAATATCGCCTGCGAAACCGGACATTGATATTCCAGCATCGTCTGACACTGCGCAGGCACATCGGCACGAAACAGAAAGTCCAGTTTGCGCATCATGCGCACGACATGGCACATGGGCAGGCCCATGACACTTGTGTAACAGCCCGCCAGGTTTATCACAGGCTGGAAACTCGAATGTTGGATTGCGTACGCTCCAGCTTTATCGAGCGGATCGCCAGTTGCGATGTAAGCATGGATTTCCTCATCGGAGTAGTCACGCATGGGCACGTCGGTGACGCTGAGTTCCTTGAGGAGCAGGCCATCGCTCACTCGGAGCAGAGCAATTCCGGTGTAGACCTGATGCGTGTGGTCGCGCAAACGCCTCAACATGGCGAAGGCCTCGGCCTCATCCTTTGGCTTGCCAAGAATGTCTGATCTATCCACCACGGCGGTATCTGCGGCCAGGATGATTTGGTCGGCTTGTGCTGGGATGGCGCGGGCTTTGGTTTCTGCCAGTCTTAAGACGTAATCAGCAGGGGATTCGCCCTGGGCAAGTTGACTCTCATCTACATCCGTGACGATAACATCGAACTCCCAATCGCTGAGGGCCAGCAGTTGGCGACGGCGCGGCGAGTTGGAGGCCAGGATAAGCCGGGGTTTTGAGGTCACGGAAAAAGATTCTAACACAGGCCTCATTTGGAACGCTTGGCGATCTTACTTTCGCTCCGACATCGCGGTGATTCGGGTTACTTACGATTGTGTGTTATTGCCAAAGCCAACCACAAAAAGTTTCGTTAAGAAATCTGCAAACATACGATATTGTCGACAAATCAGCGCGCATAACAATTGGATGTACAATTGAAATGAAAACATATATCGCCCCGCAATATGGCACCAAACAAGTGGATCATCATATGACCTACACAGAAAAACAGAGATTCGCCTTTGGCGAAAATTGGCTGAATTTCTTACGAGTATTGTCTGACGAACATATTCACGAAGCAGAAAAATCGTTGAGTTCCTTCTTGAATACTTCTGAATTGAAGGGTAAACATTTTCTGGATATCGGTTCTGGATCGGGCTTGCACAGTCTCGCCGCGCGTAAGATGGGCGCCATTGTACACGCCTTCGATTATGATTTGCAGTCGGTTGCCTGCACCGAGGAGCTGAAACGCCGCTACTTTCCAAATGATGCGAACTGGACGATCCAGCAGGGTTCGATCCTGGATGGAAAGTTTGTTGACGGGTTGGGGCAGTTTGATGTCGGTTATGCCTGGGGCGTGCTGCATCACACCGGCGCGTTATGGCAAGCCCTGTATAACGCGCAACGCGCTGTCCGGAAGGACGGACTGCTGTTCGTGGCGATCTACAACGACCAAGGTCTCGTTTCAACGGTCTGGAAAATCATCAAGCGCTTCTATTCCTCGGGGTGGGTGGGTCGCGTCACAATGAGCCTGGTCTTTTATCCGTTATTCTTCCTTTCAGGCCTGCTTCTGGATCTGATCCACTTGCAGGATCCGACGCGCCGTTATCGCGAGCATAAAAAATATCGTGGTATGTCCCTGGTCCATGATTGGCGCGACTGGCTGGGAGGGTATCCGTTCGAGCCTGCTGAACCGGCTAAGATCATTGGTTTCTGTGAGAATCTGGGCTTCGAATTGGTGCGCTTTGAACCGACCGGTCACGGGTTTGGAAATAATCAGTTCCTATTCCGAAAAACCGGTGCATCGCCCTCCGGGTCATAAGGAAAAATTGTTCATGTGTGGAATTTGCGGCATTGCGATGGCACGCGGCGGGCCTCCTGTCTCCAGAGAGACTCTCGAATCCATGAATAGTTCCATCGCACATCGTGGACCCGATGAGGACGGCTACTATGTGACTGATAAAGCGGGACTGGCTTCGCGCCGCCTCTCCATCATCGATCTTACGACCGGAACCCAACCCATTACCAATGAAGATGCCACCCTATGGATCGTCTTTAATGGGGAAATCTACAATTATCGCGAACTAAGGGCCTATTTGGAAAAACACGGGCATATGTTTCGAACCCACTCGGATACGGAAGCCATCCTGCATCTCTACGAAGAGTTCGGGACCGATTGTGTGCAACATTTGGATGGGATATTTGCATTTGCAATTTGGAATGACAAAACAGGCGAACTGGTGCTGGCGCGCGATCGCATGGGCATCAAACCTATGTATTACACACATTTACCGGACTGGCAGTTCATCTTTGGCTCCGAGATGAAAGCGATTCTTTCGCACCCGGCTGTGGAAAGACAAATTGATCTGATCGCCTTGAACGAATATTTATCGTACGAGTATGTCCCCACGCCCCGCACCATTATTCGCAATGTTTGGCGGTTGGAGGCGGGACACATTCTGATATACAACCGCCGTGGGATCGAGATCAAAGCCTACGATGGCTTAAGCTTTCAACAAAGCGAGAGCCGTCCGCCTGTTAACTGGCGCGACTATTCTTCGGCACTTTACAACACCTTACATTCCGCAGTCCAGCGCGAGTTAGTCAGCGATGTTCCCGTGGGAGTGTTATTAAGCGGCGGGATTGATTCGAGCACCATTGCCGCTTTCATGGTGGATCTGTACCCCGGCAAAGTTGAAAGTTTCACGATCGGTTTTGAGCAGGGCTCCTTCGACGAATCTCAGTATGCGCGCAAGGTGGCAGACCACCTGGGGACCCGGCACAATGAGATGATATTGACCAGCCAGAAGGCCGTTGAACTGGTCAGTGACATTTCCAGCGTTCTTGATGAACCATTTGCAGACTCGTCCATCATCCCGACTTACCTGCTTTCCAAATTTGCGCGTCAAAAGGTTAAAGTTGTCCTGGGAGGTGATGGCGGCGACGAGCTCTTTGCGGGTTATCCAACGGTGCTATCGCATCGCCTGATCGAATTTTATGAACGCCTGACCCCCTGGGGCTTGCGCGCCTATGTGGCCCCCAAAATCCTGGACCGGCTAAAGGTTTCATTTGACAATATTAGTTTTGACTTTCGGTTGAGGCGCTTCCTCGCCGGGCGGGGCGTGCCGCTGATTGCACGGCACCAGCGCTGGTTAGGATCGTTTGTTGACGAAGAGAAAAACACACTGCTCCAGGATTGGATAAAGCCGGTCTTGCGTGAAACCTATTATCAATCCTACCAGCATGCTCATGAATGTGACGCACGGGAGCCACTGAACAAAATCCTTTATAACGACCTGAAAACCTATCTGGAGGGCGATATTCTGTACAAGGTGGACCGTGCCAGCATGGCCGCCTCGTTGGAGGTGCGTGTGCCGCTGTTGAACCGCGAGGTGGTGCGTTTTGCCAACGATCTGCCCCTGGACTTGAAATTGCATAACCTGACCGGCAAGTTCCTGCTAAAGAAGGCCATGCTGGGCAAATTGCCGGTCGAGATCATTCAGAGACCGAAAAAAGGCTTCAATATGCCGGTGGCCTACTGGTTATCCGGGGACCTGAAGGAACTATTATTGGATATGCTTTCTCCATCGTTCGTCACCCGGCAGGATCTGTTTTCCCAGTCCTTTATTCAACAATTAACCGACGATCATTTTCACAAACGCAGGGATAATCGCAAGTTGCTTTGGACACTGCTGATGTTTCAGATGTGGTATCAAGCTTATCTCAAAGCATAATTCTAGAGGCGACTGTGGACAAAACACTTTATGACAATATCAGCCAGGTTGAGGAGACTCATTGGTGGTATAAGGCACGGCGCGACATTATTTTTGACTGGCTGCAGCAGATATTGAAGGGCTACAAGGATCCTCAAATTTTGGATATTGGCTGTGGCACAGGATTTAATATTGCTTATTTACACAAGTTAGGATTTGATCAGGCTGATGGTTTGGACTTCTCACCTGATGCCCTGGCATACTGTCGGGCCCGTCAACTGAATGGATTAATATGTGGCGACGCGGAGAAATTGCCAATTCGTCACGGTTGCTATGACATTGTATTGACGCTGGACATCATCGAACATATCAAGGATGACCGGCATGCCTTATCCGAAATATATAGAATTCTGAAACCTGATGGAGTATTGGTTATCTTTGTCCCGGCATTTCAGTTCCTATGGAGCTTTCAAGACGAGATCAGTCACCACCAACGCCGCTATAACGCAAGAGAGTTAAGAGAAAAAGTATTACAAGCTGGTTTCGAACTAAGAAAGCTGACTTATGTAAACAGCTTCTTATTCCCGGTCGTGTGGTTTGGCAGGCTGATATTGCGGGCCTTCCCCCAAAAATTCAAAATTGCTTCCGAGAGTGAAATGCATCCTGCATGGATGAATGATTTACTGTATCGCATTTTTCTGACCGAACTTCCACTTCTTCGCCATATGAATTTACCCCTGGGAGTTTCAATTCTTGGCGTATGTAAAAAACCAACGGGCCGGTCATCAACTTAGTCCTGATTTCATTCTTTCATGAACTGGTGAAATACAACTGCTACTTTCTGTCCGGGTTTTGCCAGTTGGTGGCACGACCACATGAAAGAACAACTCAACATGCCCAGGGTGGCCAATGGTTCTGCCCAGGGCTATTCATACAAGCAAGGTGTTTATTATGTATAAACAACAAAAGTGGCCGCTGCTCATCGCATTTGCCTTACTCCTTATTTTGGTAAGATATCCATCCTTTGAAATACCACTTGACACTGACAGTTCAGCGAATGCATTTTTGGCCCGTCAAATGCTGAGAGGCGAATCTTTATATGGCAAGTTTCATCCAGGTCACCATCTCCCCGGCATTTATTACACCTTTGAACTTGCATTTAGATTATTCGGTGATAATGATCTGGCACCAAAATTACTCTTGATTCCTTGGGCGCTTGCCTGTGCGTGGCTGATCTACCTGATGGGTCGTTCGTTTTTCGATGAACAGATCGGATTTTTAGGCGCCATCTTTTTTATACTGGTCTCCTCCCAGGAATGGGTTACAGGTCTGACAGTCGAAATGGAACACTTTGCCAATCTTCCTCTGATCGCAGGAGTACTTCTGAACATCGTTTTGATTCGCACGCGGGCACCAGCCTGGCAGTATGTTTGGATAGGTATACTGGGGGCCATTAGCATTTTATATAAAGTGACATTTGTTGCGCCCCTGATGGCAGCTGGTCTCTCGATCCTGGCACTGGCATGGATCCAACGACACGCGCCCGGTGTGTGGAAAACCATGTTCCTGCAGTTGATCTGGCTGACAACAGGCTTGATGCTGTCTTTGGCGTTTGTGGCCGGGTACTTTGCCAGCCTGGGGTTATGGGAACGATTCACGCTTGTATTTAGGTTTGGTTCCATATACTTCAACAATCCCGATCTGATGGGTGCTTCCTGGCTACCGCGGCCATTTGGCTTTCCCCTGTTCTGGATGAGCCTGAACAATATTGCCCTCTTAATATTTGGTCTGATTGGCGCGTACCGCCTTACCCGCCGCGCATTGCCCATGCAAAATACGGGCCACCTGACGGATTTCGTGCTGGTGCTTTGGCTGGTTGCGTCTCTCGCACTGGCAGGGTTGCGCGGAGGGGGCTTTGCCCACTATCTCCTGCCCGTCATACCACCTTTGGCTCTGATGGCTGCGATTGAAATCAGCATGGCCCACGAACGTTGGAAAACAACCACTGCTAACAAAAATTTCGCAACACTGGGAGCAGGTTTTTTCGTTTCCCTGATCGTGATCAACTTCATTTTGGGAAATAATGACATATACAGCCAGTATGCTGCTTATCGACTTGACCGGATTTCTTACGATAACTTTCTCCGCAACAGTAGTGAGGGTGGATATGCGAGCCAGGCTGTGGCAAAATACGTCAAAGCACATACGGATCCAAACGATTTTGTATACGCCTGGAGCATTTATATGGATTTGTTTTATTACGCAGATCGGCTGCCACCGATTGATATTCTATGGCCGTCTTTTGTTTCAGCCACAGGTTCCCCGGAACGTATTTTTGATCCAAACACAAAATATATTGTTTTGGATAAACCAGAACGATATAAGCGCCCGCAATGGTTGATGGATGGACTGGCTGCCAACTACTTTTTGGAAACCACTGTCGAGGGCTGGGAAATATATCGTCGCCAATGACTTTACTGTGCAGACACCTGCAAAGGTTAAGTCTCAGCGACCTCAGCACGGCGAGTGGAGGCCAGGATAAGCCGGGGTTTTGAGGTCACGGAAAAAGATTCTCACACAGGCTTTTTCCGTCCATTGCGTCTCAAATATTGATCTTATTCTCGTATCGGTATCACAACTGACTGAGCCAGGGATGATCAGGCGTGCTAGCCACCAGCGCCCAGCGTAACCAGGCACGACGTTCGGGTTCAAGATGAGGCAATGCTCTTTCAAAATCGGTTTGATCTTTTGCACGTTCATGGCTGCTGGTGTTTTTACTTTTGAACAACAAAGCAAGCTCAGGCGTAAGGTAAGGGACACCACTTTCACTCCTTAAACTCATCCGCTCCAGCGTACGGATGATGAGCGGTTCGCGCCGGTAACGCCATACCTCGTGAATATCTGTAAGCAAAAAGTCCAGAAATTCATTGCCACGATGCGCATGGACCTGGTGACGCGGCAGTTCCAACCGCATGTGTGGCGGCCAAGGCTCCAGGCGTTTTTGAAAGGGTGTGACCAATTTCCAATCGCGTGCCAGCAAATAGGCCTGCAGCTCGAATTGCGCATCGCGCGGGATGATAATATCCACGTCGTGATGCATACGCTGCACGCGTCCCGCAAAGAGCTCCAGCGCCCACCCACCTGCAACGAACCATGGGAACGTAGCCTCCTTCAATTCATTTATGACGGTTTCCAGTGGTGTAAATCCATAGTATTCGATACACCATTGGTGCGCATCAGGCAGCAATCCGGCGAAGAGGATGGATTTATCCGGGGCAGCGTTTGATTTCTGGGCGGAGATTTCATCACGCACTTTGTCGTTATGACGCAAATAATCACCCAGCAAAAGGAAATCGTACCAATCGCCTACTCCGTGTTCAAAGACAAAAAGTTGAAAGGACCCGGACGCGTGTCGAAAGCGTTGTCCCTGACTCCCGGCCGCGCCTTCCACGAGTCGATAACCCAGCGCTTCCAGCCTGGACTGCGGGCCGGCCTCCAGCGGAAAGGGCCAAGCCGCCAGCCCAATATCAACGCATGTAGAACCTTTCATACCCGGTACGCTGGTCGCGCCGATGTGCTCGACCGAATCGATAATGCCGCCATCCGTTACCCTGCCCAGGGCTTCAAGCAGGCGCTCTCTTTCGGATTCATATTGTTCTTTCCACGTTGGAGAGATCATGTAGCAACATCCTGTTTATGTTTACTCTGCTCCACACAATACCCGCCGCCGCGGATGGCGGCTTGAGCTAATCAGATTTATACGCCACGGCTGAATAAAATTCTTTCAAGAAACGGGATGGATGTTTCGCCAGCAAGCGCGGCTCGCTAAACCCCGCGCGCGGAGCAAGAGTGCGATACGTCTCAAACGATAACGGATGCGGAACCCAGAGATTGCCCGAATCCACGTTGTATTCGATGAGGAGGAATATGCCGTTTGGTTTCAGAAATGTATGTACATGGCGTAATATCTTTTCCTTGTCCCTCAAGTAGTGCAACGAGTTTGCCATCACTACGCCGTCGAGCGGAGGCAAGTCAAGGGGCCGCGAAAAGTCATTCGGACGCAGAATCAGGCCTGCCCTGAGGTTGCTCGAAGGGTTGCGGGTGGTGTTGAAGCGGGCGCGGTGAGAATCCTCCAATGCGCGAAGGGCGGATTTATCCTTATCCACCGCGTAAATCGTTGCCTCGGGTCCAATCAATTCGCGCAAGGCCAGCGTGAACGCGCCACTCCCCGCGCCAAAATCGGCCCATCTACCGCCTTGATCTAGATTTGCAGGTCGCAAAAGATTGACATGATCCTTGTGATCCATGTGGGAATGGTATCATACAAGGTGCCGCATAATTGACCTAACTCGGTTTTGAATTTCATCTACAAATCGACGTAAAAAGACAATCTATTAAAGAAACAAGCGGTAAACGGCATCTTCAAAAACAGGAATTTGGATGACATACTCAGAACGTCACGACCCATACGCGCCGCTGCGTTATCGCGATTATCGTTTGTTGCTGACCGGGCGCTTTATCAGCTCGTTCGCCAATGAGATGCTTTCATTCGCCATCGGCTGGGAATTGTGGCTGCGCACACATAATGCCTTTGCACTCGGCCTGGTTGGGCTGGTGCAGGTGATCCCGGTGCTTTTGTTATCCCTACCGGCCGGTCACGTGGCAGATCAATACAATCGCAGGCGCATCGTGGTCATTACCGAATTGATGATCGCGCTGTGCGTGATCGAGCTGGCCTGGCTTTCCTTCACGCAGGGATCGCTGGCCCTGATCTATGCCTGTCTCCTGGGGATCGGCATCGCGCGTGCCTTCAATGACCCGGCCTCCTCGACGCTGCTGCCTGAGACCATCCCACCGGAATTATTTTCCCGCGCCGCCACCTGGAACACCAGCGTCTGGCATTTCGCCTCGATCGCGGGACCCGCGCTGGCGGGCCTGCTGGTAGGTTTTTTCAGCATGGTGGCCTTTATCTACGTGTTCGACGCGCTGGCCGCCATCACTTTTTGCATTCTCATCACCTTTATCAAAGGCAGGCAACTGGCGTTGGCGGAAAAATCCGCGACGCTGGATTCAGTGCGCGAAGGACTGCGCTTCATGCGCAAGACCAGGGTGATCCTGGCCGCTATCACGCTGGATATGTTCGCGGTCCTGTTCGGCGGCGCGGTGGCTTTGCTGCCCATCTACGCCACTGATATCCTCAAAGTTGGCGCGCAGGGATTGGGCATCATGCGCGCCGCGCCCTCAGTGGGCGCGTTGATCATTGCATTTGTGCTGGCACACTTGCCGCCCATGAAAAACGCCGGGCGGACTCTTTTCCTGGCAGTGGCAGGCTTTGGCGTGGCGACGATCATTTTCGGACTTTCAACCTCGTTCTGGCTCTCGGTGCTGATGCTCGCGGCGCTGGGCGCACTCGATAACATCAGCGTGGTGATTCGCGGCACATTGCTATTGACTCAAACGCCAGATGAAATGCGCGGACGTGTCTCGGCGGTGAATAGTATCTTCATTGGTGTATCCAATGAACTAGGCAGTTTTGAATCCGGATTTGTAGCCGCGTTGTTTGGCCCGATCTTTGCTGTGGTTTCGGGCGGGATTGGTACGATCCTGGTTGTGCTGGCGGTAGCACGCCTGTGGCCCGAGATGGGACAACTAAAGACCCTGGACGTGCCGGCCCATGAACCCGCCTGATTACCTTCGTCTGCAGTTGAGATTGGAAGGCAAGGAGATCATCCCAGGCAACCTGCTGCGGCAGGTGGAGGTGGTGCCAGACGAAGACATGCCGTTAATGGTCATCGTACAACTGGCAGATCAGCATCTCATCCATTATTTCGACGAAGCTCTGCCTCAGCGGGCAGATTTACACGAAGAGTTGGCAAGAGGGGTTTACGCAATCAGGTTTCCAAACGTTGATCGCCTGTCCACTTTGCTGCAGGGCAGAAATATCGGTTTTGAAATCGGGCATTACAAAACATATATCTTTCCTGAAATGTATGCTGCTTTCAAGGATGAAACTGTAAAGTGTTATTCCAGACACGCTCCCGAGGTAAAGGCTTTCGGCTTCGATGGTTTTGCCGAACAGGTCTATGGGATTGAACGGGATGGCAAAATCGTCTCCGCATGCGTCTCTGCGCGTGAAAACGAATCCTGTGGTGAAGCATGGGTTTATACCAGTCCTGAATACCGCTACCAGGGATTTGCTCAAAGGGTGGTCGGCACGTGGGCAGCCAGATTACTCATGGCTGGAAAGGTCCCGTTCTACAGCCATAAGATTCAGAATTTTGAGTCGGCCAGCCTGGCAAAGCGCCTGGGGCTTGAAACGATCTTTGAGGAAATTGTGATTTTGTACGCCAACCCGTAGTTCCCAGGCCTCACTCTTTACGCACCACACCTTCGCGCCAGGCATATACCGCGGCTTGGGTCCGATCAGCCAGGTGCAGCTTGCTCAAAATATTGCTCACATGCCCTTTGATGGTCTTCTCGCTCAGCACCAGTTTCGCGGCCATCTCCGCATTGGACATGCCATCCGCGATCAGCTTTAACACTTCCAGCTCGCGTTCGCTCAATTCGGTAAACGGATTCAACGCCTCCCCACGTTTGCCCTGCAATTCCTTGATGACCCGTGCCGCCACGCGCGGATGCAATACCGCCTCACCTGCCGCAGCCTTCCGCACTGTGGATGCCAGTTCCTCCGCGCTGATATCCTTCAGGATATAGGAGAGCGCGCCCGCCTTCAACGCGGGGAAGATATGCTCGTCTTCATGATAGGAGGTCAGCACCACGATCTGCGACCGCGGACTCACTTGCTTGACGCGCCGCGTCGCCTCCACGCCATCCATGCCGGGCATGATGAGGTCCATCAGGATGACATCGGGAATCAACTGCGCCGCCAACTGGATCGCTTCCTCGCCCGATCCGGCTTCGCCCACCACCGAGAGATCTGGTTGCGTGACCAAAAAAGCTTTCACACCCTCACGCACCATGGCGTGGTCGTCCACCAGTAAAACTGAGATTGAATCTAACACTACGATCTCCTTACTGTTGCAATAACACTTGTTCCTTGAGACTTGAGACTAGAGACTTCCAATGTTCCATTCACGGCCATCAGCCGTTCCCTCATTGAGTCCAAACCAACCCCTCTCTTGTTGTGCTTCGCATCGTACCCAGCCCCGTTGTCTTCAACCACCAATGCAACAGTATCATCTTGAGACCTCAAGGTGACCATCACCTGGCTGGCCTTGCTGTGACGTGACACATTGGCCAAAGCCTCCTGCAGCACCCTGAACAGAGCCTGTTCGGTCTGTTGACTGATAGAGACCGTCGAATCGATGTCTAGTTCATATGCAATGTTATTCTGGCGCGACCATGCATCCACGTGCTCGCTCATGGCGTTGGCCAGAGTCTTGCTCTCCAATGCCGGTGGGCGCAGGGCACTGATGAGGGTGGTTAACTCCGCGCCTGCCTGTTGTGCAAGTCGCTCCGCTTCCACTACAGAGGAGTAAGCCTTGTCGGTTGGAGATAAAGCCGTCCGCGCCGCGCTCAACTGCATCGAGATGGCAAAAACCTGTTGTTTGACAGAGTCATGCAGGTCACGCGCGAGGCGGTTCCTTTCCTCCACGACGGCCAGTTCCTGTAATTTCTGTTGCGTTTCCTTGAGTTCATCCACCAGACTTTGATTGCGTTCACTGGTCAACTCGGTCTGCTGGACCGTATTCCCCAGGATGGTACAAACAATGAATACCGCAAGATAGAAGAAGACGGCATACAGCCCATCCCAGCCGCGGCTGATCAACGACACGGAGCTTGCAATTACGAAGTAGATGCCTGTCCATATTGTCGCCATACGAATGCTCAACACCACAGCCGCATGGAAAGTCAAAATATAGAACAAAAAATTGAAGGCATCGCTCGCGTCTGAGTTTAAGAGGAACAACAGTCCCAGCACCACTGCCTGTCCCCCAAAATACAC
>DASTOH010000067.1:0-33541 GCA_035720235.1 Anaerolineales bacterium | reverse complement strand
GCCATCCCGCCGCAGCCGCAAGAGTCTCTGCCTCCCATCTTCAGGGAGGAAAAAACCTCCGTCCCACCTGAACCTGCAGCAAACTCCACAACTTCTGCTTCGGCGCCCCGCAACTTTCCGCCTTCCATTCCGCGGGCAAAGCCGGTGGAAGCACCTATTGAACTAGCGACAGAACCTGAGGAAGAAATTGTGGAAGAGGAGGAAGTCACCGAGGAACTGGAGGCTTCCGCGCCCGCAAGATCGTCCTCCCTGCTGGCAGGATTAAGAGGTCTGTCACTTTTTGGAAGACCTCGAGTCGAACCCAAACCGAGCGCCCACGCGCAAGCCACGCGCCAGATGGCAAAAGTGATGGTGGGTGGAATCCAGTCTGGGCGGCGCGTGAACGAGCGACTCGGGTCGTTCCTGCGAAGATTCATCCCGCGCCTGCTCCCGGGCGTGGAAAGCAAACGGCCCACACAGCAGATGCTCATCGTGCCCACGTATGTGTTGGTCGTCATAGCAATCATGATTCCGGTATTGGTTTCTGTTATAGGCTGGGTGGTCTTTGCCAAGTATGGTCTCAACGAAAGATATCACGAACTCTATCAAAATGCGCTTACCGCCAATGCGCAAGCCAGTAGTGAGACCGATCCAAGCCGGCAGCGCGACGAGCTGATCAAAGTGATCGACTTTTCAGAACAGGCATTGGAGTATAACGATACCGCTGAGGCCGATCTGGTACGTTCTGAAGCACAGGCAAAACTCGACTCATTGATGGGCGTGGTGCGGCTCGAGTTCATCCCAGCCTTCGCCAACCGATTGGGGAATATCGCCGAGATCAGCCGCATGGCCGCCAGTGAGAGCGATCTTTACATGCTCGATGCAGAAAAGGGCAGTATCCTGCATGCCGCTTTCACTGGCCGGAGCCTGGAACTCGACTCCACCTTCAGTTGTAAGCCCGGCAGCTATGCTGGCTATCAAGTGGATAAGCTGGTCGATCTGCTGGCACTGCCAAAAAGAAATGCCGTCAGTGCCAATGTGCTTGGAATCGATGCAACCGGACAACTCCTGTATTGCGCGCCCGGGCAGGTGCCACAAGCCATCCCTCTCCCCGAGCTGCCGAACACCAACTGGGGTCGAGTCACCTCCTTCGCTCTGGATGGCGGTAACCTGTACGTGCTGGATGCTTCGGCGCGTGCGGTCTGGGTCTTTGTGGGCAAAGATAGCTATTTTGGGGATCCGCCCTACTTTTATTTCAGCAACCAGATTCCAGACTCGATTGATAACGCTATAGACCTTTCGGTCAGCGGTGACGATCTCTATCTCCTTCACGCAGATGGTCATCTCTCCACCTGCACCTTCAGCCGCATTGCTGAGACGCCAACCCGCTGCCTGGACCCTGTCAACTTCCAGGACCCATTCCCTGCCCACCAGGATATTAATCTCTTTGCGCAGGCAAACTTCACCCAATTGTCGCTGACCACTCCGCCGAACAGTGTGATGCTCCTGCTGGATTCGGAAAACCAGAAGGTTTTCCGCTTTACCCCTCGTTCGCTCGAACTGCAAAACCAGGTCACCGGTCACGCGGGCAAAGGCAACCCGTTCCAGGCGGGCGCAATCAGCGCGATGGCAGTCAGCCCGAATTATGTGCTCTACCTTGCCATCGGCAACCAGGTCTACTTTACGACCCATCTTCCGTGATAGGCTGCTGACTCACACAGGCCCTGAGTTTCTCCCTCTTTTGACTTTCATCCTTTGACCTTCGACATTTGATCCTCATTTTTTTGCGAACATGCGATCCTTCTCCCTGTTTCGAAGAAAAAAACCGGCTCAGGCTTCGCAGCACCCGACAACTGTTTCTGATTCCCTTGACGAGCCTCTGCAACCAATAGTTCTGCGAACCATCGCCATTATCTTTGATCCTGTCGTCGAGCCCGCCACTGGGAAAAAACTTTCAGAATACATGCACTGGAACAGAGTGGAAGACCTGATGGCGGGATTCAGATCCGATATCGAGCAGGTCAGCAGCGGACTCGTCCGGTATCAGATCGTCGAACGCATTGACGTGGATGCCTTCCCTGTCAAAGTGGATGGTTACACCTACAATGCAAAGACCTACCTGAATATGTGGGGTCGCCGGACGCCTGCACACGTGCCAGACGAAGTGGATTACCACACCATTGTTGACCATTTCGAGATCCTGCAGCGCGTCGCAAAGGATGAGATTGACGAGGTCTGGCTCTTTGGTTTTCCCTATGCAGGTTTTTATGAGTCTAGAATGGCGGGTCCGGGTGCATTTTGGTGTAATGCTCCTCCACTCACCAATACCGAAGCAGCCGGCCGGCGATTTGTCATCATGGGTTTCTCCTATGAACGCGGCGTCGGCGAGATGCTCGAGAACATGGGCCACCGCGCCGAGTCCATTATGGAAAAGACCTTCGAGAGATTGACCGGCGACGATAATTTGTGGAAGCGTTTTACCCGCTACGAAAAGACCCATCCGGGCCGGGCGGCGCTGGGTAACGTCCACTTTGCGCCCAACAGCGACCGGGATTATGACTGGGGCAATCCCGCCACCGTCTTGAGCGAGTGTGACGACTGGCTCTATAACTTCCCTGATTTCAAGGGCCTCACCCGCAAAGTCACTGCCGCGGAATGGGGCTATGGCGATATCCGTAAGCATCATATCTGGTGGATGAAACATTTCCCCAAGACAAAGGGCCAGCGGAACGGCATCCATCACAACTGGTGGCAATACATCGCCAACCCGAATCATGTGAATACGTGAATTCACGCGTTTCTTGCAGGGAATGGGTGTTTCCCACTATTCCGCCGCACAATTTTGTTCGGCGTGCGTTGCAAAACTGCAATCATTTATCGTTCTTCATGGGAATACAATACAGGCACAGATCACCAAACAAAAGCCTGAGCAAATCGATCCGTTGATTAGTGTTGAGAACGAAATGAATCAGTTTCCTGCATTGCGCCGGCGAGTTTTCCTTTACATCATTGTAGCAGTCGCATTTGGCTCCTATGTGGTGATCTTCGCCAGATACCATAATCAACTGGGAACCGGAGTAGCGTCTCTCGCTACTATTCCGGTGATCGTTGCGGGATGGTATTTCGGCGTCCGGGGCGGACTCATAATTACTTTCCTCTCTATTGTCACGATCATACTTTTTCAGTCTTTGGACGGCTATCCCGTCACTGTTTTGCTTTCTGACCCTGGCAACATATTGCGCATGATTGCGCTCACTCTCGTTGCGGTCGTGACCGGAAGACTGAGCGCCCTCACATGCGAACGCATGGAGGCCATTCAAAAACTCCAACAATACGAAGAGGACCGCCGCGTGCACACCGATTTTCTGGAACTGCTGAATGGGATTACTGCCAGGGCGCTGGAAGCGGATAACCTTCAGTCCACTCTCGAAATATTGACGGAACAAATCGCAAAACTCTTTAAAGCCGATGATGGTTATTTTTCATTTTGGGATACAGACAAGGAAATACCCATCCCTACGGTGGCATATGGCACCATGAGAGATGTGTATCCCTACATGATCTTTGAACCCGGCGAACAGACTCTGGCAACAGCGGTCCTGCAGGCCGAACGCCCCATCCCGGTGCCAGATTTGGATAACACCCCCCACCTCACTCCCAAGGTGGCCGCCCTTTTTCCAAGCCACGCCATGCTGGGCATTCCACTCATTGCACAAGAACGGAAGTTAGGCGCGCTCCTGCTGGGATACAACCAAAGCCGGCAATTTGGGATTGACGATATCATGCATGCTGAAATTACCGCTGAACAGGGCGCCCTGCTTCTCTCAAAATCACTCTTGCTCGATGAAGAACGAAAACGGGTGAAACAATTAACCGCCTTGCACGATGTTGCGCTGACCTCTATTGAGGCCGACAACGAGGATCAATTGATCGAACGTGTAACAGGCATCATCGGTCAGAATCTGTTTCCGGATAATTTTGGTATCCTGCTGCTGGACGAAGAGGTCGGGATTCTCTGCGCACACCCATCCTACCGTTTCCATACCGATGACAAGATCGAAGTGAAGGAAATCGCGATTGGAGAAGGAATCACAGGTGAGGTCGCGAAAACTGGAATATCACAATGCATCGGAAACGTACGCCGCAAGCCACAATATGTGGATATTGACGACCGCACCCTCTCGGAACTGTGTGTACCCATCAAATTCAAAGAACGGATACTGGGCGTCATCAACGCGGAGAGCACAAAAAGAAATGCCTTCACCGCCGACGATGAACGTCTCCTTACAACACTGGCAGGACAGCTCGCCACTGCCATCGAACAATTGCGCAAGGCCCAGGCGGAACATAAATGGCTAGAGCAACTTGCGCATGCCAATGATCTCATCTACGCCATTGCGCAGATCACCACCCAAATCGAAAGAGCCTTCACCACTGACCAGATCATTCAAACGCTGGGGAATGAATTGCAAAAGCTTGATCTCACATGCATTATGGCTATCCATGATTCGAACCGGTCGCTGTTCACGGTCAATTACACCTCGCTGCCACCAGATTTTCTGGAAATCGTCGAAAAAGGGCTTGGCTATCCATTATTGCAGTACTCGTTTTCAGAGGCGACGTTAAGGCAGGTCTTCAAAGCAGAATACATCGCCCACCCGGCTGCCATACCCAACCCTGAAGAAGAGATCCTCATCCTGTTCAGGGATGCAGAAAAACCAGGCGTCCTCCGAATCCTTGGCGAAATAGGTGTCGCACCCGGAATGGAGCCGCTCCGCCTGCCTTTGACCTTTGAAGAAAACCTGTTAGGACTTTTATGGGTATGGGGCCACGGTATCCGAAAATCTGACCTTCCCATCCTGTCCATCTTTGCAAAACAGATCGGGGTTTCTCTGGAACGCGCCAGGCTGTTTCAAGAAGTGCAGAGCCTGGCCCTGACAGATCCGCTGACCGGCTTGCATAACCGTCGCAGTATTTTTGAGCTTGGCCGGGTCGAGTTCCTGCGATCTCACCGACAGAACCGGCCCTTCTGCTGCTTGATGCTGGATCTCGACCACTTCAAACAGATCAATGACAACTACGGGCATCATGTGGGAGACCAAATCTTGCAGGAATTTGCGGCTCGCTGCAAAAGGTCAGTCCGCGAAGTGGATTTGGTGGGACGTTATGGGGGTGAGGAACTGATCATCATCATGCCTGAGACTGACCTGCAGGCAGCTCTTCCGGTGGCGGAACGCCTGCGGACTGCGATTTGTGAACAGCCGGTGGCATTGGACGGTCAAGAATTGTTTATCACCGTCAGTATCGGGGTTGCGCAGAAAGACGAAAACACCCTCCAGCTGGAAACACTGATCGCGCGCGCAGACCAGGCCATGTACATCGCCAAGCATAAAGGAAGGAACCGGGTGGCAACCAGCAAGTAACAAGTCTGAATAGGTTTAGCTGGAGATCTTGAGTGCCACCATGGTCAGGTCATCTGCCAGCGACTGGTTGTTCCCAAAGGCACTTGCCTTCTGAAGGATGCTCTGAAGGATGCTCGGAGCAGACAGGTGGGTGCTCTGCAGAATAAGCTCCGCCAGGCGGTCATTCCCAAACTGCTCATTGCTGGTGTTCAAGACCTCGGTCACCCCATCTGTATACAGAAGTAATGAATCACCTTTTGAAAGAGTAACCGACTCAGTGCGGGGATAAAACGCCTCGGCTAAACCAATCGCGGGCGCAGTCGGCATCAGCCACTGGATCTCGTTCATCCCGCTGCGATAGACAGCCGGCGGATTATGCCCGGCATTGACGTAAGTCAATGTACGTGTGGTCGGATCAAATTGGGCCAGGAACACGGTGACAAAGGTGGTGAAATTGATGTTATGGATGTAAAAGCGGTTGATGCGCTCGAGAATTTCAGCAGGCGAGTCCGCATAGGGAGCCATGGTCTGGATGGCAGTCTGCAGGCTGCTCATGAGCATGGCTGCTGAGACGCCGTGCCCGCTCACATCTGCAATGACCAGGCCATGCGACCCATCCCGGAACTGGAAGAAATCAAAGTAATCGCCGCCGATGATCTCCACCGGGCGGCTGAACGCTGCCACCTCCACGCCTGAAATTCTGGGTGCACTCTGCGGCAATAACGCGCGCTGGACAACTTGTGAGAGTTCCAATTCAGATTCGAGGCGGCGTCGTTCATCCTCTGAATAATGATCCAGACAGACATGGGCGGTGTAATCCATCTCCAGCAAAGCGGCATCTACAACACCCTGGCAGATCTCACAAATTCCCAATGTATGGTCTTCGATCTTCTCCAGGCTTTCGTCTATGACATGGAGATGTTCCTCGATACAGAGGTCATCGTCACACAGACAAACATCCTTTTCTTCTTCAGATGCTGTTTCAAGGAATTCGGTCACATTTTGTCGTTTTACATCCAAACCCACCTGGATACGCTGAAAGATATCAAGTGCCATGCGATTCTCCGTTTATCTATTATGCCGTCGATTGCGACGGCACCCTGCACAAGAGGGTTGTCTAGGCTCAAGTTTGATTGTGGATTAAGACCTAAGGGTTGTTCCCTGCTTTAGAACATATGTTTAGACTCGCCAGCACCGGCAGTTCTTACGAAGATGGTTTCCAAACCTGGTACAGACCCAGGTTGCCGGTCTGGCCGTCCGAGTAAAAAGTGTCGATTACTTGGAAGCCTGTGGCTTCGGCCAAATCACGGAGTTCCTCTTCATTAAAATGATGCACGTAGCGCAGGCCTTTTCCGCCGCTGCGCCAATCGAGCAGATAATCGCCCGCATCTACACCTGACACTTCGACTCCGCTCAGTTCAGGTCCTGAAACTGCCACGTCCTTCCACGGCTGGATCCTTGCTTTGAGTTTTTCACTGTTCAGGAACTGCCAGTTGGAGTGGATGAAAAGTCCGCCAGGCTGCAGAAGTTGATGGATAGTTTTGAGGAGATTGATACGAAAATCTCGGGAGGGAATATGATGAAGCGTGGCGAAGGAAAAAACGATGTCGAAAGATAATGGAGACGGGATGAAAGATGTGGTTTCCAGAGTTAGTTTCGTCAGGTCCATGGCGTGGAAGGTGGCAGAAAAATTATGCCAGGTCGCCGCGGCTACGTTTCCCGGCTGCGAAGCTTCCGCGGGGGGAGACTCGGCTTCTCGGAGCAGAGGCAGGCTGAAATCCACGCCCAGATACGAGCCGCGCTGACCGCGCCTCGCCAGTTCACGCGCCAGCTCCCCGTTGCCGCAACCCAGGTCCAATATCTTCTCATCCCCATGGAGCAAATCGAGCACGCGACGGACCCCGGGCTGAATCCGCTGGCGGGTGGCAGAGAACGAGCCGCCGAAGTGGGTGTAAAACTCACGATTCAGTTCGATCAGGCGGGCGGCGGTGGCTGAATCCATACGAAGGATTATAACGGGTATAATCCCGCCATGCTGACACCCTTGCAGATCGAAGAACTCTCCAATGAGTTCGAGACGAGGACTCCGCAGGAGATTATTGCCTGGGCTGTGGACAGGTTCTGGCCTCAAATTGCGCTCAGTTCTTCATTCCAGACTCAATCTGTTCCGCTATTGCATATGGTTTCGCAGATCGAGCGCAATATGCTGGTGCTTTTCCTCGATACCGGCTATCACTTCTGGGAGACGGCGATTTTCCGTGAAAAACTGGCGTCCGAGTGGCATTTGAACGTGCTCGATTTATACCGTGATTCGCGCTGGGACCACTTTGCCAGGAGTCAGACCCGCACCCTGCCGCTCGAAGACCCGAACTTGTGCTGCTTCATCCATAAAGTGCAGCCGATGCAGAAAGCGATGAAGGATATGCTGGCATGGATCAGTGGTATCCGCCGCGATCAGACCTCGGTGCGCGCGAAAGCGCAGATTTTGGAGTTGCAGGAGGATGGATTGCTGAAGATCCATCCGCTGCTGAATTGGACCAAGGCTGATGTGAAGCGTTACGCGGAAGAACATAACCTGCCATCGCATCCATTACTCGAAAAAGGCTACCGCAGTGTCGGATGCGCGCCATGCACGGTTGCGATTGGTATCAATGATGATGAGCGCGCCGGTCGCTGGCAGGGACGCGGCAAGATCGAATGCGGCTTGCACACTGAGATGTTTAAGCATAAGGATGCCAATGAGTTGAAGAGTGAATTTCATATGGATGTTTCCCAGGTTGAAAGTAGACAAGTAGGCAAGTACACAGGTACACAGGTAAACAAGTAGATACGTCTACCTGTGTACCTGTATCCTCCACAGGATTGAAATGCAGATAGATCGACGACAACGCTGGAGAGAAACGCATCTCCTCACCCCCGATAAGAAAGATCTGGCACGCGCTGTGCTCGATCAGATTCGGCGCGGGCGGGATGTGACACAAACCCTGCGCCACCATCCGCTGAAGGATGGCGGGTATCTCAACAAATCCATGCTGGTTTCGATCTATAACGAGCTGGTCGCGGCCGGAGAAATGGAAGCCGACGCGCGCCTGCTCGAGCGGATTCGCATGAAGCCCATGCGGACGCTTTCGGGCGTGACCACGGTCACGGTGCTGACGAAGCCCTATCCCTGCCCCGGTAAGTGCATCTTCTGCCCCACGGACGTGCGGATGCCCAAATCGTATCTGCCCGATGAACCCGGCGCGATGCGGGCAGTGGAGCATCAGTTTGACCCGTATGCACAGGTCCGTTCACGGATCATGCAATTGGAATCGTTGGGCCATCCCACCGATAAGATCGAGCTGCTCATCCTGGGCGGGACGTGGTCATCGTACCGGCGCGATTATCAGGAATGGTTTGTCAAGCGCTGTTTCGATGCGATGAATGCCCTCACCCGTCCTGCGGACACCCTCTCCCAGGGGGAGAGGGCTTTAAGCGAGGGCGAATTCATGGAAGCTCATACTATTAATGAAAACGCCCACCATCGCAATGTGGGACTGGTGATAGAGACCCGACCAGATGAGATCACACCGGATGAAATCCGTTGGCTGCGTCACCTTGGCGTGACCAAGGTGCAGATGGGCGCGCAGAGTCTGGATGACCGCATTTTGGAGATGAACAAGCGCGGGCACGATGTGGAATGCACGCGCCAAGCCACTGCCCTGCTGCGCGCGGCAGGCTTCAAGATTGTTTTGCACTGGATGCCCAACCTCCACGGCGCGACTCCCGATTCAGACCGCGCAGACTTTGTCCGCTTGTGGAATGATTTCTGCCCGGACGAGATCAAGATCTACCCGAATCAATTGCTGGCAAATGCCGAGCTCTATGAGTACTGGCAGCGCGGCGAATTCAAACCCTATAGCACCGAAGAACTCATTGATTTGATCGCCGACATCAAGCCTACCATTCCGCGCTATTGCCGCGTGAACCGCGTCATCCGCGATATTCCGTCCACCAACGTGGTAGAGGGGAATCGCCGCACGAGCCTCAGGCAGGATGTGCACGATGAGATGAAACGGCGGGGGACGAATTGTCAGTGCGTGCGTTGTCGCGAGGTGAAAGGTAAGTCGGTCAGTGCAGACAAACTGAAACTGGATGATCTGGTCTATCAAGCAGGCGCAGCAGAGGAACATTTCATTTCCTACGTCACGCCAGATGACAAGCTCGCAGGTTTCGTTCGTTTGTCTTTGCCAGCCAAGGATGCGCCGCAGACCGGCATCTTCGATCTGCATGGCGCGGCGTTGATCCGCGAAGTGCATGTGTATGGACAGTCCCTGCCAGTGGGCGCGGAAAAGGAAGGCGCAGCGCAACACGCGGGACTTGGTACGCGTTTATTGGAAGAGGCGGAACAGATCGCCAGGGCCAAGGGCTTCAAACGCATGG
The DNA here is from genome assembly GCA_035720235.1 of Anaerolineales bacterium. Lineage (GTDB taxonomy): Bacteria > Chloroflexota > Anaerolineae > Anaerolineales > Villigracilaceae > Defluviilinea. Next base: position 23,738 of record DASTOH010000067.1, on the reverse strand, counting down.
CGATCATTTCGGCGGTGGGCACGCGGGGGTATTATCTGAGGCGCGGCTTTGAGCGGGGGGAACTGTATTTGACGAAGGAACTTTATTCGTAGGGCGGGTTTTCGCGAAGCACCCGCCAAAACTGGGCCATTAAAAAACGTCAGGCTGCAAGTGTCGCCACGGTGCCACGGCGACGCCTGACCTACATGCTATTTTTCCTCCGTAATCGTCACATTTGGAATTTCATTGATATCTCTCTTGAGATCATTCTCCGGCTGCGAAAGAAGCGGGGCAGCCTCCCCATCTAACGAATAAGAATTATGTTAGACCCCCAGTTGGGCGCTTGACTTGCATCTGGCGCAGTGTAACAATAAGAATATGGAATATAAAGATTATTACAAGATTCTGGGTGTGGACCGCAAGGCCAGCAGCGATGAGATCCGCAAGGCCTATCGCAAACTGGCAAAGCAGCACCATCCAGATTACAACCCGAACAACAAACAGGCGGAGGAGCGCTTCAAGGAGATCAACGAGGCCTACGAGGTGTTGAACGATCCGCAAAAGCGTTCGCACTACGACCGGCTTGGTTCCGATTATTCGCAGTGGCAGCGGCGCGGTGGAACACCCGGTGACTTTGACTGGAGTCGATACGGCGGCTTTCCAGGTGGTACCCGCGTCAACGTGGACGACTTCAACGACGTGTTCGGGGGCGGCTTTTCAGATTTCTTCGAATCGATCTTTGGTATGGGCGGTAGACAATCCACACGTTCACAGCCGCAAGGCTACCAACAGGATTTTGAGCTCACACTGGAGGAGGCCTATCAGGGGACCACGCGCCGTATCCAGGTGGACGGCAGCAAGGAAAAAATTGTCCGCATCCCGGCCGGTGTGCGAACCGGTTCCAAAGTGCGCGTGGCAGGGGCGGGTCCCAATGGGTTGGACTTGTACTTGATCGTACACGTCATCGATGACAAAAGATTTGATCGCCAGGGCAACGACCTGCATACCACCGCCACGGTGGATGCCTTCACGGCTATCCTGGGAGGTGAAGCCGACGTGGAGACGATGGAGGGCAAGGTAAAACTTAACATTCCCGCCGGCACACAACCCGAACAGGTCTTTCGGCTCGCGGGCCGCGGCATGCCGCATTTGAAGGACACCAAACTCAAGGGTGACCTCTACGTAAAAGTCAAGGTGCAAATTCCAAAATATCTTTCATCCAAACAGCGTGAATTATTGGATGAAGCTGCACGTATCAAATTTTAGAAAGGAAAGTATGAAACACGTTTTACTTGCTTTATCAATCGTGGTGATGGCATCCCTGGCCTGCCAGATAACGGGAACGTCGCCTCTGACGCAGTCGACGCCTGCCTCGCAGTCCCCAGCCATCCCTACCGTTCAGGTGGATTCTGCCATTGTCATGCCTGAAGAGGGTTCCCTGGCCGCCCTGTACGAAAGCGTGCTGCCCGGCGTGGTTGCCATCCGCACTGATACGGGCGAAGGCTCGGGCCTGATGTTCGATGGTGACGGCCACGTGGTGACCAACCAGCATGTTGTGGAGGGCGCAAGCACAGTCGAGATCGCGTTTTCATCGGGTTTCAAAGCCTATGGTACCGTTATTGGTCAGGATTCTTATGCCGACATTGCGGTCATCAAAGTAGACGCTCCCGCTGAGGAGATTCATCCCCTTCCCATCGGTGATTCGAGCATACTTCATGTCGGCCAGCCGGCGGTAGCGATCGGCAATCCCTTTGGGTTGAATGGCACCATGACCCTCGGGATCATCTCCGGCCTGGGCAGAACCCAGCCCGCAGGACTAGCTGCCTCGGGAGGTTCCTTCAGTAACGCTGACATCATTCAAACCGACGCGGCCATCAACCCCGGTAATTCAGGCGGCCCGTTGTTCAATTTGAACGGTGAAGTGATCGGCGTGAATCAGTCCATACGCACAACCGCGGTCGATCAAACCACGGGCAACGCGGTCAACTCGGGTGTGGGTTTCTCGGTTTCCATTAACCTGGTAAAACGCATTGTCCCATTTTTGATCCGAGACGGAGGCTACCGGTATCCATATTTGGGTATCTCTTCGACCAACGACCTATCTTTGTCTGAAATGGAAGCGCTGGGCCTAACTACGTACAAGGGCGCTTATGTTACTTCTGTGGTGGAAGGCGGTCCAGCTGATCAGGCGGGATTGAAAGGCGGGACCCAACCTACAAGATTCGATTATTTGCAGGCTGGCGGCGATCTGATCACGTCCTTTGACGGCAAACCTGTGGATACCTATGAGGAAATGCTGAGCTACCTGCTCACGACCAAATCTCCGGGCGATACCGTGGTGCTGACAGTCCTGCGCGATGGCCAGCCCATGGACATTACCGTAACTCTGGGTGAAAGACCATAGATTTAAAAGTTGATGCGGCAATTGAAGTGCCGCATCAACCATTTAACCTTGCAGGCTTTGCACTACCCAAACCGTTCTTCCTTCCATACGTCGGCGCGGTTGTGATATCCGGCCTGTTCCCAGAACCCACGCCGGTCGCGCGACATGAACTCCAATGATCGGAGCCACTTGGCGCCCTTCCAAAAATAGGGCGTTTCCATGTCTTCACGTGCTGGTATGAATCCCACCACGCCGCGCAGTGGATACCCATGGTCAGGCGCGATCGGTTCTCCGTTAAGGTGAGTCGCGAGCAGAAAATTATCCTGCAACAGGACCTCCAGCGGCAAGTTGACCGTGAAGCCATATTCCGCATGTTGCATCACATGTGTGGCAGCAGGTTTGATCGTGAAAAGACCATTCTCCACCAGGGTATTGACAGAGACGCCTTCCCACACTGTATCGAACTTGCTCCAGCGCGTCACACAATGGATGTCCATTTGGATCTTTGTGCGCGGCAACTGATTGAACTCATCCCAGGTCCAGCGCTTTTCCTCCTCCACCTCGCCCCACACCCGGAAATCCCAGGTGGCCGGGTTGAAGTGCGGAACGGGTCCATAATGCAAGACCGGAAATTTGAGGGTAAGCGATTGTCCGGGCGGAAGCCGTCCCTCCTTGCGGACACGCTCCTCCTCCTTACGCCGGTCGATTCCTTCGAATGAAAACATGTTACAACTCCTCTCTGAAAATTATATCAATAACCTGCGAATCAATTCCATTCACGGTCAAGAAAGTTTCCTGCAAAAGACTTCAGTGAGGCCTCTGCGCCAGTTTGAAGAATTGTAGTATAGACTCCCTTCCAGGCAAGGTTGTTACAGGCAAATTGTTACAGTTTTCTTACTTGAAACCGGTTCCGAACTGCTGCATGACCGAAAAGATTACATAGCACCGCACGCATGACAAGCATGCGTCAGTAAACTCAAAGTTCTGAATCCAGCTCAGAAAACAGTTCAAGAAGTTTGCTTATTATAATGAGGCGAGCGGTAGGTAGTAGGTACTATCTACCCCGGCTCAAGTGACTTTCCCCCCCCAAAAAGGTATATAATACTGGCATTACGGATGCAAACACAATGATTTCCGGTAACTTTTGTTCCGCCATAAACGTCTTATATATAGAACTTGAGTGCAGAGGCGTCCACCTATGATCAAGGACGGCATTGCCCTGCTTAAAGCCGCACAGAAATTGGATGAAGAAGCGCTGACCGCAATCTTCGATGAGTTTGCGCCTGCCATTTACAAATATACCTTGCGGCTGTGCCATGACCCGATTGTGGCAGACAACATTGTTGGTGATGTGTTTGCGCAGTTACTGGAGCAGTTTGCTGCCGGAAAAGGTCCACGCACGAATCTGCGCTCTTATTTGTACCAGACGGCCTATCATCTGGTGGTGGACCGGTCCCGCTATAACCAGCACACGGCCCCTCTGGAAATCGCGGTCAACCTGAACGAAAGAGGACATTCGTTGCCAACACAGACCCAGATCGAAGAAAGGGTCTTGATGGAAGCGCTGGTGACTGCCATGAACTCGGAATTGACGGAAGACCAGCGGCATGTCGTCATTCTGAGATTTTTGGAAGACTTTAGCCTTAAGGAAACAGCAGAGATTATTGGTAAGGATGTCAACAATATCAAGGTGATTCAGAATCGAGGCATCGCCAAGTTACGAAAAGCACTTGGGCTTCATCTGGAAGATGAGTAAGTATGGAACATCTATCTCAGGATCAGCAGCAGGTTATTAACCTGCTCACAAAGCTAAAGGGTTCAAACGGAGGCTATCCGTCTGATATGCTCGCGGCTCGTCGCCGGACTTATCTCAGGCAGATGACAAATGTTGGATTGGGAATTGGCATTGGTGCAGGGCTCAAAGCAGCTTTAAGGGGCGGAGGCAATGGGGCCGGCGGTGCAGCAACAGCTGCCAGCAAGGCGCTGGAAATCGTACTCATCGCGACCATTGCCATTGAGGCCAGTACAGCAGCCTATTTGTACCGCGATAAAATTGCCAATGCGATCCGGTCCTATATAAGTGAACCCACCACTCAGGAGATGTCTTCTCCATCTTCCTCAGAAGAGACATCTTCTACCGGGCCCGTAGTGATTGAGGTCCTTCCAACACTACAGCCTACCATGTCCGGAACTCCGTCTGTCATGCCTTCAGGCATACCCTCGACTTCAGTTGCCGGCAGCAATGATCAAAACAGTACTGGCCAGAATGATGATACCAGTAACAATACAAGTGGCAATAACGGGACAAATACGAGTGTCAACGCTAATGCTACTCCCGACCCCGGTGAAAATCAGGGCAATCAGTATGGCCTCACGCCGAAACCGGATAGGAACAAGGGGAATGACGGTGGTGGCGGAGACGCCAATAATAATGGTGGCGGCACCAATGATGGAGGAGGGGGTAGCAACAACGAGGGCGGTGGCGGTAACAAGAACAAACCGTAGTTTCATGAATGGACAGCGCTCATCGAGAAGATGAGCGCTTTTTTTGCGTGGCATGTTTATATTCCGCTAACGCAGCCATGCTATAATCTTTGCTCCATAAAGGATTATCATGCTGAAAAGTTTTGTCAAACTCTTTGGGGGCGACCCCAATAAAAAAACCGTCGAGGAAATTCGGCCCATTGTCGAAGAGATCAACAGGCTCGAGCTGCAGTTTGAGGCCTTGAGCGATGAGGCGTTGCGCGCCAAAACGGATGAATTCCGCGCGCACATCACTGAGAGCATTGGCAATGTCGAAGGCCTGGATGAGAAGGAACAGCTCAAGGCCCAGCAGGAGGCGTTGAACGAGATCCTGCCGGAGGCTTTCGCGGCGGTCCGTGAAGCCTCCAAACGGACCATTGGTCTGCGTCATTTCGACGTTCAGTTAATCGGCGGGGTCATTTTGCATCGCGGTTCGATTGCCGAAATGCGCACGGGTGAAGGGAAGACGCTGGTGGCCACCCTTCCCATCTATCTCAATGCACTGTTGGGCAAAGGTGTTCATTTGATCACGGTCAATGATTACCTGGCGCGGCGTGACGCGCGCTGGATGGCCCCGATCTTTTCCATGCTCGGATTGTCGGTGGGGGTTTTGCAGATGGCCGCTGTGACTGAGAACGGCAAGAAGGCGTTCCTGGTTGATTTTGAAAAAGAGTCCCCGCATGAAGATCAGCACCATCTGCGCATGGTGGATCGCAGACTGGCATATGAAGTCGATGTGACCTATGGCACCAACTCCGAGTTTGGCTTTGATTACCTGCGCGATAACATGACCATGCGCCTCAGCGACCGCGTGCAGCGCGGTCATCACTTTGCGATTATCGATGAAGTGGACAATGTGTTGATCGACGAAGCCCGCACACCGTTGATCATTTCAGGTCCGGCCTCCGGCAACCTGGAATGGTACGGAAAGATGTCACAGGTGGTGAGCCAGCTCAAGCCTGAAGATTATGAGATCAACGAAAAGGATCGCAATGTCGCGCTCACCGAAGTAGGCCTGGCGCACGCGGAACAGCTGCTTGGCTTCCCATTGATGGACCCCGATCGCCCGGAAGATGTCTCGCCCGAACAGGGACGGTTGCGCGGCTATCTCGAACAGGCCACGCGCGCCCAGTTCCTGTTCAAACGAAACAAGGATTATCTTGTTCAGGCAGGTAAGGTTGTCATTGTGGATGAGTTCACCGGCCGCCTCATGCCCGGACGAAGATGGAGCGATGGTCTGCATCAGGCAGTGGAGGCCAAGGAAGGTGTGCGCATTGAACCGGAAAATGTTACCTACGCGACCATCACCATCCAGAATTATTTCCGCATGTATCAAAAACTGGCAGGCATGACTGGCACCGCGCTGACCGAGGCCGAGGAGTTCAGCAAAATCTATAATCTGGAAGTTGTGCCCATCCCGGCAAATCTTGAGTATCAGGCATTTGGCAAGGAAGCCCCCCTGGTGGAGATCAAAACGAAAGACGATGAAGGTTATGCCTTCGCATATTTCACCAAACGGGATGACGCCGAGAAGACTCCTCTCTTTTATCGCCGCAAGGATTACCCGGATGTCATCTATAAATCGGTGGAGGCGAAGCTGCGCGCCCTCGTCATGGAGATCGTGCGCGAACACGTGCGCGGGCGCCCGATGTTGATCGGCACCACTTCGGTGGAATCCTCCGAAAGGCTCTCGCAGCACCTCAAGGCCGAACCTGTTCGCCGCCTGCTGCAAATCATGCTCGTCCGACAGGTGTGGATGCAGGCCAACAACCGCGAAGAGGATGGCCGCCTGATCCCCGAACTGACGCAATTCAACGAACCCGTGGATAAGATTTCACCGGATGCCCTGCGCAAGTTCATTCAGCCCTTTGGAATCACCAGCATCAGTCTGGACGACCTCTCCAATCTCGCGATCGTGCTGGATATTTTGCGGCTTGAGGATCGTGATGTGGAACGCTTGAAGAAGGTGATTCAAGGCGGTGTTCCGCACCAGGTATTGAACGCGCGCAAGCATACAGAAGAATCGCAGATCATCGCGGGCGCGGGCGCCTTTGGCGCGGTGACCATTGCCACCAACATGGCGGGTCGCGGTGTGGATATTAAGCTGGGTGGTGAGATTGCAGAGGAGGTCATCTCAGCGGTGAATCGCGTGCTTCGCAAAACCGGGCATGAGAATCCGTTCGATCTGACCCTTGAGGAACGCCGCCAACATTTGAAAAACGTTGACCCATCCAACTATGGCATTTACGCGGCAGAGGTCAAACTCTTCCTGCAATATTTCGAAGACATGGAACGCGTCAAAGAGCTTGGCGGTCTGCATGTGATCGGCTCTGAGCGGCACGAAGCTCGCCGCATCGACAATCAGTTACGCGGCCGTGCCGCACGCCAGGGTGACCCCGGTTCCTCGCGCTTCTATCTTTCGCTCGAAGATGACCTCATGCGCATCCAGGGCGGCTCGCAGGTCAGCAGCCTCATGGAGAGGCTGCGCGTGGATGACTCGATGCCGCTCGAAGCGCGGCTGGTGGGCAGCGTCATCGAGCAGTCGCAGCACCGCATCGAGGGTGCCAACTTTGATGTGCGCAAGCATTTGCTCGAATATGACGATGTGCTCAACAAGCAGCGCGCCCAAATCTATTCTCAGCGCGATCGTATCTTCGTTAAGGAGGACCTGACGGAAGACATCGATGAAATGCTGGAACTCGAAATCCGGCAGCGGGTGGCCGCCGGCCTGGAGGATGAAGAGGGTCCCTGGAAACTGCTAGCCTGGCTTGAGAGTGTACAGCCGCCGTTCATGTCGGGAGAACGCCTCGTCCCCAGCTTCGGCCTGGGTCTGTTACTCAAGGAATTATCCAACGCCGATGATCTCAAGCGCGCCACTCTCGATTTGATCACCCGCGCCATCGACGCAGAAAGCGAGCATCACCTCAAAGCCATCGAGATGATGATCGATCGTACCGAGGAGGCGTTTGAATCACAAATCTCCGCTCGTATGGATTCGGTGGATGCCTACTTCGACGGCCTGCGCGATATGGAGGACGCAGAGCAGCCTCGCCCACAGAAAATGCTGGAGGAGGTCAATGCCCTGACGGGTGTGCCGGTCCGGCTTTCGAACGAGCAGCTCCGCAGGTTCGGCGAGGATGCTCGCAATTCAAAGGAAACCATTAAGACGCTGGTCACCGCCCAGTTGACGGGGATGTATGCTTCGCGGTTGCTGGCTTCGGTGCAGAACCGCATCGGGGAAGCCCCGGACGACAAGTTCGAATTCAAGGATTGGGATGAAGCTGCGGAGATGATTCAGGAGGCGGCAGAAAAAGCACTGGAACGCCGCCGTGAAAGACTCGTCGGCCAAAATGGTCAGGTTGCCAGCGATATTCAAGGGTTGATGCCGTCCACCATCAACGATACAACAAAGTCGCAATTGTTGCTCACGCTTGCTCAGGGGGCGCGCACTGTTTTTGACCAGAGAACCCACCGGCAGGTGAAACAGGTCTTCAACCGGTATAGTTATATCTTCCTGCTTGCGCAACTGCTCGAGGATCGTGAGGCTGAAGACCTCACCGAGGAAGTACTCACGCATCTCGAGCAAGCCGATGAGGCCCTGCGCTTTGCCATCGGGCAGGGTGAGTTCAACCGTCTCTCAGCCAACGCCATGCGTTTGGCCGATTTCGGCGCGGCAGCGAAAATGGCTTTCGGGGAGGACAGGCTCAATGAAACCGTTGCAGATTTGGGTGAGTCGGACCGGGAGGCGCTGATTGAGTCCATTGGCAAATATATCCTGAACGAAGTCCGGCGGCAGTTATTGTTGGGCGCCACAACCGAACTATGGGTGGAATATCTAACACGGATTGAAGCGTTGCGGGTTTCTATAGGTTTGGAGGCTTACGCACAACGCGACCCGCTGGTACAATATAAGGCAAAAGCGTCCGAACTGTTTGGGCAATTGGTGGAAGATATTCGCGGATTGGTGGTCAGCCGGGCTTTTGCCGCACAAAGACGACCTGTCGAGATTATGCCGGTGGAAACAGCAGAAATACCAGAAGAAACACGACGCGCTGAAGTGGTTCATAACGGCAAGAAAAAGAAACGTCGCAGACACTAGATGAACTGTCTCTAAAGGTTTTATGGGCAGATCGGATACCCAGATTGCAAGAATAACCCGCTTGAATTTTGTCTTGGCTTGCAACGGAAATGTCGCCATCCCGCGCTTCGCGGGACCACGGCGACGCCTTTAGGGTCTTATCGTAAAATGGCAGAACGAGTCACCGCTTCGCTCCACACATATCGTGCGCTCCCCAAGGTGGAATTACATCGCCATCTGGAGGGCTCATTACGTTTGGATACCATGGTGGATGTGGCCCGCCAGCACGGCATCGTGGTCCCGGACGACGTGATACGGTTGAGCACGCTGGTACAGGTTCAGGAAGAGGAAATGTTCACGTTTCAGAACTTCCTCTCCAAGTTCAATACGTTGAGGATGTTCTACCGGTCGCCGGATGTGATCCATCGCATCACACGCGAAGCAGTTGAAGATGCCGCCAAAGACAACGTGCGATACATGGAGCTGCGCTTCACGCCCGTAGCTCTGAGCCGTGCAGAACGTTTCCCTCTCCACGATGTGGTAGACTGGGTACTGACCAGCGCCAGGGCGGCCGGAGAGCAACATGGGTTGATCGTGAAGTTGATCGCTTCCGTAAACCGCCACGAAAGTACAGACCTGGCCGAACAGGTGGCATGGCTGGCCGCAGAGCACGTAAACGATGGGATTGTCGGTCTGGATCTGGCTGGCAACGAGGCCGAATTCAAGTCCGAGCCGTTTTATGGTATCTTCAAGGAAGCCAAACAGGCCGGCCTGCACGTAACCATCCACGCCGGGGAGTGGGGACCAGCGACCCATGTGAAGGAAGCCATCGAGGCCTTCGATGCTGAACGAGTCGGTCACGGCGTGCGGGTGCTGGAAGATCAAAACATCACTGCACTGGCGCGCGAACGACAGACGGCGCTAGAAGTTTGCATTACGAGTAATTATCAATCGGGTGTGGTCGATTCGCTGGAGAAGCACCCGATTCTGAAATTGCTGGGGGCTGGTCTCAACGTGACCATCAACACCGATGACCCCAGCATTTCACGCATCACTTTAAGTCACGAATATCACGCCGCCTGTGAAGACCTGAACATGCCGCAAAGCAAATTGAAGGAATGCATCGTTGCGGCGGCACAGGCCGGCTTCTTACCGGATAAGGAAAAACAAAATCTTGTGTCGCAACTCAAGAAAGACCTGAAATTATAAGTAACACCACACAGGCAAGGATAGCAAAGGCGCTCCTTTGTATTCTTCTTAGTGGTGTGAGTAGGTCACCCTGGCCGAAGACTGTCGCAGAGCGACGTGTGTGAACGGGGCAGTGTGACGAAATTCTCATCCACAAAGGAGTAACCTTATGAAAGATCTGTTCAATGCTCGCGATGTATTAAAAGTCGGGGACAAGCAATTCATCATCTACCGTCTGGACGCGCTGGAAAAAGCGAGTCTCACTCAACTCAACCGGCTCCCGTTTTCGATCCGCATCGTGCTCGAAGCGGCTCTGCGTCAATGCAATGACCGGGAAGTCACGCAAAACGATGTGAAAAACATCGCCGCCTGGACGCCCCTCCCGTCCCCCCTGAAAGGGGGAGGCCGCCCAGGCATTCCCTTCCTGCCGGCCCGCGTGGTAATGCAGGATTTTACCGGTGTACCCGCGGTGGTGGATCTGGCCGCCATGCGCGCCGCCGTGGCAAGGCTGGGCGGCGACCCGAAGAAGATCAATCCGTTGGTGCGGGTGGATCTGGTGATCGACCATTCGGTGCAGGTCGATTTCTTCGCCACAGCCGATGCACTTCACCGTAACACCGAAATGGAATTCCTGCGCAACCGCGAACGCTATGAGTTCCTCAAATGGGGTCAGCAGGCCTTCAGCAATTTCCGCGTAGTACCGCCGATGACCGGCATTGTGCACCAGGTCAATCTCGAATATCTAGCTGATGTCGTCATGACCAAGCAAGAGGGCAACGACACATTCGCATTCCCCGATACGCTTGTCGGCACCGACTCGCACACCACTATGATCAACGGTCTTGGCGTGGTGGGCTGGGGCGTGGGAGGCATTGAGGCCGAAGCTGTGATGCTTGGCCAGCCCATGGACATGCTCCTGCCCGATGTGATCGGTTTCAGACTGTCTGGAAAGTTGAGGGAGGGTGTCACCGCTACCGATCTGGTGCTCACCGTCACACAAATGCTCCGCAATAAGGGCGTGGTGGACAAGTTTGTGGAATTCTATGGCCCCGGGCTTGACTCCATGTCCCTGCCTGACCGCGCCACCATCGGTAACATGGCTCCTGAATATGGCGCCACCGTTGGCTACTTCCCTGTAGATAAAGAGACGCTTCGCTACATGCGATTAACAGGTCGCTCGGAAGAGACGGTGGCCCTGACTGAAGCCTATATGCGCGCGCAAGGCCTCTTCCGTGACCCCTCCACGCCCGAGCCTGAATTCACCGACGTGCTCGAGCTGGACCTTGGGGCCGTTGTGCCTTCCCTGGCCGGACCCAAACGTCCGCAGGATCGCGTGCCAATGTCGGAGCTTAAGGAGACCTTCCAGAAGGCATTGTCCGCGCCAGTCAAGGAACGCGGCTTTGAACTTAAGCCTGAAGCCTTAGCCACCGAAGCCACGTTCGGCACCAATGGCGGCTCGATGAAGCTGAAGCATGGCGCGGTGGTCATCGCTGCGATTACCTCCTGCACGAACACGAGTAACCCATCCGTCCTGGTTGCGGCGGGACTGGTCGCGAAGAAAGCTCTTGAAAAGGGACTCACGGTCAAGCCCTATGTGAAGACATCCCTGGCACCGGGTTCACGCGTGGTAACCGAATACCTCAAACAGGCCAATCTGCTTGAGCCACTGGCGCAACTGGGTTTCAACGTCATTGCCTATGGATGCACTACCTGTATTGGCAACTCGGGGCCGCTCCCGGCTGAGGTCACCAAGGCAGTCACTGGTTCCGATCTGGTGGCGGCGGCGGTTCTTTCGGGCAACCGGAATTTCGAGGGACGAGTCCACCCGCTGGTGAAGGCAAACTTCCTCGCCAGTCCGCCGCTAGTCGTCGCTTACGCACTCGCCGGCACCGTGGATATCGATCTTGACAAGGAACCGCTGGGCACAGGTTCCGATGGTCAGCCTGTTTACCTCAAAGACTTGTGGCCTACACAGCGCGAGATCAATGAGGTTGCCACTTCGAGCGTGCGTGCCGAGATGTTCAAGGAAAAATACGCGGATGTATTCGGCGGCTCCGAGATGTGGAAGGAGATCAATGTCTCTGGCGGTGATTTGTATGCATGGGATGAAAAATCCACCTATATCCATCATCCGCCGTATTTTCAAAGTCTTTCCCTGGAAGTTGGCGGTTCTGTGCAGGATATCAAATCGGCGCGCGTGCTGGGGATGTTTGGCGACTCGATCACTACCGATCACATCTCCCCCGCTGGCAATATCGCCACTGATAGCCCGGCCGGAAAGTTCTTGCAGGAACATGATGTAGCCCCGCAGTACTTCAACTCGTATGGCTCCCGCCGCGGCAACGATCTGGTAATGGCGCGCGGCACATTTGCCAACATCCGTATCAAGAATTTGCTGGTCGCGCCGAAGGAAGGCAACTGGACCATGCACTGGAGCTCTGGCGAGGTCATGCCCATTTTCGACGCGGCCATGAAGTATCAGAGTGAGGGCCTGCCAGTTATTGTGATTGCTGGCAAGGAATATGGCACGGGCTCCAGCCGCGACTGGGCCGCCAAAGGACCGCTCCTGCAGGGCGTGAAAGCCGTCATTGCCGAATCGTTCGAGCGCATCCATCGCTCCAATCTGGTTGGCATGGGCATCCTGCCCCTGAGGTTCATGGAAGGGCAAAACGCCGAGTCGCTTGGCTTGAAAGGTGATGAGGTCTACGATATCGAAGGCTTGAGCGACAACTTGCAGCCGAAATCGATCCTCACCGTGAAAGCGACGAAGATCGATGGCTCAGTCGTTGAATTCCAGGTGATTGCCCTGCTGAACACCGATGTGGAAGTCAACTACTACCGCAATGGAGGCATTCTCCATACGGTGTTGAGGAATTTGGTGAGATAAGTCGCCAAAATAGCTATCGAACTAAAACGGAACGAAACCCGTCCCTGCGGGTTTCGTTCTTTTGATACCCGTATTTTCGTGCCACACAAGGAGGCAACTATGACCAAAAACATCTTTATGAGTTATTCACGCCGGGAACTGGGATTCGTGGACGATCTCGTCAGCAAGCTGGAAGGGGAAGGCTACAGCGTCTGGCTCGATTATCGAGTGCTGATCCCCGGCACCCCGTGGAAGGGGCAGATCGCTAAGGGGCTGAATGATGCAGACACAGTCTTGTTGGTTGTATCCAAAGCCTCCATCGCTTCTGAATACGTGGAATTGGAATGGCGTCACTTTCTCGACATGAACAAGCGCGTGATTCTTCTGATTTTCGAGGCCGTGGATATCCCAACGGAGCTCGAAAAATATGAATGGGTGGATTTTCGCGGCAATTACAAGGCCGGGCTTGAGGAACTATTCTCGCAACTGAAACAGCCCATTCAAGAGGAACACCCGGTACCAGAAGCTGGTTTTAAAGTTCCAGGCATGGTATGGCTCGCATTCGGCACAAGCCTCCTGGCTGCCTTTTCCTCCCTGTACGTGATCTGGACCCTGTTCATCCCCTGGATACTGGTTCCCCTGCCTTATAGGATTTTCAAACGGAACTACAACTTTACCCAGGTGCAGGCCGCGCTCATCATGCTTCCGGTTGCACTGCTCTTTTCTACGTTCATATCCGATTTAGAGGAGCAGTTCGTTGCAGTCTGGAACGCCATGATGGTCGCCCTGGTGGCTGGCATCGCCCTGCTCTTTATCCTACGCTCTGCCGCATTGCAGCGATGGGGCAAACCTGAAGCTACCATACCCAGGTATGCCAATCCCTATAACGTGGATACCATCACGCCCCAACCTGTCTCATTCTTTGTAGATTATGCGGTCCAGGATCGAGCCGCGGCCGAGGATCTCATCGACGCACTCAAAAAACATGGCCATACGCAGGCAGCTGACATCCATAGCGCGCACACCGTCCTGGTCGTGATCTCACGCTTCAAAGCCAACACCGAGGCTGATCCTGAAAAACAGGTCGTCTTCCCCGTGATGATTCAGTACAACGACGACATCGACCAGAAATTGCAGAAGATCCAATGGATTGATTTCCGCCCCGGGGTACGCAAACTGGAGGCCATCGCCAAACTGTTGGACAATCCTGCAGGACTCCTCAAAGCATTGGGGATGCGCCCAGTCAGTTCCCAAACGGTATATTCCCCCATCATTACGACCATCTATTATTTTATGATCTACCTGACCGCATTCACAGTGGGAAGTTCCTTCAAGTACTTCCTCTCATCCATAGACAGCTTGTTAAATCTATCGGATGAAACCTTTGGAAACGTGTTCTTGGGGTTGATCCTTCAGATGATCCTGTTCGGTGTGCTTACCTTCTTTGTCATTCGCGGGGTAACCACACGCAAAGGATGGTTCGCTTCCTTCGGAATTCTGGTGCTCAGTTTTCTCATCATCGGCGTGTTGCTCTTCTGGCAAATGGATATGGCCGGCATCGCAGGCGAGGAACTGGAAGCAACCATCGGCAGCGACACGACCAATATCGCAGCTTTACTGCCGTTCCTCATCTATTTCGTTGGGATCATCGTAATGATCGTGGTGTTCTTCCGAAACAGGCGCGATATCCAACGCTGGTTCCCGGCAAGAAAGCAATCACGCAGGTAATTTTTGCAGCAATGCAGTAAAACCATCCAACAGAAAAGACGAACGAGACCGGCTGATCGCCGGTCTCGTTGCTTTTACCAGATTGACATTCCACTAGACGGGAGAGCCAGGCTATCTTTTTCGTCGTATGCCAAACACACGGTGAAATAGCCTGGCAAACAACAGGCCAAGCAATGAACCGGAGGCTACATCGCCCGGATAGTGATCACCCAAGTAGATGCGCGAAAATGCGACCAGGCTGGCGAGCAGGTACATGGGCGCTCTCAGCCGCGGAAACTTCCGGCTGAGCAGCCAGGCTCCCCCAAAGGCCGCCGCGGAGTGACCCGAGGGAAACGACCAGGTACCGGGCTTCTTGCCAATCACGATGGCTTGAATAATGGAGATGAAGGGGCGCCGGCGCTTAAAGTAGATCTTGATCGGGTATTCCACGAGGGCCGTAGTGATGGTGAGCGGCAGTGCCGCGTCCCGTATCAGTTCTCCAGCCCCTCGCCGCTTGAACAGCACTGGAATGCCCAATGTGACATACCAGGCTGCCGCTCCATTGAACGCTACAGTAAGGCTATAAAACAGCGCATTGAGATAGGGTGTGTGCGGCAAATGATTGACCGCCAGAAACAGATTGGCATCCAGGGCATCTAAAGGTTTGAGCCTTCTGAGTACTGCTTGACGCAGGTATTCCCGCTGCCGGGGACTCGTGACGGTTGGCGGTGCACCCTGCTGCTCAGGGTTAAGGACTTCCTGGGCCGCTTCTGACACGATCTCACGTTGGCGCTTGTCTGGTGTGGCGAGCGCCCGAGCGGTTTCCTTCAGTACTTTTTCTGTCTTCTTGGTCCCCGCTGAGCTCTGCGCGGCCTTTTCCACCTTTTGAGCCACCTTTGCAGGCGTTGCCACGGATGGCTGCGCCTGTTCCACATCTGCCTCAGTCTGGCCGGCAGTCGCTGCCTCCAGATGTTCAATAACCTTTTCAGCCTTTTCCAGAGAGTCTACTTTGGCGACAGCTTCTATCAATGCCCGCCGAATGGGCTTAGCCTGGACTTTTTCTTCGGGGGTGGGCATATCCCAGGGCGCGACCGGCGTATCGCCCAGTTTCTGTTCAGGAAGTTTGGTTGGTTTCTTTTTTTTCTTCTGATCTGTGTTCTTTTTTGTGGAAGTAGGCATAGGATCGACCTCTTTATTTAGTAATAGTTTTTCCTATGTGTTCCTCCCCTGATATCGATGCTGCTTCCTGCGCGTATCATGGAATCAGGTCGCTTTGGTGTTCACTCATTGTACAACCGGAGATGCTCCTGAAAATGATAGCCAAATTAAGGAATGTTATTATCCAAGGGGACGACAAGTATAGTCGTTTCAACCCACAAGGCATGGTTTTCTCAATATCGGGAATTTCTTAACGCGAACACTTGCACCGGGCGCACACTTGCCACGGGCGCAAGTGCCGTGGAGTGCCGGTGAAACGCGAAACGGCGAAGGCCGCGAATTTTCCTCAAATATTTGCGCCATTTGCCTATAGGCGTCATTTGCGTTAAAGCTCTGTCACCACACCGGGAATTTGACAAGTGACTATGAGAAGACCATAACCCACAAGGTTGGAATGATGAATTACGATTGCCAGCTGTTCGAGAGAGCTGCACGGGGGGCAAAACAGAAAAGAGACTCGTTGTGAGCGAGCCTCTCTTCGTCTCTATCGGTTTTCGATCCGCCCAAAAAACTCATCTTGTAAACGCTTCGTTTCGGTATCATCCTTGATGGCACGAATTGCCTTTGCAAATGCGCGGGCACGCGCATCCAGCCAGCGATTACCCTTCTCCACCGTGGCCGGGATGCCATCTCCGCAATAGTGGCTGGGATAATCGGCATACCACCAGATTCCCACGTCCACGCCGAGATCACGCAGATGATTCAGGCGATTCAACGGCATACCTTCTCCATCTTTTGGTAAGGTATCGCTCTCCACCAGGTCAGGACGAATCGCCAGGATGGCGCTCGTCTCTTTTTCGCCGGCGTGACCATCCACTGTGGTCTCCCATTGGGCCTTGATTGTCGCCTCGTCCTCTGCGCTGAAATCCGGCGTAACAACATAGACCACATAATCACGAGGGCTTGCCAGTTGGATCTGCGTAAAGTAATGGATGAGGTAGTCATTCCCTCCATGTGCATTGACCAGAACGATTTTTTTCAATCCGTTGCGCGAGATCTCACGGCACACGCTTTCGAGCAGGCGGATCGTCAGCTCTGGTTCGATGCCAACGCAGCCGGGATAATGACGCGCCTCCAGAATTTGCGTGAAAATATAATCCGGGAAGACAATGGCCGGCTCCAGAGCCGCGGCGCGATCACAGACCTCTCGGCCAATGAACATGTCGGTAGCTAAGGGGAGATGATGCCCGTGTCGCTCGACACAGGACAAGGGTAGCAGGCATACGCCCTCCGCTTTTTGAACAGCCTCCGGGAAGAGGTCGCTGGTTAATTCGTCCCAACGCATAGGTCAGATCCTCCAATGAAATAGGTTTGGACTCTCTCCGAGTCCTTATGGTGCGATGGCCTCTCTCATTTTACAACCGAACAAGGTCAGGCAGAATACCTGACCTTGTTCCTTATTGCCAGAATTACAGGATTTGCCAACAATGAGCAGCCCGCCTCATCGAAAAAAAGCAAAATTGACAGTGACAAGGATCGTGATGAGGGTTACTGCCAGCAAAAGGACAGCCTGTACCCACCACCCCGCCAAGCCGGCAGCCAGCGACACCACGATAACAATGGTCAGGAAGGTGAGAGGCCGTAAAGCCTTCTCCAGTTGAACCGATTGCAGTCTTGCCCGGTTCAACATGAACCAGCCGCCGCCCATGCCCACCACACCGAGCGCAACCATCAGGGACAGCAACACCGCGCCAGGAATGGGCAGGTCCACGACAAAGGTTCCACAGGTGGCTTCCCGGTCAGGCAGAGGATAAGAAGCAAATATCAGCACCTTTGAAAAGATGAAGCGTTTGAGATCAATGTTTTCGGGACCGATGGTCCATTCCAGCGTTTTTGATTCGCCAGGAGCGAGTTCAACTGAGTCCAGTGTCGACATAGATGTTAAGGTTGAACTGAAGTCCGCCCGGACCGCCGGAGAGAGCTTGCGATCGGTTGTATTGGAGATATTGACCGAAACAACGCCGGTCTCATTCCGGTTCAAAAGGATCGGGCAACGCAGGTTTTGGAGCGCGTTACTGGCGCGCCGGTCAAAGCCGTAGAAGGCCGCCTCCAGATCAGACCAGGTGGCGATGATGGCCACTGTCACGCTGATGAGGGCTCCCAATATATAAATGATAAGAAACGGATTGGATGAAGATTTGGGATTGTCCATGTTGACTTTGGTGGAGTACATATTTTTCTTCTGAAGAGCGATTCATAGCGATTGTTCGTACTGGAAGAGCGCCCTCTTAACTACGCTTAAAATTACCATAAAATACATCCTTCATGTGAGATTCAGTCCCAGGGAGGTGTATCGCGCAATCCAAAAGTATTGCGAAAGGTTAATCAAGCGACGCAGACGTAACAAGCTAACAACTCTAGAGCGGGTCCTTGACCTGCCTAATTTTCTTAATGAACATTGTGACGATCAGCAAAGCCAAAAATCCGCTCGATGGGCAGGGCTCAAAAACTTTCTTCGTCGGGGTTGGAGTGGGAATAGGTGTAACACTCGGTAGAGGCGCCGGCGAAGCTGTAGGGGAAGGACTACTTATGCTGGTTCTCGTACTAGTCGCTGTAGCGATTGACGATTCTGTACCAGTAATGGATAACATGCTAAGCCGAACGCGGGACGCAGCAGAAGTCGTGTCATCTCCCAAAAAGAGGAAGTTCGGCGTTTCGTATGGATCAGGGAAACCATCGAACTTGCTATAGTCACGCAGGGGTCCAGTAAGCAGCAGCTCGGAATTGGCGGTTAACGCGTACGTGGCCTCATCCATCGTCACTTGATAATTTGTCAGGCCAATCGTGGTTGGAAAAGCGACTCCCTCCCCATGCTTGAATAAGCCCCCTGTCTGATCGTCACTTTGGACCCAAATCTCATTCTCCCAGAAAGACAATTCAAGCCCTTGTGCATCCTGATCAAGGACAAGAACGCTGAAGCCAGCACGGTTATTATTTGTGTGCGTTTCACGTTCTATCCACAGGGTAAAATTTAGTTGAACGCCCTTTGTGCGATCCAAAATCGGGAATCCAGGTGTTGTCGATTGAGTGGCTACCCAGCCGGCGTAGGTATCCAGGCCTGATATCGTTGTATCCAAAACAGTCGCATCCTCTGCATATGTTAACGAAGCAGCACCCGTCGGAAAAGCGGTGAAAGCCATCACTGACTGGTCAGGAATCTCCCCGGAGGCCGCATCATAAAGAACCAATGTTTTCCCTCCGGCGAATGAGGCTGCCCGCGTATCTCTGAGATCATAAGAATAGAAAGCACTTCCAAGGGTCAAGAGGAACAGGCTGGGAAAGAGAATCCTTCTATGCATAGATCAGGTTTTCTTTGCACTTATACAAGCATCTCGAGCAACCCGGTTGGATATAGAATGGATTTTCCTTCGCCGAACTCAGTGATGCTCTTCCACACCGCGCGAATTTCCTCCCCATTCGCCTCCTGACCAATGAGCACAGCCTGCTCATACAACTCAGACACTTTCAACGCCCCATCATAGACCATCACGAGCTCATGATGGGGATTGCCCAGAAAGGTGAAGATGTTCTCCACCGCGCCCAGAAACTTCAAGCTTTCGCGCGCCACTTCAACCTGGATCTCTTCCCTCAGCTCTCGGCAAATGGTCTCCATGCTTGATTCGCCGAATTCAATCCCGCCCCCGAGTGGACGGTAAAAGCGTTCATCCTTGATGTGGTCATAGCCTTCAGCAACCAGAATCTTGTTGTTCTTACGGAACACACAGATGGCAAGTGGACGGATTCGTTTCTTCTTTTTCTTCATATTCCCTCAAAAAAGTAGGTCGGATGCTTCGCACAATCCGACCTACATATTAGATCGTAATCAACTCAGGCTGTTTTTGCAGATTCGCCTGCATCGACCACGGTCCTGTCCATGTGACGGTGACGGGCAGGAGTTTGCCTTTCAAGTCCTCATCTGATTCCACAAAGATGAGTTTGTTCGTGGGGGTGCGTCCCTTCCAGCGGTTCTTGACCTTCTCCTCGAATAACACTTCCACGGTCTGACCAAGATATTTCTTGTTGATCTCACCGACGATTTCCTCCTGCAGTTCTTCCAACAGGCGGAAGCGGCGCATCTTCTCCTCGTCGGTGACGTTATCTTCCATGCGGCGCGTGGCAACGGTCCCTTCGCGGGAGGAGTAACGGGCCAGATGCGCTACATCCAGCTTGAGGTCTGATAAGACGCGGTAAGTCTCCATAAACTGTTCATCGGTCTCGCCGGGGAATCCTACGATAATGTCCGTGGCGATGGAACAATCGGGTATGCGTTCGCGGATTTTTGCAACCAGGTCACGATACTCCTGCTGGGTGTAGCCGCGTTTCATGTTGAGCAATACTTCATCATCACCGGCTTGAATCGGCACCTCGATGTGCGGCATCACTTTGGGAAGCGCAGCAATCGTGTCCATCAGTTCTTCGGTGAAATAATTGGGGTGTGAGGTAAGGAAGCGGATACGCTCGATGCCTTCTGCGCCCTGCGCTTGATGCATGATGCGCAAAAGCGCCGCCAGATTGGGGCCGTCGGGAATATCTTTGCCGTAACGGTCCACGATCTGCCCGAGCAGCGTGACTTCCTTCACACCCTGCCCGGCCAGCGAACGGATCTCCGCGACGATATCACCCACCGGACGGCTGCGTTCCACGCCGCGGCGGAATGGGATGATGCAAAAGGTGCAGGCATGCGAACAACCATACACGATCGGCACATGCGCACTGACGAGCTGTCCGCGTTCGTGCTGCGGGAGGATCAGCTCATCATCCATCATCAGGAAGCGGCGCGTGGTTTCCGTATCTTCCAGCGAACGGATTTCGCCCTGCGTCAGATACGAGACCAGCGGCCCCGGATCGGAGGGAGGCGAGAAGACGTCCACATACGGAAGTTTCTCGCGCAGTTTGTCCGCGCCGCGCACGCCGACCAGGCAGCCCATCAGGTTGATGACCAGGTTTGGATTCTGTCGTTTGAGCGGGAGCAGGCTCGAGAGACGTCCGAGCGCCTTGTCCTCCGCAGATTGGCGTACAACACAGGTGTTTAAAACGATAACGTCCGCTTCTTCGGCCTTATCGGTAAAAGAATATCCCAGATGCTCGAGAGAGGAGCCGACGCGCTGCGAGTCGGCCACATTCATCTGGCATCCTTCGGTCCAGATATGGTATTTCATAGGAAGTGAATTATACCAAGAGTGGTCAGAAATCGAACATCAGCGCTGCAATGCAAAATTGAGAAGTTCTCATAACGGGAATGACGAGTTCCTCACAGGCTAATAGCGATGATCATCACCATCCTTGATTTGATGGGCTTCCGTCCATGCTGTGACGCGATTACGGCCGGTACGCTTGGAAGCGTACAGTGCATCATCGGATTTATTTATGATTTCTCGGTGGTTTGTGCCATGGGCAGGAAAAGTGGAGATACCCAGGGAGATCGTGAATTTTATTTCCACCGCATCAATGTAGAATGTTTGATCGGCAACCAGGAGCCTCAGTCTCTCAGCGTATTGCGTAGCACCCGCGAGCTGGGTGGCTCGCAATACCAGCATAAATTCTTCCCCGCCATACCGACAGACAATATCAGACTTACGGACGTGCTGTCGAAGTAGCTCTGCCAGTGCCACCAGACATGCATCGCCGACCGCATGGCCATACGTGTCGTTGATCGCCTTGAAGAAGTCAATATCAAGAAGAATGACACTTAGCGATTCCAGGGCCCGTTGCGCGTGATGGAATTCCTGCTCAATTGCCTCGTCTAAAAAGCGGCGATTATGTAATTGGGTAAGCGGATCGCGAATGGCTTGTTCATGAAGCGAAGCCTGCAAGGCCTCAATTTCTCTGAGCCGGCTCTCCAATTGTTGGTTTGCGGTCCGCAGGTTGTCTTCCGCCCGTTTGCGCTCCGTAATATCCTCCTTGACAGCAATAAAGCTGACAATATGTCCTTCCTGATCCATCACCGGGGCAATGACAACATTCTCCCAATACAGGTCGCCATTCTTTTTCCGGTTCAGAAATTCGCCGTGCCAAGTTTGCCCTGATTGGATGGTATGCCACATCTCACGATACACCTCGTCTGGCGTGTACCCGGATTGCATGACGTTGGGGTTTTTCCCAATCACTTCACCGGGAGCATAACCTGTCAGGTCCGTGAAATACGGGTTAACATAGGTAATGTTCCCATGAAAATCCGTGATGAGGACTGAGGCCGGGCTTTGTTCAACTGCCTGGGTCAGGTGCCGGAGGCGTAACTCATTTTCCTTACGCTCGGTGATGTTGCGAAAAATGATGAGAGCTCCAAGCAATTTGCCGCGCCCATCGCGCAGAGGAGAAAGAAGCACATCAAAGTAGCGCTTGTCTATGGTGCCAATCTCCAGTTCAGTTTTTATTTCCTGGTCTGGGGGACGCGTCGAAAAAGAGTGGGGAAACAATCCAACTTCCGCCAGACCTTTCCCAATAAGTGTTGCTGGCTGGGAATCGACCATGCGCGCAGCCGCCTGGTTAACATCGATAATCCGGTCGTGCATATCCAGAACGATCATGCCATCAGCTAAGCTGTTGATCAGCTTATCGCGGGCAATTGGCACAATGTCCAGCAGGCGTGTGCCAAATAGCGCCAGCAAAAATAAGACACCTGCAAGAGAGAATGAAATGGGAGTCCAATCCACCCCTCTCAACTGTGGGGATTCAAACAAATAGAGAAGATTGCCAACAATGGGAATTAAACTGGCGGCAAAAAGCAGGCGCGCCTGACGATGGGACAACTCTGAACCTCTGCGTGAAGCCTGCCAGAGAGGCAGGATGATCACCAGGATCATGAGGTATCCGGTAACAACCGCCCAGAGATAGCCGGGGCCGTGCTCAAAGATGACGGTATTATCGCCAATGTCGCTTCTTGTGAAGCCGCTCCACAACCAGCCATGCCAGTCGTTGGTCCATGCCAGCAGGATATTGGAAAGCGGGATGATCCAGGGTAAGGCTTTGACCCAGGATTTTTCCAGCCAGTCCTCGTAACCTGTAAAAATCAGAACAAAAAGTGCAAAAGAGCCAAAAGCGATGTTGTAGCCCGTATATTCGAGTTTTGCAAAAAACACTTTTAGTGGAATCGGGATCGCGGCATAATCAAAGCTTGCCGCTAGCGTCCAAAAAGTGATCCCTGCCATACCAAGCGCAAAATACCGTCCACCGGCCGTCCCCCGCCTCTGCCAGCTGATAATTGTCGCAATCAGGTTGATCGCAGTGGTCGCCAACAAGACCACGCTGATATTGGTCAACGTGAACATCAGGGTGCCATCCTCGGTCGCAGTCTACCCGAGCTGATACTCAAAAGCAAAGATAGTGATCTGATATCGTCGGTCAAAATGTCCCTCCCAATTAAATCCCTTGCGTTCACTGCAGAAGGACGAACCCTGCGGGCTACATTGCTCCAAATCCTCCCAAAACCGGACGTCACGCGGCGATTCGGCAACGTTCGTTTGGTCTCCTTCGGTCCAGATGTAGGCCTTCATCCTGCTCCTTGCACAAGGTTGCGAGTCTGCGCGATCGTAAATACTGAACTTTGCAGGAGACGAATTATAACGTATAGGCTGCGCTGTCATAAAAAATCTCCGGGCTTGCGAACAGCCCGGAGATTTTCAATCATGCAGGTATTTTGATGGTAAGACGCCCTTTAGAGCAAAAATCTGATCAATTGATGGCATAGCCACAATGAGCAAACCAAGCGTGAATGTCTTGAGGCGTAATTGCCTGCAGAGCTTGTTTGAGGGCGTCGATCAAATCAGGCCATGTTCTGGCCTTGAGACGACGCAGGA
>DASTOH010000066.1:0-19517 GCA_035720235.1 Anaerolineales bacterium | reverse complement strand
ATGTCTGCGTCACGTATTGGGATGAAGATGACCGGTTGGTGATCCGCACCTCCACGCAAGTTCCTTTCCATGTCCGGAGGATGCTCGCTCCAGTGTTGAATCTGCCCGTGAAGCGCATCCGCGTCATCAAGCCGCGCATCGGCGGCGGGTTTGGCGGCAAGCAGGAAGTGTTGATGGAGGATGTCCCCGCGCACCTGACTATCGCGACCAAACGACCTGTTCTCTACGAATACACGCGCGAAGAGGAGTTTATCGGCGCGCGCTCACGTCACCCGATGAAGATCAGGATGAAAACCGGAGTGAAGCGTGATGGGACGATCACGGCCAATTCGATGTACGCGCTTTCTGATACGGGCGCATATGGCTGTCACGCGTTGACCGTTACTGGCAACACCGGACACAAGGCAATGGCATTGTACGTCGGCGATGGGCAGTATCGCAAGAGTCCCAATATCCGCTTCTATGCCGATGTGGTGTACACGAACACACCGCCCGCCGGTGCGTTCCGCGGCTATGGCGTGCCGCAGGGATACTGGCCCGTCGAACGTCACATGGAAAAGATCGCGCGCGCGCTGAAGCTTGATCCAATTGATTTCCGCCTCAGGAACACAATCCGCCCCGGCGAATACCATCCCTTCTCCACGGCCTGGAATGAAGGCCGCGAACCGCGTCCGGAAATTATCCACACGGTGGGATTGGAACAATGTGTGGCACAAGGCCGCGCCGCGATTAGGTGGGATGATAAATATGGAAATGAGGACTGGCACCAATCGTCAGTCGCAAAGCGTAAATCGGCAATCCGTAGGGGTATTGGTGTTGCCATGGTCATGCAAGGCACAGCCATCCCCTATCTGGATATGGGTGGCGCATCCATCAAGATGAATGATGATGGGTCGTTCAACCTGCTCGTCGGTGCGACCGATCTGGGCACAGGTTCTGATACGGTCATCGCCCAGATGGCGGCAGAAGTGCTTGGCGTGCCTTTGGAAGATGTCATCACGTACTCATCCGATACGGACTTCACACCGTTCGATAAAGGCGCCTATGCCTCCTCGACCACGTATATTTCAGGCACAGCCGCTGTCAACGCCGCAAAGATCTGCGCAGAGAGGATCAAGGTCCGTGCGGTGATGATACTGAATCGAGCGGTGGACAAGGAGACACGCGCAAGCGGAGACGTATACACGGCTGAAGAGATTCGGTTGGCGAATCGGTTGGCGATTGCAGCGGATGGGAAGAGTGTTTCGTTCTCTGAGATTGCATTGGATTCACTTCATAAAAATAACCAGGAGCAGATCATGGGTGTGGCCTCCTACGTTTCGCCTGTATCCCCTCCGCCATTCGCGGCGCAGTTCGCAGAAGTGACCGTCGATTCGGAAACCGGCATGGTCACCGTAGACCGGCTGGTGATGGCGGTTGATTCGGGCGTCATCGTAAATCCGCTGACGGCCTCGGGCCAGATCGAAGGCGGCATGACTCAAGCCCTTGGCTACGCGGTCTGCGAAGAGATGCGCTACGACGAGAAGGGTAATGCCATCGAACGCGACCTGGACCGCTATCACATCTTCCGAGCCGATGAGATGCCCGAACTCGAAACCATCTTTGTCGAGACGTTCGAGCCGAGCCATCCATTTGGAGTCAAAGCGGTGGCCGAGATCCCCATGGACGGAGTCGCACCGGCAGTGGGCAACGCCATCCTGGATGCCATCGGCGTGAATGTAGATGAAATTCCCGTCACGCCCGAACGATTGTGGCGCGAAATCAGGAAACTGTAAGTGATCCTTCGCCAATTTCGTGCAAAGACTTCCAAAGTCTGTTCCCTTGCAGGGTGCTTCGCGAAGACTTTGGAAGTCTTTCTATGTCACGCCGGGCCAGATCTGCAAATGCAATAGTTACAGAGTGCCGCATAATTATCTAATCCCGATATGCAAAATCCAGCCTGCAATATGTTTCAAAAGTTTAGTAAATTATGAGACAAGCGATAAGACATGAACCGCGAAGAGATCATCTACCTACTGCCCTATCTGTTCTCGCAGTTAATTTCACTGGGAGTATTCACCTACACCTGGCAACATCGCTGGGTACGCGGTGCGACAACGTATTCATGGTTCGTAGCTGGACAAACCCTGGGCATTTTCGGCTTTATTTTGGAATTAATCAGCCCTAATGTTGAGAGCAAGCTTTTGTGGGACAAATTTCAATGGCTGGCCGATTCCTTTTTAGTGTTCATTCCCTTCCTGATTTTCTCGGTCCAATTTTCAGAGTATAAGCTTCGTTCGCCCCGTCTCACCTGGAGTTTCTGGATTGCGCTTCCAACTCTGTTCACGGTTCTCTTGTTTACCGATAGTCTTCACCACTTGATTTACCCAAATCCGCATCTCAACGCAGATTATCCTTTTCCGGAATTGAAATACGATTTCACCTGGGTCATCTACATTTATGCACTGATTTATGTCTATGCCGTAAACCTCTATGGTATCAGTCTGCTTATCAGGCGCGGTGGTATAACGAAAATTGTGTAAATTGAGAGGGAGTCTTGGTATCCTTGCAGGTGACGAAACCCAAAAAGGAAAAGCCATGACTCCCGAAACCCATCATAAGCAAATCGACCAAGAAAATCAAGAGACATTGCGAGAGCTGTTGCAGGAAAAAATGAAACTGGCGGTCCGGTACACACTGATCCAGGCGCTGGAGGAAGAAGTCGAAGCCTATATCCAAGCAGCTCCCTATGAGCGCACGAAACATCGGCAAGACCACCGTAATGGGATCTACTCACGCAGTCTGGGAACCTCGCTGGGCGAAATCGAAGACGTGCCGGTGCCGCGGACGCGCAAGGGATTTGCGAGCCAGTTATTCGAACGCTATCGCCGACGACAGGCGGAACTGGATGAAAGTATCTGCCAAATGTTCGTGCAAGGGGTGAGCACGGAAAAAGTGGGACAGATTGTGGAAACGCTGAGCGGCAGTCATCCGAGCCCGTCCACGGTCTCTCGGGTCTTTCACACCCTGGAGCAAGAGTTTGCGAGTTGGAAAAAACGTCCCCTTCAAGCGCATTATCTGTATGTGATCGCCGATGGCACCTATTTCAGCGTGATCTATGCTGGCGAAGGTCAGAAAATGCCGATTTTGGCAGCGATTGGGATCGATGCAGAAGGAACACGTGAAGTGTTGGGCTTCAGTACCGGAGATCGGGAAAACCAGCTGGCTTGGGAAGCCTTGCTGACGGATTTCAAGGAGCGCGGGCTGGAGCGTGTGGACTTGTGGATCACCGATGGCGGCAAGGCCATGATCAACGCCATTGAGAGCAAGTTTCTGAAGGCGAAACGCCAGCGTTGTGTCAAGCATAAAATGGAGAATGTTTTGGGGTACGTCCCACAGGAGCAGCACGATCAGGTCTATCCTGAACTGCGAGCCATCTTGTATCAGGACAGCCTGCAGCAGGCTCAACAAACCGCGGCCGCATTTCTCCTCAAGTATGAAAACACCTACCCCACGGCCTGTGACTGCCTCAGACGAGATTTGAACGACTGTCTCACCTTTTATCTCTTCCCACCAAAACATTGGAGGTTCATCCGCACATCGAATGCCATTGAACGCCTGTTCCAAGAAGTCAAAAAGCGCAGCCACAAGATGGCCGCCGCTTTCCGCAATGAAAACAGCTGTTTGTTGTTATTCTATGCGGTCATTCGCAGTCTCAATTTGAGAGACATCGCTGTTCCTGCAACCAATACCAAGCCACTTGAAATTTTACACAACTCTTGACATACCACCTCAGGCGCGCGCTTCAACCGCACAATCAATATCGTTCGCAATTCTTGATCATCGCGGCTGGCTTTTTTATTCCATTGGCCTTCTCCGTTTTTTCATTGGCGAACATTAGCATCGCACCGCAACGAGATATGGCGCCGTTCTCGCTGGCAATCGGAAATCTTATCGTTGCCTGGGGCCTTTTCCGTTACAGGTTGTTCGATATCGTACCGATTGCTCGTGAACGCATTGTTGAGAACCTGAGAGATCCTGTATTTGTCCTCGACTCCAGGAACCGAGTTCTGGATGTAAACCACGCAGCGCTCAAGATGTTAAGAGCGGATGCGTCTCAGGTTGTGGGACGCCACTCCAGTGAGGTGCTCGCGAAATGGCCCAAGATCGCCAGTGTATTGGAGTACCTGGATGTAGAACGGCGAGAGATCACGATTCGGGAAGATGGTGATACGCTCTATTACGATGTTAATATTTCATCCATTTACAGTGATAGACGACAATTGATCGGCCGCATCGTTGCAGCCCGCGACATTACACGGTATAAGACTCTCGAAAGTGGCTATCGCCTATTATCGCTGGAACTGGAGCAACGGGTGCGCGAACGAACGGAAGAACTCCGCTACAGCGCAGAACTATACCGCGCTGTGGTCGAAAATCAGACCGAATTCATTGTGCGCTGGAGACCTGATGGGACACGTACCTTTGTCAATGAAGCCTATTGCCGCTACTTTGATATAACCTCTGAGCAGGCACTTTCAACGAGTTTTCTGCCGCTTATTGTTGAAGAAGATCGAGAGGCAGTTGAAGCAAAAATTGTCCGTCTGAAATCAGGTGCAGCAAGCATTGAAACTGACATCCATCGCGTCATAAAACCAGATGGTAGTATCGGCTGGCAGGAATGGACTGACCGGGCCATCCGTGATGAAACCGGGCAGGTGATTGAATTCCAATCCGTGGGTCGCGACGTCACCGAACGCAGGCGGGCTGAGATAGCTTTACAAAAAAGTGAGATGAAACATCGCTTGTTATTCGAATCCGCGAATGACAGCATCTTCATTATGAAAGGTGATCGTTTTATCGACTGTAACTCGAGAACCCTGCAGATGTTCGGATGCACACGACAAGAGATCATCGGCAAGAGTCCTGTAGACTTTTCTCCCGCCAACCAGCCAGATGGACGGGATTCCTTTGAAAAGGCTCACGAAAAGATAAACGCAGTTCTAAGTGGGAATCCCCAATTTTTCGAGTGGAAACATTGCCGTCTGGATAAAGCTCCGTTCGATGCAGAAGTCAGTCTGAATCTATTAGAACTGGATAACGAAATTTTTATGCAGGCAATCGTTCGCGACATTACTGAACGCAAGCGCGCCGAGGAGAATCTAGCCGAAGCCTACGACACGACCCTCGAAGGCTGGGCCAAGGCGCTCGAATTAAGGGATAAGGAAACAGAGGGTCACTCGCGGCGGGTAACAGAGGCAACTGTCACTGTGGCAAGAACGATGGGTTTCAGCGAGGAGGACCTTATCCACCTCCGCCGGGGCTCGATCCTGCACGATATTGGCAAGATGGGCATCCCCGATGACATCCTGCGAAAGAATGGAACTCTCACGGAGCAGGAGCGATTGATCGTTCAGAGGCATCCGATCACGGCCTTTACATTACTGAAACCAATCTCGTATTTGGAGAAGGCGCTGGAAATCCCATACTGCCATCACGAGAAATGGGATGGAACCGGTTATCCTCGCGGCTTACAAGGTGATGAGATTCCACTTGCAGCTCGCATCTTTGCAGTCGTAGATGTATGGGATGCTTTGAGTTCAGACAGGCCGTACCGAAATGCCTGGCCACGGGAAAAAGTTGCAGAGTATTTGATTACAGAGTCAGGAAAACATTTCGACCCGCAGGTCGTGAATGCATTTCTGCAAATGATGGAAAAAGGCGAGATATAATCACAAAATGCCGGACAAAATCTTCGTCATTGGACATATCAACCCGGATACAGACTCCATCGCCTCCGCGATGGGTTATGCCTGGCTGCTGCGGGAACGGGATGGACTAGAAGCCATCGCGGCCCGCGCTGGCGCGCTCAACCCGCAATCGGCCTGGGTGCTCAAGCAACTGAACCTTGAGGCGCCCCTGCTGCTCACAGATGCCTCCCCGCGCTTTGAATCAATCACGATTCGGCTCGATAGTCTGCGCCCGAGCGCACCGCTTGGCATGGCCTGGACTCTGGCAAGCAAGACCGGCGGTGTGGCCCCGGTCGTGGACGAAGAAGGCAAACCGTATGGTCTCGTCAATGGACTGAGCCTGTTCAAGTATTTTAGTGAAACGCTCGGACCCCGTCCAGGTGACACGACGGTGCGTGAGATGATGTCGGTCCAATGCGGGGAGGCCGCGGACACGACCGTACCCAAATATGCCGCCAACGCGCACATCCGGGACATGCTCAACAAAATCCTGCGCGATGAATACAACGATTACTGGGTGGTGGACGAGCACGGTCTGTACAGTGGAATTGCCCGTCAGCGCGACGTGTTGAACCCGCCGCGCCTGAAGATCATCCTGGTGGATCACAACGAGCCGCGCCAGGCCATTGCCGCCCTGGAGGAGGCGGAACTGCTGGAGATTTTGGATCATCACCGGCTCGGCAACCCGCATACCCACCAACCGATCCGTTTTACGGTGGATGTGGTGGGATCAACGTCGACTCTCGTCTCCGAACAGACCGCCGAGGCGGGACTCTCGATGCCGCCCAACCTGGCCGGTGCGCTACTCGCGGGACTGCTGGCTGATACGCTGATCCTGACCTCTCCCACCACCACGCCGCGCGACCATGACGCCGCGGAAAGGTTGGCGCGCTGGGCATTTGTGGGCGGAGGTCCGCTCAAAGGCGAGACCATCGAATCGTTCGGCAAAGCCGTATTGAGCGCCGGCGCCGGACTCACAAATCGCAAGCCTGCAGAGGTCGTCAGCACGGATATTAAAGCCTTCGAGGTCAGCGGATTCAAGTTCGCTATCGCCCAGGTGGAAGTGACAGACCTCCTGCAACTGAGTGAACATCGGGAACCGCTCGCGCGGGCGCTCGACGATCTCAAGAATCAACGCGGGCTGGATTTTGCCATGCTCCTCGTCACCGATGTGGTCAGCGCCACAAGCCGCCTCATCATCTCATCTCAAGCGCCGCCGATCCTCGACGACCTGCCCTATCCCCCACTCCCTGATGGAACGCGCGATGCAGAGGGCGTGGTTTCGAGAAAGAAACAGTTACTGCCAGTGGTTCTGGGATTGTTGGAGAATTGATGGAACTTCAAAAAATCATTCACAGGGCCATGGACCTGCGCAGGCAATACGAGAGACGCGAGACCGAGCTGTATGGCTCGCCCACCACCAGTGTGGATATTGCTGAAGGCTTCGCGGGCGATGTCAAGAATTTGATAAAGTTGGTAATGGCAGAAGGCGGTCAAGGCGCGATCGCCAATAGCAAAGAGAAGCTGGAGGCGCAACTGGCACACTGCCTATGGTCAGTGGTTGTTCTTGCGCAAATGCACCATGTCGACCTGGAAACGTCATTTGTGGAAGCGATGGACCGGCTTGAAGCTCATTTATTGGAAACTCAGGAATAAAGCCTCAAAGCCCAATGGGATGACGCGATTCCTTCAAGCCCATGCCCCCTTCGGGGTTAAAAACGATTAAATGAGGAAATCAAAATGACTGAATTCTTAATAGAACCTAATTCACAAGTTGTTATCTCAAATGCGGATGTAAAAGAACTCTCACTCCTGTCCTTTCATATCATTATTATCGTAGAGCCTGACCCTGAGACATGGATGATTATCCCCGATGAAAAATTTGAACACGATCTGAATTACATCATTAAACTATTTAACAAGGGCTTGGATGCCGAACTTGACCCTGAGAGTGAAATATACCTTGAAAACAACACAGCGGTTACCCATCCACCAGCAAACCCAGAGTCTCGTGTAATTTGGATACGCTACACAAATGATGACAATTATTTTGATGATGCAGCAGCCTTCTGCAATGTGATATTCCGATTTTTTGACTATGACGATACAGCAAATTTAGAATTCTACCTTGAGGGAATAAAGAATGCTAATCCGACGTGGAAGGTTGGAATCGTTGGTGGAATGTTTGAAGATGATGTAATAAGAATAGCTAATTTCATTTCAGAAATTGGTTTTTCCACAACGGTCGTTACTCGTCAATGTATATCGCGAAATGCTTTTGTCAACCTGGATGAACTTTCTCGCTATAAATCATGGTTAGACCGATATGGCATGATGGACGATGATCTTGACAGTGGCGTAGAAAATGGACTTGAAGCTTAAGATGCCAAATTCAATCTATCAAGCCCTCTCTGAACTCGAAAAGAATAATGGCTTTGCCACACTGTGCACAGTGGTCAGAAGTGAAGGCTCCACGCCGCGGCATGTGGGCAGCAAGATGCTCGTGTATCCTGATGGGAAATTCATCGGCACAGTGGGCGGCGGGGAGTTGGAGAGCCGCGTCATCAAAGCCGCGCTGGAGTCATTGAAGGGGGGCAAAGCCCAGAATTTATCGTACACCATGGCTGACCCCGCACGCGGCGACCCGGGTGTGTGCGGCGGAACGGTGGAGGTGTTTGTGGAACCGATCCTTCCCTCGGCGATGATCGTGGTGATCGGCGGCGGACACGTTGGTAAAGCGGTGGTACATCTCGCCAAGTGGTTGGGGTTCCGCGTGGCAGTGAGTGATGACCGTCCGGAATTCTGCAACCCCGAGTCGGTGCCGGGAGCGGACGCGTATTACCCAGGGCCGATGGCCGAGTTGCCAAGCCAGCTCAAGCTGACGCGCCAGACCTACCTGGTGTTGACAAGTCGCGGCTCCGCGGTCGATGTGGCCGGCCTCCCGAGTCTGCTTGAATCGGACGCGGCCTACATCGGCGTTATCGGCTCGAAGCGCCGCTGGCTGACGACGGTCAAGGCGTTGAGGGAAAAAGGCATGGCTGAAGAGAGGATCGCCCGCGTCCATTCCCCGATGGGGTTGGAATTGAACGCCGAGACGCCTGAGGAGATCGCGGTCAGCATTATGGCGGAAATTTTGATGCTGCGAGATAAGGGGACGGGTAGGATGATGAAGGAGTGAAGAGTAATTGCTAAGTGGTAATTGGCGGTGGTCGCGTAGCCCTGGATGACTCTAGAGGGATGAATCGAGACCATCTAGGGGATCAGAGAATTGGAGATTGAGGAGTGAAACGTTTGAGGATTTAATTCGTAAATAGAATGGCGCTTCGACTACGGTCTTCGGCTTCGCTACGCTCCGCTCGGGCCTCCACTCCCCAGAAGAGCGCTGGGACTTCGTAGCGCGAACAGGAAAAACGGTTCTTGTAGCTACAATTTCAATGGACTATAATTGAGCCAACTGCAAAGGAGAATATCATGGCTAGAATTTTCGACGTTATTGAATACCCGAGCGAGATGAGAGATGAGATCGTCCATCGCTTTCCCGAGTCCGGGATCGGCGACTATCGCATCGGTTCACAGGTGATCGTACGTGAGGCGCAGGCGGCAGTATTTTTCCGTGATGGCGTGGCCCTGGACGTGTTCCGGGCGGGGCGGCATACCATTACCACGGCAAACATCCCAAAGATTATTGACTTCATCGGCAAGGCATTCAATGACCGCACGCCCTTCCCGGCAGAAGTGTATTTTGTTTCCCTGAAGGAGTTCGCGAATGAAAAGTGGGGCACGCCGCAGCCAATCATTGTCCGCAACCCGGGCATGGGCCTGGGCGTGGCGTTGCTTCAGGGATTCGGCTCGTATTCCTTCCAAGTGAAGGACCCGCAGCAATTCGTGACGCAGGTGGTCGGCACGACTGGGTCGTACCGGACCGCTGAGATCGAAGAGCGCCTTAAGAACATGCTGCTCTCCAAGTTGCAGGATGTGCTTGGCGAAACCACCGCCGCCAGGAGTGTGGTGGACCTGATTGGCCTGACCGAGGAAGTGGGCGCGGCGGTGCGGGCGAAGGCGCAGGATGATTTCGATGCACTTGGTATGACACTTAAATCCTTCTATATCGGCAACCTGAAGCCCTCTAGCAAGTCAGCGCAGGAATTGCGCGACATGGGCATGCTCGATATGGCCACCTACACCCAATTGCAGGCCGCGGACGCGATGCGCGACGCTGCTTCCAACCCGAGCGGTGGCGCGGGCCTCACAGCTGGCATTGGCGCCGGGATGGGCATCGGCAATTTGATGCAGCAAGCTACCTCTGGTGCGATGCAGCAACAGCAAGGCGGCGCAAAGCCCGCAGGTATTCCGGATGTGATGACGCCCTCTGAAGCCGCGGCAATCCTGAGAGTATCTGAAGAGGATGTGGTCGCGGCCATCACGGATGGCAGTTTGAAGGCGAAGAAGTTGGGGAGCGCCTACCGCATCAGCAAGGAATCGCTGGAAGCGTTTTTGAAAGGATGAACGGAAAAGAAAGAGGAAAGATGAAAGAGGAGCCTGTGAATGAGGCTCCTCTTATTTTTTTATCCGGTGGTCGAGTAGCCATGAGCGAAGCGAATGGCATATCGAGACTACCCGTAACGAAAAGTAATTCTGTAAATTGTGGTCTCGATACGTCCCGCGAAAGTCACGCAGGACTACTCGACCATCGGGTTGCTTTTGTTATTGTTTCATTCTAAATCGCTGATCACATCAGGGATGGAGTTCAGCACGTCGCTGGCCATGACGGAGGCGGTGGTTCCCAGGTCATCGGAGGCATACAGCCCGGCCTGGGCATGGATCCACGCACCTGCCACCGCGGCCTCGTAGGCCTCAACTCCCTGGGCGCGCAGCCCGACGATGAGTCCGGCCAGCACATCGCCGGTGCCAGCGCGGGCCAGGGCAGGCGAGGCAACCGGGATGACGGTCATACGGCCATCGGGTGAGGCAATCACCGTGAACGCGCCTTTCAGTACTACCACGTGCCCCCACGCCTTGGCATACTGGCTGGCAATGGCCTGCCGATCCTCCTGGATCAGCTCTTTCGAGAGTCCTGTCAGCGTGGACATTTCTCCGGGATGAGGAGTCAGAGTCACTTGCGCGGGAAGCGCCGTGTGCCAGTCCTTGATCTTGGCGAGCAGGTTGAGGCCATCCGCATCGATCACGAGCGGCGGAAGCGTCCCATTTTTCTCATCGCTCCTTTTCCCTCCCTCGTGAATAAAACCGATTCGCGCAGCAGATTTCTTTTGTGGGGCTTTTCCAGCGATCAGGTTTTCGACAAACAACTTGGTCGTCTCTTCAGTTCCCAGACCAGGACCAAGCAACATTGCGGTGGCACGCTCCAGCTTTTTCGCCAGCGGGTCATATGCACCCTCGGCGATGACTCCCATTTCGTGCGGGAGCAGGATCCAGGTCGCTTCAGGAAGTTGACGGGCGAGCGCGCTATGCAGGGACGCGGGGACGGCCAGCGTGACCAGCCCTGCACCGGCGCGATATGCCGCCTCTCCCGCAAGGACGGCTGCTCCTGTGTAATTGACCGAGCCAGCCACGATGAGCGCAGTACCATACGTCCCCTTGTGTGAATCGAGCGGACGTTCGGGCAGCAAGGACGCAACCATTTCCTCGTCGGCCACTTCGGTTTGCACATCGTTGAGAGACTTGAGCTCAGGGGGCAAGCCAATATCCACCACCTGTAATTCGCCGGCATATTCGAAGGCAGGGAGTTTCACCAGCCCCTGCTTGACCGCCGCCATCGTGACGGTGAGATCGGCCGGGATGGTTTCCTCAGCGACTTCACCGGAATCACAATCCACACCGGATGGACAATCCACTGCAACGACCAGCGGAGTTACCCGGAGCCCATCCATAATATCGTTGACCTGCGCGAGCACCTCGGCAACCTCTTTCTTGAGAGGAAGTTGAATACCCGTTCCGAGGACACCATCGAGCAGGACATCAGCGGATTCCAGTGCTTCGGCCAGTCCTTCAAAGGCCGCCTCGCCAGTCAGCACTGCTCCGCCAGTTTCGATGAACTGCTTGACAAGCTCATCCTTCTTGCGCTTGACGAGGTAGGCCCGCGCCTTCCAGCCTTCATGCACCAGCGCGGTCATCGCGACGAGGGTATCGCCGCCATTATTGCCTGGACCAACCAAGCCGATGATCTGCAGTTCCTCTTCACCAGAGAAGAGTTCCAGCAAGGTATCGGCGAGGCCCTGCCCGGCGTTTTGCATCATTTGGTCATAGGTAAGGCCGTAGGCATCGGCTTCCCTTTCGATTGCCTGCATTTGTGAGACGGTTACTAGTTTCATAAGTATTTCTCCATTGGATGGAAGAATTTTACTGCAAAGGAACGGCAAAAACCGCCTTTCGTCTGGCGGTTCTAATGAAAATCAAATTGTGAGGTTTTGGGAGACTTTTGGAATATCCTGGGTTTGGCAGTTAGTGATTTTCGTCAGTTGCTAAGGCCCGCGGTTCGTGCAATAATTTTGCAGGAAGGAAATGAGCAATGAAAGATATTCTGCAGGAAGAACGATTTGACTTTATCTCCAAGAAGGATAAAAGCTTTGTTCTCGCATTCAACGACGAGATGGCCAAACTCGGTTATGGGTTTGGCGGCAAAATCGGTAGCGGATATTGTTGGGGCAAGTACATGATCATCTATACCAAGACAAGTGTGAAAAGCAAAAAGGTCTTCGCTCGAATCTATCTCCGGGACGAGAGTATCGTCCTTCGGCTTTTCCTCAACGAGATCGATAAACATCGTGAATACGTTGAAAATGCCCCTGCACACATCAAAGCAGTATTCGTGGGAGATTTTGGTGGCTGTAAACATTGCCATAATGAAAGAGATGGCCTATGTCGGTTCAGAAAAACGTATACGCTAGATAACCGACTCATAGAGAAATGTAATGGCAGCACATTCGAATTTCAAGATCCCAGCCTTCGAAGGATATCTGATTACATGACCTTGTTTACCGAATTCTATCCAATCAGGAAGCGATGAAAAACTGCTCCTATCCCCTGATAGAGGCCTACCGCAGGATGCGTCGCAGAGGCAAACCTTAAGACGGCTGGATTTCATTTTCAACATTCAGTTTGTGAAATAATCATCCCATGAACGCTGAAAAAGTTGCCATTTCGCTCAAACGTTTCCTGCTCATCGAACAATGCCCAGTGGACTGGAAGGACCTGGATTTGTACCTGCTGCGGGACGAGGAAGTGGTCTTCTATGTAGGTCAATCTCATCAGGCTTTTGGCAGGGTTTGGGAACATTTGATAGGCGGCTTCAAAGGACACTCGATTCCCGGGCGGTTTGTCTGGTGTAATTGGCCAATATCGATGAAATTCGTGATCGAATTCATGAGTTCACGATCCACAGAATTTGAGGACCTTGGGAATGATGTCATTGCCGCCGAGCGGCAGCTGATCCAGCGTTGGTCACCCTGCTTTAATGCCTCACAGAACAGCCAGCCGAATCCTGTGCCGATTGCCTACTTGCCGTTCAACGCCAAACTACGCTGCAGCCGAAGTCTTAACAAGCTCATCCACCAGGCCGCGCGGGCGGTCCAGACGGAGGATAATGAGCTTTGGGTACAGGAACTGGATAAGGGAGTGCAATCATGAGCGTTGGAGTATTTTCTGATAAGAAACATCAGCCATCCGAAGCAGAGATCCATGACGCGATCGGTTCGAAATTCTCCATTTGGAGGGACCTGATCCAGTTCATTCGGGGGAAATACGCGGTAGAAGAGGATTTCAGGTTCTTGTATGGCAAGAATTACGGATGGGGATGGCGGTTTCGGGTCAAAGGGCAGCTTCTCACCTCGCTCTATCCCAGGAAGGAGGGGTTCGCAGCCCAGGTCAATCTCAGCCCGGCGGCGATCGAGAGGGCTAAACAAATGAAGTTGGGGCGAAATGTGCAGCAGGCCATTGCAGCAGCCCATCCATACCCAGAGGGACGATGGTTGTTTATCATCGTTGAAACCAGAGACGATCTAAAGGATATTCAGCAGTTATTGGCATTAAGGGCGGAAGCGAGAAGCCTCAACAAGGAAAGCTAGATGCATTCGACCACACTTCCCACAAAAGCTCGACATCCGTTGACATCCCGGCAATTCGAAAATGAATGCGATCTGAAGCAGATGTACAATCTGTTGATGGAAGGTCGTTCACTCACCAATGACTGGCATTATTCGCATGTTGGTGAATTAGCCTTCAATTACTTCATGGTCGCCTGTCACCTGGATCCACGCGAACATATCCGCCTCTGGTACGATGATGGCAAGCTGGTTGGCTATGCAGTTTTGGGGGAGGACCCCTCTTTCGATTGTCAGGTATTGCCGCAGTATGAATGGTCAGGTATAGAAAGCGCAGCCCTGAGATGGGCAGAAGCGCGTGTAGATGAGCTCCGAAAAAGTAACCCTGAACAATGGAGCGGTCATCTTGTTACAGGTTCACGGCAGGACAATGCAAAACGCATTGCTTTTCTGGAGCAGCACTGTTTTCGATACTGCGGCGATTTCGCCGAGGTAAATATGCTGCGCTCGTTGGATGATCTAATTCCCGAATCAAGTTTGCCCGACGGTTTTCAAGTCCGTGAGGTTTCAGAAACAGGTGAACTTGCAGATCGCGCCGCCATTCAGCGCGAGGTATGGCATCCGTGGACAGTTGGCAATGTCAGTGATGAGGACTACGCTCAGTTTATGAATCTACCTGGTTATCACCGCAACCTTGATATCATTACCGTCACACCGGGTGGCGTCATCGCCGCATATGTGAATGGATGGATTGATCCGATCAACAAGATTGGCGATTTCGGTCCAGTCGGTGCACGCCAGGCTTACCGCAGACAGGGTTTCACTCGCGCCGCCCTGCTCGAAGGCTTACGTCGAATGAGGGCTCACGGCATGGATCGCGTGTGTATTTCTACGGGTGTATCGAATACACCTGCGAAGCAACTCTATGAAGCTATTGGTTTTAGGGTTGTAAACAGGTATCTGGACTATGTAAGAACCACAGCCCCTGGACGGGGTCGTCCTTGACCGCTACCTACCAGATGGACGGAAAACTATCGACAAGGGAGCATATTTAGGTATGGAAAACTGGCAAATCTTTACAGATCCAAGGTTTCTACTTCAGTTCAGATATCCGACTGTTACGCCGCAGGGCAATATGGTGGAACTGCAGGAGGAACAGACCAGTGACCTTGCTCGTGTTCACCTCATATCGCGCGATAGCCAGGAAGTATATTTTGAGGTCCGGCGGTATCGCGACCTCCTCCCACAGGAGGAATACCAGCGGCACACAACCTATTTGGAGCAGCGGCTCGAGCTGGAGGGATTCACCATCACTGGGCTGATCGACCACGCGGTGGGTGCGTCACCCGCCCACCAGTACTCTTTTCAATGGGACGACCAGCAGCGAGTGGCAATTCTTATCCAGCAGGAACATTTCACCTACCGGATTATCTATGACCCGGTCTCGCCCATCAATCTACAGATCCTTTCGACTGTGAAGTTGATCGCATGATTAAGCTACACCAAGCTTCCTCTGGAGACATATTGATGTCGCGGATTAGAATTCAGACGTGGTATTGCCGATGGGGAACCTACTTGATTCACATTTGATCGTATTCGACGGCTTGCCGGGCTCCGGAAAAACGACAACGGGGCAATGGCTGACCCTCCTGCTGCAACAGCAGGGATTGAATGCGCGCTGGCTGCCTGAAGCTGAAGTTTCACATCCGCTCTGGTGGTACCAACATTGGGATGGTGCAGCGTATCAGCCGCCCGATTTCGAGAACACCCCCATTGAAACGTTCATCCAAAACAGCCTCAGGAAGTGGAAAGACTTTGTGGACCAGGCGCATACCAACGCGCAACTGCATGTTGCCGAGTCCCTGTTTTTTCAGAATGCGGTTGCGATGTTCCTGATGGGCGGCGCCAGGCCGGCGATGCTCTTCGAGTATGCACAACAGGTGCAGGCAATCACGCAGAGCCTAAATCCAATCCTGATTTACTTTCGGCAACTTGATGCCGCAGCCGCTCTAAGAAAGATCTGTACATTACGTGGGCAGGCTTTCGAAGATGAACTGATCCGTAACATGGAGCGTTTCCCCTACCTTTGTCAACGCAAACTGAAAGGGCTGGATGGAGTCACGGCGCTCTGGTCTGAGATCAGCCAGATCACTGACGCGCTCTTTGATGAATACAGGATTCGCAAACTATCAATTGAGACTTCTAAAGGAAACTGGCAGGCTTATCAACGACTGATTCTTGATTCTCTAGACATTCGCTTTCCACGCTGAAATCCTCAGCCCCACAAATCCTTCGCCATGTCTTCCAGGCCAAGCTCCAACAACTTCGCACGTGAAGGTTTACCGGTAGCCGAATCCCAGCCACGATACTGGTAGTATGCCGACAACAGCCCCTCGATATCTGGCACGAACCCGGCCGAGCCACCATCGGGGAAAGGCTCGAGCAGGGCCTTGGGCAGTTTATCATTGGAGCGCGTCAATCCCATGCGGTTATTGATGGCCCGCTTAAGATTCCAGGACCGTTCCCCAAATCTCATCAAATCCAGCACCGTCCAGTTCAATCCACAGGCTGCATTGATGAGGTCTACTTTTTCCTGCGTTCCCACATTCGCAAAGATGCACATCACAATGGCGTTATCCACGGTACGCCAATCCTGATGCCGCGCCACGTTAGCAGCCTTCTCGGCCTGCGCATGGCGCTCGAAAAAAGTGATGCCGACCTCTTCATGGGAATGGCCCCAATCCACAAAGAAATAATCAGATTGATTGTGACACGCGCCGCGCGGGCTGGTCGCGTACGAAAGCGCCATCCCAGAAACACCTCGTGGATCATGATACGCGACCTCTAGGCCGTTCACCTGCACGGCTTCCTCCTCCACGCCAAAATGACGGGCGAAGGACCGCGAACCTTTCGCCAGGAGGTCGCCGATCCCTTCGCGCCTTCCGATCATCCGCACAAGTCTTTCGATCGCATCCACATCGCCCCATCGCAGTTCAATGCCGCCAGTGTCGTCCGGCGTGATGATCCCTTTTTCATATAAATGAAACGCCAGACCAAGGATGTTACTCGTGCTGATCGTGTCCATGCCGTAGCGGTCACACAGCTCACCCAGATCCACAATCGACTCAAGGTTATCGTTGAGCAGGTTCGCGCCGAATCCCACCATGGTCTCGTATTCGGGACCCTTTCGCTTCATCGCATCCTTTGGCAGTTTCACCACCCGCCCACAAGCAATGACACAGCCCTGACAGGCGCTACGGCCAACCAGAATCGTTTCGGTCATCTTCGCGCCGGAAACCTCATCGACACCAGGAAATGACCCCTGGGTGTAATACCTGGCTGGCATTGCGCCCAGGTATTCCGCATAATTTGCCGCGCCTCCCGTGCCCACCTCACGGAGCACCGTGGCTTCATTATCATCGTGCAGCCTGCGGTTTGCCTCTGAGCGTAACGACTTGTACTTTAGCAGATCAAAGACCGGGATTTCATTAATCCCATGCACGGCTACTGCTTTGAGATTCTTCGACCCCATCACCGCACCCATGCCA
Organism: Anaerolineales bacterium; assembly: GCA_035720235.1. Taxonomy (GTDB): domain Bacteria; phylum Chloroflexota; class Anaerolineae; order Anaerolineales; family Villigracilaceae; genus Defluviilinea. The sequence continues at coordinate 2,183 of DASTOH010000066.1, read as the reverse complement.
GTGCGTCCTGCCATGCGTCCGTGGTCACACATGATGGACGCGAACAAGACCTGCTTCTCCCCTGCCGGTCCAATGACGCAGACTCTGGCAGACTTTTCGCCAACCTCCTCTTTGACCTTGTCCTGCGTCGTGTATGTGTTCTGTCCCCACAAATGCGCCGCGCTCCGCAACTCGAGCCTGCTCCCGTTTAACCAGAGATAGATCGGCTCTGACGCCTTGCCCGTGATCCACAACCCATCGTAACCGGCCTTGCGGAGCGCGGGTCCCCAAAAACCTCCAATGTTGGATTCGGCCCATAGCCCGGTGGCGGGCCCCTTTCCACAGATGACGAAGCGTCCGGTCGTGGGGCCGGAGGTGCCCGTCATGGGTCCCATCAAAAATAGCAGAGGGGCATCCGGTGAAAGCGGATCCAGATCAGGCGTCAAATGCTCATACAAAATTCGAGCGGCCAGGGATGCGCCGCCCAGAAAGTCCTTTTCCCACTGTTTCGGGATCACATATTCTTCTGTTTCACGAGTGGTGAGGTTTATTTTAAGGATGGGTTGCATATCAATGGGGTAGGGCGTATCTCGCTTTACAGGATTTCCTTTGTCACTTCCTGCGCTACACGGACAAAATCGAGCACGGTTGGCACATTCCGCATCATGTATCCCATGCTGCCCTTCACTTTGAGCTTACTGGTCATCATGGCGGTCATCGGATTCATTTTGCCGGAGAGAACGGCCGTGATGTCCTTGTAGGAGGCGGTGAGCGTGAAGGCCGGGTTTGGGTGAGCCTCAGGCAGAGGATTATATTCGACCTTTCGGCAGCGACCATGCCACAGGTCCAGGTAGAACGTGAGACGCTCCTTAAGATTGCCTTCTGGCTCGATAACGAAAAAGAGGTCACCCTCCCAGTTCTTGGCAATTTCCGCGTAGCGTTGGTCGGAATTGAGTTTGGCTTCCAGATCCTTCAGCCACTCTTCACTTGGGAAAACGGAAGGCATACATCCTCCAGGAATTTGATCACACAGCATTTTACCATCTCAGGATTGCCATCAGAAAGATCAGCGCTGGGGTCAGTTCGTCGAAACTTTGTCAAGCTTCAGAGGTTTAAACTGTAGGCGTGCAGCGTCAAAACCCAGCCGATCTTTTCCAGAGACTAATCATATATGGCTTTAGCAAAGTAGCTTGGCAAAACCCTCTTTTTGTATGCAGAAAACGCAGATCGCGCGGACAACACGGAATTTGCCGTGAAAAGACGGAAAAAACTCCGTCCGCTCCGTGAAATCCGTGTACAAAGAATCTTGAACCCGGACTTTGCAAAAGCCATGACTAATCATACCGGTTCTCTTGCATAATTGAAAAAAATAGTCTATGCTTGGAGTAACTTTCTAAGAGAAAGGAGATGCTTATATCGCAATAGGCTCACCCGTTTCAGACATTCAGACGATTTTCAACAAAACACTCAAAAGAGGAGAAATCTCATGAAAAAACTGTACAACGTGCTCGTGCTGGTCATGATTGCATCGCTGGCTCTCGCCGCGTGCGGCGGAGGCGGCGGAGGTCAGGCCAGTGACCTGCTCGGCGCCATCAAAGAACGGGGTTATATCATGGTCTCCACAGACCCGAACTACCAGCCACAGTCCTTCCTCAATACGGAAGGCCAACGCCCCGATAACACCAAATGCCCGTCAGATGCCCTGACCACCGCCGAAATGCAGGGCTTCGATGTGGATGTCGCCGCGGCGATCGGGGATGCGCTCGGCGTGGAAACCTGTTTTGCCACCCCCGGCTGGGATACCATCACCGCCGGCTCGTGGGCGGATAAATGGGATGTCAGCGTCGGGTCCATGACCATCACGCCTGAACGGCAAAAGATACTCGATTTCAGCGTGCCCTATTACTATACCCCCGCCGTGGTTGCAGTGCTTGCTGATTCTGGAATCACATCGCTTGACCAACTCGAGGGTCAGGCCATCTGCGCCGGCGTTTCCACCACCTACGAGACCTGGCTCAGTGGCGGCGACATTGGCCTGCCAGCCTCCTCGATCTACGCCCAGCCGCCCGCGAACGTTACTGTGATTTCGCTGGATACAGACCAGTTCTGTGCTGAAGCTCTGACTGCTGGACGCGAAGACTTCGTTGCCTATGTTACCTCAGGCACGGTTGTAGACGCCAACATCGCCGCAGGCATGCCGGTCG
>DASTOH010000065.1:0-11676 GCA_035720235.1 Anaerolineales bacterium | reverse complement strand
CGCGGCGGGTCTGGTCTGGATTGTACGAGGAGATGCCCACGTAGAGAGCCTTGCCCTGGCGGACGGCGGAGTCGAGCGCGCCCATGGTTTCTTCGAGAGGTGTGTCAGGGTCGAAGCGATGACTGTAGAAGATATCCACGTAGTCGAGCCCCATACGTTTGAGGGAGGCGTCCAGGCTGGCGAGCAGGTATTTGCGCGAGCCCCATTCACCATAGGGTCCCGGCCACATGTCGTAGCCTGCCTTGGTGGAGATGATGAGCTCATCCCGGTAGGGCTGGAAATCCTGCTTATAGAGTTGACCAAAGGTTTCCTCCGCGGAGCCGGGCGGCGGACCGTAGTTGTTGGCGAGGTCGAAATGTGTGATACCGAGATCGAAGGCGCGGCGGGCGATAGCACGTCCGTTTTCGATATTGTCACGTCCGCCGAAGTTGTACCACCAGCCCAGCGAGATAGCCGGGAGCTTGAGTCCGCTTCTGCCAACGCGGTTGTAGGTCATAGAGTCGTAGCGGGTGTCTGAGGCGAGGTAGGGCATGTTGGTTTTCCTTTTGCAACCGAGATAACGAGAATCTTTCTTAGAATCCCCGTGACTCAGAGTTTGTGTGGTTAATACTTAAGAAATCCGGCAGGGGCTTATTGTTTGAAGTGCACAAGACGATACTCTTTTGATACTGCATCCAGTTGTTCGTCGTTCAGCTTTTTCGGGTCGATCCCGAACAGCGGTGCCGCGAATCCTGATGCAATGATCACCTGTCGCAGCAGGAACAAACGATTCGGCGTCTCAGAAATATCCTCCGCACGCGCTTTGCGTTTCCCTTCCGGGAGCCATAATTCAATTTCTGGGTTCACCAGCATGTTTCGATACCAATCTGAGACGGAGCCGAACCCGGCCGTGCAATAGATTTTGCCGTCCACGATTGCGTAATTGACCGGTGTGAGATATTCCTTGCCGCTTTTTCGTCCGCGATGCTTGATGACCATGATGCGACCAAAACCCGCGGGCCATATATTGATTGCTTTGCCCAACCCAATTTTCCACAGGAAGACCATGAAATGATTCATGGCATGGAAGATTTTTCGCAGCGTGTTCATCTGCTGCGGTGTAAATTGTGTAACGTCCATGTTCCCTCCCGAATGATTCCGCGTTGAGCGGAGCGAGCCGCTGGGCAAGCGCAGTCGAAACGCAAGTTTTCAGGTAAGCCCGCCCTGAGCGGAGAGACGCATGTCGCGTCTCTCCGCTCAGGGCGGAAGTCAAAACTCCCATTTCTTCATGGCTTCCATCGCCTTGTAATTCGTCAGATCCAATTGCAGCGGCGTGAGCGAGACGTATCCCGAGGCCAGCGCGCCGACATCTGTCCCTTCCTCGTTGACGCCAGTGGGCGTTTCACCGCCGATCCAGTAATAGGGACGGCCGCGCGGGTCGACGCGTTTGTCGAGCGCGTCGCGATACACGCGTAAACCCTGCCGCGTAATGGCATATCCTTGAATGGCTTCCACGCTCAAATAGGGGATGTTCACGTTCAACACGACGCCTTCCGGCAAACCTTCCTCGATTACTTTCCCGATCACAACTCCGGCAATTTGCCCCGCGGGACCATAATCGGTGATGACATTGGTAGGTTTTTCTTCAGAAGCCAGGGAGAAGGCGATACCAGGCACACCTGTGATCACGGCTTCCATGGCGGCGGTGACTGTCCCTGAGTAGGTTACATCATGACCGATATTGGAAAACGGGTTGATGCCTGAAACGACCAGGTCAACCTTCTCTACAAAACCAAGCAGCGGAAGCGCGACACAGTCCGACGGCGCGCCATCCGACGTGAACGCGGTGGTCCCATCTGCCAGCATCGTCTCGGCGACTCGCAGCGGCCGCTCCAGGGTCTTGACATGTCCGGAAGCGGACCAGTTCCGATCTGGCGCGAAGACGGTCACCTCGCCAAGTTTGCGCATGGCCTGCGCCAGGGCGAGCAATCCGGGCGCTTGAACGCCATCATCGTTGGTAACAAGTATATGCATGATGAATTCCCAACTCCTGTGGTCGAACATAAGCAGTCCAGACCACCAAGTAAGCAAGAGTATTATGGTTAGTGGTGGTTTCGACTGTCCCTTCGGGACGCTCAACCACCGGCATGTTTTGGTGATTATAACCCCGCCTGTATAATACCCCTCATGCCGCGCAAACTGATTACTGTCCACTGTTTACTGATTACTTCATTTCTGCTTTCTTCCTGCCAACCCACTCCCACCGCTTCTCCCAAAACCTCCCTCCTCATCTACCGTTTCAACCCTCCTGCCTTCGTCGAATATTCCACAGAGTTTGAACCCGTCCAAGAGATTCCATTTTCGATTCCACCCAGTTGCGAACTCAACAACACTTTCCCTGCGCCAATTGGAAAATACTTACTGATCGAGTTGAATTGTCCCAACGGGCAAACGGTTCTATTTCTCGATACTGAAACGGGCGCGACTACCCAACCCGTCACCGACTCGGACAGTCACTTCCTGACGTGGACCGGCGATGGCAAAGCCGCGTATCTCAAAGTCGATGCGCTGGGAAATCCACGCGTGATCCGCGTATCTCCGGATGGTGCGGCCGATCCCATTGCCATCAACGAATTCACGTATGATCTTTCTGCCAAGCCCGATTCGTCTGACTTTACTTTCACATTTTCACGCGGGCTGGGTCAGGGAAGTGAACTTTGGCTGGCCCAAAACGATGCACGGAGTACGAAGCAGTTGTATGCCGACCCAGACAATTATATTTCCTTTGCGCGCTTCTCGCCGGATGGAAAGCAAATCGCCTTCATCAAGACCCCTGATTCGCAGACGCCGTTCACGGTGGGGGAACTGTGGCTGATCCCTTCGACGGCCGACCTGGCAGACAACGCTCAGTCATCCGTTCAGGGAGGGAAATTCCTTGCTTATGCAGATGCCGGTCACGGCTACGCGGCAAATTGGTCACCGGAAGAGAAGTGGATCGCGTTTGTCGTGCGCGAGAACCCGGAAGATAAGAATGCGGATCAGTCGAGCGAAGCGTTGATTAGTAACATCTATCTTGTGGATGTGGAAAGTGGTGAGTTGACACAGATCACAAAATATACACAAGGCCGGGCGGAGACTCCCCTTTGGTCGCCGGATGGGAACACTTTGGCTTTCCAGGTAGTCATAAATGGTAGAATGAATGTGTCCATTGTGAATGCAACAACCGCAACAACAGGGGAAATTCAGCCCCTTGAAACAGAATCAGCCTGCTGTCCCGCGTGGATGCGTAAGTGATGGTAACGTCCCGCAGGTTTTCTCGGAAAAGCTCAGTCGTTCAAGAACCAACCTGCCCCCTTCAGGGATCTGCGACGGACGGTCAATAAAGAAGACGAGATCGAATGATTTGGCGAGTTACCTTTATCCTTTTCCTATGTTTCCTCCTGACCTCTTGTGGCGGTGCCGCGCCAACGGAGGCGCCTCCTGCGGCAACTGAAATGCCTGCCACGGAACCTCCGGCCCCGACAGAAGCGCCTGAATTTCCGATCATTATAGAAACAGCCTCGCCCGAGCCCTTGCCAACCTCCACGCCTGCACCCACCCAAACACCTGCGATTACGCAAACAGAAACGCCTTTGCCTCCGCTGGAGTTACCGACCGAGATCCGCAATGCGCCGCCGAGAATGGTCTGGGATGGCACGCCAACGTATCTGGGCGATTCAACCCCCGGCTTCGCGTTTCGCGTGACGTATGATCCCGATCTGTGGGCGGTCACCGCTGATCAGTTTGGGTTCCCGTCTCTCGCGCATCGCAACATAACCGGGTGTGTGATCTCAGTCACTTCGGGGCGCGGCATGCCCCTGAACGTCTCGGTGGAACATGACGTGTTGAATACCGGTACGGTCACGTTCGACGTAGCGACCGCCTTTGAAAACGGAGTCAAGAAATCTGTGACCTACACCGGAGGAGATGGAACGGTGATCACCGCTTTTGAAGTTTCATTTCAGGATCAAGCGGATGCCTGTCTGGCGGACGCCGTGGTGGTTCTCTCCACGCTCCGGTCTGTTCCCGTTTCCCAGGCCACACCTCAACCTTGATAGAATATAGGTGACAGTCACTTGCTTGCAGTGACTGTCACCTTTTGGGTTAAAAGTGACACGCCCTCTCAAAAATGCCCTCACCCTGTTTCTGCTTGGCATCGTGATGCTGGGCGCGCGCGGCGCCTCTGCACAAGATGATCACGCGCCCGCGCGGGCGGTGACCCCGTTTTTATATCCGCCTTATCCGGGCACGGCCTCACAAGAATCCATTTTCGATCATTCCAGCCCGAACTATACTTTTGATAATCGCATCGTTGCTTTTGCGGGCGATGAGGCAAACAGGAAATGTCCGTCGCCTGAGCCGGCGGGAACACCTCCGCCTCAAGCCGGTGTATGTAACGCCGGCGGTGGCGGATACTGGTCCTACAGCCTGGGTGATTGGGTCTATTACGATGGTCATGACGGCGTGGACTATGGCATCTCGTATCGCCCGATCTATGCGGCGGCCGATGCCAACCAGGTCGTGTATGCGGGCTGGTGGGATCCGCAAAATCACAAGATCAATCTTGGCATCTACGTCCGTTTGCGCCATCCCAATGGCTACAACACGTACTACGGACACATGAGTTCCGTGGCGGTACAAGCCTGTAGTTCAGCCGGTTGCACTTTTGTGCCACACGGTGAGTTTCTGGGAATCAGCGGAACGACAGGCAATTCATCGGGTCCGCATTTGCATTTCACGGTTCGTAATCCATCGGGCAGATCTGTTGACCCGTATGGCTGGCAGGGGGGTGGTGTGGACCCCTGGCTGCCCAACCAGCAACCTGAGTCCTTGTGGGTCTCTTATCCATCTCTTGCCTATTATGGATCGCAAATCTACCCATCAGGCGACCAACTTCCCTATCCGCTGCGGCCGACCGCGGGCGTCATTGTGGATGACGGTACCGCCAACTTCGTGGAAACCCCTTCTGAATGCTGGGCGGATGTCGCATCCGGCAGCTCCCAGGGTGGCATCATGCGCACCTCCAGGGCGCGTTTGAGTACACCCACCTGCACTGCGCAATGGTATTTTCCTGAGGGCACCGCGGCTGGATATTACTCCGTGTATGTCCGCATCCCGGCCATCAATGCGACCACCGAGGGCGCCATCTATTCGATTCGCCATACGGGTGAAATGGACCAGGTCGTGGTCAACCAGAATGTTTTTCCAAACTTCTATTACGTCAACGATGGCTGGCTCTATATCGGCAAATATGTCTTCACCGGCCAGGGAGACGAATACATCGAACTAACCAATCGGACCCAGGACGAATCAGCCGCCGTGGCAGATCTCCTCGTCGGCGTGGATGCCGTCCGGTTTGTCTTGTTGGGAGATACGACCCCGACTCCGCCCGCGCCTGTTACGAATACCCCAACCTTTACTCCCACGATTACGCGGACTCCTACTATCACTCCAACACCCACAGTAACGCGTACTCCCACGAATACTTTTACGCCCACCGTCACGCGTACACCGACCAACAGTCGAACACCTACGATCACGCGCACACCCACGAAAACTCTGACGCCTACTCTGACTCGTACTCCTACGAGAACCAGAACTCCAACCTTTACTCCCACACCTTCGCGGACTCGCACACCAACGCGCACCCCCACTGCCACCCGCACGCGGACTCCCACACCGACTCGCACGGTCACCCGCACGCCTACACTCACGAGGACCATCACGCCGACTCATACACGGCGTCCTACCCTAACGCCCACGTACACACAGATCAAGGTGTACTTTGCGAACCGCATCCGATACAACGCGAACACGCCGCCGATTGAAGTATCGGGCGTCCGCTGGGCCAGATCGAACGTGCTGCTCACGACGGCGCTCAACGAATACTTCAAGGGGCCTGGCGCCACCGAGCGGACGTCGTTTGGCTGGATCGGCGTTTATAACGGTTTCACCGGCTACAGCAGGCTCGAAGTCATCGATGGCATTGCGCACGTGTACCTCCGAGGCATCTGTACCTCCGAGGGGAAAGACTTCAACATCGCAGACCTGATCCGGTTGAATCTCAAGCAGTTCCCCACAGTCCAGTTCGTGAAGGTCTATGACGAGAATGGGCAGACGCAGTCACCCACCGGCGCAAGTGACTCGGAACCGATCTGCTTATCGCAATTCAAGACGCCAACTGCTACGGCTTCGCCTTCGCGAACGCCAACCCGTACCCTGACCCCCACTCGTACCTCCACGCCAACGCGCACGCCCACCAACACACCTCGACCAACGGTCACACCGTTGTATGTGAGGATCAATCTGTACTTTGTGAGCAGGTTCCGCTATGAAAATAATTTGCCGCCGTTTGAAGTGGCTGGAGTCCGTTATGTGCGCAGCAACAATGTATATCATTCGCTGCTGGATGAATATTTCAAAGGCCCCGGCGCGACAGAAAAATTTACCTATGGTTGGATTGCGCTTTATAACGGATTTACGGGTTACAGTCGTTTTGAACTAATCAATGGGGTCGCGCATATCTATCTCGAAGGGACCTGCGACCGCGCCGGCGCGACCTATACCATTGCGAATCTGCTGACCCGTAACTTCAAGCAATTCCCCGAAGTGCGGTTCGTGAAGATCTACGATGAGAATGGGTCGACCCAATCACCCACCGGGTTTGTCGATTCAATCCCAGCCTGTTTGCAGCCGTAAATTAAAGTAGGTAGGACGAGATATTATCTCGTCCTACCTACAGGTTTAGCGCAGGCTTTCGGCAACGGAGATCAGATTTTCCTTGTCGTAAAGAAGCGTTGCGTCGCCATAGATGCTGATCTGAAGCCAAAGACCGTCCTCTTGCCAGTACAGTTTTCTTACGAGTGAGTTCGGGTCCCAGACTTGTTTTCCATCAGCTGTTATGATGTAGCCACCGGCAACATAATACCCTCTGGCACTTCCAACCTTTGTCCGTTTGACTGCATCGAAAGGATAGAGGGAAAGGTCAGTTCTCTTATCCGTCTGGCATTGACCTACGGAAAGCCCGCCCTGCCCGGTTGTAGAGGTGTAGTATAAGCCAATGCATTTTAACCTCGCATTGCTCCAGAAGTTCGTAAATACCCAGCCGGCGGGTGTCTGTGGAAATTTTTTGATGTCCAGCCCTAATGCCTGTTCATAGAGCACAACCTGTTCATAGTTCCTGCGACTCTCTTTTCGAAAGTCATCAACGTCCTGCATGCTCTCAGCGATCAGGAGCATTCTCTCTCTGTCAATTTGCCCGGCTGCAAATGAATCGTAGTACATTTCATAATTGAATCCATCCTTATGCCACCACAAGAAAGAGCGTGGGTTGGGACCTTCAAAGAAGCAATAGAATGCCTCCTCGCCATTCATGTTTGCAATCTCACAGGTAAACTCGTATTTCCCTAAAGGCTTTTTATACTCCAGGGGATCACCTTCCCATTCATGGATGACCAGGCTCTCATCCAATCCATAGACGAGTTGAACCTGCTTTAGATCTGGGAGGTAACGGGCATAGGAAAAGTCCAGATCCATTGGAAGCAGAGTCGGAGCTTTTAGGTCGAGTCCGGAGATTTTCTCTGCATCCGAGATGGATAGTAGATGATCAGGGTTTAGAGATCTAGCTGTTTCAATGGATGAATTGACCAGGCTCTCAGCCAAATGGATGAGTTGATCTTTATCCAACGTGCCTGCCAGGTTGAGATTGGGGCTGAATTTGAACAAATACCATCTCGTGCCCTCACTCCAGGCTAGCCTTTGATCGCTGAATTCCTCAGACCATACCAACACATTGCTGTCAGACTGAAAATAAAACCTGCCTTTTACATATTCCCCTTTGGATGCTCCGATGGATACAGGCTCTACTTTGTCAGCCGGTACTGCCTCCCAGGGATTATTCAGGTGCTCGGCAAAGTCTGCGAAATCGCCTAGTCCCTGTATGAACACGAGATTGCTGGAACTGGTAAAACCAGTACTGTTATAACCCAGGTACTTCAGATCCAGGTCATAACTCATTACTGCTAATTGCGAATCGGTATCGATGGAAATCGATCGGAGTTCGAAATTGGTTATATTTGCAGGCAACTCCTTCAAGTCAAAACCAAGTTTGGATTCCGCCAAAGCGACTTGACAGCGATAGGATTGGGAGCTTTGTGGAGCTTCGCAACCAGAGATGGCTGCCATTTCAGGTGCAACGGCAGGAATCAGGACCGGAATAAGAGGCAAATCATATTGCCGGTTGGCATCACTTGTCCATTCATTCATCGATTTCGCCTGTTCCTCTGGTAGCTGAATCGTTGCCGAACTGACTCGCCAAAAGAATTGGGCCGCTTCCTGTGCCCAGGCCCGACCTGGCGGCGTGACTGCCAATACGGTTATTCCAAGAAGCATAACGATGACAAATGCCAGCCTCAGACGGCGACGGCTCGAAATTGTTCTATTGCTTCCCTGTTCATCCAGCCAGGAAGCCTGTTCCATCTTTTTGTGGAAATTTCCACTCGGCACAGGCTGAATCCTGGCCAGTAATTCCTCAATTTTGTTCTCATCCGGCACGGCTGAGAGAGTCGACTTATTCATTGTCTTTCTCCTGCAATAGGAACCAATCGCGTTGCAAGCTTTTGAGGGCGCGGCGAATTGTCACGCTGATATTGTTCTCTTTTGTTCTCAAATACTCGGCGACCTGTTTTACCTGCCAGCCCAACATGTAACGCAACACGATCATTTCGCGCACATCTGCGGGCAAACTGCCAAGCAGGCGCCACAGAATCTCAACCTGCTCGCGTGTCATCACGTCAATTTCGGGTAAGACATTGGGATCAATCAGCAGTTCAATCTGCAGGCTTTCATCCACATCACGGACTTTGCGGCGGCGGGATAAATCGATGGCCAAGTTTCGGGCAATTCGTAAAAGCCAGCCAAGCGCAGCCTGTTCATCCCCCTGAAAACGTCCGCGCGTCTTCCAGGCCCGTTCATAAGTTTCAGCGGTCAAATCTTCGACCTCCTGCAATGGGCCACCGCTTAACCCGTAAACATACCGAAACACGATTAAGTAAGTCTCCTCATATAGGCGCGTAAAAGCCTGCGCATTTGGGATGGAACGCTCGTTTTCTTTCCGCAGCCAGCCTTTAATGGATTGCAAAGTATTTTGTGTCAATCTTGTATCCCAGATCGATTTGAGTGCATCTCATTCTATAAAACGCACATCGCCGCCAAATCTGACAACAGTATATCGCCAATGAAAAAACAAAAAGGACGGAGGGCTTGTCCTCCGTCCTTCTCATTGATTCGTGTTTCGCTACACAACCGCCGCTTCCACCGACTGGATGGGCGGCAGGTAATCTGCCAGCAAATCCCAGCTGTCGCCTGAATCGCGGCTATAAAACAACTGACCGGTGTTCGTGCCGACGTAAATTCCAGCGTCTTCAAAGGTATCGGTTCCCATCGCTTCGCGCAGGACGGTCAGATGTGCCTTTTCGGGCAGGCCGTTTGTGATGCGCTCCCACGCGTCACCGGCATCCCGGCTGCGCCAGACCGAGAATTTTCCATCCACGCTCATGCGGAATTCGTCGCTCTCCTCGAGCGCGATATAGATCGTACGCGGGTCGGAGGGATGCACGGCGATGGGGAAGCCAAAGCGTGAAGGCAGCCTGCCTTCGCCGATGTCGATCCAATCTTCGCCGGCGTTGTCGCTGCGATACACGCCGCAATGATTTTGTTGATAAAGGACATTGGGGTTTGACGGATGCATCACCATCTTATGAACACACTGCCCAAACTCAGGGAACTTATTCCCCATGAAATCAGCCCGCACATTCTTGTTGTACGGTGCCCAGGTGAGTCCGCCGTCATCCGTGCGGTAACAACCCGCGGCTGAGACCGCAATATACATCCGTTCGGAGTTCGTCGGATCCAGCAGGATCGTATGCAGACATAATCCACCCGCGCCGGGGTTCCATTCGCCGCGTTGTGGATGGTCGTACAGGCTTTCGTTCAGCGTCCAGGTCTCACCACGATCTTCGGACTTGAACAGGGATGCTGGCTGTGCCCCGGCATACAGCACATTGGGCTCGCTGTCACGCCCCGGTTTAATATTCCAAACTTTGATCATCTTCTCAGGTTTGTCTTTGATACTTTCCCCGCCCTCCGACTGGAAGGCTTCCTCCACGGTTGAAGAAGGCCGGCCAGATTTTGACGGGCGAGAGAGGATAGGCACCTGCTTTGCCTGAGTCCAGGTCTTTCCAAGATCGTCTGAATAGTGGGTAGTTGGCCCATAAACGAAGTGACTGGTCGCGGCGTGCAGGCGCTGATCGCGCGGATCCATCTGAATATGCATCACATTCCAGCCCTTAAACTGGACATCACTCACTTTCCACCTTTTACGTTTCTCGTTACTCTCGAAGATAAAGCCACCCTTGTCTGTCCCAACGAATACCATGACCTTTTTGCTCATGACAAACTCCTCTCTCCGGGGTAGAATATATGTTCTAATTGTACCACGAATTGGATACGGTCTGTCCGATTGTATCAGGCCTCGGGCAACAGCAGCAGACCGTGGGACGCGTGACCACACCCAAAGGGCTATTGTCATAAACTGATCCGCGTATTAAGATTCCATCTCACGAAGGAGGAATGTATGAACCGATGCTGGATCGTTTTCATTTTATCTGTTTGGATGGTGACCTCCTGTAATATGCCGGTTCAGCCCCTGGGGACGCCTCTCGCTTCGCCGATCACGGATACGTCCTTATTGGCCCTATCCACCCCGACGCGGATTCCGATCGAAACATTGCTTGCACAGCCAACATTGACATTCGTGCCTACCTCCACACCGCGACTGGCGCTGGCATCGCCAATCACTCACCCGGTCAATTGCCGGTACGGACCGAGCACGGCCTATGCGGTGGTGGGCGGCCTGGAGGTGGGCAGGCAGGCAGAGATTGTGGGGAAAAATATTGACGTGACCTGGTGGTATGTAAAGAACCCAAGCGACCCTGCAACATTTTGCTGGCTCGCTGCAGAACTGGTTCACGCGGTGGGGAGGATCGATTCGATGCCAGTGGTGGAGGCACCGCCTGGCCAGGTCACGGATATTCAACTCCGCGTGGATCCACCTTCGTTGAACGTTTCCTGTACCGCTTTTCCACAATACATCATTGTGAATGCTGATATTACGACGAATGGTCCAACGACAGTCACATGGCAATGGGAGACCAGTGAGGGGGAAACGATCAATGCCAACCCTGTCTTGTTCCTGGAGACGAGCTCACAAAGTGATTTTGTGTATTACAGGGTTAAGGCCGCCAAGGATTACTGGATTCAAGTTCACATCCTTTCCCCAAACGACATCACCGGCAGGGTGACTTTTAAAGCCACCTGCACACCTTAGAATGGTTGCAGAGTCCGCCCCCGTCAGCCTGCGGGCGGTTTCTTTTTTGTAAGCCGGCTGCTCCGGTGAGATATATTACTTGATATATAATCATCTCCAAGGAGTATGGCATGAAGCTAGTGACCTGGTTGTTCTTTGGCATTTTATTGTTTCTTCCCGCGTGCGCTCCTGCGAAAACGGCTACTGTTGTCGCCTTTCAAAACGATAAGCTGGCTGAGATTCTGGCGCGCGGTACGCTGGTCATTGCCACCGACGCAGATTACGAGCCGCAA
>DASTOH010000064.1:0-6867 GCA_035720235.1 Anaerolineales bacterium | reverse complement strand
ACGAGAGCAAGGATATCTTCACCGATGGCCGCTACCGAGAAATCATCCCATTCCACGCTGGTCTCGCCGTGGCCGCGTACATCCATTGTCGCTACACGATATCCGGCCTTCACCAGCAGCGGGACAAGAAAACGATACTCGTCCCGCACATCGCCCAACGACGGCACGCATATTACCAACTGCCCTTCACCGGTAATATCGTACGCGATCTGTCCATTTTTTTGTTTGAAAAATTTTGTAGTCATTGCTTGCTCCATATTGCTAATGTTATTAGTATTTTAACTAATATATTTAGTTTTGTCAATTCCCTGTTTAAGAGTGGAATAGAATACCGGGACTGCACTGCAAAAAGGTCTTTTCACCGCGAAGCGGTGCACTGACTGCCCGATAGGGCTTGTCGAAGTGACGCGACCCTGCCCCGGGCGCAAGTGCCGGGGAGATCGCGAAAAGAAAATTAACCCTACGAAGTGGCGCCTGGGCGCCACGAAAGAAAATCTATGGAGAAGTCAATTGCTCTTAATCGCCTTTGAATTTTCCTTCGTGCCCTTCGTGTCCTTTGTGGTTGAAAGGGTTTTTTCAGTACACTCATCCCGTAAAACCGGACTCTTTCGCTGTCATTCTGAGGGAGATTGAATATAATGAACGCAATCTCCATGAGCAAACCTCACAGCGCATCTTCAGCCAGTACAGAGAGATTGCTTCACACCAAGTTGATGCCGCCGCGCTTGCCGTCGACTGCCATTCCACGCGATGAATTGCTCGCGCGGCTGGACGTGGGTCTGGCGAAAAAAGTGAGTCTTGTCACCGCGCCCGCTGGCTTTGGCAAGACCACCTTGGTGCGCATGTGGATCGCGAACCGCGACTTCCGGTCTGCCTGGGTGACGTTGGATGAGAATGATAACGATCCGTCCCGCTTCTGGACGTATGTCGTCTCGGCGATCCGGACATTCGATCCTTCCGTTGGTAAAAACGCGCTCTCTGCTCTGAGGACCTCTCAGCCGCCATCCTATCAATCTTTGCTGACGTTATTGATCAACGACCTGGCACGATTAAGAGAACCGTGTGTACTGGTTCTGGAGGACTATCATGCTGTCACCTCCGCTGAAATCAGCAAGGCGGTTTCATTTCTGATTCAGCATTTGCCCGAAGCACTTCATCTGGTTCTGATCGCGCGGACTGACCTCGAGCTGCCTCTGGCAGCCCTGCGTGTGCGCGATGAATTGGTTGAGATCAATGCAGCCAATTTGCGCTTCACGCAGCAAGAAGCAGAGTCTTTCCTGGGTACGGCCATGCATGCCGACCTTCCATCTTCAATGGTCAGCAGATTATTGCAGAAGACGCAGGGTTGGGCAGCAGGACTGCGGTTGTTGGCGCTGTCGCTGCAAAGCAGAAGTGAAGTGGATATTGAGCGTCTGATAGAAACTTTTTCGGGCAGCGACCGTTTTGTTGCTGATTACCTGATCAAAGAGGTTTTTGAAGGACAACCCGAGAACATCCAATCATTCTTGTTGAAGACCTGTTTCTTCAATCGTTTGACCGGCTCCTTGTGTGACACAATCACAGAAACAAATGAAAGTGCCGTCACGCTCGAACGGCTGGCGCGCGACAATATGTTTGTCGAACAACTTGAACGTGCGGGCGATCGGATCTGGTATCGCTACAATCCTTTATTTGCCGAGTCCATCCAATTTCTGGCAAGACAACAGCTCGACCAGGCAGGTGTCCAAAGGCTATTTGAAAAAGCCAGTGATTGGTATGAATATCATGGATTGTTCGACGAAGCCATAGAAACAGCGCTGGCTGCAAATTTGTTCGACCGTGCGATGGTACTCATCGAAAAATTCATCGAGATCCATAATTTGAGCGAAAGCCAGACGATTGGTCGCTGGCTGGAAAACATCCCTCAACAGGAGATATTACGTCATCCCGCAATTTGTTTTACCTATGGACAGATCATCTTATACTCTACAGACCGCTTTGCCCCCGCTACTGCGAGCCGGATTGAACCATACCTTCGCACAGCAGAGTCGGCCTGGCGTACGGAGGAAAACCATCCGAGACTCGGACAATTGCTTTCGTTCCGTGGGATCGTTACGTGGTGGCAAGGCGAATTCCAGAAGGCGTTTGAGTACGCGCGTCAATCTCTGGATGAACTGCCAGAGTATGATGCGGCCTGGCGCGGCACGAGCCTGCTGATACTGAGCTATGAGGCGTTGAACGAAGGTCGCATCCTGGCTGCACAGGATTTGATCCTTGAAGCGCGTGCATTGCTGGGCGCGGCACAAAATAATTACGGTGTGTTAGCTGCCATCCAAATGTTGAGCGAGGTCTTCTACTGGCAGGGCGAATTTGAAGAGGCGGAGCAATTAAATCAACAAATTATCACCGAGGCGGTGGGCGATGAATCCATGCTGGATGACCAGGGGTTTGCAGCGTTAAGTCTTGCAAATATCACCTATGAGAAAAATGATCTTGGTGAAGCGGAGCGACTTGCCGCGCGGGCGCTGGACCTGGCCAGACAGCGCGGCAACGAGCTGCTCCAGGCCCAGGCAACGATTCGTCTGGCATACATTCGGGCCGCCCAAAATGACCTTCAGCGCGCCAGCGAATTAATGAAACCTTTGGTGAGCGGTATGCAGCATCCCACCTTATTGCGGGAAGTGCAGGAAGTGCAATCTCGCTTTTCAATCCTTTCTGGTGACCTTCTCGCGTTGAAGGGCTGGCAGGCACTCATTTCAAATGACAGGGAGAGCAGGCTGAACGTCCAGAAAGAGCGAGAAGCCCTCACCCTGGCGCGCCTGAGAATGGCTGAGGACAAGGCAAATGAGGCGCTCGAACTACTCAAAGACCGGGTCACCGACGCCCTCGAGAATGGGCGCGTGCGCAGTCAGATCACAGCACTGTGTCTTGAGGCGCTGGCGCACCACGCGAAATCGGATTTGACGCAGGCCAAAAAATCTCTCAGTGAGGCCCTCACACTTGGACAGGCAAAAGGATTTCGGCGTATCTTTTTAGATGAAGGGACGCGCATGGCTGTGCTGCTGCAAGCAATGCTCCCCACGCTTCACAACCGGAGCCTGAGCCTGTTTGCTACAACCCTGCTGCATTCCTTCCCCCCTGAGGCAATGCCGCTCGGAGGCGTAACCAGTTCGACGGTCCAGGTGGAGGCGTTGAGCCAACAGGAAATCCGCGTTCTGCGCTTGCTGGTCGCAGGCTTATCCAACCTAGATATTGCCCGGGAGTTGGTCGTTTCCGTCAACACCATCAAGACCCATATCAAGAGCATTTATCGCAAGTTGAATGTGAAGTCACGTGATGAGGCGCGTGGAGTCGCGCGTGAGTTGAAACTTCTATAGTGTATATCATTGCGAGGGCGTTAGCCCTCGCAATGACATTAGACTCAAACATCACCCTCGCAATCACCCTCGCTGGGTGAAGTGCGGAAATAGGACAGGTACTACAATGCGGTCAATCAACGCATAAAGTAGGATTTGAAAATGACGCAACGATCTATTCTTGCAGGGAAGAACGAAACCATTATTATCAAGGTGGGAGGTAGCGTTACGGTAAAGGGTCACGATAGCGAGCTAGTCACCGCGGAAACCAAAGGCATGTGGGGACTGACTTTGGAGCGGCGTAGCGAATCGCAAATTGGCCGTGCACGCGCCGCGATTGGCGAGCATGTGCTGTTTGATGTGCGCTTGAAATTGCCGCATCTGAGTGGAAAGAAGGAATCGAATGAAGTTATCGAAGTTCAGATTGGCGCCAGTGGTGAAGTGCTGGTGCCGTTTTCATCAAACCTGAAAGTGTATGCCGGAACGGATATTGACGTTCAAGGTGTACAGGGGCAGGTGGATGCTTATTCGGGGCATCATTTGAAGTTACAGGATGTTTACAGTTTGGGAAATGTCTCAGCAGGCCGGTCACTGAGCATTGACTGCCAGACCATGATTGGCAGGGATGTCACTTTCGGGGCCGGCAGTGACGTGCGCTTTCACGTCGCCGATCTGACCAGCCTCCGTTTGCGCGTGAAGGATATTGGAGGTTACTGGGAAGCGCGAATTGGCGATGCCGAGAAATCAGTCTATCTCAAGTCGGGTGGCGATGTCACGTTTGTAACTGATCAGAAAGTTGAACCATTACCTCCGAACTACATTTTGGGGAATATCGAGAAACCTGCCAGATCATAAGCGTCCCAATCTTTTTGTCAACGCCCCATAGCTGCGGGGCGTTTTTGTTTTCAACAATCACCCTTTCAATCACCCACATTGGGTGAATTCGATTCACCCTGGCAGGCGATAACATCATCGAAGTCCAAAGGCAATATCCTGTGAAGGAGTCAATAACCATGAACTCAATTTCGAAGTCGTTCACAAGTGAACGCGCAGGTAACAGCGCGATTTTCTCTGCACCGCTCGGTGCTGCGAAAAAGGGTTACCTGGAGATCACAAGCGGTATCTCGAATTTCGATCTCACCGGAGATTCCGCAACCGGGGACCTGTTCCGAAGCCAATTCGTAGGCCAGATCCCAGATGTGCGCACCCGGAACAAAACGGTGGCCATTCACTACCACCTTTCGCTGACCGAGTGGTTCCAGCATCGATTCCTGGCAAACAGACATGCGGCCAAAGTCATCCTCAATACCTCTATCCCGTGGCAGATCGAGATCCGTGGCGGCGTTGCACACCTGGATGCAGACTTACGTGAATTTCAGTTGCGTTCACTGGTTGTCACAGGCGGCGTTGCTGAGACGCATATCTTGCTACCGCGCCCACTGGGGACAGTACCAATCTACCTGGCAAGCGGCGTGAGCCAGTTGACGCTTATACGCCCGCGAGGTGTCTCAGCCTGGCTCAAGGTCGAGGGAGGCGTCAGCAAGTTAGCCTTCGATGACCGGTCGTACGGCAGTATAGGTGGCGGGATCCGCCTTGAGACGCCTGAATACAAAGAATCGACGAATCGCTACGACATTACCATCCGTGGTGGTGTCAGTAATCTGATCATCCGCACACAGATGTAGCCTGGTTCGATGGAGAAAGGCGTTTTAACATGATTTTAGTTACAGGTGCTACCGGCAACATTGGAAAAGAACTCATTCCACTGTTGTTTGAGTCTGGTCAATCGATCCGCGTTCTCGTACGCGACGAGCGCAAAGTATCCCAGCTTGATGCGCGCATCGAACGCGCAGTAGCTGACCTGGATAAACCAGATACCTTGCAGGCTGCATTGCGTGGCGTGGACCGGATATTCCTGGTCACTTACGAAACCCGTCAGGATATCAATGTGCTGAATGCGGCAAAACAGGCCGGTGTGAATTCCGTGGTGAAACTCTCAACGCTGGAGGCAAGCCGGCCCTATCTGTTGGTCGGTCGATGGCATCGCGAAAGGGAAGAATTGATCCAAGCCTCCGGTCTCGAATGGACCTTTCTCCGGCCGGGGATGTTCATGTCAAATTCCATACAGTGGTGGGCCGAGACGATTAATGCACAAGGCAGGGTTTACTTCCCTGGTGGGAAGGGTCAAGTAGCGCCAGTGGCTCCCCGGGATGTTGCCGCGGTGGCGGCTGCGGCACTTACCCAGTCTGGGCAGGCCGGTCAAATCTATGAACTGACTGGCCCCGAACTCCTGACGATAGACGATATGGCACAGATTATCGGAAACGTCATTGGCAGACAAGTCAGGTATATCAATGTGCCGATGTTTGCTGCCAGACTGCAGATGTTGATGTCTGGCATGGACAGGACGTTGGTGAAGGCCCTGATGCAAGTCGCTTCGGAGTTACGTAGCAACAAAGGCGCGCTTCTCACAGAAACGGTCGAACGGGTCACGAAGCACCCTGCCCAGACGTTTGAGGCGTGGTGCCGCGAACATGCCAGCGCTTTTCAGCCACGACAGTCTGAGACCTCTGCATCGGTGGATACGTATACATCATTGTCACGATGAAAATCGCTTATATCGCCCAGACTTATCTGCCTATGATCGGTGCAAACTCCTGGAGGTTAATATGGAGACGGTATTTCTCACACTGATGATCGTGGGGCTGATTGTCGTCTTTACAATTGACACAACCCAGAAACGGCGCAGGTTTCGAGATGATGGCAAAAAACTGAACGAAAAGACATACCCTCATCACAAATGATGAGAGAAACTTTTTGCGCGGTCGCTGTCTGCGAAGTTCAAATGAAACACCCTGCAAATGCAGGGTGTTTCGCTTAATCACCCCGCCAATCACCCTTCGGGGGTGATGTCAGCTCATACTGTCGAACGATACCATGCGGAAAACCACCGAAATTAAAAAGGAGAAGCAAAAATGGAAAACCTGATTCAACTGTGGCTCAACCCGATCAACCTGGGGATTCTATTCCTGTGCGTCACGGTCGGCATTTGGATCTTGAGCAAAAGTGGTCCCAATTACAGGGATAAATAACGATAAGGAGTTAATGTTATGAAAAACAATTCGATTAATAAATCAGGAAAAGTCGCGTTAGGGTTCATCTTCACCGTGGTCCTGCTGGATGTGATGGGCCTGGGCCTGCTGCTGCCCATCCAGGCCTACATCGTCCGCCAGTATAGCCAGGAAGCCATCATGGTCGCCATGATCCCGATGCTCTACGCCGCGGCTCAGTTCTTCGCGGCACCGCTGCTTGGCAAGCTCTCCGATCGCTTCGGACGAAGGCCGGTGATCCTGTACAGCATTACCGCCGCAGCATTGGGCTACTTCCTCTTTGGGATCGGCGGCGCGCTGTGGGTGCTTTTCCTCTCGCGGGTGATCGATGGTTTTGGCGCGGGCAGTGCCTCGACCGCGGGAGCCTATGTGGCCGATGTCACCCCGCCCCAGGATCGCGCCAGAAACTATGGCTTTCTCGG
>DASTOH010000063.1:0-22244 GCA_035720235.1 Anaerolineales bacterium | reverse complement strand
GTTCCATCAATTTTGAAGTTGTCGAAACTTCCAGCGCGATGAGAACAAGGTCGAGTTTAGGCATGGTAACGTAATAAGATTTTACTTCGTTTTCAATGATATGGGTACATTCGAAAGGCCAGCTACGAAGGATAGTAACATTTTCCCTGCCTCTGATGCGTTACAGTTTGCAATTAAACTCAATCTGGGCGATGAAATCAACGAAGTAGAAAATATTCACACCCTGGAGGCGTTGTTGAGCGAATGCTGTATCTTCTCCTGCGGGGGCTTCGCCAAGCACCCCGCAGGAAGGGTATTACAGTTCAAACACCGGATGCGATTGACCCGTGACCAGGCCGCGATGATTCTTGACCTGCTTCACGGGTCCGAACCCGGCCAGCGCCTGCTCCTGCTGCGAGGACAAGGCTCCCAGCTGGCGCAGGATCTCGAGTGTCACCGCCGGGCGGACGCGGTTGTGAAAGGTCAGGTCATCGGCCATGCGGGCAGCGTCGCCATCGGATACTTTCAATGCAATCCCGACTCCGGGCGAATCAGGGCGGATCACTCCCGCGATCTGGAACCCCTCCGCACCGCGCTTGGTAATGATTTTGCCTTCCCCCACTTTCATCAACCGTTCATCGAACTCCCCGTAGCCGCTCACCATTTCAGGATGTGCGGACATGGCCGCAGTGATCTGGCGGCAGGCCTGCGCACGTTTTTCTGGTAACGCCCGCGGGTCGCACAGACGCGCCATTCCCAGCGCGGCATGGAACAGGGGCAGAGCAAAGTTTGGCGCGGAACAGCCGTCAATGCCGAGCTCGATTTCTGAAACCGGGAACAGGCACATCTCGGCGAAAGAAGCGAGGATGTCCTGCTGGATGGGATGGTTGACATCGAGATAAGTTTCGAGCGGGAGTCCACGCATCTTCGCATGGGCCAGCATCCCGGTGTGTTTGCCGGAGCAGTTGTTGTAGTTGGGCGTGGGATGCCTGCCATTCACGATGATGGACTTGAGTTCGTCCACGTCGCCGGGCAGGTGCGCGCCGCATTGCAGAGTACTCTCATCGATGCCGATCTTCTTCTGCATACCGATGACGGTTTGCACATGCATTGCGCTGCCTTCATGCGAAGCACAGCACAGGGAAAGCTCACGCGGCGTGAAACTATAGTGCTCTACACCGCCGCGTTCCACAAACGGCAGGGCCTGGAACGGTTTGGCGCTGGAGCGTAAAAAGGCGATCGTCTTCGGGTCGCCTTGGGCTGCAATCAATTTTCCACTTGAATCCACCACGACGATCGAACCATAGTGCGTCGATTCGACGATATGGCCGCGGGTCACTTCAAGGAGAGGCTGGGGGGTCATTCTTCCACCAGAGTTCGGGAAGAGGGCAGGTAATGGCGCATGTAGTAATGATATAAACCATAACTCAGCCGGTGGGCATACTGTTTGTGCTTTGCGGCCGGGGCACGGAAATCCTTGAGCAGGTTTTCAGCGAGTTTCTCCGTAGCAATGATAGACGAACGCTTCTTGCCCAGCGCCTCCACCTTATCATGGATATGCTTGATCGTGTCATATTGACTGCGGACCGCCTGCGGAGTCGCCACGCCGCCGCGCCCGCTGACAATCGTGAAGCCCTTGTAATCCGGGGTCGTCAACAAATTCAGCGTTTCGAGCCAGGCAGGCAGGTCGGCATGCGCCAGGAAGGGCGGCTGCCCTTTCATCACAGCATCCCCCACGAAGACGATCTTTTCCTCTGGCAAAATGACCCAGATCGCGCCAGACGTGGGACCGGGATGACTCTCCAGAATCACCGGCGCATCGCCCCAGTGCAAGGTGAGCTGCTGCCCAAAGGAGATCTCCGGCGGCGCCCAGCGCACACTGCCCAGGCCGGGGATCGCCTCCCAGTTCGCGCCGGTCTCATCACCCTGAGCCTTGAACGTGTTCGGACGGTTATGGAAGGCCTGCGCGGTCTTCTCATGCGCGATAACCGTGCAATCCATGCTGCGGACGCCCAGCGTGCGGTCGGGATGTGAATCCAGGTTAATGAGCACACGCTCGTGCCCGCCGCCCATCCCCATCATGGAGGCGCGCCACGAGCGCCCATCCTCCGGCGCGGGCGGCGCGTCGATCTGGATCAACCCGCGCGGCTCGATGATCACGCCCAGCGTCACGCCAAGGTACCGGTCTTCGATATACACGTTTTTTGCAATGGCATCCATTCTATGAATTGCTCCTGAGATTTTATGTCCGTATCTTACCACCAATCGACGGGTGTCCCCTCCAGCAGACTTATAACCTGTCCAGATCGCGCGGTTCCAGGAGTAAGGAGATACCGTCGAGGATCTCGTCGACGCGCCTGGATGAGACGGTTCCAATATATTCACCCAATTGAGATTTATCAATGGTCAGAATTTGCGAAACGTTGACCACGCTGGCTTTTGGTAGATTTGCTTCGCCTTTCTCCAGTTTAACATTGCCGGGCACGTCAGCATATTTGATATTGGAAGTCAACACGCACACAATGACTATCCTTATTTTGCTCTGGTTGTATAAGTTGTTTTGTACAATAACATGTGGGTGAGTGTATCCGGGCTCCGAGCCGGTGGGTTCGTCCACTTCCACCCAAAAAATGTCTCCCTGGTTGATTACCATTGTCCCTCAACCAGACGGCGATGTGACTTACGCGCTTTGCGCCGCAGGGTTTTTTCGGTCGCATCGGGTTCATCTGCGTATACGGCATTGATTTTTTCCAGTAATTCACGATTTTGCTGTTCTTGAATAAAGTCTTCGAGCGCAAGCACAAACAATCGACTGCGGGATATCTTCAGCTTTCGGGCAAGCGCATTTGCCTGGGCAAATAGTGATTTGTCAATTGAAATCGCGGTTTTTATACTCTCCATATTTTATACCTTTCGTTATACCGAAAGTATAACCACATGCGGGTTTTCAGTCAATGGCTGTTCTTTCCTTCTCCCCACCTGCCAGAGAAAAAACTTGGGGATCAGTACAGGATGATAATAAGAACAAGCACAAAAAGTCCACCTGCCATTGAAACTGGCAATCTATGTTTTCGATATAGATTAAGCATATTGCCTCGCTTGACTTCTGTAGTCATATCAAGAATGAAATGCAGATTCAAGTGGCTGAAACTCATGTTGAGGGATTGTTTTTGTCATGATAATCGTGATCACAAATCAAGGACATTCCCCGTAGGGCGGGTCTGCGACCCGCCGGAATTCGGATTTCATGGAAGCGTCACGCTGCCCTTATCCCCTAACGGGGCGCTTCGCAGCAAGCGTGACCTACTGATTAATCATCCGCGCCGGTGAGTTGTTCTTCGGTCGCGAACGGGAAGGTGAAATGGAACATGGCGCCCTCGCCCGCGTCGCTTTCCACCCAGATGCGGCCGCCGTGTCCCTGCACGGCGAGACGGCAGAATGCGAGTCCGATTCCCAGGCCGCCGGTCTTGCCTTTGCCGCGCAGGCGCGTGAACTTGTCGAAGATGCGCTCCTGGTCAGAGGCTGGAATGCCCGGTCCGTTGTCCTTTACCCATACCTCCAGCCAGCCGCCGTCGGCGCGCGCGCCCACTTCCAACCGGCCTTCGGTGGGTGTGAACTTGCTTGAGTTTTCCAACAAATTGATGAGCACGCGCCGCGCCATATCCCTGTCCACCCAGATGGCCGGGAGCTCCTTCGGCAGATCCACCTGCAGCGCCTGGCGCCGCCCGTCGATTACCGGCCGTACATCCTCCACCGCTTCCTGAATCAGCGCCAGCGAATCCACCACCGTCTGGTCCACCACCGTCTGGCCCGACTCGAGTTTGTTCACATCGAGCAGGGAACTGACCAGGCGCTGGATCCGGTCGGTGGAGTTCTCGGCAATCTTGAGGATCGAAAGGACCGTGTCCCGTTCCTGCTCCGGGACGATCGTGGCGATCACATCCAGCGACGAAACGATATTCGCTAGCGGTGAGCGCAGGTCGTGATAGATCATCGAAGTCAGGTCGTCACGCAATCCATCCAGCTCCTTGCGTTCGGTGATATCGCGCATGATCCATTGGATCGAATCCGTCTCTTCGAATTCCACCCGGCGGGCATGCACCTCCACCGGGCTGTGACTCTCATCCTTTCTGTGCAGGGATGATTCATACGTGATCATGCGGTTCTCACGCAGGGTCTCGAATGAGTCGCCCGTCTTCGACCAGTTCACATCGTGCAACTGGTCCACGCTCAATGCATGCAACTCCTCGCCTGTGTAACCGCTTAATATCAGCGCCTGACGGTTGGCTTCGAGAATGTGTCCTTCCCAATCTGTGATCACCATCGGGTCGATGTTGTCTTCGAACAGGTCGCGGTAACGCGCGTGCGCGGCCTGCAGCCGTTCGAACAACTGCGCGTTCTGGATGGTCGAACCTGCCAGGCCGCCGATACCTGTCATCACCAGTAAGGCATCGGGGTCGAAGACCCTGGCGACCGGATTGATCGCTTCGAGCACGCCAATGACGCGGTTCTGGGCCTGGATCGGCACCACCAGCATCGCCCGGACCTCCGCGCCTCCAAAGCTGTCGGCTTCGCTAAAATTTTTCTCCTGGCTGACGTCTGGCACCACCACTCCGCGCCCCTCCAGCGCCACATGACCCACAATGCCTTCGCCCACCGAAATCGTCTTCCCAAGGATATTGCCCGCGTTGTAGCCGGCTGCCGCGCGCATGATCACATGCTCGCCGTCCACGAGACCGAGCGCAACCGTTTCCACCTGCAGGGCCTGCATCATCTGCATCAGGATGCGCTGATATACATCCTCCATGCGCAGGGAGGCGTTCATCGCGGCCGCGCCTTCTGCCAGCGCGGTCATCACACGCGCCTGGCGTTGACTCTCGGTATACAGGCGCGCATTCAACACTGCCACACCCGCCTGGTCGGCGATGGCTTGCATTAGATCCAGTTGTTCTTCATGAAAGGTTTCGGGTTTTCCATGGACAAGCGTGAGCACACCCACCAGTCGCTCACGCGCCAGCAGCGGCACACAAATGGCAGACTTGGCGCCGGTCTTATCCACTGCATCATCGGGCCGCATGAGCCAGCGCTCATCTTTGCTGGTATCCGGAACATACACCCCTTTGCGATTGCGGATCACCCAGCCTGCCAGACCACGCTCCACGGTATCGCGCATTTGCTGGGTGGTGTGCTCATGCACCTGCGTGCCATAGACGATGGTCGCGTCCACGGCCTTGCCGGCATCATCCAGCACGACCACGCTGCAGCGCTCGCCGCCGACATTCTGGATGGCTTCATAGAGCACGCGTTGAAGCACGGTCCGCAAGTCCAGCGCCGTGGCTAATTCGCGACTCACATGATAGAGCAGTTCAAGAAGGGCTTTGGTTCGGTCTGGTTCCTGAGAGAATGCCATAGCTTGTTTGAAAGTTGTTGAATCCGCTTCCCAGACAAATCATATCAAGCACAACAAATAAGTATAGCACAAACAAGTACGGGTAAACGTCGGCGAATGCCGACGAAAGGAGTACAATTGCGCCCATGTTCCTCGACTTTTCCCGCATCAAGGCCCTGTGTTTCGACGTGGATGGCACTCTAAGTGACACAGACGATCTGTACGTCCGAAAAGTGACGCGCCTCTTCCCGCGCTTTCTGTTCCACAATCCTGATCACGTCGCGCGGCGCCTGGTGATGTGGGTAGAAGCGCCTGGCAACGCGCTGCTGGGTTTCGCAGATACGATTGGCATTGATGATGAAATGGTCGCTTTGATCGACTGGTTCTCGCGTCATCGCAGTTATGACAGGAAACAATTCCTGCTCATCCCAAACGTGGATGAGATGCTCACAAACCTGAAAGGTCACTACCCGATGGCTGTGATCAGCGCCCGCGACGAAAAAGGGACCATGCGCTTTCTGAATCATTTTGATCTCGTGAAGTATTTCGATGTGATTGTCACCTGCCAGTCGGCGGGACGCACCAAGCCGTATCCCGATCCCATTTTGCTGGCAGCGCAGCGCATGAACGTCCGGCCTGACGAATGTCTCATGATCGGCGACACCACCGTAGACATGCGGGCAGGCAAATCCGCCGGCGCGCAGACGGTGGGAGTCTTGTGTGGTTTTGGAGAGGAACCTGAACTGCTCCAGATGGGGGCGAATCTGATCCTGAAGAACACGAGCGAATTGGCGGGTGTCCTGGCGAGTAATTTTGCTCAGGCCGCGGTCACATCTTTTGCTCAAACTGCGATTCCCGGCAGCGCCCACTTGGCGGATGCTTCGCAAGGAACACAGCCCGGAGCCTAAATCAGTGGGCTAAGCAGGGTTAGCCTGAAGAACTTTTCGATTCAATCGCAGCGAGACCACTTCCCACCAGATCAACTCCGCCAGAAGAAAAGCATAAAACGCCGCGCCTTTGAGCCAGAAGGTGGGCACGGCCAATGCAACTGTCACCCAGGTGTACCAGGCCAGGTTTTCCCAGTGAGGGTCCTCGCGAAATACAAAGCCCAGCAGAATCATGGCGGGCATCATCGTGAGACCCAGCACCACAAAAAACGCGTCATGCAGGAACCCATGCCACGTATGCGGCGTAGACCGGATAGTCGGGTCGGTGGTGGAGGTTAAGCCGACCATGGCGAGCCCTGCCAGGGCCAGGAGCCAGGTGGAGAGAGATGTCCATCGAGAACGCGGCAGGCCCAGGCGCAGACCATAGGCGAAGAAGGTCATCATCAGTCCGCTGATGAAGAACGTGAGGGTCATGATCCAGCCCAGAGGTCCCAGCGCCAATCCACTGGGCCAGTCGAGCGGTTCACGCGGTCGCCATCCCAGCCTCAACATGAAGTCATATTCCAGGATCGTCAGGACAAAGATAATGATCCCAAAAAGGATCGGCCCGATGATTCCGGCGCGGGCGGCAAGCTTCATCATTTGGCGAGATATAGGGCCAGGAGTGCCAGCAACGCCGGCAAGGCCTGGATGTAGAGGATGGAACGTTTGGCTGTAAAGCCCCCATAGAGTCCCGCAACGAGGACGCAGGCCAGAAAGAAGATCTTCACCGCTGACCCGCCAGAGACCAATCCCCAGACCAGGCCAGCGGCGAGAAATCCGTTATACAAACCCTGATTGGCAGCCAGCGTGGCGGAAGCCTTTGAATATTCCGGGGTCATGCCAAAGTTCTTTCGCCCAATCGGATGATCCCAGAAGAACATCTCCAACGCCAGAAAACCCAGATGCAGGAGTGCGACGACACCGATAAGAATGTTCGCAATCGTCATCATGTCAAACCTCCAACACAGGGACGGGGATTGCCCGCCCATTTGCTAAATTTATTCCGATCCCGGCAGGGCTTTTGGTGCGATAAACCATAATACCATTAAGATCAATCCGCCTGCCATGAATGGCACAGGTGCGCCAAACCATTGAAAGAGAGAGCCGTAAAACAAGGGGGCAATAGCGTTCGCCGCGCTGTACATGGAAGCCGAAATCCCCAACATGCCGCCTACTTCGCTTTTCTCGGAGGATTTGGTGATCAAGCTGTTGACAGCAGGATGCAAGACTCCGCCGCCCAAAGCAGCCGGGAAGCTGGCGATCAGCAGCCAGAGGATCCCGAGCCAGCCGCGGTTGGCCTCATCGGGCAAATGGATCTGGATGTTTTGAACCGAGACTCGCATCGCGCCCTGCCCCGCAAGGCTCTGCATCACCTTCGCTCGTTCATACCAGGGCACGGGAACAGGCGGCGTGAGGGCGGTGCCGATCAAGCCAATGGCCAGCATGGATACACCCATCACCACCAGCCAGCGATCCCCCTTCTGCTTCGACCAGCGACCCACGAACCCGCCCTGCACGAGGATGATGAAAATCCCTGCCAGCACAAACAGACCGCTGGTGTCGCGCGCATCCATACCCAGGCGGGCAAGCGTGAACAACGAGAAGAGTTGTTCGTACCCACCAAAAGCGATCTGATAGAAAAACATCAGCATCAACAAAAAACCGATCCGGGGCCTGCCCAACGCTTCGACCAGCGTGCTCAACGAGGTCGCTCTTCGCAAAGCTGAGGCGCAGTCCGCTGTACGCGTTTCACGGAACCAGAATACGGTCAGAAGGATGGAAGCGAGCGAGAAGAACGCGGCCGTGAACGCGACTGCCTGATAGTTCTGTCCAGTGGCGGCAAGCACGATGAATGCGATCACCGGACCCAGTATAAATCCCAGGCCAAACGCCGCGCCGATCAGGCCCAATCCATGCGTGCGAGTCCGTTCATTCGTGCTATCTGTAATGGCAGCCTGGGCCGTGGAAATGTTTGCGCCCGAAAGCCCATCAATGATGCGCGAGACGAAGAGCAGGATCAGTGTGTTGGCGAAACCCAGCAGGATGAATCCAGCCAGCGTTCCGATCTGGCTGACGATCAGGATCGGCTTCCGGCCAAAACGGTCTGATAAACGACCAAGGACCGGCGCACCAACGAATTGCATCAGCGGATACGTGGCCTGCAAAACGCCGACGACCAGCGGCGTGGCGCTAAAACGCGCGGCATAGAGAGGAAGAAGGGGGATGATAATGGAAAGCCCGAGCAGGTCAACGAACACAATGGCCAGGATGGGCAGGATGCGTTTGAAATCGAGTTTTTCGGCAGGCTGCGAGGAAGGTGCCATGTCCGCCCGATTATACAGCACGGCTGAACTCACTTATAATTCAATCGTCCCAAACATCGTGAAGGCGGCTCGAGCCTATTCTCGGAGGCAAAATGAACTATACATCCATCCTGGTCGAAACCCGCGGACGCGTGGGACTCATCACGCTCAATCGGCCGCAGGCGTTGAACGCCCTCAATAACCACCTCATGCGCGAAGTGATGGAGGCGCTCGAAACCTTCGACAAAGAGGAAGACATCGGCGCCATAGTCATCGCGGGCAGCGAGAAAGCCTTTGCGGCAGGGGCCGATATCAAGGAGATGGCGGATAAGACCGCGCTGCAAATGATGGAGGCCGATCACGTGGCGGTCTTTGGCCGAATCCGTACCATCCAGAAACCGGTCATCGCGGCCGTATCTGGTTGGGCCCTGGGAGGCGGATGCGAAGTCGCCTTATCCTGTGACATGATCGTCGCCTCTGACTCAGCCAAATTTGGTCAGCCTGAAATCAACATTGGTGTCATCCCGGGCGCGGGCGGTACCCAGCGACTCGTCCGCACGGTGGGCAAAGCCCTCGCCATGGAAATGATCCTCAACAACCGCACCCTTACCGCCCAGGAAGCCCTGCAGCATGGCTTGGTGAATCGAGTGGTGCCGGTCAGTGATTACCTCAGCGAAGCGCTGAAACTGGCAGAGGAGATCGCCTCCCGCGCCCCGCTGGCTGTCCGCGCCGCCAAGCGCATGATCAAGCTCTCGTATGAGTCCTTTCTCACCGAGGGACTCGAAGAGGAGAAACGAGTATTCTACAGCCTGTTCAGCTCACAAGATCAAAAGGAAGGCATGAACGCCTTTGTTGAGAAGCGCAAACCCAATTGGACCGGACAATAAACATGCTTCAGTTTGCCGAGTTGAGATCCGCGTTCAAGGAATTAGAGCTGGCAGACAAACCAGTCATTGTTCATTCATCCCTGAAACGGTTCGGTCCGATCGAGTGCGGGCCAAAGACAGTCATTCAAGCACTGCTTGCAACGACAAATGGTTTGATCGTACCCACCTTTACCTACTTGACCATGATCACCCCGGAAGTGGGCCCCCCAAACAACGGCATCACCTATGGTAGAGATCGTGACCTCAACAGAATGGCGGTCCCATTTCATCTAGGTCTGCAACCTGACAAGATGATGGGATCTGTGCCCCGCACACTTCTTTTGCAGGAAGGCTCAATTCGTACGGCGCATCCGATCCTGTCCTTCGGCGGCATCGGCGTCGATCACATCCTCATCACCCAGACGCTTCACCAACCGCTGGCGCCGATCGGCGCCTTGGCTGATCACGATGGCTGGGTGATCCTGATCAACGTGGATCATTCCGTAAACACCAGCATTCACTACGCCGAAAAACTGGCCAGTCGCAGGCAGTTCCTACGCTGGGCGCTGCTGGGAGATCGCATCGTAAAATGTCCCGGCTTCCCGGGTGACTCATCTGGTTTCAACGCCATCGAAGAACATGTGCGAGCCGATACGCGCTTCGTGCAGGTGAATAACGCCATAATTCAGGCCGTTCCGCTCAAGAAATTGTTTGCTGCTGTCCAGGAGTTGATAAAGAAAGATCCGCTGGCGTTGCTCTGCCAGCGGAGTGATTGTGAGAGGTGTAATGCGGTGAGAAACGCGTAGGACGAGATAGTATCTTGTCCTAGAATTTTATTGGAATGTAATCTCCTCCACCCGCCAGCTTTCTCCGCCGATCAATTTCTTCAGGCGTTCGAGCATTTCGGGGCAGACGCGCGTGGTGTCATTGGGGAAATCGATCAGGTAGCCCGAGCCATTTTCGAAGACCTGGAAACTAAACCGGTCGCGCCCGTGGAATGAGATCAGCGTACCGAAGATGGTCTTGATGCGGCGCCGGTCACGTTCCCTGTCGCCGGTGGTGCGCAGGGTCACAGTGATCTGTTGTGGAGGCCGTTTCTGCTCCTCTTCTGTTGGGATGGGAATGTAGATGGGCGGCAGGGTTACGAGCACTGCTTCGGGCGTTGCTTCCTCTTTTTCCGCTTCATGGACTTCCACTTCCACCAGGGCAGTTTCCGTCAGGATCTGCGGTGGCGTGACCCCTTCAGCCTTCCTGAACTTCGGCTCCGGTTTGGAGGCGATCACAGCTTCTTCGAATGAAGGTTGCCATTGTGTCTCCCAGTCATCAGGGAAGTTATCGGGAGGCGGAGGCATCTCATCAAAGTCATCGTGGGGCGGAATGTCCCCCTTCGGGGACTGCCGCCCGTAGGGACGGCGTTCGCGACCATCCTGCCCTACTACAGCCTCTGAAACCTGCTTCACAGGTTGAGGAGTCGGCTTCGGTTGTGACGCAATTGGCTTGGGCTGCGTCGATTGGTAGGTCACGTTGGCAACGTGACCAGGCCTGGATTCAGGAACAGCTTGTGGAGGAGCAACAGGCTGCGGCTGGCCGCGAAGCGAAGGCGAAGCATCCAGCGGTTCCAAAATCGTGATCTCGGTCCGAATCGTATCCACCAAGACTTTTGGCGGCGTGGAGCCTGTATCCGTTTTGCCTTCGACGATGATGACTTGTCCCACGGTCATCTGCTCACGATACTTCTCCCAGGTCTTGGGGAAGAGCACGAGCTCGATCGTGCCTTGAATATCTTCGATGGAGACAAAACCCATCGGCTTGTTGGCTTTGGTCATGTACGGTCGCACGGAGGCAACCAGGCCCGCCACACGCACCTTCTCCTCGTGCTGCGCTTCATGGAGTTGACCGGAGAAGTAGCTGACGATCTGCGCGAAGGTCTGTTGATACGGCGTGAGCGGATGATCGGAAATGTAGAGACCGATGAGTTCACGCTCCCAGTTAAGCATTTCGCGGCGATCCACGTTGTTGACTTCAGGCAGGTTGATTTCTTCGACCACGCCGGTGGCTGAACCAAAGAGACTGAGTTGCCCAATATCAGCTGCACGAGAGTGCGCGTTGCTGATGGCAATGACGCGATCTAAGGCACCCAGCAGGGCAGCGCGATTGCCAAAGGCATCCAGCGCACCGACTTTGATGAGGCATTCCAGGGCACGCTTGCCCACCGCCCGCAAATCCACACGGCGCGCAAAGTCGTTAAGGTCCTTGAACCTGCCGTTCTGCTCGCGCTCCTTGATGATGAGTTCCACTGCGGCCTGACCCGCATTCTTCACCGCGCCCAGGCCAAAGCGGATGTTGGGTTGTGTCTCCTTGCTTGAGCCACCGTCCCCGGCGGCGGGCACAGTAATTTCGACATCTTCAATGGTGAAATCCCAACCGGACGCATTTACATCTGGCGCTAGCACGGGCACGCCCATGCTGCGTGCATCGGCCACGTAATAGGCGACTTTTTCGGTCTGCCCAGCAGAGGCCGAGAGCAAAGCGGTCATATACTCGGCGGTGTAATGGACTTTGAGATAGGCAGTCTCGACCGCGATCACGCCATAATCTGCAGCATGACCCTTCGGAAAGCCATACCGCGCGAACGCCTCCCAATCGTCAAAGATCTGATTGGCGATTTCTGTAGGAATGTCCCTCTTTTCAGCTCCGGACACAAATCTTTGCCTGTGATTCAGCAGCACATCCGCTTTTTTCTTTGCCACCGCTTTGCGTAGATCATCGGCCTCGGAGGCGGTGTACCCGCCCAGGTTCATGGCAGTGTACATGATCTGTTCCTGATAGACAGTGATTCCATATGTCTCTTTCAGGATGGGTTCAAGCAACTCATGACGGTATTCCACTTCCGCTTCGCCATGCATGCGGGCAATGTAATCGGGGATGAACGCCATCGGCCCCGGGCGATAGAGGGCCACCATCGCGATGATGTTATCGAGGGTCTTGGGCTTCATCTGCACCAGGTAACGTGTCATTCCTCCCCCCTCTACCTGGAAAATTCCAGCCGTCTGACCATTGCCCATCAACTCGAACGCCTTCGGGTCATCGAGCGGGATATTGTTCAAATCAAATTTGATGCCGTGCCGCCTCTCGATCATGTCGCAGGCCTTGGCCATCACGCTTAAGGTGATGAGACCCAGGAAATCAACCTTCAACATGCCCAGCGAATCGAGAATACCCATTTCGAACTGCGTCACCGTCTTGACGGGCGTATCTTCCGAGCCGGAGGTGGGGCGGTGCAGCGGCAAGTATTCAACAATCGGTTTGTCAGAGATCACCACCCCCGCGGCATGTGTACCGGCATTGCGAACCGTGCCTTCCATGCGTGCCGCGGTGTCAATTAATTCGCGCAGGTGATCCTGCTCTTGATAGATCCTTTTGAATTCAGGGTTCTCGAGGGCATCCTCCATGGTAATCTGGCGGCCCGCAACAAATGGCACCAGTTTTGCCACGCGATCCACTTCGGGCAGCGGGATATCCATCACGCGCGCCACGTCGCGCAAGGCGGCTTTCGTCCCCATCGTGCCGAAGGTGATGATCTGTGCGACCTTATCACTGCCGTATTTGCGCGTGCAATACTCAAGCATCTCACTGCGCCGGTCATCGCGGAAATCCAGGTCAATATCTGGCATCGAGATACGCCCGGGATTCAGGAAACGCTCGAACAACAGTTTATGCTCGAGGGGATCAACCAGGGTGATCTCCAGGGAATAGGCGACAATCGAACCGGCCGCCGAACCGCGGGCGTTATACCAGATTCCGCTTTCGCGGGCGTGGCGGCACAAATCCCACACGATCAGGAAGTAGGCATCGAAGCCCATCTTGTGGATGATACCCAGCTCATAATCGATTCTTTCGCGGACCTTGGGGCTGGTCGCGCCGTCCCCATACCTTGTCCGGGCCCCTTCATTACATAGATAACGCAGATACGTTTCGGTTGTATATCCTTCAGGGACCGGAAAATCGGGCAGGTGATAGCCTTTGAAGCCCAGGTCCACGTTGCAGCGTTCGGCGATCAGCAATGTGTTGCTCAATGACTCGGGCACTTCCGCGAAAAGGCGACTCATCTCCTCCGGCGCTCGCAGGTAGTACGAGTCATCGGTCATACGCATCCGCTCGGGGTCAGAGAGCACCGTTTGGGTCTGAATGGCCAGCAGGATATCCTGTAATTTCGCGTCGTCCTGATTGATGTAGTGCACGTCATTGGTCGCGATGTAATTGGCAGAATAACGCACACCCATCTCGAGCAGTTTCCTGTTCAGGTCCGTGATCTCCTTGATGTTGTGCTGCTGGAGTTCGATGAAGAAATTGTCCCGGCCGAAGACATCGTAGTACCAGTTCATCATCTTCACGGCTTCATCCTGCCTGCCATCCAGCAACAGGCGCGGGATTTCGGCAGACATGCAGCCGGAGGTGCAGATGATCCCTTCGGCGTGACGCGCTAAAAAGTCGTGATCAATGCGGGGATAATAGTAGAAGCCGTCCAGTTGGGCGGCCGAGGAGATCTTGAGCAGATTTTTGTAGCCGGTCTCGTTCTCGGCCAGCAGGAGCAGATGGGAGGAGGTGCGGTCCAGCTTGGAGTCGCGGTCTTGCATGGTGCGCGCGGCCATGTACGCTTCCACGCCAATGATCGGCTTGATGCCCTCGCCGGTGGCGGCCTTATAGAAGTCAATGACGCCGAACATCGTGCCGTGGTCCGTGATCGCCACGGCCGGCATGTTGAGCTCCTTCACGCGCTTCACCAGCTTCTTGATGTTCGAGAAACCGTCGAGCAGGGAATATTCCGTATGTACGTGAAGATGGGCAAAGGACATGGGCTGGACCTGATTTCCTATGAGTGCCGTTTTGTGGGATGAAAATGATTATAGCACGCGTGTTCAGTTCTGAAATCAACGATATACTTAAAATATCCCGGTGACTCGCCAGCGATGGACATTACTTGTCATGGTGTTGGGATCTTCGCCTTGCGGTAATGATCATCATTGTGACTGCCGACAGGAAGACTAATATCCCTATAAATGGGTTGAGCAGAATGGGATAAAACTCCACAAAAAAGACCGCCCACAACGGACCCATCAGGGCAACCACGAAGAAGATGGCTCCATCTGCCCATGCCAGTCTGCCAAAAGCCCGCCATAAGTTATGAGGCACCACGCGAGCGCCCATATTTCCCAAAATCAGGCCCATTGTAGCAGCCAGAATCCCGATCCACACGGTCGACTCAAGATTCAAGTAATACCTCAGAAGGCTGAATGGAAAAACGAAGAAGTAACCAAGATTGAATCCAATGCCTGCGCCCTGGTACGTATAAAGGCGAAGAAACAAAGGATTAACACCCGTTTGCAGCCTCCAGTACTTGCTATCTTTTGTATTAATAACTAACCCAATCATGAGAGGGACAATCAAGGACCCGACCACATATTTCTGCATGGCAAACAGCATTTCCTTTTGATCAGAAAAGGACAGCCGCAGCGATGGGGCAATCAACCACCATGCAGTCAGCCAAACCCAGACCCACAGAACGGTGCTAACGGATAGTGAAAAACGGTCAGTGGCCTTGCGCATCCAGGCCGCCAGCGCACGCGGCCACCAGGGATCAGGCCCTTCCGCCTTTGCTTTGTCGATCAGCGCTTTGAGCTCCTTTTCAGAAAC
The DNA here is from genome assembly GCA_035720235.1 of Anaerolineales bacterium. GTDB lineage: Bacteria > Chloroflexota > Anaerolineae > Anaerolineales > Villigracilaceae > Defluviilinea. Next base: position 7,084 of record DASTOH010000063.1, on the reverse strand, counting down.
GGCTAAGAGGTTTTCTATCAGAAATAGAATACTTGATTTTGGATTTTTATCTTGTTCAGGATCAGGTGGGTTTTCAACAAAGATCTTGCCTGCCTCATCGGCATCGAGGACTCGATAATTGCCCAATTCCAAAAAATGATTGGCCTCAGCCAGAGTTCTTAGCCCACCACATTTATGCAGAAGCTGTATGAGGGTACAGAGCACTTTACGATCCTCGGCGTTGATCTTGCTTTCTCCACGTTCCCAGTCGCTGATCGCCGCGCCAGTGAATCCCCAATCCCCCATTTCTTCGCCAATCAAGATACCCAGACGCTCCTGTGAGAGCCGCCGATTGAGACGCTCGGGGTCGTTGCTGGCTTGCCGAAAGGCACGCAAGGCATCACCAAATGCAGTCAATGAAACTCCCGATTCGATAAACACTTAAGAAAATTCAAGTAACACTTGTGGACTCTTACTGGAGGAAGTTTTATAAAAGGCTTATCCGCATAACTTTACGGATGCAAACCGAACTTTAACAACTAAATGGATTATTTCGATACCCAATGCACACCCACCTTCGTCCCCTGCCCGGGCTCGGAGTCAATTTTGATCTCTGCGCCTACCAGCGCGGCCCGCTCGTGCATCCCGGCCAGGCCAAAATGCCTATTGGCAAGTAGTTCATCCGATTGAAGGCTGACCTCCGCGTCGAACCCCATTCCATCATCTGAGACTTCGATATCAATCCTCTCTGCAGACAATTCCCCGGTGATATGGACGAACCTTGCACGGGCATACTTCAAAGCATTCTCACAGGCCTCCTGCACGATCCGATAGAGGTTATTCTCCACGATCTCCGGATACCTCCATTCCCCATCCGCCTGGAGCTCTGAGCTGATCTGCAAGGTATCATGGCTTCTTTCTGAGAGGTTATCGGCGAGGCCACCGATCGCAAACTTCAAGCCATATTCAAGCATAGGCGGCCTGAGATAGCTGACAATTTCCCGCAGCCGCAAAATCAGCTTGTCGAAGGATTCCAGAAAATCCTGTGGCAGGGAGGACGGGTCATGTTTCATCAACATCCCCGCCATCTCATTGAGAAAGCCATCGTGCAGGTCTCGGGCGAGCCCAACCCGCTCCTGTTCGTAGCGGTTGATATTGGCGCCATACATAGTCTTGAGTCGCTCGGTCTGAATAATGTTGCTCAAGGCCACCGCCGTCTGATTAGCAAGCGATTGCAGGATCGGGATTTCCGCCTGCGGGTAATGATCATCAGGATCGCGGCGGCCCAACAGCCAGACGCCGATCAACTCTGACCCAAACCGCAGCGGCAGTATGAGCTGGACCCACTCCAAGGGCTGGCCAAGTTTGGATGACGGAATCAGACTCCCTGTCTGGAGGGAGGCGAACAAATACACCAAAGCTTCATCCCGGACCTGATCCTGCGCCACGTTTTCTGAGAGCATCAGCTGCGCCGACCGCTTCAGATTTCGGGCGAATGCATATTGCCGAATCAACAGACTCGGGAAAACTTCCTCATGAAGCAGCTTCAACAAATCAGATAACGCGTCACTGGTAATGATGCGGGCGGAGTAGTTCTCAGCGAGACGCTGATTGTGCAGTTTGATGCCAAGTATGCGCCGTTCTACAAAGGACTGGAACTTGGGAAAGATCAAGATGCTTGCAAAAGTGGTGACCAGGGTCATCAGGATAGCTGCCAAAACGGTTGCTTCGCGTGTCATGTTTATAAAGCCGAATGTGAGCAGGAGGATGATCCCCAGCAAAATGATAAAGAAGTATATAGATATGGCCCGATTCGCGCGCAGTTCCAAACCACCCAAACTGCGCCGGTACAAAACATAAAAATATGTTCCCGGCAGGATTGGTAAAGCGAGGAGGGAAAAGACGGCAATGCGAGGCGTGTTTCCAGTGCTTCCGACAATGCTGGCAACAATGGTGAAGCCCAGTGAAAAAAAGGCGGCAATGGCCAGAATGCTCACCTCGCGGCGATGCTCTGGCTGAAAAATGTAGTGGGCAATCAACAGCAGGATACTTCCACCAAAAGCCAGAACCACGGCAAAAAAGTACAGAGAGCTCGGAAGTGCTGAGAGAACCTGCAGGATGGCGATCACACCGCAGAGAGCATATAAGCTGAACTGCACCCAGCTCGGCACGCGACCTAGGGAACGGGGAAATATCCAATGAAAGTGAAGATAGACGGGCAGCATCAACTAGGCAACAACCCGCAGGAGGAGGGGGCTTCCGAAGACTCGGAATGAGGAGATGCCGCCGAACATGATGAACAGTGCTGTTAGATAATTGGAGGCAAGAAACAAATGCCAGCGTCTATCTTTGGGCCTCATAAACAGCTGAGTGGAGATCCCTACAAACCAGAAGATATAGGCCAGCCACCACACGTTGACGAAGCGAACCCGGGACTCAGGTCCATTGATACCGGGGTACACCCAGGGAACAGTAATCGTTTCACCGTTGCGTCTGACGACGATGTCAACGATTTCTCCGGGTTGAATGTTTTGGAAAAAAGATAAGGTTTTTCTTTCGTGATACGTCTCAAATGAAATTGAACCGACGCGCTCAATGAGATCACCCACTTCCAGGCCGGGGTTTGAATTTCCGGTTGGATAAATTTCCAACACCTCACCATTGGAAGGGTTGAAATAGAAACCCTGATAGGGGGCACTGAAAAAGAGACCGTAGGTAAACACCAGTAACAGGGCAAGCACAATCAATGAGATCAGGATTTCGTGTGGACGCCAGTTTCGGGGGATGGCTTTTTGCATGGCGATTGCCTTTTTATTACCGGTAATCGTTTGAAAGGAGGTTGTGCGATTATAGCGCAAGAAGAAAATAAAATTGAAGATTCTTTCACAAAACCGTTCGAACACATTCTCACAGGAGGTTCCCTCATGAACATGCAAGAATTTTACCAACGGCTTTCCGTAAAGCCTGAGCAACCCCACCAACGCCACCTGGTTGGTTTAACGCGCGCCTCACGCGCTCAGATTCTGAATGCCACCGGCGCATCAACGTGGTTTATCTGGGATGCTGAGGAATCCACGGCCTAATCCAAAGAAGACCAGTCCGCAGTGAATCAATCTCTGCGGGCTGGCTCTGCTCTTTTATTGAAGGAGACACAATGGATAATTTTTCTCAAGTTGTCCATGAATTTTCTGTTTTACCCTGCATGGACTCATGGCCTGAAGCACAGACATTATTTCAACAAGCCGCGTCTCGCGAACCGAATCACTGGCTCATCCCCCTCCGGGCCTGTGAGGCGGTTGGAGGGACACAGGAACAAGCCATCCCTGCCATGCTTGCCGTGGCTTGCGTCCACGTAGGCATTTTGCTCGTGGATGACATGCTGGATGCCGACCCGCGCGGCGATTATCACCGCATGGGTATGCCGGCTGTTTCCAATCTGGCTTGTGCATTTCAGGCAGCAGCGTTAAGCGCCATCAATGGCTACTCACAAGACCCAACTTCTCGCCTGGCCGCCCTGAACAGTTTCAACGAGATGTTCCTCTGCACGGCGTTTGGGCAGTTTCTAGACGCGTCCGCGGAAGCACCTGCAGATGAGCCCGCTTATTGGAGGGTTATCCAGACGAAAAGCTCGCCTTTCTTTGGAGCGGCACTGCAGGTGGGCGCGTTGGCCGGGGGTGGAACACTCAAGACCGCCGGGCAATTGAAAAGATTAGGCTGTATCTACGGGGAAATGATTCAGATCCACGATGATATGCACGACTCGATGGAGACTCCAGCTAACCCGGACTGGGTCCAGGGACGTTCCCCGCTGCCCATCCTTTTTGCCTCTTTGGTAAATCATCCGGAGCAACAGCGTTTCCGCGCATTGAGCCGGAGTATCACTGAGCCTGCCGCGTTACAGGAGGCGCAGGAAATCCTCATCCGTTGCGGTGCCATCAGCTATTGTGTTGACCAGCTGCTCCGAAAGCATCAGGAGGCAAAGGAAATTCTGGATGGAATTGCCCTGGTGGATGACGCGCCGATAGCTTCCCTGTTGGATGAAGTAATCGCGCCTGTCCATAAGTTGTTGGAAGCCGTTGAGCAGTAAGCCATTATCGTTTTGGAGCGGGCACAGTAGCGGAGAGCGGGGAAATCAATCCTAATTGCCGCGCCTTATCTACGCCGGCAAGGCGACTGCGTACACCTAGTTTAAGGTAAGCCCCTGAAAGCAGGTTACGAACTGTCGAGTGGGAAATGGACATTTTCTGAGCCAGTTCTGCCGTAGAATAATCGGGATAGGATAAACACAGGGAAAGCGCTTCCAGTTGCCGTTTTGAAAGCAACGTTTCCTCTTTCACTGCGCTGCTTAAGAGCGCATCATTTGCCTGCCGGCTCAAATAAATCCCTCCGCTGGAGACTGAAACCACCACATTTTCCAGATCGCGCAGCGTTGCCTGATCATCCTTGAGAATATAGCCGCTGGCGCCAGCTTCCATTACAGCACGAATTAAACTTCGTTGCACATGCATGCTGATGACTAGAATGGTCAGGTCAGGATATTGCTGCAACAGGGCCGGAATCACATGCAGGATGGGATACGGATTGGGATTATCAGCTGAGACAGGTACAGTAACATCCAGCAAAAGCACATCGGTTGGGTATTTCTCCAAAGTCGCCTGTAGTGCTTCCCCGTAACTGATGGCAGCCACTACCTCCACTCGTGAACTATTCCCCAGGCGAAAACGATAGCCATCAATGATGGTCTGGTGATCATCCAGGATCATCACGCGGATCGTTTTGGTGGACATATCGCTCCCTTCTCCAGACAGCTTACCACTCGTCTCATGATTTATTGGACTTCCGGCCAAAATGCTGTGCCGAGTTTTCAGCTCATGGCTTAAATGATCCTGCGGCACTATTTAAGCGTAGCAGAATTTACAGGCCATTACAAGCCCTTTGTCAAAATCAGTACAAATGCCTATGCGCGCCAACGAGGTGCCTATTGATTGTACTCGCAAGGGAACATACAATCATTATGGAATTTTCCTTGCAGTTATGTAGGGGAACACACTGCATCCAAGTGGGGATAAAGGGGGCAGCAATCACCTATTGAATTATGCATGTTAAGTGGGGCTAGTAAATAAAAATCCTCCCCAGGGAGGATTTTTATTGTGAGTACGGAGCGGCTCGAACACCATCCCCAGTGGGAACACTGCAACAAAAAATCCTCCGGTGCAGAGGATTCTTTTGTGAGCGCGGAGGGGATCGAACCCTCAACATACGGCTTAAAAGAAAGCCTAGAATGAGATCATTTGTCTTATTTGAGTCCAACCTGTATTTATATCTCTTTTCTGTCCTTTTTTTCCTGTATTTTGACGATTTTTTAGGCTCTAAATTACATCTTGTCCAATCTGTCCTACCTATGCTAACGTGTTTGGCATACCTAATCAGACCCTACAACATCCTCTAAAGCGTTAGCAGCAATGCCCCTCATAGACTTAATAACGTGTGAGTACGTATGGAGGGTTAGATTTATGCTTGAGTGTCCTAACTGCTCTTGAATGATTTTAGGATTGATTTCCTTTGAGAGCAGCAGGGTCGCTACGGTATGCCGTAGGTCATGAAAGCAAATATTCGGGAGTCTGGTTTCGCTGATCGCCTTTTTGAAATTTGACGTTCCAGCGTTCATATTACTGGATCTCAAGAAACGCTGTCAAGCATTTCCTTCCATAGCGAACTCAATCCTAAGCGAGCTGCCCACTGCTCAATATGGTTTATATCAAGCTCATTTTTCTTTGACTTGAGAATTGCTGCAATATCTCGGGAATGCTTCGATTGCTGGCTGAGCCCAAAGTACATGAGCTTATACAGAATAAGATCCTCCGGTGAATGGATATACACCTTTCCAATAGGAGGACCGTAATCCACTTGTTGTCGCCGTCGAAATGCACTTTGTCGAAGCTCATCTCCTTCACGCACCGGATACAAATCGGCTTTGAGTCCGCTGTGCATGTGGATCGCATTGATCGGGATATCTGCCCGGTCTTCCACAATTGCATCCAGGATGATCTCGGCTGGAATGAGCATGTCCCGCTTTTCCAACTCTTTGGAAAGCTTGTTGATAGCTTTGATGGGGATTTTGACCACAAGATCCAGATCCTGAGTTGCGCGCGGTTCTCCCCAGGCCCATTCTGCGATGGCACCGCCAATCAGATATTCAACCCCGGCAGCTTCCAGAGCGTCGATGACCAACTTGAGAAAGCCGGCGATATCCAAGGGTTTATTCTTCATTGGCTATATGCTCGCTGCAATGCTCTACGATTTGCCTCCATGAGTGACAATTTCGGATTGTCCTGGCGAATTCGGTAGGCTACCACCTTGCGAGCTGTATCGCTAACGGAACATCCCTGGTGAAAGCGTTCTGCAAATGATAACTTGCGGTACACGTCGATTTGGCGTTGGTCCACTTCAGCCGCGCTGCCCTTCAATACTTGTTTGAACTCAGATGACAACGCAGGTTGCCCTTCCAGGTAGTAGCCAGGTTGCTCCTTCTTTCGGCTGTACAACAGTTGATACCCCGCAGCTTCAAATGCCTGCTTCACGAAACGCATATCCCGGTAGAATGTGTCTTCCCACGCCGAAATCCCAAAACAGTTTTTCCCCAGCTGGAGCTCTACTCTGGCAATGAGATGCGACCGTGTGAGATAACGTTCATTCCAGAGAATCTCCAGCAACGCGACGCGTCGGGAAGTTGTGATGTCCCGTTGGATTGTATCTCGAAGAATGGCATCCTTCATAACAGTGGGCAAAGCCAATTTCGTCATCTGTAGATGATTATACCTGATTTATAAATCAGTTTTTCTTGATCTTACGAATATTTGGATAGAATGGATGAATAACCGGATAATAAGATTTTCCTCAATCGCGGGTTCACTCCCGTCCGGACCGCGTGTACAGATAACTTGATGAAAAATTATCAAGTATTTTTCTAGCGACCTGACACTTTAACAAAAGAATAGTTGATCGGCGACGAAAAGCGGGTAAAGTTGCTTTGCGACAAACGACTTTGCCAGGAGCCTCGCATGCCGATCAACCAGATGTATCGTACTTGGATTCGCCGAATTTG
>DASTOH010000062.1:0-62020 GCA_035720235.1 Anaerolineales bacterium | reverse complement strand
AGACTGTGCTTATGACGTTCCTGAAACCGTGGCGCGGCTCAAACCGGAATGCGCTCATGCTCACATGGCTCGACATCGTTCACGATGTCCTGAGCCCTCCACGAGATAAAATTCATGCCGAAAAGTGTTCACGATGTCTTGGACCCTTACAACTACTCAAATCCTCCAAACACATCACCTGACGGGAAGTGGGTTCTAATGGCGAGCGACAAGGGAACAGAACTCTACTCCGAAAGATTACACCTGGTCAAATCTTGGGATATTTACAGTTCAAAAATGATCTGGCGACCCGATTCTCTCGGAGCGTTTTTGTTCATTAAAACAGAAATGTATTATGTTACTATCCCCAGCGGAGAACCAATCTTGATTGAAGATTGCACACCAGATTATTGCCCTGATATGGATTTCGTTTGGCTCCCTTAAAAGGTATGTCGGATTAGCATTCCGACATACTCAATCACCCAAATAATCTCGCAACTGCCGGCTCCGCGACGGATGTCTCAGCTTCCTCAACGCCTTGGCTTCGATCTGGCGGATGCGAAAGGATGAATGCCTTCTCAAGAACAATCATGGGATGAAAAGGACTTGGCATCTTTGCCAAGCCCTTTCGTGTACTCCTTATGTATATCTTTGCCTGCTCTCCCGCACTGCCTGAAGGATATCCTTTGTCGTTACAGGTAGCTTAATGCTCTTTACATCCAGTGGGGATGCCTTTGAGGTTTTCCTTGTCCTCAAAGGGCGAATTACAAAAATTTGTCCATCCGAAGACCTAAATTGAACCTGACCTTCACGCAGGGCTTTGCGCAAAAGGTCGGCGAGTTGTTTTTGAACTTGTGAGGTCGTGTAGATCATGCGGGCACCTCAATGACCAATTACTATTTACCAATTTCTAATCTCTAATTCTCTAGTCTCTGATTTTCATTCACCCCAGATAATCTCTCAGTTGCCTGCTTCTTGACGGATGCCTCAGCTTCCTCAACGCCTTCGCTTCGATCTGGCGGATACGTTCGCGGGTGACGTCGAAGAAGGCGCTCACTTCTTCGAGGGTGTGATCCTTGCCATCCTTCAGGCCAAAGCGCAGTTCAAGGACTTCCCGTTCACGGTCGGTGAGCAGGGTGAGCGCATCCTGGATCTGTTCGCGCAGCATTTGCCGCGAAGCAGAATCCAGCGGGGAGAGCGCGTCCTCATCCTCGATAAAATCGCCCAGCGAACTGGAATCTTCATCACCCACCGGGCCATCGATCGAAACCGGTTCCTCGGCGGAACGCAGCACCCGGTCGATTTTTTGGGTGGCGGTATCGAGTCTGCGCTGCAGGTCGGGGGGCAGCTGTTGATCCTCGGCATGTGCACGCAGGATGGCCTGCACGTCAGAGGCGGGCAGATAGCCCAATTCCAACACGAGTTCCTCGTTGGTGGGCTCGCGTCCCAGTTCCTGGGTCAGGCTGCGTTGAATGCGCAGGATGCGCGAGATGGATTCGAACAGATGCACCGGGATGCGAATCGTGCGGGCCTGTTCGGCAATCGAACGGTTGATGGACTGCCGAATCCACCAGGTGGCGTACGTGCTGAATTTGAAACCGCGGCGCGGGTCAAACTTGTGGACCGCCCGCAGGAGGCCCATGTTGCCCTCCTGGATCAGGTCATCGAACGGGATGCCGCGGCCAAGATACCGTTTGGCCACGCTCACCACCAGGCGCAAGTTGGCGCGGATCAAAGCCTCGTTGGCATCCTCGGCGCGGTCTTTGACCATTTCCACTTCGGCCAGAAGCTCTTCGTTGGAGGGCAGGTTGTGATAGAGCGTATGCTGGGTGGGCATGGGATGATCGTGGTGAAAATGCTTCAGCAGCCAATCGGCATATCGAGATGGGAGCAGGTATACGCTGAGAAAGACGCGGTAGGCCTCGTTGGCAATCCCGTTCCACAGGTCGTCGGTCCCCCATCGGCCATTATCCAGATACGCCCGCAGATAGGAAGGAGTGTTCACCTCCCAGCCAGAGTGCAGGGTTTGTGCTTCCATAAGCAACTTGCTGAGGTCAGGCGGCTCAACCTGCAAATGTTTGATATCTTCGAATAGACGTTCGCAGGCGGTGGCCATTTCGGTGATCAGGGCATGATAGACCGAACAGATCTCAGTCAATCCCTTGCGAATGGGACGGCGCCGGAGCGAGTTTACCAGGCGATGCGCCTCGATCATGGTGGCTAACCGGAATTCACTATCTGAATCGAGCAGTTTCACTTCGCCGATCTCGCGCAAATACAGCCGCACCGGGTCTTCGGATAACTCGGCCAGAATGTGAGGAATCTCCAGATTGAGCGTGTCCTCCTCGAGGTTTTCCTCCTCCTGCTGCGCGAGGACGCCAATATCGGGATCCCCAACCTCATCCCCATTCAACGCCGTGGCGGGAACATCTGTCATGGATTCCAACACTTCACTCATATCTTCTATCGGGGAATCAAAACCAGGCCCATCCTGTGGGACCCTCATTTTGCTCCTGCCTTTTTCTGATTCCGATACTGGTCCTTTATTCTTATCTGCCATGGGCCCTTTGTTACCTACCAGACGCTATCGGGTAATGAATTGTTACGATTCTATTCCACGCGTTTTTGCAACATCCTGCGACGAGCCTGATCCAAATCCCTCAGGAGTCTTGTGTGCTGTAACACCACATCCTGATAAAAGGATGCGCGCGAATCTCCATCCTGCTGCACCTCCTCCTGCAGGAAACGCAACTGGTTCAGGTTCTCACCGGCTACCGTACGGCGCAGTTTGATGATCGCCCGCAACAACTCCTCCAGCAATTTCTCATCCAACGTTTCCCTGTTGGCGGTCTGCGCCAGCAATTCCCGCGACAATCCCTGCAATGATTCAGGCAGGGCCTCCACCACAAAGTCATGCTGCTCGGCTTTATCCTGCTCCACCGCTTCACGGATATAGCCGAACAATAACTTATGATCAGTATATTCAAAATCATGCCCATCCAACGGGGCCAGACCCAACTCCTGCAGGGAACGATCGAGCCGATAGAGCAACTCGGGCTTGCGGAACAATACACCGATGACATATCCCTCGACCAGTTGGACGGATGAGACTGCCACCGGAGCCTGGGCGGCCTCACGCGCCTGGTCCTTGGGGATGCCTCTCGGCCGCCTTCCGCTTACGCGGCGACCCTGGGCCTGCGTGCCCATCAAGGCATGTTCATCCACCCGTAACAATCTCGAGAGCGCCTGACGATACGTGTCGCGTTCCAAAGGGTTTGGCAGGTCTTCGATCAATGGAAGCACCTGTGCCGCGATCTGATTCTTCACCTTGGGGTCATTCAGGTTCTGCCCGGCCGCCAGGGTCTCCATCACATGAGTCACAATCGGTTTAGCATCCTCGACCAGCCGCGCCCATTCTGTCTTGTCACGGGCAACGATCTCATCCGGGTCCAAATCATCCGGCATGGATGCGACCCGCAGATCGGCTTGCAGGCGGGCCTCATTGCGGAGCAAGCCGCGCGCATCGAAGCCAAGTTCGCCCTCCTTGTCCATGGCAGAACGCGCCGCCTCCAGCCCACGTAAAACAGCCTTTTGGCCGGCAGTATCCGGATCCAATGCCAGGACGATGCGCCGCGTAAATTTCTTGAGCAGGCGCAACTGGTCCTCGGTCAATGCCGTGCCCATCGGCGAGACGACGTTTTCATAGCCGGCCTGATGCAGGGCAATGACATCCAGATACCCTTCGACGATCACGGCCTGGTCAGCAGTGCGAATGGCCTTGCGCGCCCGATCCAGGCCATAGAGCAGCCGTCCCTTCGAGAAGATCGGCGTTTCGGAGGAGTTGAGAAATTTGGGGATATCGTTCGGGTCCACGATACGCGCCCCGAAGCCAGCCATGCGTCCCTGCTCGTCGCGGATGGGAATCATGATGCGGTTGCGGAAGCGGTCATACGTGCGCAGGTCATAGTCTCGCATGGATAACAACCCGGCGTCCATCAGTTCCTGATCCTTATAGCCACGCTGGATGAAATGCTTGAGCGCATTGTCAAAACCTGCGGGCGCGTAGCCCAGGCCAAAGGTTTCGATGGTGGAATCGGTGAGGCCACGTTTTTCACGCAGGTAGTCCAATATCTCCTTGTTGCTGAAAAGGTGACTGCGGTAAAAGACCACAGCGTCCTCCAGCAGCTTGCGGAGGTTGTCGTAGGCTTCCTTCTGTTCGGGCGTTTCTCTTTTGTATTCCTTGATCTCCACACCCGCTCGGGCGGCCAGCTTTTGCATAGCCTCCTTGAAATCGATGCCCTCCTTCTTCATCACGAACTTGAAAATATCACCGCCTTCATTGCACGAGCCGAAGCAGCGCCACGTCCCGGTCTCGGGCCAGACGACAAAAGCCGGCGTATGCTTGTTATCGTGGAACGGACAGAAGCCTGTATAGTTCTTGCCGGCGTGGCGCAGCCTGACACCGGCCTCAGAGACGAGGTCCACGATGTCAACTTTCGCCTTGATCTCCTCAATCGTAGACATGTGTGAGATTATAGACTCGATTGGTGGGAATCGCAATTCAGTTGTATTAGAGATTGTTTAACAATGATAGAACCGGGAGTTTACAACCTCCCCACACTTCATTTTGAAATTTCAGCGAGTGCTGCACAATAAGCAATTATCGAAAAAGGGGTCTTCCGTTTTTAACGGGAAAACTGTTTTCAACCACAAAGGACACGAAGGTCACGAAGGAAAAATGCTCATCAAAAGGAGCCCCCTTAACCCCTTGGTGTACGTAGTGCCCTTCGTGGTTAGGCTTTTCCCGCCAAGCACGGGAGAGCCCGAAAAAGTAAATTGAAATCCCGGGTTTTGGCAGGTTGCCCACCTACGCTTCACTTCGCACCCTTCAGGTACCGCCGCCCGTAGGGACGGCGTCCGAAAGTGCTCCGCGACAAACCCGCCCTACAAACATTCCGTGGTCAACAAACAAAAACGGGACAGTCTCGCGACTGCCCCGCCTGAAAGAGGAAAGAGGGATAAGAATTATTTATCAAAACCCAGATTCAGATCAGGCTCAGACTCGATCTCGCTCTCCAGTTCCAGCACTGCATCGTGAAACTCGGCTTCCGCTTCAGTCTCGATCTCAGCGTCAGCCTCCAGCTCGACTCCTGCCTCGGTATCCGTATCTGCAAAAGCTTCGGCGTCCACATCAGTTTCCACGGAAGCCTCAGTAGATGCTTCCGTATTGACTTCGACACCTGAGACAGTTTCGAACGCGGCTTGAGTGGTCTCGCGCACAAGCGCTTTTGCCTCACGCCAGGTCTCGTGCAATTTCTCCCTGGCATGCGGGTTGAAGCCAACGGCCGCACTCACGCTGACAATCACTGAAAGCAATAGTTGAACAAAGAACTTGCTCATCGTACACCTCCAAAGTTGAATTGGGTTGGACCTTTTGACAGGTCTTCAATCTGGATAACGAAAGAGGTGCAAAGCTGTTATGCACAAAATCAAAGACAGCCTTTCGGCTGTCCTTGAAATAAGTCTAGCTCGGTTTTATGTTCCAACTCGGCAAGCCAAATTTCTTATGGGAGAGGTAGTGAAGGCTGGATTGTGGGAATGATATCTGGCAGTGCAGTGTTGGGCATCTCGATCGTGGGGATGATTTGTGGCGGTTCGGTTGGGAGGATTGCGGGAAGACTCGGCAATGCAGTATTCGTAGTGTCATCAGGCTGAGATGTTGTTGTTGCTTCCAATGGCAGTACGGGAATGGATGTCCCGGTTGGCTTGAGAGGCAGTGTGGGAATCACTTGCTCCGGCGTCTCGATCGGTTGGTGCTCAAGTTCGATCTGCGGCAGGATTTGCTCCAACGTTTCCGCGTCCAGCTCAGACTGGAGCCTGGTCAACACTTCCTGATACCCTTCCAGCGCCAACGCACTGCGGACCGGGTCATACGCGACCGCGTTCAGCTCGTCAATACGGCGGTTGGCAATCATCAGATCCGTGCGGATGGGATCAGGCGAGACTGCCCGCCAGGCGCGCTCACTCAGGAGTTTCCATTCGTAAAAGAGATCACCGGGCAAGGCGCTTTGGGCATAGGCTGTCCCGGTGGCAAGTAGTGCCAGCGTGATCATTGCCAGGCTGGTGGCGAACTTCCAGAAAACGAAGCCCGAGGGTGTGGACCGGCGTGGGTGCGCCTGCATGTACAACGTCAATTTGGCGCGGGCGCGGGCTTTGAACGCCGCGGAAGGCTCCAGGGCACGTCCTTGCTCGAGACCGGCGGCAATCAGCAGGACCGGCTTCAGCTGCGCAGCGTGTTGGGGATGGCGCGCCAGGCACTGATCCAGGTTTGAGGCGCCTCCTTCCAGGTCATCCAGGCATTGTTCCAATACCTGTTCAAATTCTGTCATGAGTATTCCTTCTTTTCCATGTATTTCGCCATCGTTTGCAAGGCGCGCATTTGCAGGGCACGTACTGCTCCCTCGCGTTTGTTCATGACCTTTGCGATATTTTCGTTCGGCAGCCCGGCAATGAATTTCAGGATCAAGACCTGCTGCTGCTCCTCGGTCAAGAATTGGAGCGCATCCCGCATGGCTTGCAGATCAAAGTTCGCTTCAACCTGCTCGACCGGCGTCTCATTGCTCGTCAAGGTATGGACGTCTTCGAGAGGGACAGATTCCTTTTTGGTTCGGTAATAATCGATCACCAGATTCCTCGCAATCGTATATAACCAGGCCACAAACGGTGAACTGCCCGTCTGGTAACGGTCCAGGTTTTCCCAGGCTTTGAGAAATACCTGTGAAGTGAGATCATCTGCTGCTTCATCGTCCGTCACCCGAAAATAGACGTAACGATAGACGCGTGCCACGTAAGCGTCATACAGCTGTGCAAACGCTTCAGAGTCGCCGGATTTTGCTCGATGAACCAGAGAGGCCTCACCCGGCAACGGGAGGTCCAGGCGGGCGGTGGGATGCTCTCTCACATTCATAAATATAAACGAAGCAGGTGGGAATTTGTTACGAAAAATTCCCCCCATTGAGTGGAAGGGATTCGGAGATTCTCAACCTAATGTGCAACTTCCTTTTTTACCTTTGCGGGACGCAGACCGCGAAGCGCGCAGACAAACGCAGATTTTTTCTTTCTGGATCAGCGAAATCAGCGTTTTCACCTGCCCTTGTACGGCTTTAGCCGCACGGTGCAAGGGTCAGCGTCCCACAAGCAGAAGTCGGGAAAGAGGCGCGCATTGGGTATTCTCATGCTGCTGTGCAGGTTGTTCCAAACAAAAAGCCCAACCTCAAATGAGATCGGGCTTATTTTCGGGCTGAAACGCATTTGGGCGCGTTACATCCTTATGTCTTGCAATGGTTTATCCAACACAAACCCCGCAGCCTTCGTTGCAGATATTACTCGTCCATGCTCGAATAGTCAGAACTGCAATCGTGGCCCTGACCCTTGGATGACTTTTGTTCCACCAGGCCAGTATAGTAGCCACTGGCAGCCGTGGAGGCCTGCATGCGCTGATGGCTTAGATCAGGCATCAAGCCAGCGGTAACCTGGACTCTGCCGCTGCTGACTCCAGCGCTGAAGGCGGCACTATACACAGTCGTATATATCCCTGCCACGATGGCAAGGCTGATTAACACAGTAAAGAGGATTCGGGCAACTGGTCTGGACATGGTTTTCTCCTTGCGACTCTATTGTGCGCGATGAAAGGCGCGATGTATGAATTGGCCGACAGAGAACCACCCCGCTTCGACGATAAGAAAATTATACCTAATCGCATCCAATTTGGCAACAAACTCTCATATCCCCTTAATGAGAAAGGCGGCCCATTTGAGCCGCCAGTCTGCTAAAAGCCTTCCAGCTTGCTTAAGTCAGCAATGCCGCGGGACAAATTGGCAATTTGCCCCACCAGCGCGAGCCGGCTTTGCCGCACCTTTTGGTCCTCCGCCATTACCAGCACCTTATCGAAGAAGGCATTGATGGATGGAATGAGCCTGAGGACGATCTCCAGGAATTCGTCCACCGTGGACGGCTTTGTTTTCGTATTCTTTTGAAATGCCTCGTACAGTTTCTTCTCTTCCGCCTCCACCAGCAACTTTTCACTGATCGCTGGCAACTGAGCAATTGAAATTGAAGCCGAACGGATAATGCGGACGCATCTCGCGTACCCCGGCAGGATCGTGGACCAATCCTCGCGTCCCACCCACGCCTGAAGCTGCTTCACCGCCCGAACCGCCGCGGCCGGGTTGGCCGCGTTGCGTTGCTCCGCAAGGACCGCATCAACGACATCGTAGCGATAGCCCATTTCCTTCAACTGGACCGACAGACGACCGGTCAGGAATTCAAGAATTTTCTTCTGCGTGTCCTCATTGACCTCAATGGGTTGAGTCCTCGCAGATTTCTTTACGGCATCGATCAAATCAAAGTCAACCTCATGTTCGATCAGTGGCTGCACGATGCCAATGGCGGCGCGGCGCAAACCAAATGGATCCTTCGTGCCAGTGGGAGCCAGTCCCGCAGCGAATAAGCCAACCAGTGAATCAAGCCGATCTGCCAATGCGATCACGAGACCAACTTTCGTCTGCGGCACGGTCTGGTATTGTTCACCAATGGCATTGGCCACATCTTTTTGCTCACCGCTTCGCAACGCATATTCCCGCCCGATGATGCCTTGCAGAGACGTCATCTCCGTGACCATTTGAGTCACCAGATCGGCGTTGGCTAAATGGGCGGCGCGACGGGCAAAGATGGCTTCGTCATTTTCGAGTTTCAACATCAGGATCAACTCATTGACCAGCTTCTCAATGCGTTCGGATTTATCGAGCATGGAGCCGAGTTTGGTATGAAAAGTCAGACCAGAGAGTTGCGAACGATAATACTCGAGAGGCTGCTTGACATCCTCGCGGACGAAGAAGTTCGCATCGGCAAAGCGCGCGCTGAGCACGTGTTCGTTGCCCTGCCTGACCAGGTCAATGTGCAAGTCGTCGCCATTTCTAATTGCGATGAAATGAGGCAGGAGGTTGTGAGATTGGAGACTGGAGACTGGGAAATATCGCTGATGTTTCTTCATGACCGAGATGAGTACATCACGCGGCAATGACAAATATTCCCTGTCAAATGCACCCATGACCGCGGTGGGCATTTCGATGAGGTTGGCTACCTCGTTCAGTAAATCATCGTCAATCATGGCTTCTCCGCCGACCAGAGCCGCGGCTCCCTTGACCTGTTCCACGATGGAGGCTTTGCGTTCTTCTTTCTCAAGTATGATGCCTGCTTCGCGCATGATTTCGAAGTATTTGTCAGCGGAGGGGATTTTGATTTCAGGCGAGTCGTAGGGACGGAGTCCACGTGAAATATTGCCCGAAGCCACACCCGCATATTCGAACCGGATGACCATATCGCCGAGCAATGCCACATACCAGCGAATCGGACGCGAGAACGAAACGCCTGAGTCGTTTCCCGCGCGGCGGGACGCAGGCAGCCATCTCATGGACTTTTCGAACTTTATGCTTTCAACCAGTTTGGGCAAGGCTTCAGCCAAGACTTCGGGAGTTGCGCGTCCTGTTTGCTTGACGACCGCATAGACGTACTTGCCTCCCGCTTGTGCGTCTTCGCGCACTTCGAGGTCTTTGGTGTTCACGTTGTTCTTTTTAGCAAAACCCATCGCGGCAGGAGTGGCAATCCCGTTTTTGTCGAAGGCTTTATCCGCGGGTGGACCTTTGACGATGTTTTCGCGGTCAGGTTGATTCGGGGAGAGAGAGTCGATCGAAACGACGAGCCGCCGAGGGGTCGCGAAGACGCGGACGTCGCCGTGGGTGAGATTCAGTTCATCGAGCAGGGCCGGTACACGGGTAATGAGTTGCGCGTGGGCGGTGTCGACGTCGTTCGCAGGGAGTTCTTCAACGCCGATTTCAAAAAGCAGAGACTGGGGAATAGAGACCGGAGAATAGGAAGTGGGTTTACTACTCCCTACTCTCTTTTCACTATTCTCTTTCAACAACGGATATTCAAGCTCTTTCCTCTGTTGCTCAAACCTCTCCGCCACCTTACGGGCCAGTTCGCGCATGCGCCGGAAGAAGGCTTGCCTTTCCGCAAAACTGATCGCGCCGCGCGAATCAAGGATGTTAAACGCGTGCGAGCATTTGAGAACGTAATCGTACGCCGGGGCCAGCAGTCCCTGCGCGAGGCAGGCGTCCGCTTCGGCGGAGAAGAGGTCATACATCTTGCGAGCCCGCTCCACATCGGCGATCTCGTAATAATATTTGGAGTGTTCGAACTCCTCCTTACGGAGCATTTCGCCATAGGTGATGCCTGCACCATATTCCTCGTCCCAGATGGATTTGGCATTGTTGAGCGCGATCAGGATGCGTTCGAGCCCGTAGGTGAGCTCTACCGAGACCGGGTCGAGCGTCACGCCGCCCATCTGCTGGAAATAAGTAAACTGCGTGATCTCCTGCCCGTCGAGCCAGACCTCCCAGCCCAGGCCCCAGGCGGAGATGGCGGTCTGCTCCCAGTTGTCCTCCACAAAGCGGATGTCGTGCTGGCGAGGGTCGATGCCGAGGGTTTTAAGCGACTCAACGTAGAGTTCCTGCGGGTTGCCGGGATCAGGCTTGAGGATGACCTGAAACTGGGTGTGCTTGTGGAAGCGGTTGGGGTTTTCGCCATAACGCCCGTCATCCGGGCGGACAGACGGCTCCACATACGCCACATTCCACGGCTCGGGCCCGAGCACACGCATAAAGGTGGCGGGATTCCACGTCCCGGCGCCGACCTGGGCGTAGTAAGGCTGGGTGATGAGGCATCCTTTAGATGCCCAGAAGTCCTGGAGTTTGAGGATGATGGATTGGAAGGAGGCTTTTGGCATGTATGATTTCCGATTTAGATGCTTCGACGCGGCTACGCCTGTCAGCACAAGTTTTGGATTGGCGCGAGGGATTATAACTGATGGAAAGGGGGAAGAGGAAAGAAAAGACGATGCTTGAGCCTATCCAAGAATATGCGGTTTGCCGTTTAAACTTTCGGGAAAAGCAGCTTTTCGAGACCATGTTAATTGGTAATTCATCTCAAAATCAATCCAATTACCTATTGGTTTACGTATCTTCTATTAAGGATGTTAGAAATATTGGCTTTCCTAGTGATTGGCAACATTTGTCCTGAATCATAACCTTTCCTACACTATCACCATCATATTCAACTATAATCAAAAAGCTTGAAACAGGTGCCCGGGAGCAGGAAATGAATAAAGACCAGAGTTCGCTCCAACCTTCGCAAGTTACAAGTGATGAATTCTCTGCGGTTTATGCTGCTTTAGAGCGCTCCATATTGGCAGGCGAGTATGAGAATGTTTTCCTGAATGCGACAGGTTTACCTATACAGCTTGTGCCAAGAGGGCAGACAGCTTGGTCCTTCCAAAGAAGAGGAAATCCGTTTTGTTGCCTGATGGCTCAATTTCCTAACAGTTGTGCTACCTGTCGACAAGCACATACGGAGCTACAGAGGCAGGTCACAAATAGTCTTGCGCCACAGGTGGTTTCCTGTTTTGCCGGATTGATGGAATTTGCCGTCCCTATCATTGTAAGCGGGCAGCATGTAGCGACACTCCTCGGTGGGCAAGTATTTCTGCGTAATCCAACCCAGGCACAATTCGCGCGACTCGCTGAGCATCTGCGCACCTGGAAAATACAGTCTGAATTGCAGCGTGTGGAAATGGCGTTTTTTCAAACTCGGGTGACCTCGTCAAAACAACTTCAAGCGAGCGTGCAGCTATTGACGATTTTTGCAAAGTTTCTCGCCGAAGATGTAAATCGTGACTTGCTTGCGGCGAGCACTCATGATGGTCCCTGTATTAATATTGCCAAAAACTTTATCCTCGCTCACGCGAGTGAACCGCTGCACCTAATCGATGTGGCTGAGCATGTGCACGTAAGCACAAATTATTTTTCCAAGTTTTTCAAGAAGACAACTGGCATTGGATTCTCCGAGTTTCTTACACGTGTACGTGTGGAGAACGCAAAGAATAAGTTAGCCAACCCGGTGTTGCCTATCAACGAAGTGGCAGATCAGGTTGGGTTCGGATCCCTATCCCAGTTCAATCGTGCCTTTCATCGCTACGTAGGCTGTCCGCCTCGCGAATTTCGCGCCTCGCTGCTACAAGCACGCTCCTTCTAACGCACAATCCCATTCGCCCAAATTTGCAAAATATATGCCAAAAAACGCAGAGATACTCTGCCGCTTTTGGCATATTATGTTTATACAAAGAAACACACTCCAACAAAACTGAATTGAAGGAGATTAAGACCATGAACAGAATGCACTACGCACTAAAGTTCATTTCTGCCGCCTTGGTAGCAATGTTATTACTTGCACCAGTGGGCAAGGTAGCGGCAGCCCCGACATACTACATCGTCCAGGATCTCGGCGCGCTTCCGGGAGACAGCTCCAGCGTCGCCTGGGGCATCAACCAGCAAGGCGACGTAGTCGGTTGGTCGAACGGACCGAACGGGACTCGTGCCTTCCTTTTCACAGATGCTGGCGGCATGGTGGCGCTCCCTGGACTGCCCGACAAGCCCAGGACCATTGCCCGGCGCATCAATGATGCGGGCGATATTGTGGGCACAGCGAATGCTGGGGGGACGGACCTGGGGCACGCCGTGCGCTGGAGAGGCGGAGCCATCAAGGACCTCGGCACGCTCGGCGCCGGCACATACAGTGAGGGCTGGGGCATCAACAACTTCGGCGATGTTGTGGGCGATTCGTACACTGACAAGGGCAGTTTCTCGGGCATCCACGCCTTTCTTTACACCGATGCGAATGGATTGGTCGATCTGACTCCGACCAGCGATACGGGACGGGCAAGAGACATCAACGATGCGGGCCAGGTGACCGGCTACAAGACCGCCTTCGGCGGCTATCACGCTTTCCGCTGGACGAGCGGGACCTTTGAGGATTTGGGCGTCCTCCCAGGTTTTGCCCATAGCTTCGGCTTCGCGATTCAAGGGTCTGGCCAGGTTGCCGGCAGTTCAAGCAGTGGGAGCGGCAACGAGGAGCGCATCTTCCGCTTCACGGACGACGTCGGCATGCAAGACCTTGGAGGTGTCGGCGAGCACAACCAGGCATGGGGCATCAACAGCACGGGCAGTGTGGTCGGCGTGTTGGGCCAGCACGCCCCGCGCGCGTTCCTGTACACGGACGAGGCAGGTCTGAAGGATCTGAACGCGCTCATCGACCAGTCGCTGGGCTGGGTGCTGCTCGGAGCATTCGACATCAACGATGCCGGGCAGATCGTCGGATACGGATTCAACAACTTTACGCAAACGACTCACGCCGTGCGACTACAGCCCACGAGCACACCACCGCCGGAGTGCAGCTTCAACTGCTTGCGCTCCACCGCTATCAACCTGACGGCAAAGGTAGTGCATAGAGTGGCTACCGTCAAAGGCCAGGTGACGGTCCGGGACGAGAACGGCACTCCCGTACCCCAGGCCTTGATCGTCGCGACCTGGACTCTGCCAAATGGCACGACCCAGTCCCATAACGCATGGACAGACAGCAAGGGACTCGCCATCTTCAGCACGAGCCTCAGCCGGGGTACCTACACATTGACGGTCGTGAACATCGTCAAGAGCCTCTACACGTTCAATCCGAGCACGAGTGTCCTGAGCAAGAGTATCACGGTACGGTGATCGGAGCGCTGGTTGGCCCGGGTGCTCACGCGGCAGTCAGGCAGGGTTCACCATCGCGTATTTCGTGACGAACATCTACAACTGCACCACCCGTGATCGTTGATCGGATCCGTTCAAATACCGCATGAAACCGTAGCAGAATACTGTTAAGAATAAACTGGGAGAAAAGGCTTCAGCAACTGCAATGATGAAGCATAGTCATTGGATAGCATAGAGAAAGGCTGGATGAATATCCACCTTTCTTTTTTGTTCTTTATCATAGTCGCAATTTGTTACTTAGATTGATTGATAAGTACTATTTTGTCAGACAAAATTTGCGCAGAAGTCACCAAAAAATGCGGAGATATTCTGCCTCCTTTAGCATATTATGTTTAATTAAAGAAGCCTATGATCCAACAAAGGCAAATAAGAATTGTATGCATTTAGGTAATGTACCAGGCGAGGGGGACATGATTGATGTTGCTGCCGAGAAACTCGAGTATGGCTATTCTATAGATACATCCCTTTCGTGGACTTGAGTAGTTCACGGCACACTTGCATACAAGGTTCATGATTCGAATCGCCATTGCGATGGAGAAAGAAGGAGGTTGCCATGTTTTCCGTTCGCCACAGGATGCTTGCAGCGTTGTGTCTTCTTGTCCTGCTCGCCGTTGCTATGCCTCGTCCAGGTCACTCGACTGCTCAGGCACAGACCAATAATCTAGTCTGGTCCCAGGTTTGGGACAATCAAGCGATCGTCGGTCCCAGTATGCAGACCCGTAGCGCCAGCCCGGCGATCAATATGGAAATTGCCGATGATTTCGATGTTGGAGGGACAATCGAGAGGGTGGTAGTCTCCGGATACCGCGATTTCCACGCACCTTTGAACCCGGTCGTTTACGGCGCGTATGTCCGTTTTTATGAGTGGCTAAACGGACATCCGGGAGCGCTCCAAGCAGAATCTTTCCTTGCCACCAGCGACTCGCGGCTGGTGTACGATCCTGTACGTCCGACGCAGTTTGACATTACACTGCCCACACCCTTTCCGGCGACCGGCAGGCATTTCATCTCTGTGCAGGTTGTAATGGATGCAGGTACGCTTGACGCCTGGTATTGGGAGAGTGCAAACTCCGGTACCCCACGCGGCGCAAGCGTGTTCCAGCGCGATAACCTGGCGGGCGGCACATGGAGTAGCGCTCAGAATAGTGACGGCGCGTTCCATCTGTATGGCACGGTCACTGCGGCACCACGCATTGACAGCCTCTCCGCCGCTTCTCTGGATCGCAGCGGTCGTTTGCGCATCTTCGGTGCCAATTTCGGAGGCATACAAGGGAGCAGTAATGTCTTCATTGGCGGGATCAAGTCGTTTGTCAGTAGGTGGAGTGATACAGTCATCACCGCCTATGTTCCTGAGACGGCTGCTCTGGGCACAGATCCAGTCCAGGTTGTCAGCGCGGCTGGTACTAGCAACACAGCGAGCCTCAACGTAACCGCGCGGCAACCGAATGGTCCGGCGAGATGGCGTTTCCAGATGGATGCGATGTATGGCGTCCCACGCCCAGCCGTTGGACCCGATGGCACCGTCTATGCCGTGGATGTATCGTTTCATCTCTATGCTTTGACACCCAGTGGCGGACTCAAGTGGTTAGTTAACGGCGCGGGCAATAAAGGGGTTGATGTTGGACCCGACGGCACAGTGTACACCGGCTCAGAAGATAGTATTAGTGCCTACTATCCCGATGGAACGCTAAAATGGCAATTCGTGCAAAATCCGCGTGCCTTCATCCTGCTCGGTCCCAATGTCGGACCGGATGGAAACATTTACGCCGTCGCGTCCCAGGGTATGGGTGTATTGTCCCTCACCCCACAAGGACAACTGCGCTGCAACGTTTTCGAGGCATACGACCGAGGGATCGTGGATTACCAGGAAGTCGTTTTTGGGATGAATGGCAGCTCTCTCCAAAATTACTTTGTCGCCAACCGTCACTTCAAGGGCAGCACGTCAGATTGCGGTACGGCCTTTACGAATACAAATGACAGCCGTTTGCAGCCTGTCGTGGGACCCGACAACACGATCTATGTCGGCGGCATGCGCTACAACCCGAACGGCACCTTGATCAACTCAGCTGTCTTTCCCGGGCCGATCAACAACGTTTCCCCCGCGGACGTTGGCTCGAATGGGATCGTTTACGTGATCCAGAATCAAACATTGTTGCATGTCATGAACCCTGACTTAACGGAACGCTTTAGCGCAAATGTGGGAACGCTCCTGACGACGCCCAGGGTGGATCCGCTCAACCGTATGCTGGTCCTCGGTGGAGCAGATAACTATGGAATGTCGGGTTACATCCAGGCCACGAGTGTTCAGAATGGGGCACTGCTCTGGCGATTGCAGCTGGTGGATGAGAATGGGAACTATAACGCGGTCATGAGCGCGGCGCGTTTTACACCGGATGGCACGACAGCCTACCTCACCACCCTCATGTTCGGTCCGAACCAGGATATCGATCCCTATAGCTACGTCTATGCTTTGCAGCTCGCCGGAAGCCCGGCCCCGCCTACCTCCACACCGACCGCCACACGAACCCCACTGCCTACGCTGACCTTCACACCGACGAGCACGAGCACCCCATTGCCGACGCTGACCTTCACCCCAACGATCACGCAGACATCCACTGGCATCATCACCATTACCCTCGCGCAGTATAGAACTACGACCAGGCGCTTGTCTGTGACCGCGACCAGCAGCAATCCAAATGCAGTCCTTAAAGTGTACGTGACCTCAAGCGGCGCATTGATTGGAACACTCACAAATAATGGCGGTGGAAATTACAGCGGCACGTTCAAGTGGCCCACGAATCCGCTCAACATCACGGTGAAAAGCAACCTGGATGGGTCCGCCTTAGCGATCGTCACGGTAAGATAAATCTATTTGATAATAAGAAGAGAGACGGTTTATTCGTTCCGTCTCTCTTCTTGATTAATTGTATCCAGATACGCCCGGTTAAAAGCTTTAGGCCAAGATTTGTCAGCCGATCAGCGTTATCCTGAATCATGGAAGATGGAGAATGGCTGATCGCTTGCCGCCCTGTAGCAGACTTTGTTCTATCCCATTTCAGGAACAGCTATTCTGAAATATTCACAGTATATTTCCTGATCATATTCCCAGCATCGAATGCAACCTTGCCATCATTAATCGCTGACGAAAAGCTGATGGTTTCTACGAATTTGTACGTCCCCGGTTTCCAATCACGCAAGACGGTTAGATACTCCAGGCATTTCCAGCCTTTTAAATCCGAATCAGCAGCAGTAACTTCATAGGTGTTCTGCGCCAATCGCTCCAGCGGTACTACGTAACCATCCGCCTCAAAAACAAAATTGATCTTTGTTAGATTTTCTTCCAGGATCTGGTCATTTATAGCACACCAACCCGAGCTCCAAAGTATTGGTACGCCCGGCTTTGCGTTGACCGTAAACGTGAGTGTGGTATTGACTTTATTATGATCTGCATCTGAATATTTCTCATAAGCGAGCTCTGTGAGAGTTTTTAAACCCGCAGCGATTTTCAAGGTCTCCTGCGGCTCGACGAGCGTAAAACCCAACACGGGCGTGGGTGTTGCACTGGCGGTGGGAGTCGGATAGGCAGTTGGCGGAATGGGAGAAAAGGTAGCTGTCAGCACAGGCTTGGCAAACTTCGGCATAATGCTGGGCATTAAGATCAAAATGATCACAACGACTCCAAAAATGGCAAACAAACCGGCCCCTCCGAAGAAGGCAAACATTCCAATCTGTGAGCCACGGCGCGGTTGCGAAATCGATCTGGATGAGCCGGTCTGACCTGTCCCGGGGGGTATTGTGTGCCCCTTAGGCATCGAAGCATTGGACGCCCTGGAGGGAGATGGCAGGACGGTCCCTCCGTCATCCTGAAGTTCGATCTGGGCAGGTGCGTCCGCAGCCGCAGGCGGAGGCGCTGCCAGAGTCTCTTTGAGGGCGGCATCCGGGTCGGCGTGTCCCGACTGAACCGTCGGCGCGGAGAGCAGTAGGGTTTCCATGGCCTGAATCAGGGCATTCACGTCAGCGAAACGGTCACGCGGCTCGCGGGCCAGCGCCTTGATCAGCAGGAATTCCATTGCTTCGGGCAGGCCGGATACAAATTTGCGCGGAGGTGGCAGCGTCTCCGTGGCCTGCTTGAGCAGGATGGAGGCCGGTGTATCGGCCATATATGGTTTACGCCCAGCCACCATTTCGTACAACACGATCCCCAGCGAATACAGGTCCGATTGCGGGGTGGGTTGGCCCGTCCACTGCTCAGGGGCCATATATTCAGGCGTGCCAATCACCATCCCAGTGCCAGTCAGGTTGGTCGTCTGGTCTGCTTCGAAGAGCTTGGCGATCCCAAAATCCGAGAGCATGGGGTCGCCATGTTCGGTGATCAGGATGTTGGCAGGCTTGATGTCACGATGCAGGATGCCGCGCTGGTGGGCATAGGCCACGCCGCGTGCAACCGGCAACAACAGCCGCAGCGCCACCTGCCAGGGCACGGGCTTCCCCAGTATTTTTTTCAACGTGCCACCCGGCAGGTACTCCATCACGAGATAGGGAGCGCCTTCATGCTCACCATAATCATGTACTTTGACAATGTTGGGATGAGAGAGTTTTGCCAATGACTTGGCTTCACGTTCGAACCGTTTCGAGACTTCGTCCAGGGCCTCTGCTGGAAAGGCGCCGCTGCGGATAATTTTTACCGCCACGTCCCGTTCCAGGCGGGTATCATAGGCCTTGTAAACGACAGCCATGCCCCCTTCTCCCAGCCGTTCCAAAAGGTAATAACGCCCAAGATATTGCCCAGAAAGATCAGCCATATTGGTCCTGTTTATTGTGTAATGAAGGAATTATAAGTCAGTTTCCATCCCTTCCCCACAGCTATTCAATTGCAATTTATTACTCCGCACTGCCGTGCAAGAAACAGATGCGAGACCAATCATGCAAGAATAGGTCACCCATATTCGAGATCAGTGCCTGAGGGCCAAAGTCCCATTTTTCTTCAAGCAATGGGACGGCGTGCAGAAGACGCGAAGCGGGCGGGTCGAACGCTCGAAGGAAGAATCTACCGAGGATGAGATGCCGGTCAATGTAAGGGTTTGTGAAGGCGTAAATGAAAAGCCAGTCATTCGCAGACTGGCTTTTTTACTGCTTCACACCCCTACCTTCACATCCAGAAGGATTTCATTCTTCACAGACTGCGCGGCATATTTCAGCGCTTCTTCAATCGCTTCGGCGGTTAGTTGCGGGTAAGCCTTAAGCACCTCATCCTTTGTCGCACCGCTGGCAAAGAGTTCGAGAATAAATTCAATGCTCAAGCGCGTACCCATGATGTGAGGCTTGCCACTAAGGATTTCAGGCTTATATGCGATATGTGTAAATATGGTCTTTCTCCTGACTATGGGCCTATTATAACGCTCAATCCTGTAGCCGTTGGTCCCGGTGCGAGACCGATCCTGCAGGAATGGGTTACTGATATTCGGGATCAGTGTATAAGTAAGAGCCAAGGTTCCATTGGTGGAAAGTCCTTCTGGATAAGCTCCATACACTCGATTGAACCAAGCACTCGCCTCATTCAAGGTAGGGATATTCACCATTGATTTTTAAAGCTATTCACGCCATCATGTTGGCATTCTCGAAGGATGAGTCTCATCCTTTGAAAGGAGCGAAATGATGAACAGAGATACACACCTCCAGCCTGGAGAAGTAAACAAAATAGACTTGAGACGTATCTTTCAGGAGATCCGTGAAGATGTGGAGAAAGCCACAACCCGTGAAGCCCTGACTGAGCTTTATAAGCAAACAGGCTACTATATCACGCTGACACATGCGACCCCTATCAACGAGAAAGTTGACCGCACGGTAAAGATAGAGCGCGGGATCGCAGAGCGGGAGTTCGCCAAGACAGTGCGCAAGATCAACGACCGGGCGAAAAAAATCGGCACCGAGGCCGATTTCAATGAGTCATGGGAGCAACTGGCGACCAATAACTACGAAGCCGAAGGCCGGAACCTGCTTGAACCCGAGGAGAGTGTAGGGGAATAGAGCTGCGATGCCGGCCAATATGAATTGGATGAAAGGATAAGCAAAAAGCCAGTCTAAACCGTACTGGGAAGAGTCCAAAAAACAAGTAGGCAATACCCCCATACCCATAGGGATATTCGCCATTGCCATGCATAGTCTCCTAGAAGATGATTAAGACACTCGAGCACTTTTATTTGATTAGGAGCGAACCATGTTGGAACACAAGCTTGTTTACCTGGACATCGATAGTAAGTCAGTCATGAGAGATGCCTTTTCGGAAATTCGTGGCGAGGTGGAGCGGGCGACTTCTGGGCCTGAACTGACCGAGCTTTACAATCGGGCGGGTTATTTGATTGCGATCGCGTATGACTCCTTCTGGGAAAGAAAATTTGCCGATGACATTGTGGATATTCGCTATACGGCCGACCAGGAATTTGGGAGGACAGCTCGCAGAATCAATCATCGGGCCGAAAGGCTCGGGCTCGAGGGAAATTACGATGAGGTATGGGCTGATTAGCAGAGGCTATCAGACCTAGTAAATCCAGGTACACGAGCGAAGCTAGAGAGGGGCAAGTCAGATTAAGATCAATGGATGACAACCACGCATCCGCTATCCATCTGTTAGGCACAACTCAGAACCAGCAGGGAGGCTGGTTCTGTTTCGAGATGCATGCTTTGCATCTTTGGCTCACCCCAAAAGGACCTGGGCTTTGATCGCAAAACCGTTTTATAAGATCATGCTGTGCATGCACATCTGCAACCCATTCCCAGACATTTCCCGCCAAATCATAGGCTCCATAAACACTCTTGCCGCTTTCATAACTTCCTACCGCCACGGCACCTCTGGTCCAACCGGGCAATCTGCCGCGGATAAGTACACACAAATTGCGTTTCATGAGGAATCTACGGGTTTGATAAACGTAGTACCGGAGTACCAGCTTGTGCTATACTGTTGCGGGAAGGAGAACAGAAGGAGAAAATATGCTCGATCCCATCCAAATCCCTATATTGCTGAAGGCTGTCGATTTCGTTTTTGAAGAGGGTCGCAAAATCCTGGAAGAACGCCGCGAGCGCAGAAAAACGAACGAGAATGCCTCCAAAAGCGAAGTCCAGGAGTCAGAAAAAGACGCTACGCAGACTCCAGCTGTCCTTCAGGAGCAGGCCGAAATGAAGCAGGACTTGCTTGCCTCAAAAATAGAGGATAGACTCTGGCATGACCACGAACAGGAGGTCCAGCACCTGGTCAGGCTGCTGGAAACGTATTCCCGCAACTATTACCTGGCGCGGGAGCAATATGCCAAATGGGGCAGCGCGCTGGTACCGCCGATCATCATCCACAACCTGACGGAGGCGGAAAATTCCATGCTTGGAACTATAAAACAGCTCGAAACTGTTTTGTCAAAGGTCTACAAAAAAGACATTCAGTTAATTCAATAGCAAACAGGATACCCTATGGACAAGGAAGAGATCATTCATCTGGAACGGATGATAGATTTACACAGGAAGAATCTCTACATCCTGGAGGAGATGCTGGCGAAATATGGAGTCGATCAGCCGTTGCATCTCGTCAACAGTGTCACGATGGAAAAGGAAGCCATCGCCCGGTACAGTAAGCAAATCGATGGGCTCACCTCCAATAGCCGGGAACGTGAAAAATCAGAGGCCCTTGCCAACCTGCCCAGGCGGCCTTACTTTGTGGGACGGGAGGAGGAGATCAAGGCCATCCTGCAATCCCTGCAGCCCAACAGCCGGACTTTTATTGTGGGGATTGAGGCGATCGGGGGGATGGGGAAAACGTCGCTGGCCCTCGAGATCAGCTATCGCTGTATCGAAAATGACCTGTTCGAAGCTGTGATCTGGATCTCGGCCAAGGAATCCACTCTGACTCTGCATGGCATCGAGCCGGTCATACCGGAAGCCAAGACTCTGTCGGATATCTTGATCACGATTGGCACCAGCCTGGGGAATCCCACCATCGGAAATTTGTCCATGGCCGAGCAGATCCGGCGGGCTTATAACCTCCTTTCAAGACGCACCACCCTGCTGGTGCTGGATAACTTCGAGTCGTTATCGAGGAACGAACAGAGGGATATCCTTGACTTTCTGCGACGCTCCCCCATTACCCTCAAGGTGGTCATCACTTCGAGAGAACGTGTGGCGGAGGGCCAGATCATCCGTTTGCAGGGCTTATCCTTGGAGGAAAGCCAAACTCTGCTCGAGTGGGATGCCCAGCAGAAAAACATCCATCTGACCAGCGACCAGAACAAATATCTGGTTGATCTTACCGGCGGCCTGCCCCTGGCCCTGCTATGGGTCCAGGGACAGATTGCGGTCCTGGGCTATTCTGCCACACAGGTCCTGGATAAATTGAGCCTGGATACAGACATTCCCATCCTGCAATACTGTTTCAACCACAGTTGGAATCTGCTGCGGCATGGCGGCGAGAAAAAGCTGTTGTTCATCCTGGCGTTACTACCTGACTCGGTTTCAAGAGAGGCGCTCAGCGAAATCTCGGGCATCGATGACAGCGACAGCTTTGAAGCTGCGATCAGCGATCTCCTGCAATTGACCCTGA
The DNA here is from genome assembly GCA_035720235.1 of Anaerolineales bacterium. Taxonomy (GTDB): domain Bacteria; phylum Chloroflexota; class Anaerolineae; order Anaerolineales; family Villigracilaceae; genus Defluviilinea. The sequence goes on along the minus strand of DASTOH010000062.1, from coordinate 39,757 downwards.
TCGACCAGGAACATGGCCGGGATTATTTTAGCATCCTGCCTTTGACGCGCAGGTTCATCCGCACGCAATTTCCCAGCGACCGGAAATTCATCAAACAGGCAGAGCTGAAAATAGCCCAATATTACGCGAAGCTTCTGGCACAAAAAAGCAGTTTCGAAGAATGGCGGAGATACGAAGAACTTTTGCTGGACAGGAACAACATCCTGAGCGTGGCGCAATGGTGCTATAAGTCCATACAGAAAAAACAACCTGGTTCCAACGCCTTGACAAAGCAAGCCAGGAACATTGCCGAGATTCTGGTGCAGATCGGCAGTCAGTTTGGCAGCGTGTTATGGCAGCGGGCCTACTGGTATGATCGTCTGACACTGGCGCATGCGGCCTCCAGCGCAGCAAAGCTATTATTGGACTGGAAGTCTGTCAGCAATTTTGCCCGGAACATATCCTGGATATATTTCTACCAGGGAGATTATCTAAGAGCACTGCACTGGGCCGAGGAGGCGCTCTCGGCCACCACAAAAACCGAGGATGAACTGCTGATCGCGGCGGCAAAACGGTCCCTGGGCACGGTGGAGTTGCGTCTGGGCAATTTTGACCGTTCCGAAAAATTATTACTGGAGGTTCTCAAGACGAGCGAGAAATACGCCAGCGATGATTATGGGATCTACAGCAAAGGCTTTGCGCAATATGGCCTGGGCGATCTCGAATACGAACGTGGCAACATCGAGAAAGCCGGGAAATGGTATCAACAGGCCCTGAATACCTGGCAGGATCCTGCCCGCAAGGACCCCGTGCGGCATATCAGTTACGCGCTGAATGGTCTGGGCTTCGTTGCGTTGAATGAAAAAAAATACGAGGCTGCCCAACTCTTTTTCACCGAGGGCATTCAATCGGCGAAGGCATTTGGACGGGTGGATGAACTTGCCCGCGGCCAGCTCGGGCTGGCCTCTGTCCATCTTGAAACGGGCGGCGACCTGAAAACCGCCCTGACCCTGGTCAGCGAGTCCATTGAAAGTTTTCAACAGCAAGGCATGCAGTATGAAATCCAAAAGGGCCAGCTTCTCCAGGAGAAAATCCTGAGTGCCCAAACCCAGGCCGCCGCATCATCATGACAATGGACAATGAACTGAAGATCTTTCTGCAGGCATTTAAGGAGTTGGAGAACCTCTTTCAGGCCCTGCCCATCACTGAAACACAGGTTCAACTACTGAAGGATTTTCTTTCGGTCATCCAAAAAAACGCCAAAAATCTGGCGCTGTATGACTCGATTACGCATGCCCTGAATGCACGTGCAGGAAAGTGGCTGGTGCCGAGCGAACAGGTGAAGGGCATGGCGAAGGTCGATATTTATGATTTGCGGCAGGCCAACAAGGTGTATGGGGCTCTGGTGGTTGATGCAGAGCTGCACAAACTGGCCTATCAATTCATGTCCATTTTCACGCTGGATAAAGGCGATTTTGTCCGCAGGTCACCGGGCAGTGATGAGTTCAGGATATTTTCCACCTCAAAGACGCCACACGAAATAAAGCCGCTGTTGTCAAAGCTATACACGACCCAGGAGCGTGATTCTCTGCTCACCTGGGATTTTGGCGTCGGCCTTACAGAAACCGAGGCGGAGAATGAACTTCAGAAGCAGCGCAGGACTTACCGACCCGTGGTCGTCAGGCAGACCATTTTGGAGAGTCACTCGGAAATTCCCAGGCGCATCGAGGAAAATAACAACTATCAAAGTTGGAATGAGTTTGATATGCCTTACGAGCGACTTATAGCTAAAATTTGTGTGTTAGGGTTACCCCCCAAAGTAGAACAACAGACGATTGGGCAGGTCCAGATCACAAAAAACATTGTGGAAAGCATCGTCACCAGAGAGGCTTTGACCGGTATGCTTAATGGACTGGGAACCAAATGGTATCTGGAAAACAAGAATCCCAAAGGGATAGCTCTGACAGACATGCTGAATATGCACGAAGGAAATACCCGCTATGGAGGCTCCGCGATTGACCAGGACCTTAAACGGTTTTCCAACATGCTTACAAAGCATTTTCCAAAAAGTGAAGGTTATTTGCTTTTTCGATCCGAACGTGCAGGTGATGAATTCAAGATCGTATCAATGAAAAGTACCATGGCAGAGCTGGGAAACCGGCTTCGCATGGTCTGGGAAAATGACCTGAATCGTGGGCTGCTTGCGTGGAACTATGGGGTGGGAAGCAATGATGGCGAAGCGCATGTCGATTTGTACAGAAACAGAGTGAAGGAAACAGAAGTCATGGAAGTTTCAAGCTTAAATGGCACGTCCACCTTTATCATTGTCAGGCCGGAAGGCGAGGATTATTCCAACCTGTTCAAAATCTCAGAAGATACAGCCCGCATCGCTGAGGGAACGCCAATGATTGATCTGCATCTTACCGTGCAGGCCATCCGAAAGGTTGAGGATTTTGAGGCTTTGAGAAAACGTCTGGAAGAATACGCCCTGCAACTACAGCCTTTTGAGATCAAGGTCAGAAATATTGCCAGGATGAACGTCAACAATCAGCAGGGTCGCTTATGGCTGCTGGCGGAAAAGACTGAAGCATTGGAAAACATGTATAACGATCTGGCCGAAATCGCCTGTGAGATGGGCTGCGAGAGTTACCCCTATAAATCTCAGAATTGGCTACCACATATAAAAATCGTCGATTTGCCGGAAAACAGGTCGACTCAGTTAAAAGACCCGACCTTCGGAGCTGGCACTGATATGACTTTCACGATCAGGCGCTTCGAATGGACAGTCCAGCAGGGCCCTGAACGCTGGGAAATGCTGCATCAATTCTCATTTCCGTAATAATCTGCCTATCCTGTTTCGCTTCCCGGTCGCCTGGCCTCCTTTCATCAACGAAAGGAGGTTTTTTGTTTTCCGTTGGCAGAATTGTGCTATTATTTACAATTGTTCTTCAGGGAGCTGCGTCTGAAGCAAGATTTGTTCATACAAATTTTCCCGAATAGAACAAAAGGTGAAACTTAATGGCTACCATTCTCATTGTTGATAGCAACCCCACTGATCGACGCTCTTACATTACTTTGCTGGGCAATTTTGGCCATCGCCTGCTGGAGGCCGCTGATGGCACCGTGGCCCTGGAAATGGCAGGAGCCGAACTCCCTGATCTGATCATAACCGAGATCCTCATGCCAAATATGGATGGCTTTACCCTGGTGCGCCGTTTGCGCGCCGAGCCCCTCCTGAAGGGAGTCCCGGTCGTTTTTCAGACGGGTAACTATGATGTATCGGAAGTACACAAACTGGCACGCGCCAGCGGAGTACAGCACGTGCTTAAAAAGCCGGCCGAACCACACGAAATATTGCGGGCAGTGGATGAATCTCTTAAGAGGCCGACCCAACCCACCCAGCTGCCGCAAACAGGCCAACTCCAGCGCGAACACCTGCAACTGCTGGCTGACAAACTCTACCAAAAGGTGGATGAGTTGGAGAAGGCCAACGAGCATTTGCGCAACGCTTCCATCACCGATGGCTTGACCGGTCTAAACAATCGACGCGGTTTCATGATCATGGCCACCGGACTCTTGAAATTTGCCAGGCGGGCGGGCTACCCCTCCTGTCTGCTCTACATAGACCTGGACAGCCTGAAATATGTTAACGATACTTTCGGCCATATCGCCGGGGATATGGCTTTGACCCATTTTGCTCGCATCCTGACGGAGACTTTTCGTGATTCAGATGTGATTGGCCGCCTGGGTGGCGATGAGTTTGTCGTCCTGATCACGGACGCGACCGAAAACGACATCGTCAGCATGAAGACCCTCCTGCAAAGCAACGTGGACGCCTACAATCGTCAATCTGATCGTGCACTGTCTTTCAGCCTGGGCATCATCGCGGTTGACAAAGACTCCACCATCAGCATGGAGGCGCTGCTCTCACAGGCAGATGAAGCCATGTACTTGCATAAACAGCGCAGAAAACGGCCAGCTTGATTGAGCAGCCCTTGCTGGGAATAGTTCGACCAGGTCTTGTCTCGCAATGTAAAAAACAAGGGGTCAAATTGATTGGATCTCGTCATCCTCCAACATGAGAGATTTACGTGGCCCAGGCCTATCTCGCCGCAGCACCACCAATGGGTTACCTCCAGCCCAGATGCCAAGTCCATGCAGGAACAGGCCAAACTGCGAAAGGGCGAACCACAACAGGAATATGGTCAAACCGACCGCCGTGCGGTCGATCCAGGTGGGGGCCTGTTTGATCAAATCGCTCACCTGCTCGTGCCAGGTGGTCACCTTTTTTTCATAGCTTTGTACGGACGTAAGCAAATTTTGCAGGCTATCTCGAGTTTCCCCCAGATCACCGCCTAAAAGATAAGAGTTGTCATTGACAAACGTGGAAGCCTGTTGAACGAGCTTCTCTACGTTGGCGATCTCGCCATCCAGAGAATTCGTGGAATCGATCAGGTCTGTCACGATCTTGTCGGGTGCACTCAAATCAACGGGAAGAAGACTACGTATTCCTGCAAGCACAGATTGCAAATTCTCGAGCGCCGTCCGGGCCGTACCAATTCTGCCCCGCGTCGTTTTCAATTCTGGGAGCACTCGATCATCCAGTGTACTTTGAATGTTATCCAGAAGGTTTTCCGCGCTGTCAGATTGCAGGGCTAATTCTTGCAGCGCGGTCTGGGCAGTATCCACGATACGCAAGGCCCGCTCCAGTTCCTTTGCGGAACTCTGTAGAGCGGTCTGCGCCTGAACGATCTCCGCATCGATTTCCTTCAACTGGCTGACGGCCTCACGGGTAAGTGGTTCTTTATAGACCCAGATGGCTCCAACCCCAACCAGGCTTATTACGAGAAGCAGAGCACCCAGGGTGATTAAGGTTCCAGAGAAAATTTTTCGAGCCATGCAGCCTCCTCACTGTTGCCGCTTATCCCATAATTTTCTAAACTTCTAAAACATATAGCAGGCTGGATTTTGCATATTTGGTTTAGATACGCCAGAGGCGTGTGGCACTCTGTAAACGGGAACGCTGAAAAACAGCCAAAAATGCGCGCAGCGCAATCACTCTTGTTCAACTGTTGAAACTGAAATCCAACAAGTTCCCGCGTGAAATGCTATGTAAAATTATACGTCAATCTGCCCGGGACTACCTGAAGATAAGATGATTGTGTATACGCGAAGCATTTCAGGCAACGTCGCCAGTAATCGCCGCCAGTACCGCTGTGCGGCACGCTTCGCGCGAGACGGCGGCCCCAGCAAAAGGCCTACCAGATGCCCTCCCTACCTCTGAGCGGCACAAACGTGACTGGTATCAGCGTCTCGTGCGAGAAGGAATCGTCTTCATGCCTCCACAGCTCCAGCCTCTGATATCTGCCTGCATTGACAGGCAAAATCATACGTCCGTGGTTGGCAAGTTGCTCCAGGAGGCCATTTAGCACATACGGAGCTGCAGCTGAGACGATGATGGCATCATACGGCGCGCATCCGACCCAGCCTTGAGAGCCGTCGCCTGTGTGGGTGAAAACATTGGCTACGCCGGCGATCTCCAGGGCATGGGCGGCGCGTTTCGCGAGGGGGGCGATCAGCTCGATTGTGTGCACTTCCTGTGCAAGACGGGAAAGAATCGCGGCCTCATAACCGGATCCTGTGCCCACTTCGAGCACGCGCTCCGCGCCTGTCAGTTCAAGCGCCTGGACCATATAGGCAACAATGTACGGTTGCGAGATCGTCTGGTCGTATCCGATCAGAAGCGGGCAGTCTTCATAGGCCCACTCACGCGCTTCCTCCGGCACAAAGAGATGGCGCGGAATCGATTCAAATGCCTCCAGCACTCTTGGATCACGGATGCCGCGCGCCTGGAGTTGATAAGCCACCATTTGTTTTCTTTCGTCCAAAAATCCGTTCATACGCACCCTCCCCATCAGTCTCAGGATCTATTCTCATGCTCTATTCGAGCGTCAGTTCGGGATGAGAACTCAATGACCTTTCCATACGCGGATACTTCGGCAAGTTTCATGGACGACATGGATTTGCTGCCGTTTTTTCACAGAAGTTCCGTTCAATCTGCGTTTTCTGCATGCAAACAAGCATTCTCCCGAACTCGGGTTGTTTTATGGATTCGCGTCGCGTGCGCAGCGGAAGCCAATGTCGTTGCCATTGAGACTGGTCCTGGACGAATCCAGGCTAAGGCGATGGTAGGTCAACAGCTCTTCGGGAGGTGAGGCCCAGGATCCGCCGCGCAGGACACGGGGTCCGTTTGGGGCGGGGTCTTCACGTCCGTCTGTCAGGTCGTAAGGATAGGGCCTGAACAGGCTGCTCGTCCACTCCGCCACATTGCCCGCCATGTTGAACACTCCATACACGCTTCTGCCAATTGCATATTTATCCACACTGGAGGTATCACCCAGGCAGGCATTGTGATTCGCAAGGAAACAGCCCGTATCATCCCCCCACGGATATTGCAGCGCCTTTAAGCCACGCGCGGCCTTTTCCCATTCGGCTTCGGTGGGCAGGCGCGCGCCGCGCCACTCACAATAAGCCTGCGCCATAGTCCAGTTCACATTGAGCATGGGATAGTTGATGAATCCGGGATCTCTATAATAAGTGGTACGGGTTTGAGAACTGGTTATCTCCGCCGGCTGGCAGGCCCCAGCGTTGACACACGCCTGATAGCGCATGTTGGTCACTTCGTACTGATCAATATAATAATCGGGCAGTTGAACATTGTGTGCGGGAGACGCGTTACCGGCGCCGTCTTGTCCCATGATAAATTTGCCCTCCGGTACCAGCATCATGAGCACATCGCCTGTGTCCATGATTTGAGTGGGCAGAGTCACCGGCGTGAAGGTGATGGTGGGTGTGATCAAGGCCTGCTGAGCCGCAGCTGTGCGTGTCAGTGGCACTCCGGTCAGAAACACCTCGGTTTGAATGAGGCGCTCATCGACGGCCAATGCTTCCGCGGTCACCGTTGCGGCTCGTTCCGTACCGCGAGCAACAATGTTTTGGGTCGCCCGTTGCGCCAGCGACTGCACGGAAACAGAGGTTTGCGCTGCGGAGGCTGTATCTTTGTTAAAATCGGCCAGAAAAAGGGACGCCATAACGATTAGCAGGATAAGACCGAGCAGCCCTAAAAATGGCACGGAACCGCGCAAGGAAACGCGTTGGGGTTCAGCCTCTTCTGTTTCATCTGTTTCTGTCGCAAAGGGATTGTTCTTCCAACCTGCCTGTGGGGTCAATTCGACGCCCAATCTGTCTGCGCGCACTTTCAGGGCGTCCATCAATTCTTCGTAGCCACCCTTTTTATACAAATTGACAGGCTGCCACCTATGCAGCCTGCCAGGCACTTCGCAATCATGCAGGCGCACCGGAATGACAAACAAATCACCCTGGCGCCTTTTCAAGACCTCTTTCAACACCGACTCCCATTCGGTATCGTGCAAGGAAGCCTGTTGGTTAAATCGGTCAGACAGGCAAAACAGGACCGTATCTGCCTCATGAATCAGCTTTTGAAGTACTTCCGCTTCCTGCTCAGCCGGTATCTGTTCCTCCTCTTCGGTTTTGATCTCCGCCTCGGCCTCCTCAAGCAGGGTTACCTCCACACCATGGAGAAAAAGCAGATCAGCCAGTGCATTGACAGTCTCGGAGTCGCCTTGCGCATGATAGATGAATATTCGGAGAGGAGGTCTGGTTTTGAGCATGAGGCTTCGGAGGCGTGGGATTGCCTGATCCCAACCGTGAAATTATACAATTCGAACGGCCCGGGAACTATCGGACAAATGTCACTTTTTCCGGCCATGTTCCTGCAAAGCTTGAATTAATTTTTTGTATCCCCCGGCCTCAAACAAATCCACACGCTGTAAATGTTGTAAAGATTCAGGCATGTCACATTTCTCCAGCCGGACCGGGATGATAAACACCTCACCGCTGGAAAGAAGTTTGGCTTTTTCCGAGGCAATCTTTAATTCCTCGTGGCGGTAGCCGCGCCGTTTGTTGAAGCCCCGCGAAAGGCAGACGATAACCATGTTGCTTTTGAGGATCGCTTTGCGGATCTCACGCTCCCAATCCTGCCCGGGTTGGAGTCGTTCCACATCCAGCCAGACCTGAACTCCATCTCTGACCAGACGCTCATAAAGTTTGTGGACAATTTGCCTGTCATGGTGTGCATGACACAGGAAAACTCCCAGGGGACGTTTCGATTCGGACATGTTTTATTTCACTGTAAAGAATGCTCTGCAACCTGGCGTCCAGGCTATAAGGCATCCAGGCGCACATATTTCAAAGTATTAAACAAAGGCAATTCCAGCCTGGTCGAATCAGTAGAGCCCAGCAGGCCGGGTTGAGTAATGTAGCCAGCTTTGCTGAACAGCCAGTTTCTCAAGGTCTTTTCTGTCACGCCCAGTGGCTGCAATATTTCATGCACTGCGCGAAACGCCAGTTCCTTGTAGCGGGGGATATCGACCAGGCGGGGGTCAATGGAAAGGGGCAAATCCCAGGCATGCACGCCGGGCCCCGGACCCATATAGATGAACCGTATCCGCTGGCCCATTTTTACCGTTCTACCCTGCGCCTGTAATTGCCGCGCCGCACCTGCCAGTGGGGAGAGGACACTATATCCATCCAGCTCACGGCTCAACGTTTGAGCAATGAGGAGTTCGTCCAGAGGCATGGCCCTGTCCTTTAACAGATTGAACCGCTCCTGCACAAATGCCAACACTTCAGGCAAAAGATCGACCAGTTTTGCGCGGTCGGTTACGCGGTTGGTTTCCTTTGCCAAGATCTCCAAAACACCTCTCTGTATATCCGCTACAAACCGGCAGGTATCCCCGCGGCGCAGGGCAATGCCGCGAATTTTGTGTTCTCCGTTTGCCGCAATGCCATAAAAGCGGTTTGCAACCGACAGATTCGGATTCTGCCGTGAACTGAGAAAGGCAAACCAGGAATATAGATTTTCCAGGTCCATGGGCAGGCGCGTTTCCTTCTCGATCTCGTTGGCCAGCCCCTGGAAATCCTCCCTGGAGGCCCCGGGGCGCGAAACAAAAAGGCTGTCCACATACACATGCAGCACCTGAAAGCCCATGGTTTCGGCAATCGCTTTGGAGCGGGTAATTGCCCTTCTGGAAAGATGGGAAACAACCTCATGGGCATTGATCCGTCCAAAGGTTGAATTGGCAAAACCCAGGCGTCCATAACAGACCACGGTGAGCCATTTCAACGCGTCTGCGACAGCCTTATAGCGGCGATGGCTGGCGCGGTAACGGGGATCATTTTTGTCAATTGATTTGAGAAGTCGCTTGAGGGCCAGACGCTTATCCCGCATGGACTTTAACGTTTGCGGAATTAAGCCCGGCCGCGAGAGGACCTTTACACCCAATTCCGGGATCTCATACCCTTCACCCTCCTCCTCCATACTTACCACCGTCTCCGGTGAGACGTTGTATTCGATCATGATGGAGGCCATCTTGGAACTAAAGTCCAGTATGGCCACATTCTGGAAAATGCCAGCGGTAGGCTGGAAAACCAATCCGCCCCGGTCAGCTCGGACGAATTGATTGAACGTTTTGGGGATTTCCCCTTTTTGATGCTGATAAGGGATGAATGTGCCGCGCTGCATGGCCGTAATATTTTGCATGGAGGCGATGGACGCGCCCGGGGAACGCCTGGCGACTTCCTGCAAGGGAAGGCTGCTCAGCCGGGTCTGTTCGATGGCGCCAATGAGCTGGTATTGGTTGTACAGCATGCAGTTTTCAACATCGATATGCCAGCGCCCGCGCAAGTGCACCTGGGGCGCGCGATAGTGGGCATGCCCATAATTGAAGAAACTGACCTCCTTGCGCCGCACGACTGGCAGGGATGCATCGCGATTCGGGTTGAAGGGAATGCCTGCCTTTTTGGAGAGTTCCAGCAGTTTCGGGAACAGCCATGCGTCACCGAAATGGGTCTGGATGACGTCCGGGTCAAAGGAAGCCAGAATGCCATTCAGAAGATGTATCACTTCGGGCGGCCGGTCGAAGGAGGCCCGCACATAGGATTTATCGAATCGCGCGATCAGATAGCGTGGAGGCTTGTGGGATGGGTCGGTATCTGGCCGCAGGGACAGTATCCTCAGGCGCGGTAATGGAGGGTCAAGTTCATACGGAGTTTCCAGAGCCTGAATGCTGATGATCTGGTTACCTGGTCCTGCAATGACCTCACAGCGTGCCATCATAAAAATGTTGTTGCCCACAGCGTATCGCACAGTCAGCGGAACGTCCGCATCATAAAAAACCAGGTCAGAAAAGTTCTCATAGACCTCCTGAAACAGGCTCCTATAGGTTGCAGAGTTGGAAACTGCAACACCCATCACCTCTTGCGGTCCGGCGAACAGGTCTTCCCTAGTCACGCGCTCCAACCTGACGGCTTCTTTGGGCTGCTGCCTACGGATGAACTTTCCCAGTTCATGCAAGCGTTGCACAGGTCCGTGCGCATAAAATACGACCTCAAAATCCTGGTGGAAACAGCCTGGTTTACCATCCTCTCCGACCAGCCATACGACAACTCCCCTGGTTGGATGGGCATATACATCGAACAGCCAGCCGGTGGTTTTCTTCATTCCGAGGGCGTCAACTTCCCGATTTCCCGCCTCAATTCTTCGATTTGTGTGTACAGTTCATTGAACTCATGCGCGTTCCTGCCATCCCGCTCCAGCTGGATGACCATCAGCACGGCTAATATGGGTAGATGGTCGGTGGCATTATGAATGACAACCCGGTGCTGCAGGATATACTCAAAATATTTGTTCATCATTCTTTGGTATCTGGGAGCAAGCATATCGGACAGGGGTTTTAACGAAGTGATGATCTTGTGGGCTAACTGTGTGGCGGAAAGGCTGTTGCGTCCCATGCTGGCTCCTTAGAAAAGCAAACCCTGTATTAATTCTGTTTCCTGCTGTTTCCCTGTTTCAAGGATCTCGTCGGCAACTGCGGCCAAAACAGGGAAGAACCGCCGGTAGGCCTCGACGGACATAGTTGGCACAAGTACAGCTACAAGACCAGAGGACGAGAGACGTTTGGTATAGTGACAGCACTGGTCCAACACGCGCTGGCGAAGTGACAGCTCGATATCCGCGTCATAAAAGAGATGCAGAAAGTCCAGTATCAAGACCGGTTTATTCTGCCGTCCGGCCTCCATCAGCAGGTCCAGCAGTTGAAAACAGGTGAAAGGCCGGGCCAGGATCAGGCTGTTCAACGTTTCGTCGATGGCGGTCGTGTACCGATAGACTGAATAACGCACGTCATCATGATCCGGAAGCCATTCGCCAGCCGCGATGAGATAGAATGCACCATGCAGCGCCCATTGGGCGATCAGCTCAGTGATGATTTCCCGTTCCCTGCCAATAGTTTTCACCAGCAGCAAATAACCGGGACGGGAGGGTTTTGTCCGGCGTATCGCGTACAGGTGATCACTGCCTTCAATTACTTGCAGTGACTCTGGAATCATTGATGGAATATCCATGTTTACAGGATAACCAGACAGACGTTATTAAACTATCCCGTTAAAGGGTGAAGAAGAGGGGGAGAGAAGGGGTAACCCCTGAGGGGGAACTACATCCAGCCGCTAAAATCCCAGCTTGCCAAGATATGGCGTAGTTCGGCTTTGCTATTTACATCAAACTTGAACAATACATTGCGAACATGGGTCTTGATGGTTTCAGGTGACAGGGACAGGCGCGCGGCGATCTGACGGTTGGTATAACCCAGGCAGGTCAGCGCGGCGACATCCTGCTCGCGTGGGGAGAGTGACTCCCACTTGGGCCAGAGTTCATCAATGGAGCGATATTGGGTTAGGCCGGCGGCCAGCAGGTCAGGGATCAATTCGTGTTCAGGACGGCCCTCATGCTTTGCAAGTGTGGTGAGAGTGACTTGCAAACTCTCGTTAATTTCGTAGGTATGAGGGCCAGGTTTTGGACGCTTGCCTATCAGGTATAAAAATCTTTGCCAGATAGACATAGTAACATGATATTATATTAGAACAAATATTCTAAGTCAAGCAAAAATCAAATCCACTGGTACTATTCATGAAAACGTAGTAACCGCTTCGCGTCAGTCGTTCAGCTAAAGAGCGACTAAAGTCGCCACTACGAATAATTTTCGTGAAGTACTGGTTATCGTCTCCCCAATATCCTTGTTTCCCTGTTGATGAACAAATAATAGACCGCAAGCAATCCGCTATAGACCAGCACCAAGACATAGACTGTGAGGCTGAGCCTGAATTCGGGTTTGACCGTCTCAAACAACCGGAGAAAAGGAAAGATCAAAACCAGGTCGTAAGCCAGAAAACTGAGCAACTGCCCTGCCGCGTTGTACCAGCGTGGATAGAGCAAGGCATGGATGAAGTAGAACGCGTCCCCAAGAAAGATACAGCCAAAAACGATGGATGATTCGGGAGTCAAAACCCACGGGAAGATGGGTTGCCTTAATAACAACGCGCCCGCAGCCAGGATCAAGGAAATGACAAAGATCCCAAATGAAAACAAGACCAGGCGCGGCGTGGGACGCGAATCCTTCAAAGAGAGACGGCGACTCCATAAAAACGTCAGGGCGCTCATGACGATGGAAACGATCCCGGCCAAGGCATAAGGCAAAAAGTCCCTTCGGCCATCTTTCAGGATAAGGGAAAAGAAATAACAGGTGGTTGCCAGTGCGATGACAAAAACATTGAGTGTACCTGCCGGCAGTGTGCCATATTCCTCAGTCCAACCGATCCAAAACATGGCAACGCTCACCGCCGCCAGGATCGAACCGATGAAAAGATACGTCAGCGGCGAAACACTCCACGGCCAGACCTGAATGGCAAACGGCACCTGGTACGCAAAGCCCAGGGCAAGAGCCATGATAAATACACCACCTAGCAAGAGGATTGGTTTCAATGTTTTCATCTGGAGGATTATATAATACCCCGCTCACACATGGGCTGAAGCCCATGTGTGAGCGTGAAGGGTATAAACGTCATTTTCCGTGCATTTCCGTGTGAATTTCACGTGCATTTGTTACAAGGTCTGGCATTCGGGCTATAATCAATGCATACGAAAAACGTCCCGCAGGTTTGGACTATCAAGACTTGGTTGATCACAGGAAACCTGCCCTTATCAGGTGCTTCGCGATCGACGGGACGGTGGATACTTTGAGGAGAGGTTTTATGCTTGTCATTATTAGCGACCTGCATCTTGGCGATGGCACCACTGCCAATTCCATTTCTCCCAGCGCCTTTCACCTGTTTGCCAACCGTCTGCGTGAAATGGCCTACTTCGCTTCCTTCCGAGAGGATGGAAGATATCGTCCCATTGAGAACGTTGACGTCCTGTTGCTGGGCGACGTCCTTGATCCCATCCATTCCACCCTCTGGCTGGATACTCACCCCGGCGCAGCCAGCTTTGTCCGCCCGTGGACCGAAGCCTCCAGTCCATTCTTTGCCGCCAAACTGCATGAGACCACCCAGGCCATCCTGGAAGAGAACAAAGAATCGTTCGAGATATTGCGTCGCTGTGCCCGCGGCGAATCGATCCTGCTACCGCCCGCCAACGCACGCGGCAGGCCGGATATGGATTCAAAGGAACGCATCAGGCCCCAGGTCCGCCTGCACTACACGATCGGAAATCACGATTGGTATTACCATCTCAAAGGCAGGGCGCTTGACCGCATCCGCCAAAACATCATCGATGCCATGGGCTTATGTAACACGCCTGATCTGTTTCCCTTCGAATTGGAAGAATCTTGGGCTCTTTATGAAACCTTGAAATCCTACAAAGTCTATGCCCGGCACGGCGATTGCTTTGACAAATTCAACTTCAATAGTACCCAGGGGCGTGACCGTGCAACCCTCGGCGACATCTTTGCCATGGAAGTACTTAACCGTTTCCCGGTGGAGGTGGACCAGCATTTCGGCACTGAGCTCCCCGAACCCATCATCGACGGCCTGAGGCGCATCACTAACGTCCGCCCGGCGCTGGCCACTTCGCTATGGATCAGTGGGCAGATCAAACGCCACGCTGGAAGCGCCGCCCTCGAAATCGAGCTCAAAAAAGTATGGAACAGGATCTGCGATGAGTTTCTCGAAAATCCCTACGTGCGCGAACAGGATAAGGCTTTCCAGTTCGATATGGTGGATGCGTTGGAGCTCGTGATCAAAATCTCACAGCGCACCTCCTTCCAAACCCTGAATGATATTGTCATCTGGGTTCGTGACCGGATGTCTGAAAAGGAACTTTCCTTCGCCGAGCACGCGCTGAACGAACCAGCCTTCCTCGACGACAGCGCCAAGTTCATCGTCTATGGTCATACCCATCATCATGAAGTTGTTTCGCTGGATACACGGGGCCGGCCCCCATACGAGCAAAGCCAGTTGTACATCAACTCAGGCACGTGGCATTCCTATTTCGACCTTGCCATCAAAGACCCAGGGGAACAAAAATTTATTCCTTATCAGTCCATGAACTATCTGACTTTTTACAAGGATGGTGAACGCGAAGGACGCCAGTTCGAGACCTGGGGTGGCACCTACGCGTAATTGTTCGGGATGGATTACGATAACAAAACTGCTCAAGCCGCCGTCTCGCCGCGAAGCGTGCCGCACAGCGGTACCGACGGCGATGCCACTAGGAGTCTAGTCACGGAATACGATGTGATCATTATTGGCGGCGGACCCAGTGGACTCTCCACCGCCCTGCACCTCCTGAAGACTGCTTCGCCTCTTTCCACCCGCATCCTGCTCCTCGAAAAGGAACGTTATCCACGCCCCAAGCTTTGCGCCGGCGGGCTCACCCTCGACGCCGAGATCCTGCTCGAACGCCTCGGCCTGAATCTCAACGAAGTCCCACATGTCTTTGCAGATGATATCCATTTTGATTTCGAATCCAAAGGACTGATCGTTCGCGTCCCAAAACGTCATGCGTTGCGCGTGATAAGGCGCGATGAGTTCGATAACTGGCTGGCAAAGAAAGCCGAGACGAGAGGATTAGAGATTAGAGAGGGGATAACTGTGAAGAATATCATTCCCCATAAAGACGGAGTGACGATTGAGACCGATCAGGAGACATTCTGCGCGCAAGTCATCGTCGGCGCGGATGGTTCGAATGGCGTCACACGCCGGTGCATCTTCCCCAGGGCCCCCGTTTATACCGCACGGGTGCTGGAGGTAATTACTCCGGAATACAATGTCGTTGCGAGTCTTCGAGAAGCAATCTCCTCAATGAGCAAGGAGATTGCTTCGGGAAAAGACACCCCTCGCAATGACAAAACGGCGTATTTCGATTTCTTTCCCGTTCCGGACAACATCGCCGGTTATGTGTGGGACTTTCCCACCCAGGTTGGAGGCGTGCCCATGCGCTGTTGGGGTATCTATGATACGAACATGCTGGCCAGCGGGAAACGTCCGCAATTGAAAGAGGCTCTGGCTACGGAAATGTCCAGGCTAGGGTTCGATCTGAACCAGTATGAGATCAAGGGTCACCCCATCCGTTGGTTTAGCCCGGAGAATGAGATGTCGGTGCCGCGCGTATTATTAGTGGGAGATGCCGTGGGCGCCGATCCAGTTTTTGGTGAGGGCATCAGCATTGCGTTGGGGTACGGCGCGATCGCTGCACAGGAGGTCAGCGAGTCCTTACAGCGACGCGAATTTTCATTTCGGGGATACAGGAGTCGGGTGCTGCGAAGCGCACTCGGACAAACGTTGATCGCCCGATGGATGATCGCGTCCATCATCTATCCCATTAAATGGCGCTGGTTCCAAATGCTGTTGTGGCGGTTTCTGAAACCCATTGTCATGCTTGTCGCATGGCTATTTGTGCTGAACTGGGGAAAACGAATTCATTGATCTATAGACATTAAGAAAAAGAATTAGAAAACAGCACTTTGAAAAAAGAGAGGGACGTCATATCCTTAAGCAAAAGGCTGACAACCGAATGCAAAAGGAGACGTCCCATGTTTAGAATAACCTTTCGGCAGGAAACCGTCAAGCGTCTGAAACAAGAATTGGAGAAGGCCTATGGACGAGGCGACAAACCAACCGTGCGGCGATTGTCGGTGTTGATCATGATCGGCAAACGGATGAGGTTGGAGCACATCTTGTCGCTGTGGAATGTGTCGACGCAAACGGTCTACAACTGGCTGAACGAGTTTGCGAGGCAGCGTTGGGCGAGCCTGAAGAATGAAAAAGCGCCGGGACGTCCGCCGCGCTTGACGAAAACGCAGAAGCGGACGCTGGCGGAGTGGATCGAAGCCGGACCGGAAGCGAGTGGCTATGCCCGCGGCTGTTGGAGTAGTCTCCTGATCCAGGATTTGATCTGGCAAAAGTTTCATGTGCTCTACAATCGCTTTTATGTCTGTGAGCTGCTGCGCAACCTGGGGTTCTCGTTTCAGAAAGCTCGTTTTGTGTCCGATCATCTGGACGCAGACGCCCGGCAGCGTTGGATGGAGTGCGAATTTCCAGGGATTTTGTGCCAGGCAAAGCAGTTGGGTGCTTCGCTGTTCTTTGGCGATGAAGCCAGCTTTGCCCTGTGGGGTTCCTTGTCCTATACCTGGGGACGCAAAGGACACCAGCCGCAAGTCCCCACCACCGGCTTGCGCAAAGGCTACAAAGTCTTTGGCGCCATCGAGTTCTTCACGGGTCGTTTGATCTATCAAGGAACCGAACAACGCTTTCAATCTGACAGTTACCAAGCCTTTCTGCGCTACCTGCTTTCGCAAGTCTCGGGCAGGGTGATCCTCATTCAGGACGGGGCACGCTACCACACCAGCAAAGCTACTCGTGAATTTCTGGAACAGCACCAAGAGCGCCTCACCGTCTACCAACTGCCTTCTTACTCACCAGACTACAACCCGATCGAGTATCTTTGGAAGAAAGTCAAAACCCAGGCTACTCATAATCGCTACTTTGCTGAATTCGTGATGCTCGTCCAATCTGTCGATCAGGCGCTCAAGGTCTTAGCCACTCAATCCACTGAAATCCTGCGCTTGAGGGGCATCTATACCAGGCACTTGGCTGATCCGTCCACTGCCTGATTTGTTCTAAATCATTTTCTTAACCACTATAGATCAGAAAATGAGGGGAAGCCAGTTTCCAGATCCCATGAAAAGCCTCATTGGGGTTAATTTTCCTCTTGACAAAGCCAAGGTATTAGACTATTATCTAATTAGATATATATCTAACACAGCCAGTTGTCTACAATAGTCGTTTACCTACGTTCGACCTGTTCGCTTCACAGCAAGGAGAAATATCGTGAGCCAGCCAAATTCTAATTTCGAGAGAGAAGCTTTCGTCTTTATGAAACGGGAACAGCAGAATCACTCCAGGTTCTTCCTTACCGAAGAGGAATATTTCACAGCCCCTGCCCAACCTTACACCCCGGACCTCTGGGATACAGTTATGATAAGATTTGGAAACTGGTTGATCAAGGTCGGCAGTGATCTCAAGACCCGCAACGTTTGTACCGAGCTTTCCGAGAAACAAGTATGAGTCAAAAAAACAACATCCCCGAGATCCAATGGGATTTCGGCACCGCCTACGAACTATTTATCAGTCTGCATGTGCTGCACGAGTCAGACCATTATGGGGTACGTCCCTCCTACGCCGCCGGCGTCCGTTCACGGATACCGGCGGCTGAACGCAAATTGCTGGAGGAGGCCCTGCCGTTAATGGCACTGCCGCTTAAGTGGATTCACAACCTGCCGGCTCCCAAGGATGCGATCAGCGCATTATGGGCTTTGAAGCAGATCCCGGCCGCAGAACGAATGCTCACACTGCAGCGAGTACACGATGTGCATCACAAGTACGATAACGCAGAGGAGATAGAAAAGTATACAAAATTCAATCAAATTCTGTTGCGAATTGCCACAGAAGGCAAATGGAAACCAGAGGATGCTGAATTTTTCGTAAAGGTTTTCAACAAGAAACATGAAAACATGAAAAAAGAGGCCATCGAGCGCGCCCTGGCCTGGTGGAGCCGCCCGGCGGAATTTGGTGAGGGGATGCTTTCTGCCCTGCAAGCCTATTATCAGGCATTCTTTGAAGAGGAAGAAAAGCGCGTGGAACCCATCTTGAAGGCCGGTATGCGCCGTGCCCAGGAGCTGGCCGCCACGAAGACATTTGATGAACTCTTCTCCGAACTCTCCCAAGGCGTCCAATGGGGTGGTGAATTTCTGAGCAAAAAGATCGTCATTGCACCCGCTTTTTGGACGACCCCGCTGATCTTCTTTGACAAAATCGACAAAGACACCTTGATCCTGCTATTCGGCACCCGCCCAGCAGACATGTCGGTCATCCCCGGCGAAACGTTACCCGATGGACTGGTTCGTTCGTTGAAAGCCCTGGCCGACCCAACTCGCCTGAAGATCCTTTTCTATCTTTCTCACGAAAGCCTCTCCCCTTCCGAGCTGGCGCGGCGCTTGCATTTGCGCGCCCCCACGGTTACCCATCACCTGAGTGAGCTGCGGCTGGCCAGCCTCGTCAATGTGAACATCGAAGGACAGGAGAAAAAATACAGGACTCGGCGTGAAGCGTTAGAATCCACTTTCACCAGTCTGCAGGACTTTCTGAAGCTAACAGAAGAACGAGCTCTCTCCCCTGAAACAGTGCCATAAATGGCGCGGCACGCTTTGCCGTGAACTGGGGGACTGAACGCTGCAATTATTCCTGGATCCTTCTCAAAAATCCCGGCGTATTCAATTCCCTTTCCAGTAGATAGGTGAAATAGCCCTGCATCAGGCTCTCCGCCTCCTCCCGCACTTCCGGGCTGGGACGTGCGCGAGTGGCCTCCGCGTAGCTGGAGCGTTGAAAATGCCGGAAATACTTCAGGGTCTCCAATGAAATGGGATGCAGGTGGCGCAATCCCTTCCCGCAGCGTGGACAGATCACCCCGCCTGCGCTGAAGGAAAAGTACTGGTCTTCGGGCTGAATCGTACGTCCGCAGTTGGCGCATTCGAAGAGTTGAGGGCGGAATCCGACATGATCGAGCAGGCGCATCTCATAATAGCGGAGGATTAACCACGAGGCAACGTCAGAGGTGGATGCCAAGCGCGCCAGGGTTTCCGTCAGCAAACGGAATGTGGAGGGATGTTCCGTCTCATCTTCATAGGAAAAACGATCCAGTAATTCAAGTACATACGCAGCCTGACTGGTCAGGACCAGGTCATCGCGCAGCGGCAGGTAGGCATCCACGGTGTCGGCTTGTGTGACCAGGAACATATCCTTGCCCTGGGCAAGCTGCAGCCTGACGTACGTGAACGGCTCAATATGCCCGGCCTTGCGCGAGGCGATCTTGCGGGCGCCTTTGGCGATCACCCGCATCTTGCCGCGTTGGCGCGTGAACAGGGTCAACAGCCGGTCGGCTTCACCAAAATCACTGTGACGAAGCACCACAGCATCCACACGAACGGAACGGAATTTGGGATCGGGCATGGGAAATCCGTATACACTTAAACAGGTATACAAGTAAACACGTGTGTACGTGACTACTTGTGTACTTGTATACTTACTTCGCCAATTTCTCCGGCAGAAACGCTTCAGGCAATAACTCTTTGACCGTCATTTCCTGCATCAACTGGCCTTCGCCATTGGCAATCAAAACAATTGTATCCAACCCAAACTCAGACATTACCTGGCGGCAACCACCACAGGGAGAGCCTCCGTTGTCGGTGAGAACTACGATGGCAGCGAAATCTCGCTCGCCTTCCGAGACCGCCTTGAAGATTGCGATCCGCTCGGCGCACATAGTCTGCGGATAGGCGGCATTTTCGACATTGGCGCCGGTAAAGACCCGGCCGCTCTTTGTTTGAACCGCTGCACCAACGCGATATTTTGAATAGGGCACATAAGCATACTGGCGGGCAGCACTTGCCGCATCGATGAGTGCCTGCTTTTCTTTTTGGGTAAAGGTCATAGAAAATAACCGTCATTGCGTCCTTCGACTATGCCGCCAACGAACGGCGGCTCCGCTCAGGATGGCTCGCAATGACATTATCCTTTCTGCTTGCTTTTTCTTTCCAACTTTTTGATTGCCCGGGCGGGCATGCCTACGACCAACGTATCCTGCGGCACATCCTTCGTTACGACCGCGCCTGCGCCGGTCCGCGCGCCATCTCCAATTTTCAGGGGCGCCACCAACATGGTGTCCGAGCCAATGAAAACATCTTCGCCAATCTCGGTTGGGTTTTTCTTCACGCCATCATAATTCGCAGTAATCGTCCCCGCGCCAATATTCGTATTTGAACCAATCGTTGCATTGCCAATATACGAGAAGTGACCCATTTTCACACCCTCGTGGAGGGTGGAATCCTTGACCTCGCCAAAATTTCCCATATGGACGTGGCTCATCAAACGCGCACCTTTTCGCAGCCGTGCAAACGGGCCTATATCCACATCATCTTCCAGCACCGCGCCCTCCAGCACGGAGGACAGGATTGTACAGCGATTCCCAACCTGGGTATCACGCATGATCGTATTCGGACCGATCACATTCTCCTCGCCAATAACTGTGTTCCCATGAATATAGGTATTGGGCAGAATAGTGGTATCCCTGCCAAGCTTCACACCGGCTTCGATGTACGTGGCTCCCGGATTCATTATGCTGACACCATTCAACATATGCTCGCAGTTGATCCGCTGGCGCAAGGCCGCTTCGGCTTCGCTGAGATGCACGCGGGTATTGATACCGATCGTTTCGATAAAATCGTCATGTACCACAGCCTGCACCGGCAAATTATCCTTCACGGCGATCTCCACAATATCCGTCAGATAGTACTCGCCCTTCTTCGGGTTCTTTGGAATGCGATGCAGCGCCTCCCACAACCAGTCTGATTTGAAGCAATACGCGCCAACATTCAATTCCTTGATCTGCTGCTGTTCAGGCGTGGCGACAAACTCCTCGACGATCGCATCCACTGTCCCATCGGCCTTGCGAACGATCCGGCCGAAGCCGCGCGGGTCATCTGCAACCACGGTGAGCAGGCTAAAGGGTCCGGGGTTGAGGCGTTGAGTCTCCACCAGGCGCTGAAAGGTCTCACCGCGCAACAAAGGCATGTCGGCATAGGTAACGATCACATAATCCGTATTGCCTTTGAGAAGTGCTTCGGCTTGCAGCGCGGCGTGCCCCGTCCCGAGTTGCGGTTCCTGCAACGCGGTCTGAGCCGAGTCGCCTAGATATTTGACGACTGCCTCTGCACCGTGCCCTACAATGACAACAGGCTTTTCCGTCGTAGCAGTCTTCAACGCTTCCAGCACATGCCACAACATCGGCTTGCCGCACAAAGGATGCAAAACCTTGGGCAGGGAGGATTTCATGCGGGTACCCTGACCAGCCGCCAATAATACAGCAGTAACTTTCATTCGATCTCCTACTCGGGGGTGAGGTCGAAACAAAAACAGGCCCACTACGTGATGTCCGCAGCGAAGCCTGTTTACAAAATAAGCCCCGCCTTCGCGGGATACCAGAGTTAGGCAGGGGCGCCTGGATTCGAACCAAGATCCACAGCTCCAAAGGCTGGTGTGCTGCCCTTGCACCACGCCCCTGTAAGGCGAACATTGTATCACAGCGACCGGTGACGGGCAATATCACTTCTTTTTGAGCGTTCCTGTGTTCCTCAACGGAATAGTCTCACCCTTGCCCGGATTCAAGCCCAGTTTGGTTGCTTCATCAAAGGTAATCACATCGCGGTTGATCGGAATGTTGCCAACCTTCTCCACGGCATCGTTCCAGAACGCGTCCAGATCCTGTACCTTGGCTTTGTCCGCGGATGCGAATAACGCATCGACGTCTACATCAGGCTCGGGCTCCGACGCTTCCACAGCAGGCATTAGCGGGGCAGGTTCACTCGCTTCCATCATCGGGGCGGCTGCTTCCGCCGCAGCCCCTGGGGACTCAGGCATCACTCCAAGCGATCTCAGCACGGTGGCCAGATCACCCCGCACAAAGAGCATGCCTTCCACCGTGTGAAGAATGCGTTCTGCACTGGCAAGCCCTTTGCCGGCCAGCAACAACGCATGGGAAACATCCACCGGAATGAGGATCAAATCATGATCGCCACCGCGGAAGACATGGAAGTTTTCCGGTCTATCCTGCCGGATGAAGCGCGTGACTTTCAACCCGGCAGCATAGATCGCCATCAAAGCGGAAAGCAATGATACTTCCATGCTGCTGTCATACAAGTCACCAGCGCGTGCCAGCACCCGGGCCCGATCGCTGATCAGAAATACGGCATCTGCCTTGATCTTCTGGCGAAAGCCGACCAACAACTCTGAGAGTGACTGGCGGTGCTCGGCTTCCTTGCCCGATTCAGGCGGGAAGATGGTCCGAACCAGGCCCAGACCGCGTTCCACAGCATCCAGAAAATCAGCCAGGGGAATGGGCTTATCGAAGATAGCAATGGCACCGGCCCCCAGCATCTCGTCACGCGCCTTGCGGTCGGTCATGCCGGAAATAAAGATCACCTTCAGCTCCGGGTTCCGGACTTTGACCTTGCGCATCAACTCCACGCCCGAGATTCCCGGCAGAAGGTAATCTGACACCAGCAGATTCACTTTACGGCGCGAGGCTTCGAGCAGGGCCTCCTCTCCGGAAGGCGCGTCGACAATATCCAGCGTGTGGCCGAGCGTCTGCAGGGTGGAATGGAGCAGGCGGACAATATCACGCTGATCGTCAACGAGGAGGATGCATGGAGTGGACATAAAAATCAGGCTTGTTCTTGTTTATTTTAATTTCTGTTCGGCTACCCAGCAAGCCGCCCAATGGTCTGGGAGGAGTTCCTTGAACTGTGGTTCCTCCTGCGAGCAGATTTCAATAGCCCACGGACAGCGTGGGTGGAAGCGGCAACCCTTCGGCGGGTTCATCGGACTCGGCACATCACCTTTCAGGATAATGCGCTGCTTTCTCAGGCGCGGGTTCGGCACCGGGATGGCAGACATCAGGGCCTGCGTATAAGGATGCAATGGATTGCGGAACAATTCCTCGCGCGTGGTCAGTTCTACCATCTTGCCTAAATACATTACCGCAACACGATTCGACACATGCTCCACAACCGAAAGGTTATGGGCAATGAACAGATACGTGAGGCCGAATTCAATCTGCAAATCCTTCAGGATATTCAAGACCTGTGATTGGATGGATACATCCAAAGCCGAGACAGGTTCATCACAGATGATAAACCTGGGTCGCAGGGCCAGCGCGCGCGCGATTCCAATGCGCTGACGTTGGCCGCCCGAAAATTCATGCGGGTAGCGCCGGGCATGATAATCCTCGAGCCCTACTTTTTTGAGCGTATCGAGCATGATTTCCCGGCGTTCCTTGAGGGTACCGATCCTGTGGATCTGCAGGCCCTCCATCACTGATTCGCCGATCGGCACCCGCGGGTCGAGTGAGGCATAGGGATCCTGAAAGATGATCTGCATATCGCGCCGTACCGCCTTGAGTTCACGCGGCGGCAGGCTGAAAACATCCTGGCCTTCGAACTTCACCGCGCCTGAAGTCGGCTCAATGAGACGAAGCATCGTCCGTCCCACGGTTGTTTTTCCACAACCCGATTCGCCTACCAGGCCAAGCGTCTCGCCCTTCCTCACAATAAAGCTAACATCGTCCACTGCCTTGAGATGATTGACCACGCGCTGAAGCAGACCGGCGCGCACTGGGAAATACTTTACCAGATGACTGACTTCGACAAGGGTTTCCCCTTTATGGTTTGGGTCTTGTTGCATATTGATGTTCCAGACAGGGGATGGGGTTATCCGACTCTGAGCGGGGCAACATGCCCATACTCCGGCGCGGACTTATATAACCAGCAACGGACATGGTGACCGGGCTTCACCTCTTCCAGCTCGGGCTTTACGTCTGCACAGAGGGCACAATTATATTTGATACGCGCCTGGCAGCGCGGCGCAAAACGACAACCTGGAGGCAGGTTCACCAGGTTGGGGACCGACCCGGGGATGACATCCAGCTTTTCCTTGATCTCACCCAGCACGGGGATCGAGCCCATCAGACCCTGGGTGTAGGGATGAAGTGGCTCGTCGAACAGGGTATTGACTTCAGCTTGTTCGACGATCTCGCCGGCGTACATGACCGCCACACGTTCCGCCATCTCTGCCACCACGCCGAGATCGTGCGTAATCAGGATGACCGAAGTGCCCATTTCACGGCGCATATCGCGCATCAGGTCTAGGATCTGGGCCTGGATGGTCACATCCAGCGCGGTGGTGGGTTCATCAGCAATCAGAACTTCGGGAACACAAGCCAGCGCCATGGCGATCATGACGCGCTGCGCCATGCCCCCGGAGAGTTCGTGCGGATACGCCTCGGCGCGTCGCTCGGGATCTGGTACGCCGACCATTTTCAACAGCGCCACCGCGCGCCTCCAACCCGCGTCCTTGCCCATGTCCTGATGGACGTTGAGGACTTCTGCCAGTTGGTCACCCACTTTGAATACCGGGTTGAGCGCGGTCTGTGGTTGCTGGAAGATCATGGAGATGCGATTGCCGCGCACCTTGGACATTTCCTCTTCAGATAGGTTCAGCAGGTTTTCACCGTCCAGCAAAATCTCGCCTGCATCGATTTTCCCAGGTTTGGAGATCAGCCTCATAATGGAAAGCGATGTAACACTTTTGCCGCAACCCGATTCCCCCACGATGCCCAGCACTTCACCGGGATACACGTCAAAATCCACGCCATCCACGGCGCGAACCACGCCATCTTCGGTATAGAAATATGTCTTAAGGCCTTTTACTTCCAGCAGAGGTTTATTGTTTTGCACGACAAACACTTCTCTCCAGTCTGAAGGGATGGAGGATATTATAGCAAATATTTACCCCATATCTCAATAACAAGCGTGCGGTTCAATAAGAATTATCGTGATGATGTCGATCGGATCCCAAAGGGCAATCCGACTTACTACTGGCTCAATGCTCTCGCTGTAAGTGTGCCCCACTTACGGGCAGCCCGATCCGTAGTCAAAAGACTCTAGATCCGTGAGGGCAAATGTGGAGAAAGAGTCCAGGCTGAAACCACAGAAATCAGGACGCGTCGCGGCAACCCGCAGGCGTTGATACAACGGGATGGAGGGCAGCTCGGAGGCGAAGATGGCCTGAGCCTCCTGATGGGAGGTGTAGGCAGGATCTTCCGGCAGCGCCTGGAGCGCAGTGTCACAGGCAGCATCGAAGGTCAGATTTTTGTACCCACTGATATTGGTGCCGATCCAGTTGTTGGTAGCGGTAGGAATTTGAGAGGAGGTAAACCAACTGCATTGTGGCTCAATGCTGTTCACGCCAATGGCGTATTCAGCCAAATCGAAGTGACGGCCAAACAACGGGCCATCAGGCCCTTGCAGGTACAGATCAGATGCAGAGAGATAGCTGACACTGAGGCCAATGCCGCATCCGGAGAGGGACTCTACAAAAATTTCAGAGACCTGCCGGCGCTGGGTAGCGGAAGAAGTGACATAATTGAGGAGGAGAGGCGTACCATTGGGAACGTTGGTGACCCCGGTGGCCTGGCGCGGTGTGGCAGCATCCGTGTCATGATCGAGCCAGCCAATCTGCTCGAGGATTCTATTTCCCTCGGCCGGATTGAACGCGTAGGTTTGAACGTTGCCGTTTTGAAGCGGGTGGTCAGGAGGAAGATACGTATCAGGAACCTGTGAAAGCCCGAAGAGGACTGTATCCACGACCTGCTGGCGGTCCAGGCACAGGGCAATGGCCTGACGCATGCGTGGATCGCCGAAAAAATCGGGACGATCATCTTTCAGGCTAAACCCGTTATCATACGATGCGGGCACAATGCCGATCCCCAGCCATTCCATGGTGTTGGTTTGAGCGGTCAGGAGTTCTGCCTGACCATCCTGTTCCATTTGTTGAAGCAGGCCCACCTGTCCATCGAGCCGCACGGATGGATCGAGCACATCACATTTGCCATCCAGCATGGCTGAGATGGCTGAGTTGGGTTCGGGATAAATAAGGAAGTTCAGTTCATCGAATGCAGGCAGATCACTCTCAGCACGGAAGTAGTTCAGGTTCTTGATAAAATGCAGGCTTTTGCCGGCCTCCCACTCCTCGAGAATATAAGGTCCCCAGCCCAGCGGTGACTTGTTGGATATATCCGCAGTCAGCAGGTCGGCCGAAGTAAACTGCTCCAGAACGTGTTTGGGAAGCGGCGTCCAGAAATTGGTGTAGTAATCAGGGTCGATAAAACCGGGCTTGCCCCACCACTGGATGGTTACTTCATCCGCCGCGGCTTCGTACGTTTGGGTGCGGTCGACCAGGAACTTGGAGCCAGGCGTTGCATCCGCAGAGGCAACCTGAAAGGAGTAGACCGAGTCCGCCGCGGTAAGCGGCTCGCCGTCAGACCACATCAGCCCCTCGAGCATGGTAAAGGTGACGATGAGCTGGTCCATCTGGATGGGACTGGAACCGTCGTAGGTGACCACACAGTCATCGGTGCGGCAGCCGCTGGGGCGTACTTTTGTACCCGTGCTCAACGATACGAGATTTCCAGCCGCGTCCACCACCTGATCGCCGGAATTGACCGTGACCGGTGTGAGCTGGGCATCGCCGTCATCAAGGTTGGGTATTTTTTCAAGGATGATGGGTTCATAACCATACTCTACGATGTCAATCGGGCCATCGTAGATCGCCGATAAAACGCTGCGCGCCGGGGAATTGGGACTGCCATAGAGGTACAGGGAGTTCGGCTCCCCACCCAGGCAAATGTTGAGAGTCCGCGCAACTGGCGTCGGCGTGATCGTAGGAAGAGCCGGGAGAGTCTGCGGCGGTGTTTGGTCAACGACGGGTGTGTTTGTCGTCGCTGACGGCATACAGGCGGACAGCGCGAGGGCCGCGATCAAAAAGATTATAAGCAGACGAGTGCGAAGCATGGTGTCTCTCCCAAAACAAATAGGATTCAGGGGTAACCTGAATCCTATCGTATGTTATCAAATCAAGCAAGCAAATTTATTGCGTGCCGCGCATGCGGGGGTCGAGCGCATCGCGCAGGCCATCGCCCAGGAAGGTGAAGGCCATCACCACCAAGGCGACGCAGACCGCAGGAGCAAGCAATAAGTAAGGCTGGGCATTGATGGCAGACTGTCCATCAAGCATGAGCGCGCCCCAACTGGTAATAAAGAAATCGGTGCTATCAGTGGATGGACGCAGACCAACGCCCAGATATCCCAGAATAGCCTCGGTAATGATCAAACCCGGGATGGTGAATGCGGCGCTGACGATCAATGGTCCAAGGCTGTTGGGAAGAATGTGGCGGAACATGATACGGGAATCCTTGACGCCGATGCAACGCGCGGCTTCGACAAATTCCTTTTCCTTGAGCGAAAGAACCTGACCACGGATCAAACGCGCCACCCCCACCCAGTTGACGATGGCGAACGCGACGAATAAGAGGATCATCCCGTTCCACAATTGCCCAATCCAGGTATCCCGTAAGGCGACCATCATAATGATGAAGAAGAGCAAGTCGGGGAAGGCATAGATCACATCGGTCAGGCGCATCAAAACATTGTCAACCCGGCCACCGACATAACCTGCGATCATTCCAATTATTGTTCCTACCAAGACGATAATGGCTGTGGGAAGAAACCCAACCACCATGGAAACGCGTGCGCCGTAGATCATACGGCTCAACACATCACGTCCCAACGAATCGGTGCCAAGCAGGAATTCAGGCTCGGCCTTGATGTTGGTCGCGCCCTCATCGAACGGAGGGGGCAGGAAGCGTTTACCATTATGTATTTCAAGCGGATTCATGGGGACAATAACAGAAGCAAATGCCGCCATGAGAATAAAGAAACCAATAATGAACATTCCAATGACGGAAGCCTTGTTGCGGATGAGACGCGACCAGGCCTCCTGTCCCAGGCTTTTACTGGGCCGGAAAACATCCTTCAGTTCTACGATTTTATTTGTCACTGCAGGCTGGATGGTTGCCATGGATAAACTCTCCTTCTTTTATTCTTCCAACCGGATGCGCGGGTCAATCAATACATAGACAAGATCCACACTCAGGTTCGCGACCGCCACAAGCAATGCGTAAATCACCGTGGTGCCCATGATCATGGAGTAATCGCGCTGGCCGATGGCCTGCACATAGGCGCGGCCCATGCCGGGGAAACTGAACATGGTTTCGATAATGAACGACCCGGTTACCAGCGCGGCGAGAGCGGGACCCAAAATGGTGATCACAGGGATTAACGCATTTTTGAGCATATGGACGAACACCACCGCCCGTTCCGCCAGCCCCTTGGCACGCGCGGTACGCACATAATCCTGCCGCATCACTTCCAGCATGGCCGAACGTGTAAGGCGGGCGGTAAAGGCCATAGTGCCAAATCCCAGCACCGCCATGGGCATGAACCAATATTTGATCTGCGTCCAGTCATCCACCAGGATATTCACCCAATGCAGCCTTGAAGCAAATATAATGATGAGAAAAATGGCCAGAACAAAACTGGGCACCGAAATGCCGCTCGTGGCTATGAATAACGCCGTGTAATCCACGATGGTATTCTGTTTCAGCGCGGCAAGGATACCCAGAGGAATACCTATGAAGACCGCCATGGAAAGCGCCATGGCGCCTAGACGTATCGAATACCCAAAACGGCTTTGCCAGAAAGTTTTACCTTCGGGCGCTGCAAAGAGAATATCCTGCACAGTACGGCCGCGCTGGCGATAGGAGGGACCCAGGTTGCCGCAGATCATGCCGCAAACATATTTCTTGGTCTGGCTGTTGGTATCGCCAATCACATAGGCATAGAACTGCCGCCACATGGGTTTATCCAACCCGTAGTAGGCCGCCAGCGATTTGGCGGTTGCGGCATCCACCTGGCGGCGATCCGCGTCGGTATCCCAGGGACCGCCTGGCGCGCTGCGCATGATGATAAATGTCACTGCGGAAACAGTAATCAGGACCGGTATGAGCCAGAACAATCGTCGGATGAGATATGTAATCATGGCAGCCCTCTCAAGGAATAAATCCTGCTAGCGATTCTTTCAAAACAAGTCCAATGAAAATAACTTCAGTCTTACCCATGGGCTGGGGAACATACGCTCCCCAGCCCAAAGTTAAGTCACTTCTAATGAAGGTCCTGTTACGGAACCATCGAGGTGTCAATGGTGAGGGTCCACGGGGTGACATCACCAGGGAATGTACTATCCTGCGGGGTGGTCAGGTAACCTGTCACCCATGGCTTGACAAGGAAAGCATTGAGTGTATTGTAACCAAAGGCGCCAGGAAAATCCGCTAGCAGGACTTGCTGTGCCTGAGCATACAGTTCAGCGCGCTTGGCGGTGTCAATCGTAGCGTCGGCTTCGTCCACCAATGCATCGAACTCGGGGTTGGAGTAGCCCCAGCGCTCTGCGAAGGTGCCAGTCCGCCAGTACACGCTCAACCAGTTCTGTTGATCCGCGTAGTCCGCGCACCAGCCACCGATGCCCATGAGCGGGTAGGTGTTGGGATCTTTTTGAAGAGCAGTAGCAGTTGTGGTATCGACCGGGTCGAGCGCAATGTCCACGCCGAGGTGTGTCTTATAGTTGGCAACGATCCATTCGACACGGGTGCGGGTACGCGCGGTATCGCCAAAGGTCAACTTGAGACCAAGAGCGTTCAACTTTTCAGCAGAATTGAATGCGTCAGAGGCTTCAGCCAGTGCAACTTTAGCGGCTTCTGGATCGAAGCGCATCGGGGACTCAGGATCATATCCAGGAAATCCGGGGGGAATCCAGGTCCAGGTTGGGAGAGCGAGACCACCCTGCACATCGTTTGCATAGGTTTCGGCGTCGAACGCCAACGCAAAGGCTTCGCGGACTTTCACGTCAGAGAAGGGGTTAGGGTTACCTTGCCAGGTGGGGAACATGCTGTACTGCACCTTGAGCGTGCAGGAACCGGCATATTGTACGAACTGAGCGCTCAGATCAGCATCGGCTTCGATGACCGGGAGATCTTCAGCAGCCGGTTCGATAACATCCAGCTCATTGTTGCGGTAGGCTTCGAACGCCACCGCGCCATCGGTGATGTAGCTGAACTCGATGCTATAGGCGGGGACGGCAGGACCCGCAAAGTTGGGGTTCGGGACGAAAACGGACTTCACGAAAGGCTCAACGCTCTGCCAGATGAAGGGGCCATTACCGATCTGGTACACAGAGCTGGTCCACCAGATGTCGCCGCCCTCTTCAATGTTCTCCTGCTTGGCCGGGTAACCAACCCAGATACCCGCGATGGTCGCAAAGTACGGGGCCGGCTTCGAGAAGGTCAGGGTCAGGGTATTGCAGGCGGTGTCTTCGTAGTCCGCGCAGTCGGAACCATCGGCATGCGAGGCCTTGACGCCCAAAGCGGCTTTGAAGGTTTCGGGATCGTACCCTTCGGCAGCGGTATCAGCGGCCCGCCATTCGGGAGCGCCCATGATCTCATCGGTGATGGAAGCGTACTCACCAGCGGTAGCAGGATCAGAGTTGCGCTGGAAGGCGAACTCGAAGCGCTTGGCATTGAGCACGGAGCCATCGCTATAGACCAGATCGGGCTTCAGGGTGAAGACCAGCTGGGTGGCATCGTCGTTGAACGTCCAGGACTCAGCCGCACCGGGGACGGTCTCGAGTTTTTCGTTCAACATGGTCAGGCCCTGGTAGACCTTGTTCAGGTGAGCGATCTCATTGACGAAGGAGGACTTCTGCGGGTCGATCACATCGGGATAGGTACCGGTGTTGACACGCAGGACGGCTTCCTTCTCTTCCACGGCCTGAGGTCCGGGAGTCGCAGTCACCACGATGACCTGCGGTTCCGCGGGTTGCACGGGCTGTTCAGGTTGGACAGGGGCCGCCGTAGGCGCCGCGCCGCCGCAGGCCGAAAGGACCAGGCTGGCGAGCACCAGGAGGCTTAGTAAAGCAGACAGTTTACGCATTTTGTTCTTCTCCTCACAAAATTTTTTGCTGTAAGTTTGGATACGATAGTATTCGAAAGTGGCTACAGGTATTGGTGGCGACCACCTCCTTTCAGAAATTGGTTTGTCTTACTTAATAAATCTTTCGGCAAAGAAACAGGCTGCAAAATGGCCTGGTTTCACCTCACGGAATTCAGGGCGCTTCTCCGCACAGATCGACTCGGCGATGGGACAGCGCGTGCGGAAGCGGCAGCCTGAAGGCGGGTTGGCCGGCGAAGGCACATCCCCGACCAGGATCGTGCGTTTACGGGTTGATTCCTTCACGGGGTCAGGAATGGGAACGGCAGATAGTAGCGCCTGCGTATAAGGGTGCAGTGGATTCCTGAAAAGCTCCTCGCGGTCTGCCATCTCGACCACCACCCCCAGATACATCACGGCCACCCGGTCACTGATATGACGCACCATCGAAAGATCGTGCGCAATGAAAAGATACGTCAGGCCAAATTTATCCTGAAGCTCCTCCAGCAGGTTCACCACCTGCGCCTGAATCGAAACATCCAGGGCGGAGATGGGTTCATCGCAGACAATAAAAGACGGCTGTAACGCCAGCGCGCGGGCGATCCCAATGCGCTGGCGCTGGCCGCCAGAAAACTCATGCGGATAACGGGTTGCAAACGAGGGGTTGAGCCTGACCAGTTCGAGCAATTCCTTCACACGGTCATTCGCTTCGGCATCGGAGGCCACACTATGGACCAGCAACGGCTCACGAACGATCTCCCCCACCGTCATGCGCGGATTCAAGCTGGCATAAGGATCCTGAAAGATCATCTGCATTTTGCGGCGCATCCTGCGCAACTCTTCGCCTTTGAGTTTCACCAGATCCACGCCATCATAATAAACACTGCCCGAGGTGGGACGATATAACTGCAGGACCGTGCGTCCCGTGGTAGATTTGCCGCAGCCCGACTCCCCCACCAGACCCAGCGTCTCACCGCGTTTCACTTCGAAGGAAACACCATCCACCGCGCGCACCGCGCCCACCTGTTTCTGAAATATACCCCGCATGATCGGGAAATGCTTTACCAGATTATCCACGCGCAGTAGAACATTGTTGTCGGTCATATTATCGCGGTCTCTCTTTTCTAACTTCTGGCCAGGCCCAACAGGCCACACGGTGTTCAGGCATGGCGAGCTCGAGGGGCGGATTCTCGTTCCAGCATTTTTCCATCACCCATTTGCAACGCGGGGCGAACGGGCAATGATTGGGTTTTTCAAACAGCAAGGGAGGAACACCTTCAATGGAGACTAATTGCTTCTGCCCCGATTCATCCACACGTGGCAGGCTTCCGATCAGCCCGACGGTGTAGGGATGCAAGGGATCGGCATATAGCTCATTGACGGGAGCTTCTTCAATAATATACCCGCCATACATCACGATCACACGCTGCGCCAGGCCGGCCACAACGCCAAGATCGTGTGTGATCCAGATGATCGCCATACCAAGCTCATTGCGGAGACGCTTGACCAGGTCCGTGATCTGCGCCTGGATGGTTACATCCAGCGCGGTGGTGGGTTCATCCGCGATCAATAATTGAGGCGAGCATGAAAGCGCCATGGCGATCATCACGCGCTGGCGCATGCCACCGGAAAATTGGTGCGGAAAATCGGATAACCTGTCCTTGGCCTTGGGAATACCCACGATTTCAAGCAGTTCCACCGCACGATCTTCGGCCTGCTGCCTGGTCATGCCCAGATGCAGTATCAACGGTTCCGTCAACTGGCGACCGACCGTTAATACCGGGTTCAGCGAGGTCATCGGATCCTGAAAGACCATGCTGATCTGTGCCCCGCGCACCGCGCGGATTTCATCCACTGACATTTTCAAAAGGTCACGGCCAAAAAAATGAGCTGACCCCGCAACAATTTTTCCAGGAGGATTGGGAATCAATTGGAGGATGGAAAGCATGGTGACGCTTTTACCGCATCCGCTTTCCCCCACCACTCCCAATGTTTCTCCCTCCTTCAAATCAAATGAGACACCATTCACCGCATGTACTATACCAT
The DNA here is from genome assembly GCA_035720235.1 of Anaerolineales bacterium. GTDB lineage: Bacteria > Chloroflexota > Anaerolineae > Anaerolineales > Villigracilaceae > Defluviilinea. The sequence continues at coordinate 6,830 of DASTOH010000062.1, read as the reverse complement.
CTGGGGTTTTAAAGGTCGTCTCAAGTCCTTGAACTTCTAATAGAGGTTCCGGCATTACTTGCTTCCTTCAGTGAAGTGGAATGTAGGAACAAGTTGTTCCAGGTGCCAAGCAGTGAAATTATACTCAATTCCGTAGGTGCGTCAATCACTGTACTCCAGAATTGGGGGATTAGGTACAAAAATGATACAAAAACAGTTCTGGAGAACTACTTCAAACATCGACATTTGTCCTGTTTTGTGTTTAGGCGATGAACGCTTCACGCGCCGGCCGAAGGGGCTGATCCTGCTCATCCAGCCTGGACTCAAAACCCGGCTTTTTGCCGAGCAGACCCCGTCGATGAGCACGAAAACGTATTGGCAAAACGACTAACTTAAAGGGCGCTAACGCAGAGTCGCTACTACGGATAGCGAACAAAAAAGGACTGCAGACCTTTTGGGTCTGCAGTCCTTGATTCCTTGAATAATTATTTGTAACGGTTATCCCTGTCGGTTTTGCTTTTTTGCACGGTGCGCACCCCGGCTATGCCTGCCAGCCCCAGGAACAATCCCAGCACCGAAGCGCCAAAGGACAGGAACAGCAGGAACAACGTGGATTCAACAACTTTTATTGCCATGAGGAATGGCATAACGCAGCCAAATAGCAGCAGGAAAACCGCCAGCACCAGGAGTTGTCTATAGTATTCGAGGATCATTTATATAACCAGCAGGCCGTCAGACGGCCTGGTTCGGGCTGAAATTCAGGAGGAAATTCCACTTCGCACAGGTTGGGGATCATTTTGGGGCAGCGCGGGTGGAAGCGGCAACCAGACGGTGGTTTTACAAGGCTGGGCGGTTCACCTGGCGGCAGCTCACGAAATTTGCGGGCATTATTCGCATCCGGATCAGAGGTGGCATCCATCAGCGCCACTGTATACGGATGGAGCGGAGCTTTTACCAGACGGTCCACGCCAGATTTTTCTACGATGTTCCCGGCATACATGACAAAGACGCGCTCTGAAAAATAGCGGACGGTTGAAAGGTCATGGGTAATGTAAATGACCGCAAGCCTGTATTTTTCCTGCAAGCCGCGCAGAAGTTTGAGGATTTCCACGCGCACCGAAGCATCGAGCATCGAGACAGGTTCATCTGCAACGATCATTTTGGGTTCAAGGATAATCGCGCGCGCAATCACCACACGCTGTAACTGTCCGCCGCTCAGCATATGTGGATACTTCTGGAGGAAATCATCCGGCGGGCTGAGTCGCACATCCTCCATCACTTTGCGCACGCGGCGCTCACGTTCAGCCGTATTTTTTATGCCATGAATAATCAGAGGTTCTTCGAGGATGCGCTCGATATTCATAAATGGCGCCAGCGCGCCGAACGGATCCTGCTGGACATACCCCACCTGCGAGCGATACCAGCGCAAAGCCTCGGTGCTGTAGGAGGAAATATCCTTCCCCTCAAAAGTAATATTGCCTTTAACGGGTTTGTTCAAACCGAGGATTGTGCGCATGAGGGTGGATTTTCCACAACCGCTCTCACCCACGATGGCGATGCTATCGCTATAATGCAAGTCGAACGTCACTCCATCCACTGCCTTGACGTAACCTGCATGGCCGAAACCAAAACGGCGCAACTCAAACCAGACGTGCAAGTCTTTCACCGAGAGCAGTACTTCCCTTTGTGTTTCCGCCATCGTTAGAACCTCTTCGCCGTTTTGAAGTTTATGATCCATATAACCAGCACTTCACTTGTTTGCCATCCACCCTGAAGACGGGCGGCTCCTCGCTGCATTTCGCGAAGCGTTTTGGGCACCGGGCCGCAAAGCGGCAGCCGCTGGGCGGGTTTAATAAACTGGGCGGCTGGCCGGTAATATATTCCGGCTCGATTTCCGCCCGCAAACGCGGCACACTGGCCATCAGCATCCGCGAATAGGGGTGTAGAGGTTCATGGAAAAAGCTGAACGCGTCATTGGCCTCCACGATTTGCCCGGCGTACATGACCGCCACGCGGTCGGCCAGTTCACTAGAGGTGGCAATATCATGAGTAATCAGAACAAAGCTGACCTCAAGTTCCTGCTTGAGACGCTTGAGCACATTGAAGATATTGGCCTGGGTCAGCACATCGAGTGCGGAAGTCGGCTCATCCAGGATGACCACGCCCGGCGCGGTGACCAGCGACATGGCAATGGCCACCCGCTGGCGCATGCCGCCGCTCAACTCAAAAGCATAACGATCCAGAAAATCCACCGGCACGCCCACATGCTGGAACATCTTGGCGGCCTCGCTCAGGGCGTTCTCCTTCTTGCTGCCGAAATGGACCATGGCTGGCTCGGCCACCTGGTCACCCACTTTCATCACCGGGTTCAGTGAATTCATGGCGGCTTGAGGCACCAGCGACATGCGCACCCAGCGCACATTCTGGCGAAACTCTTCCTCGCTCATCCTCATTAGTTCAGTATCTTCCAGATAGATTTTTCCGTCGTATCGTTGCACATTGCGCGGCAATAGACGCAGGATGGCCTTTGCCAGCGAGCTCTTGCCGCAGCCTGATTCCCCGAGAATGACCACGGCTTCCTTGTAGCCAAGTTCAAAGAAAACACCATCCACTGCGCGGACCGGACCTTTACCAGTTTTGAAATGAAGAACTAGATTTTCTACTCTTAACAGTTTGTCCTTGGGCATGTCCTAAACCCCTCTCAAGCGTGGATTGAAGATGCGATCCATGGAAAAACCAACCATGGCAAACGCGAGACCCGTGATCAACAGAATCACAGCCGGTTGCATCACCCAGTAATACTGGTTTTGCAGCAGCGCACCGTTCCGTATACCTTCGAAAATCAATTTTCCCCAGGTGGGCAGGATGGGATCTCCCACACCAATAAAGGTCAGGGTGGCCTCGAGAAACACATTGGCCGGGATCAATATAACCAGTTGAGGGATCAACAGGGGGATAATGCGGGGGATCAGATACTGCATGATAATGCGTGTGTTGCTGGCGCCATACGCACGGGCGGCCTCCACATACGGCGATTCCTTGATCTGCAGGAAGACGGAACGGAATCCCTTAATGCCCCCGCCAAAAATACTCAGGGCAATCACGGCCATCAGCATGACCCACAGACTCCTGGAATAAAACGTACCGATCATGATCAAAATCGACAGGAACGGCAGGATCAGGTTGACTTCAGTGATACGTTGAATGATCTCATCCACCCAGCCCCCATACCAGGTACCGACCGCCGCGATGATCATGGTGAGAACGCTGGTGCCAAGCGCGGCCAGTAGTCCAAATGTCAACGCGATGGGCGCACCCCACATCAGTGCGATGGACAGATCGCGGCGGCGATGATCGGTCCCGGCCCAGCCATAGACACTCCCGTACACGACAAACTCAGCATCTACCGTGGAACCTTCTTCGAAGGCCACGCCTTCGATCTGCAGTTCGTATGTGCCCGGAATGGCCACCTTCTGCGGATCCTCCGCTTCGAGATTCATAAAGATTCCCTGTTCGGGAGTATTTCCTCGAAGCCTACGCTGTAGTTTTTGATCCTGCGAGAAGCGATAAGTATGGGTGGAGCCAATCGCGAAGCTGCCAACTTTGATCTCGCGCCCGTCAGGCGTAAGGAGCTTGATCGAAACAAAAGGTTCCTTCTGTTGAAATTTCGATTTGAAGTAGATGGAAACTTCCTGTGGGAAAATTTCGGAGTTATATTCAAACGGGAAAGAGATGAATATTTTGTTTGTACCGTTCGAAAACTCTTCGGTCTTGGTCCCCTCCCCGGCGGCGGAACTGAACGAAAAAGTCTCGGGAAGATCATCCTTAAGAAACCAATTCATCCAACGGGGCTGTGCGTTCTTTGGCGTTTTATACCAGAGGTTTTCGTCGCCGCGCCACTGGGAAATGGCCTGGTCATAGGGAAGGGCGATCACCGTATAAATGGAAAAGACGATCAGGCCGGCAATCAATACCAACCCTATGACAGCAGAGGGATATTGCGCTATTTCCCTGAAAAATCTTTTTATAGAGTTCATTGGGTTGTACTCTCACTTCCAATTTTGACTCTGGGGTCGACCAGGGCATACACAAAATCAAGCAGGAACACGGTGATTGCCAGCATATATGCGAAGATCACCGTCGTTCCCACGATCACCGGCGTGTCAAATAGCCCGGCTGCCACAAGGGCTGTGTTTCCCAGCCCCGGCCAGTTGAATACGCCTTCAAAAACCGGCGCGCCGCCGATCACACCGATCAGCAGAAATGCGAAATTCGTAATATTGGTAGGCAAGGTGGGGCGCAAGATATATTTGCGTTCCACCTCCCTGGCAGACAAGCCCTTGGCCTTTGCCATTTCAACATAGTCTTCACTAGAATAGATGAGGAAGAAGGTGCGGTTATTGTAAATGGCAAAGGCTGCTCCATTGAGCGCCAGGGCCAGTGTGGGAAGGATCATGTGTTTCAGCAGGCTCAGCGCATATTCCACCTTGTTATTAGGCGGAGGGACATCCACCATGCCGCCGAAGGGTAGTACGTGCAGGGAGGCTGCAAAAATAACGATAACAAAGACACCATAGAACCAGGCCGGCGCGGCAGACATTGGAGAGGTGGCGACAATAAAACGATCCATCCAACTGCCATAATGACGGGACAGGGACAACGCCGCGAAGAGGGTGACAAAGAAGAGAACGATATTTGTGACGCCCAGCAGCAGCAACGTAGATGGCAAACGTTCCAGCACAATCTCTTTTACCGACCTGGAACCATTGCTGGCATTGATAAACTCGGCAAAACCAAGATCCAGAGTCACTGCGTCCCTGAGAAAAGCAAAACTGCGCACGGCAAAAGGTTTGTCCATTCCCAGCCGTTTTTCTTCCAGGACAATCCGGTCCGCGATCAATTTGACACGCTGGTCACCGGTCAAACTCCTATTGCTCGGATCATTCATGACTTGCAACGTAACATCCTCACGAATATCACCGCGGCGGATTTCATCCACGTAACCGCCCATGTTGGCGATCAATATGGTCAGATACAGGCCAACGACAACGGTGAATGCCATAGTCACCAGTCGAACCGCCATGTATTTGGTTACACGCGCGATGGCGCTTTCCGATTTTTTTCTCGGCGTTACTACCGGAAGAGGGGATTCTAAAGTAGACTCTGCCATTTCTCACTTCCTTCCTTCAATAACTTTATACTTTATGCGCTCCCGCAGGGGTCATGACCCCTGCGGTATACCCTTCCAAACACAGCGTTGACAGACCGTCTGAGGATTTGTTAAGATAAATAATATTTATGTCAATCTGAGTACAGCGAAGAATTATTCAAAACAATGCTTCGCTGTACTCAGCGTGGCCGCTTTTCTTTACATACGCATCACATACATGCATGCGACACTATATAACACAAATTGTGAAAATTGGCCCGGTAGAGAGTTTCCCTACCGGGCCATAAAACGAAGTTGTTACTTAACTGTCACAAACTCAAAGCTGGCAAACGACGGAATACTGACCAAATTGCTGGTAACAGCCACCTCAATTCGGTTGGCGCCTGCTTCGAGGCCACCTGTGACGTCCGCACCGAGGGTCACCAGGTACTGGCCATCAGCCACGGGTTCTGCATCGCCGGTGGCGACGAGTTCATTGTTGGCGTTGAAGACCAGGTACTTGACGCCGCTCAGTTCGTCAGCCGGATAGGGTTCGTTATTAGGATCTGTCACGAAGACATCGAAGGTCGCTTCCTGGCCGGAAATCACATTTCCGTCACCGCTCAAGTCGACTGTCGCGACCTTGGGAGCGCTGAAGCGGGACCACTTATCAGCCAGGTCGGGGAACTTCTCATTGCGCTTCAGGACCGCGTTACCTTCGGCGGTGAAGACCTGATCCAGGAAGAACGGACCGGTACCCAGCCAGAAGTGACCGTGATCACCAAACCAGGTATTGAGGTTCTCATAGCGAGCCGTGGCTTCGTCAGCTGAGACAAACTCACTCATGGTCGTAGCGAAGGGAATGGTGCCCTCAGCCAACGCCTGATCGAGATACTTCTTTTGGATCTCCAGGGCTGGACCGTCAATCAAGCTAGTCCATTCCACTTCCTTGGCAGCAGCTTTATCCTGCGTAAAGGCGATTTCACCGGCTATTTCCGCCATGACCGCGGGGGCGAGGTTGTGCCAGGCACCCGGGCCCTGGGAATAGGTCGTGCCATTGGCAGGATACCAGCTCAAACCAAAGGTTTCAGCATCCAGGGAATAAGAGTCCGTATAGGTGCTGATCACCAGCGGATCTGTGGATTCGATCTGCACACCCTTGAAGGTTGCCATAAAAGCTTCCAGGCCGGGAACGTACGCTTCATCGTACAGCCCCGATTCGGGCTTGCCCGGATCGAAGGTCATGATCATACCCATGACAAAGTCAGCCACGGAAAGCGGGCTACCATCGTGCCAGGCATTGGTCTCGAAGAGGTCAGCCGGATAAGTCCAGGTAACCTTCACGAGCGAGGTGACGCCTTCACCAGCAGGGATGAACGTTTGAGCCGTGGCATCCCAATCGGCCCAGGCATCGGCTGGCACAGCAATATCCTCGGCCTGGAATTCCAGCGTGACCCAGTCGAGAGTCTTGGTAATGGGCAGGCCTTCCTTGGCAGTGACGGTCAGACTCTCTGCCCGCTGCGGCCAGGCCAGACCTGTGTAAGGATCTGAGACGGAAGCATAATCCTGCGTTGCACGAATGGGCATGGTATCAGAGATCCAGTTCGAACCACCCACCGGGTTCCAGGGATCAATGAAGATATCCTGCAATGCGATGCGAGCTGAGCCGCCTTCGGTCTCACCGAGGCGAATCGTGTACGGA
>DASTOH010000061.1:0-9920 GCA_035720235.1 Anaerolineales bacterium | reverse complement strand
CGTAATAATTTGCGTACGTACAATCAATCGTCTCCCCCCAGGGATATGTACGCTTTGTTTTCGTTTCATCATCCCAACTCGCGGCTTTTTCCCACTCTGCTTCGGTCGGCAGGCGTCCGCCGATCCATTCACAGAATGCTTCTGCGTCATACCAGTTAACATTTACCACGGGATGCAATTCCTCTCCTGGATCAGGCACTTCACGGCAGATCCTCGCCCTAGCACACTGGGCATACTGTCGGTTGGTCACCTCATAGCGTCCAATTTGATATGCATCTAAAAAAATCGAGTGTTGTGGCTCCTCAGATGAGAAATCGCAATCTGAACATAAACTTTGCGCATATTCTATGTCTTTCCTCGAGCTTCCCATCAAAAACTCTCCTGCTGGAACAGTCACCCAATAGTTCTCCATATCCACAGGGCGGTACATAAACCGGTTGAAGTAACCCCTCTGCGCCAGGACAGCCGCCAGCAACAACAACACTCCTACACCTGAAAGCGCAACCCAGCGCAAACTTTCCCGTCTCTTTACATTCTGGCTTGCCTTCAAAAAACCCCTTTCCAGCGCGCTGAGTTCTTCGCTGTGTCCCTTCATCCATTCTTGTATTTGCTTTAGCCGCGTACCGCGATATAACTCGCTGGCTTCACGCCCACGGCGCTGCCATTCTGCCGCGCTCTCAGTCAGGTGACGGTGCAGGCGCAGGCTTTCGCGGTCTTCGTCCAGCCATTTGCGGAGTGTCCCCCACTCGCGGATCAGGGCCTCGTGCGCCACTTCGGCGCTATCCTGTTCAGTGGTTACCAAACGCGCGTCGGCTAATGTTTTTAACACCTTCGCCGCTGACTCTTGCTCTTTGGTTTGCGCCAGTTCTTCCAGCTTGACTCGGCGGCGGGTATCCTGCACGCCTTCGCCCAGCTCGGTCAGCCGCAAAAAGATGCCGCGGGCGATGGCTTGCTCTTCGGGTGAAAGGCCGTCATACACGTTCTCGGCGGTCTGGGCAATTGCCTTTTTCACCCCACCTGCTGCATGATAGCCTTGCAGCGTCAGAGTGCGTCCCTGCCGGCGCTTCCACGTTTCGAGCAGGGCATGCGAGAGCAATGGTAGTGCGCCTGGCTCTGTTCCGATATCACCTAAAATCAAGTCCACCAAGCCGGGTTGAAAGTCCCAGCCGTTGGTTTCAGCGGGTGCTGTGATAGCTTCTCGTAACTCATCTTGAGTCATCGCACCGATATATTCTTGATGACTCTTCAACACATTACGCAAGCCCTCGTATTCCGCACAGTGATGGTAGAAATCTGCGCGGAGGGTCAATACTACTCGTATCGCCGCCTGCTCCGCGCCCTCATCCGCCAGCGAGGACAGGTTCTCGATGAACGCCTTGCGCTCGGTAGGGTCTTTGCAGAGGGTAAATGTTTCTTCAAACTGGTCAACAACCAACAGCAGATTTGATTTCCCCGAACCACTCAACATCTTATGAACATACAACCGCGAGCTGCGCGTATCCTTCATCAGATCGTCCATCAATGTGGAGGTTGCCGTGACCGATTCCGATTCGCGCGTCAAACTCGCGGCGAGACTCTCCAACGGGCGGGCAGTGGGCGTAATAACATGTACCGTGCCCATTGTGGCTGCTTTCCACGCGGGGATCAGCCCGGCCCGTGCTACTGATGACTTTCCACTCCCCGAGGCACCCACAATAGCAAGGAAAGACTCCTTCTGTATGCGCCTTAACAATTCATCGGTCAATGCCTCGCGACCGTAGAATAGGTCTGCGTCGGATGTATCAAAGTATCGCAAGCCCATGTAAGGTGATTCACCTGTTTCAGGCTTGATCTGACCCGATGCCCCCGCCATTCTTTGTTCGATTCCCGTGTAGATATCACTGAAATCTGAATCCCTGTGCAAATCGGGCGTCAGCGTGTTCATGTCTTTCAGGATGCTGGTGAGGCCAGAGACTTTGTCGCGAATGCGACTGTATTCGTCAATATCTTCGCGGATGCCTTGCAGGTTAGCTTGCCCCACCTCCCGCATGGCTTTATCCAATTCCGCAAGTTTTACCTCCCAGTGTTTGACGTATTCAAGTCGTCGGACTGGATCGTAAATTTCAGCATTGCTTAGTACGATTGGGAATACACGGTCGTGGAATTGTTTCCCCTCTGCAATCTCCACTAACTCGAACATGCAATTGGGCGAACGCAGGTATTTGTCACTGATCACAACTATGACACAATTCCCCAGGCCAATCCGTTCCATGAAAGCGCTAATCGAGCCTTTGTACCCCAAATCCCGTTTATCGCGGATGATCTTGAGTCCGCGCTGTTGTAAAGCCTGGTCGATTTGATTGACAATTTCTTCGCTTTCCCCACCCCACGCGTATGAAATAAAAACCGAATGCTCATACTGCTGAGAATTCATCTTCGTTCGATGCTCCCTGTCATGGGAGGTCTCCTTGGGGGAGGATTATACCGCTCTCAATCTGATTGAGTTGATTTTTTCGGCGTGTCGCTGTGGCACCGGCCCGGGGCCCAGATGAAGGCTAATTATGGGGAAATGTCAACTGAAAAATGTATGGCTTTTTGTAAATAGCATGAGCGTGCCAGCGCAGCCCAAAACAACCCTTGCCGTTAATTCAACCGTGTGCTCAGTGTGACAACGTAGTGAACGCAATGTTGGGCGCGGTTTGGGCAGTGGCGGTGATCATAGGGCGATGATACTAACACAAGCAAAGGATGGTTTTCTCGATAAGTTGCAAAATCATAAATCAATCTTTCTCTTAGGATCTTATGCGACTGTTTTGTTTTGGTTACCTGTGTCAGAAGCAATTCTGCCAGGTCTCTCGGCTCAGACTGGGGTCCAGTGTCAAAAATGAATAAGCGATTATTCTACAGAACCATACTCCGGAAGGAAGCAATCAAGTTGCAATAAACTCTTACATTGACCTAGAATATCTGTTCTACTATAATCCCCGCCATGTCTGACCCGCAAAAGAAAAAGAATTGGCGGGCAGACCCACAGCGCACAAATAAATACGCTTACAGCCTGGAAAACTCGCTATACCTTGTTCGACGTCCAACACACTCAGCCAGCCAGGAGAACCGTTCTCTCAAACATGACCCTGCTGAAGCTGTTGGCCTGCCACCTGCGCAACCTGTCGATGAGGTGTATCAAGAATGGCTTTCGCTCTCTCCACGCGAGCAAGATGTGGTTGCCTTCACCTGTTTGGGGTACAAAAATCACCAGATTGCCTTTCGGATGGGGATTTCAGCGGCAACTGTCAAATCCTACATCCAGACCGTCTGTTACAAACTGAATCTGCACAGCAAAACAGACATTCGCTTGAAATATTACGGCTGGGAATGACGCCAGAAATAGGTCAACCTGCCATAAGGGGAACCACACCTGCTACCTCCCCTGGGATACCCCTCTTTGGATACTTTCCAAAAGGGGTTTTATTTTCCTCCGGACTGATTATGCTGATTAGATGAATACATCCTTGGCATTCCCTACCGCTCTTACACGCCCACGGGGTTTAGCGCTGATCGTGACACTGGGCAAGGCACGTGCTGAAATGACCGAACTGATTGCCGAGTTGATCTTTAGTGGACCGCTGTTTCTCGTTGCTGGCAGCGAATGGCTCCCCGCTTTTGAACTGACTCGTATGCTTCGCAAAAGAACGGTGGAAATCAATGAAATTACCGGCCGCCTGCGAGCGGCGCGCACCGCCACCTGTTTTCGGCTGCTTGACTCCCTTAGAGATCTCCCACCCACTGGGGAACCAATCCTCGTTTTGGATTTTCTGCATACCTTCTACGATCCTGATATTCCCTTAGAGACTCGTTTTCGGATACTTCAGTCTTGCTGCCGTGAACTGGAGCGTCTGGCTTTTGCCCGTCCGCTGATCGTGACAACACGGGAAATGGCAACTGAGGACTATGAGAAGTTTCTCCCTGTTCTCCGCGCGGTTACAGACCAGTTGATTTCCTTTACGCCGGAGCCTGAGCAGGTCTCGCAGCCCACACTCTTTTAGCTGATATGGGTCGTACCCTCCCCTCTACCACGCAACTGGCCTTCGAGCAAATCGCTGAATTGAAGCCCTTTTATGAGGCGTTGCGCCGCGGTGACCAGCTGATTCTGGATAAGTTCTTTGAAGCTGTCCTGCAACATCGTGCTGCCATCCACTATGCTGCCAACCTGCTGCCGATGGAAGTCATACCAATCGTTATTCTGTTGGAAGAAGCCAAAAGAATAAAACGTGTTCATGATGAGCTTTACCGTCACATGGAAGAATTGGACAAAAAACTACAGCTACTATTACCTCCCGAAGGGCAAGAGACCGAAGATAGCCAGCCATAAGATCGGGCCGATTTTATGGCATTCTCAAAACTAGCATCGATCTCCCTCTCAGAAAAAACGGTCTGCTTTTATAATGCCAGGCATGCAAAGCAAATGGCCTTATGTCTTGGCCGCGTTCCTGTTGTGGCTGTTGTACGGCTTGGTTGCAGATAGTGGACTTGACTTCGTTTTTCTCCTGGTCGCTCTGCCCGCTGGCTGCTGGGTGATATATAACCTCATCCCCGAAAAAGATAGACGCTGGTAATGAAAAGAAAGCAAATGCATATTCTGTATGAAGTCGATCTGGACCGCCAGACTGCGTTTTGTGTGGTATGCGGGTATACCGAGATTTTCATACCGAACACCCGACCGGGCAACACGCCCAAGCCCATTTGTATTGCGAAAGCTAGAAAGCTTAAGGCATGGCGGCAAGAGAGGAAATACATTCTCGATGAAGAAAAGCGTTCCCTGCCAACCTGGCAACCACGCCACACCCTTACGGAATTCGATCCCGTTGCGCTAAGGGCGATTTGCGCTGTATGCGGGCCAACTGACGTTCAGAAAACAACGACTAAGGGAAAAACTCGCTACGACTGCGCCACCAAACTGCGTGAATATAACCGTAAGTATCAACGAACGCATCGGGTCGGTCGCCCATCCAATCCCCATGCACTATCTGAGATAGATGAGGAAAATGAGACTGCCGTCTGCGCTACCTGCGGGCCTGTGAAGATTGAAATTGAGTATGGTCTAAAAAAGATTACCAGGCGTTGCATAAACGCGGGAAAGTAGAGCACTTGTTTTATTCGTCAAAGTACCCTAAGTCTTTCGCGTTGGGGCAATATCGTTCCCTATGCCCTGGTCTGCCGCAAATCTGGCAAACCATAGGTGGCGGGGGTAGGTCGTTTCTATGTTTATAGGCGCGGACTGCGTCAAATAGCGGAGCATAAATGTAGCGATAAAGTGGGCGAAATATGAAACGCCGAATAAATTTCATGGCTGGGATTTTACACCGTTGAGCAGTATCATTTGCTCAAAAAAGATCCTCCCCAAGCTTATCCTTCTTGGGGAGGTAGTTGCTTGACTGCCTATGAAGATAGGAGTCATGCCAGCATCTACATTATAACCCCCTTGCCGATAGAATGACCCCGCATCTTCCTTACAAGTTATGGCGTCGGTCTGGCCGTCAAGTCTTGAAATTTCTACTGAAAAGCGTATGGCTTTTCGTTCATGCCATTAGCGCAAGGTGTGCGCCCAATGGTGTGCATTATGCCCCTGCGGGGTACGGGCGGGACGAGATCGACAACCAGCAACTACTCATCCTTCCACGCACCGCACTCCCTTTCTTTTGGACATGCGCGTAAGTTGTTCTCTACCGTCCATCCTGTTTGTGGTCCCCAAACCTTCCACCATATGGCACCGCCGGCGCATTTTGGACCGTCAATAATGTTGATCACGGCCAGCGGCGCGATACGCCCAAGAATACTGCCTGTAAATGGTTCTGAGCGAACAACCAGCAAGTCATTGGGACTGACCTGCGCATCGAGACCAACGGCGAGCTTGTCTGATGCACAAGCATTTGGATTGTCACCATCGCCATTGCTAATACCGTTTTTATTGGGATTAGGCGTTGCTGAGATCGATCCGGTTGGCTTGTTTTTACTGCATTTCTTATTCGGATCAGGACAAGGAATTACCCATTGAGACGTCTTGTGACCTCCTGCGGTCCAGTTGCTTGAATCAGCCGCCGATTCTACATTCAGCCACACATATCCATCATCGGCGCAAACCGGTTCAGCGAGGATCTTTACCCAGCCACCTATCTCGATGAAGCCAACAGGGAAATAATTCTTTCCTGCTCCGGAGCGAACGAGGTTTTCATATGGAGGAAAAAGTGAGATGTAAGCGAACGTTCCTGGCTTGAAATCTGCTGCGTAGGCAGGGCACTTGCTCGATACTGCAAGCAGCTCTGTGCCGCCGATTAGAGTTTGTCGGCTGGGAGTCAAACTGGTCGGTGTTTCAGATGGCTCGTGCCTTACCCACCACTTGGTTTGTGTTGGTACTGGAGCTAGTGGCGTGGGGCTGGCATCCAGACCCCCAGACGCGTTTCTTCGGCGAGTTGCGCCCCTGGCCATAGAAAACAAGATGCATACAAAAAGCAGGCCAAATAAGGAAATACTTATGATCCTTTGCCTGCTTTCATCTAGGAAGAATTCGCCGGGATTACGCAGAAATTCGGAGAGGAGTTTCAGCATGTTTCTATTGATGTGTTTTCCTCTGATGAGGAAGCGATGACCTTATTGTACGTATCCTTAAGCAGGGTGGTTCCTTAACCGACGCGAAAAGCCGCTATAGACTGACGGCTTTTGCAGAGGTTTGCATGGTACATTGTGCCAGGATTGATGACACACTGTATTAGATCATTTGTATAGGGGAGGAGGCCACATTACAGTTTTCAGGATTTCCTCTTGAACACTGCTTCCACAACGCCGATGATCTTGATCTCATCGTCCAGCTTCTCATCGAATTCCTTTTCCCAGTCGATGTTGTAATTACTTTCGTCACTGCTTTCCGGTTTCAATTGGATCCTGCCATTCCGGCGGCAAAAGCGCTTCACGCTCGCACGCTCATCCTGACCCAGGATGCTTGCCACAACGATCTCATTATCATCTACGCTAGGCTGTGAGACGACCAACAAGTAGTCACCCGGTTCGATCGGCACAGGTGTGGCGGCATTCATGCTGGTACCAATGACTCGAACCGTCTGGTAGTGCGACTGCGAGTTGATATTGACAGCATGCCGGTATGTAGTGGAAGTGCGCCGGACGCTGAAGACCTCGTACGGTTCATCTTCAATCAGCACTTCGGAGATCTCCAGAAAGCCAAGTGGGTTTGGATCGAAACCGGTCGGACCAAAGCCGCCAGCCGGGACCGATTCGCTAACCTGACAGGAAACCCAACGCAGCGAATCGCGCTCAATGGAGGCTGTTCCCGCAGGTGATGTTTGTTGTGCTTTGGAAGACGCGCGTGCCTGTGCTGCTGGTCGCTGAAAGGGCGGCAGCGTACCAATACGGATTGCTTCAGCCAGATAGCACTGCAGTTCCTCCATTTTGTCGGTATACCATTTTGATCGTACAGGATCCACTTGTGCATTGAGCCGGCGGTCTCGGAATGCCTGGATCGCCGCCTGCCATTCAGAGATGCCTTCGACTTTCTGATGGTTCATCCAGTGAATACAGCCGGTCATCCAGAGAACTACGGCGTTCTGATGGGCGGAGGTCAGCGACTTATTCTTGGCGCCCTGTAAAAGCCGAAGGGCATCCTTGAGGTTCTCAAGGTCGGCAGCCATCACAGCACAGCGCAGAAACACCTCGCCCTGTTCAGCAGGAGACATGTTGGATGCTAGACGTTCCAGTTCATCGATAACCTCCCAGACATCGTTGACACGGTTCTCATTCCGGGCGGTTCTCATCATGTCCAGTAGCTGCTGGTGATGTATCTGGAGCACTTCCAGCTGGTTATCCCCCTCGTGCAGCCAAGACAATGACTGTTCCATCCATGCCTTCAAGTTGCTGATAGGATTATTCGTTGTCACCATAAGACTGCCTTCCTATTAGCTGTTTTTAGCCGTGGGATGGAGGGTGGATTGATCCGGGCGCTGGGGTGAACCTTCCGTGGTGGAAATATTTAAAGCCCGGATGACTTGCGCTGTGCGTATCAGGATCAGGTTCTGCAGGGTTTGAGTCTTGTCGTCACCGAAGCGAATACCATCCAGTGAATGGATGATACTCATCAATAGTTCCGCTTCCGCCTCGGCCCTTCCCAGTTCCTCATAGGCTTGTTTCTGGGCATGCCCATACGCCTCGTTGATCTGGATGTTGCTGGTAATATCGACGCTCCAGTTCGATAGGAATTGCTCCTCGATTGGTTCCAGGCTTTTGAACTCGCCGGGGTCCCACCAGCGCAATACTGTTCCCATCCCGCGCAAGCTCTTCTGAAAATCCGGCAGATAAGCCTTGTCCCGGATCTCCTGCCTGGGGTTCTGATGGAGATGTTCATGGGGGGCGATTACATCGTCGAGGCGGCGTTCACTGATGTAATCTTTGACAATACCCTTAACTCTACCGCCGACTGCGCCGCGCCAATCAAACTTCATCGGCGTTCCGTAATCATCGACGGACACGGTGCGGCTATAGACGAAGTTATGGACTGCCTCGGCGGAAAATGGAAAAGGATTCAACAAGGCTAATTCGCCAGCAGGTTCGAACTCCCAGACTGAGTCCCACAGGCGATAGTTGTATTTCAGGTTCTCCACGATCACCGTGATACCATCCCGTGTGGTGGACTTCAGTTTGGCCACGCCTTCCTGTTCGTGCAGATCGATGATCTCATAGACGCGCTCCCGCCGCGAGATAAAGTGTCCACCCTGCCCGTACAGGTTCGCCGGAGAGGTGAGGGTCTCAGTGAGCACGGCATAACCGGGATCAATGTTCAGGACGGCAGGCCCGCCGATCAGTTCCACCAGCTCCTGCCCATCCGACACATCCATTCTATTAGCAATGTGGATCTTCGGCAGGCCCAGCCCGAAGAAGGCGGATAGGAAGTGACGAAAAGGCATGCGGTCAGAGTTGAGACCGTAGATATCCTGGATATAGGCCACAGCAGCAGCTATGGCGCTCAATAGTCCGAGAAGATAGATGACGAACAATTGGAAATAATCACCTAGGAACGGTCGCAGGACTGTCACCTTGAATATCAAAATCAGAATGGGAAGCAAGATGGGGATCACCAGTAGGAAGGCAAAACGCAGCCAACCGTATTGCTTTTCATCTCCGAGCAGAATCTTGCTAACTGAACGGGTGGAGTGCTCAGTCATGGTCATATCCCACACCTTTCGTTTGTGAGTCGTCCGCCCGAGGCGGAACCACCGGCATAGCGCCGGATGTCCTGCTGGCGGCTCTGTCCGGCGGCAGGAGCATGGTGCCAATACCTGTCAGCAGACTCAAGGTATCTGCAGGCAACAGTTTGCGCGTCTCCGGGTTGGCAGCGGTAGCCTCCAGTTCCTGGTAAATTAGAAGTGCGAGAGCCTCACGTGGATAAGTCTGGTTTTCCAGCAGCTGGGTCAGGTGGTAGATCATGCTTTGCTGAGCCCTCACACGAGCCTGACTTCTAACGCGGGCGATCTCCAGCCTGTAATCGGCGTACTTCACATCGGCTTCCTTTTGTTTGGAGGAAAGCCACGAGCCTACCAAATGCTGGCGCACTTTTGGATCATGCGGTTCGAGTTCTCCGATCCCTGTCCCTAGCACCTTGATACCGCGATAGCGTAGGACGTTGTGCCGGGTCAACTCACGCGGTGGGTAAAAGACCAGGTCATTGCTGGAATACGCACGGCCTGGCTGTAGCCTGCCACCGTTACGGAGAGCTACCACGCGATACGCCAGAATGCCGGTATTGCGGACGTTGCGGTTCAGTTCCTTCTTGAACTCCTTGAGTGGATAGTTCTTAGGATCATCTGGCGAGTACAGTTTCAGGTAGGGTTGCTTTGCCAAGAGGAGGCGAAACTCTTCTGCCACCACATCTGCTGGCC
>DASTOH010000060.1:0-7354 GCA_035720235.1 Anaerolineales bacterium | reverse complement strand
ACAGATGCAGGTTGATGAAAGGGACATGCCCGTCCCGCCCACCAGGTTTGACGGTGTGGAACTCATACGAGCCACCATCTTCGTTGTGTGCTCTGCCAAAGCTACGAAAGTGAGGATCTACCTCGCTGTGGCGGGGATCAGCAGAGTGAGGGTAAATGCCATTCGCATCTGCCTGCCATATTTCGAGGAGGGCATCATCAATTGGGTTTCCATTCCCATCGTACACAACGCCTGCCAGCCGGATGCGCTTGCCGGCCGTGCGTTCGTCCGCAAGGACGTTTTGTTTTTCGCCGTAAATCAGCCCTATACCTAAAAAGGGACCTACGGTCTGGGAGGGGGTTTGAGGGAGTGGGTTCATATTATTCAAATGGGGTCATCTTCGGACCACAGACGACCATGTCGAAGCGATAACCAAGCGCCCAATCCGGCTGGGTGATCTCGTGATCGTACGTCGCGATCAACGACTGACGCGCTTTTTCGTCTGGGATGCTGTTGCAGATCGGATCCAGGGGTAGGAGGGGATCGCCAGGAAAATACATTTGCGTGACCAACCGCTGCTGAAAGTTGACGCCGATGATCGAAAAATGGATATGGGCAGGGCGCCAGGCGTTGAAGTGGTTACCCCACGGGTAGGCGCCGGGGCGGATGGTCGTGAACGTATACATACCATCTCTATCCGTTAGAACCCTGCCCCCACCATGAAAATTCGGATCGAGCGGGGCGTCATGCTGGTCGTTGTGGTGCAGGTAGCGTCCGGCCGCATTCGCCTGCCAGATTTCGACAAGCGCATTCGGTACGGGACGCCCACTGTCGTCCAGCACACATCCGGTGACAATGATCCGCTGGCCAAGTGGAGCGGCATCTTTGACGGCATACCGCGTCAGATCGTTGTCCAACGGGTGAATAGCATCCGTACCATAAACAGGCCCGGTTAGTTCCGCAAGGCTCTGCCGGAGCGGAATCAGCGGGCGCGTGGGGGAACGGGTCACTGTGGATTTGTATCCCGGGTACAGATATGGCGGATGGCGTTCCTTATCCAACGGCCTGAATGGTTGACTATTTTCCATGGCTACTTCTCCTCAAATTCGGCCAGTACCCGCTTGGCAGCCGCAATCGCTGAATTTGCGGCTGGCACTCCAGCATACACCGCTACCTGCAACAGTGTTTCTTTGATCTCATCCATTGTGACTCCGGTATTTCGACTGGCGCGCACATGCATAGCAAACTCATCTTCCTTTCCCAGCGCAGCCAGCATCGCAAGAGTAAGCAGATGCCGCGTCCGTCGGTCCAGCCCCTGCCGAGCCCAGACCATCCCCCAGGCTGTTTCGGTGATGAAACGTTGGAAATCTGTGTCAAAACTAGTTTTGTTCACCTCCGCCCGGTCCACGTGGGCATCCCCGAGGACTTCGCGGCGAATTTTCATTCCCTGTTCATAAACGCTACTAACAGTCTGGTGCGCACGAAGAAAGGCATTGATCTGGTCTGCCATGATCTGGGTTTGTTCAATCGGCGGTGTATGACCAGCGTCAGGTAGGATGGCAAAGTGGGCATTGGGAAGTGATTGGGCAAGCTCTTGCACTGCATCCGGTGGGGTGGCGGCATCTTGTGCGCCACACAGGACCAGCGTTGGCACGATAATCTGTGGAACTTCAGCACGCAGATCGGCATCGCGCAGGGCGGCACAAGCAGCGGTGTAGCCTGCTACTGAGTTGCGGGTAAATAATGTGCGTAAGCCCTGGAATTGTGTTGGGCAGCGAGTGGCAAAGTCTGAGGCAAACCAGCGGGCAAGGATGGAATCAGCGAGGTGCGCCATGCCATGGGCGCGGAGCGTGTCCATACGGGTTTGCCATAGTTCAGGTGTGCCAATTCTGGCAGCTGTGTCAGCCAAAATGAGGGAACTGACCCGTGCCTGATTCCGCAGGGCGAAATCGAGAGCGATCAATCCGCCAATGGAGATACCGAGAATAACTGCTTTATCAATTTCAAGATGGTCGAGCAGAGCCGCCAGATCGGCTGAGAAATCCACCAGGGTTAACTCTCCCGCAGGGTCTGCAGACAGACCGTGTCCGCGCAGATCGAAGCGGACGAGATGCAGGGTCGGATCAAGCCGGGGGATCAGGTCGTCCCATAATCGCAGGTCGGTTCCGAGCGAATGGATGAGTACGAGCGGAGCACCCTGGGGGTCGCCGTCAGATCGGTAGTGGAGATTGGTCCCGTGGAGGGTGGCGAAATTCATTCGAAGGTCTCGTAGGGCAAGCCAACGTAGTTTTCGGCAAGCACGGTAAGCCCGGCAACGGAGCCGGTGAGGTAGTCAAGTTCAGCAATTTGCAGCCGCCTGCTCATCGGATCATCGTCGAATTTGTGCAGGAGGGAGGTGTACCACCATGAGAAGCGGATGGCTTTCCAGACACGGCGCAGGGCGGTCTCGGAATAGCGGTCGAGCAAATCGGTTCGCTTATCTTTGTAATACGCGAGAAGCGCGCGGGAAAGGTAATAGATGTCTGAGGATGCCAGGTTCAATCCTTTTGCGCCGGTAGGAGGGACGATGTGGGCCGCGTCACCCGCCAGGAAGAGGCGACCGAAGCGCATCGGTTCTGCGACAAAACTATGCAGGGGCGTGACGCTCATTTCGAGGCGTGGGCCTGTTGTTACATCTTCTGCAACGTGTGGAGGAAGCCGATGGCGCAGTTCATCCCAGAAGGCATCGTCCGTCCAGTTCTCGATCCTGTCGTCGATCCGGCACTGCACGTAATAACGACTGCGGGTATGGGAGCGCATACTGCACAGCGCAAAACCTCGCTCGTGACTCACATAAACGAGTTCATCTCGAACAGGCGGCACATCGGAGAGGACACCCAGCCAGCCGAAGGGATAGGTCCGCTCGAACACACTGATTTTATTGGCTGGAACACTTTGGCGCGCGACGCCGTGATAACCATCACAGCCTGCCACAAAATCACAGACCAGTTCTTTCTGTTCACCGTTCTGTTCATAGATGATGCGAGGAGAATCCGTTTCGCATCCTTCCACACCGATGGCGGGTGATTCGTAGTGAACAATGCCACCCGCTTCGTCAATGTGCGCTTTCATCAAATCGTACGTGATTTCGGTCTGCCCGTAAACCATCACAACTTTGCCGTTGGTGTGGCTGGGAAAATCAATGCGTTCGAGACGGTTATCAAATGCAATATTGATACCCTCGTGAATCAGTCCCTCGCGAGCCATGCGTTCCCCAACTTTGGCTTCCCGCAGCATGTCTGCCATGCCCTGTTCGATGACACCCGCGCGGATGCGCCCTTGCACATATTCGCGGCTGCGGCTCTCCAGGATAACCGTGTCAATGCCTTGCAGATGCAACAGCCGCGCGAGCAATAACCCCGATGGACCCGAACCGATGATACCAACCTGAGTTCTCATGATTTGTTCCTATGCGGTATTTCCATTATATACAGTTCGAGTTCAGTTTCAAATCCTATATCCGAAGCAGTCGGGCAAGGCACTTGTACCGCCTGGTTGTGAACGAATGGCACAGGGATTGATTGATTTTGACTGTCTAACGGAAAACGATCAGTGCGACGCCTGCCACGGTCAATATCAATCCAAGCAAATAACGCCACGTGAACGGTTCGTGTAATAAGAGAATACCGAACATACTGGCAATAAGGATCCCCATCACCCGAATGGTCGGAGAGCCGATCGAGACACTGATGCGGGCAAAGGTGAGATAGAGTAGAAGGGTGACGACACTGAAGGCAATCCCAACTGCAAGCGAGTACAGCAAACCTTGCTGGGTAATGAGAAGCGTCTGTTTTGTGACTTTCAAATAACCAACCCATGTCAGTCCTACAGTGAATGTTGTCGCGCCGTAGACAAGCATTCCCATACTCGATGAGATCTTATTCGAAGCCAGTTTAACGAAGAAGTCGGCGCTCGCGAGAAAGATGGAGCACAGCAGGGCATAGGGGATCCAGCGCATTGAACACCGCCTTATTTTGCCGTAATATTATGTTCCGTCAACGCAATACCGTCGCGCATCTCTTTCAGATCGACAGTAAGCGACAACTTTCGCTTCTCAAAGAGATGCCCAAAGGCTTCCTTTAAAACCTTCATCACGCGTTGGGTCGCCTCCTTTTGAATTTCGATCGGGCGGCCCTCGCGGATCAATAACCCGACATGCACAAAGGCGTAATCGGGATCGCCATCCGCGATGCGGTATTGCGTGTGTTTTATGGCGCGGCTCTTGATGCCTTTTAGATTGATGGCGCCTGTTGCAACCACTTCTTCATGAAGACGTGCCAGTAGCGGCTGGACATCAACTTCAATGTTGTCGGAATATTCAAGGGTTAAGTGTGGCATACGGTTTCCTTTTCATTCCACGGGCGGTGTGCCGTGCTTATGGAACGACTCGATCGTCTTCAAGCCCCATGCCTGTCCCTTCTTGCGTTCTGCCTCGCTCCACACAATTGGCTTCCAATCCGGTGCAAGGATGAGGCGCGCACCTGCGTTGGCAATTTCAAAACGATTGCCACCAGGTTCATACACGTACAGGAAGAATGTCTGCTGGATGGCGTGTTTATGCGGACCCGTTTCGATGAAAACGCCGTGTTCCAGACAAATATCCGCTGCGCGTAAGATCGCTTCACGATTATCCACGGCATAGGTGAAATGGTGCAGGCGTCCCTTTGCGCCGTAGGCATCTTCAGCGAAGGTCACGTCATACGATTTGTTGTTGAACGTCAGCCACGCGCCTTTCTCGGAGCCGTCGTCGAACACGATCTTCTCTGTCACGCGCCCGCCAAGCGTTTCCGTCATGAAAAGACGATTGGAGCGCACGTCAGCTGCCAGCAACGCAATGTGATCGAGACGCCTCACGCCCACGCCCCGGTCAGAATAACGGGACGCCTGATTCTTCAGCGCCGGCTTCATCTCCGCTGACGGCTGGTACCATTCGGTCTCGTAATAAATTTCAATTTGATGTCCATCAGGGTCGGTAAAGCAATACGCGGCCCCATGACCAACACTGTCATCCTTCCAGCCTTTGCCCAAGCCTGATTTCTCGATCGCCTCCACGCGTCGCTGCAGCGCCTGCGGACTCGCCGCGCGCAAGGCATAATGGCCCAGGCCCGACGTTTTGGAAGCCGTCAGTTGAAGCGAATGATGCTCGTAATCATCCCAGCCTCGGAGGTAGACTGAATCGCCTTTTCGTCTGCTTTCCGTCATGCCCATCACGTCCACAAAGAAACGCAGGCTCTCCTCAGGCTTTGGAGTCAGCAGTTCCACATGACCGAGATGGGCAATATCATGAATCGGTTCGCGGTCTGTCATTTTTTATTCCTTTCCACATATTCACGCAGACCGTGCAAATCATACGACATTTGTCCCGCCAGCAATTTCTTGCGCAGGGCATTTTCTTTTGCCAATCTCTCTTCGGAGGCTTTGAGGATTTCATCCACGCGTTCGCGTTTGACACAAACACCTCCATCGGCATCCAGCACAAGGATATCACCCGATGCGATTTGCGTTCCACCAACTGTGACCGTCGTGTTGAGTTCACCGATCTTTGTTTTGGTTGCGCCTCTCACACGGATGAAATGACTCCAGATGGGCAGACCCAACTCAACCAATTCATTCACATCCCGAACCGCTGCATCTACCAGGATCCCCGCCGCTCCCCTCACCTTGACTTGCGTCACCAACAACTCGCCGATCAACGCCACCGGAGCGGGTTCAGGCATGGCTAACACCAACACCTCCCCAGGTTGGATGTGTTCGATGACGGCGTGTACCATCAAATTGTCATCCTGTCCGCACAGGGCAGTGCGTGCAGGACCCGCCACACGGCTATTCGGTATGATTTGAATGAGCGGAATATCGATCAACCCTTCACGCCCCGAGGCCTCATAGACCGTTGCCACGCCGAGTTCACTTAAGCGAGTGATGTCATTGGCGTTCATAAGCTTGCCACCACCCACGGCAATGTCCGAAAGTGCGCTTCTGCAAACTTGATGTCCGCATTGCCAGAGATTCTGCGTGCATGGTTGGCGCGGCGCGTAGCGAGTTCGCTGTAATACTTGTGCAAATAACTCTGTGCCTTCATCGCGTCCATCGCTTTGGTTTTCATTTCCATTACGGAGGTGATGTCAACGAACACATTCGGTTTGAAGTCGCAAAGTTCAGGCTGGTGCGGTTCAAAGAAATAAAGGTCGGGCGGGGTAATGCGGCTGAATGCGCTGGCAACACCCGCACCTGTCGATAAGAGCCGCGCCTTTTGAACCATCTGAGAGGCAACAGGATGATCAGGGTTGAACGGGTCAACGGGATTGTGCGTCAATACGATATTCGGTTGGAAATTCTGAAAGATGCCAATCAGCCGGTCAATCGCCACATCAGTCATGTTCAACGGATAATCTCCCAAATCGAGACAACGGAAATCCGCACCGACCGCCTCCGCCGCCGTCTGCGCCTCTTGCTGACGGATCCGCTTCACGTTCTCAACCGTTTGATTCGGCTCCTTCCACAACTCGCCTGATTCTCCCCGTTCTCCGTACGAGAGGGCAACCACGCTGGCGCTCCCACCTTGGGATGTGAGGGTGGCAATCGTCCCCGCCGCGCGCCAGACAAAATCGGCAGAGTGCGCTCCAATAACGAGAATCTTTTTTGTCATTCTCTTTTCTCCATAATTTCTTTCAATCTCCTGATGGAGGCTTGACTCGTGAATGAGGAAATGCCAATCGAGTGTAGCATCTCGACCACTGCCTCCATCTCCTCCACCCTTCGTTTGGCATGTTTGATACTGCCGTTTACAAAGCGATCGATCATCGGTTCGTCGTATATGATCTTTAGCATTTGCGCGCGAGCATACTCCGTCATGTTGAGCGCTTCCGCCGCTTCCAGGCATTCTATAATTACAGCTGCAACTCCCTTATACATAATGCTTCTTACCAACTTATGCGTTGCCGCATTCCCCGCTTCACGATCCAAATAAGTGACAGGCATCCCCAGGGGCGTCATCTTTGCCGCAAATATCTCTGCCCCACTTCCAGATGCATAGACTTGCGTACCCAACCCTTTGGGCGGCACGGGATCCATCAAGGCGGCATCGACAAACAATGCGCCTGTTTTTTCGATGACCGGCGCAATATCACGCTTAAGTTGAGGGGCCGCCGTGTTCAAATCAGCATAGAGTTGATTAGGCTGGAGCACTGGAGCCACTTCATTAGCAACGTCAACGGCAACCGACGCCCAATTAACACTCAGCACAATATCCGCTCCTGAGGCAGTATCAGAATTGCTGGAGCCAAAATATAATCCATCAGGGATATTACGCGGCTCGGGGTCCCAACCGCGCACCTGA
>DASTOH010000059.1:0-9943 GCA_035720235.1 Anaerolineales bacterium | reverse complement strand
TGGCTGAGACAGAGAGATCGATTCGTCCTCCCCAGTTCTGAAATATTTCGAGGATTTCAGGATCCGTATTTATCAGATCAATACGTCCAGAAGGGTGTGGATAGCCAACAGCACCATCACCAACCAGCACACCCAGCAAGTAACCAATTTCCTCATCCAATTGTTTGGGAAGACGCGGGGATGATGTGCGGCTGTTAGGATGAAGTTCCGGTGGCACAAATCCGGATAAATCTGTATCGGCGCCAAAGAGAGGCGCATGCCGCTGAACTGCCACATAATCTTCCAGGGTCAGCTCACCTAGTTTTTTCCATTTGGCGCTGCCGCCAGGATCACGGCACCAAATCGGATGTTCGGGCGTACCTTCAAGGGTGAAACCATGACGCGTAAGCAAACGAACAGTGGCTTGCTCTCCACCGGCGTAAAAATTCTCAACCGCCTGATGCCCATTAGGGGTCTGGACCCAAACTTTTTCTGTAAGGAAATTCCATCCCATCTTCCAATCTGGGCAAAGACTCTCAATAGGTTTCAAACCTTGATGGGTAAGAATCAACGTTCCGGAAGCCACACACTTACCACTACCTTTTACACCTGTGATTACATTCACCTTTTCCAAATCCTGCCCTTCAATGTAGAAATCTTCGCCAGTCAGAGTCCTACCGAGTCGTAGATCGTGCCCCAGACTGCGTGTGGCATTGGCAAAGACCTCATCATCGTCCGTGCGTATGACCTCCACGTCGCGGGCCGGGATCCACCCATCCCAGTTCTCCCACCTGGCATGACCATTGTCGTGAGCAGGAACTGTCTTGCGGATCTTTGCCAGAGCGAGTTTGATGTTCCCCAACTCGTCCACAAATTGTGGATCATTTGGACCGATCTGCATCTGGATTTTGAGCGCTTCTTCTTCCGCAAAGGGCAGGTCGATCAGGCTCTCCATTTGCTCACGCGCCAGCGCCGGGTAGGAAGCCGAACGAAAGGCGATGATCTGGACGATCACCGATCTACTGGACTCTCGCTCGCGTAACGTGAGGGTTTCCCCAACCCGTAGATCCACCTCGCGTGGATTAAAAAATAACTCAGCCAGGTCACTTTCGATACGCCGTATCTGAACGTTAAGTGCAACGTTGGTCGTGTTCATCTCACTCCTGAGCGTTCGGAAATCATAGGTATTGCATCGTCGCTGTAAATATCTGCTCCTTTTCTCAAGTCTTCGGCAACCTTTGCCCGAAGCCACTCCGGGGCAATCACCTCCACTTGCGGACCCCAACTTCGGATCCACGGAAGCATTTCACGCGGCTCGGCGATGCATAGGTGAAGTGTCAGCCCTCCATCCGGATGAGCGTCAAGGGTTTGAGACGTGTGCCAGATCCGTTCGCGGACGTAGGCGGCCGCTTCGGGTATGAAGCGCAGGATCACCTCCACAGGTTGGTCGCCGGTCATAATCTGCCAGCTATTTTGCAGATACGTGATCGGGTCGAAATCCCCGGGGATCGTGTAAAGGTCCGGAAGGACACGAGCTGTTTGCACGCGTTCGAGCTTAAACGTACGGATTTCACCCGAGGCTTCATCATGACCGATCACATACACCCCGGCAGCGGTCGGCTCCAGGAAATAGGGTGCCAGGGTACGTTCATGCCAGGTATCCTCCTTGGGCGAAGAATAAGCGATCTGGACTTTATGGCCTGTGCCCCAACCTTCAGCAATCGCTTCCAGGACCGCCGTGTGCCGGTGGTTGGCCTGCTGGGATTGGGTCCGGGTCGCAGCACGTTCGAGTTGTGCTCTGAAGGGTTCCGGGAGTGTGACAGCCAGGCTGCGCAAAGCGGAAATCACGTGTGGGTTGCGCTCGTCAAAGGTGCGTGCGAGCAGCAATCCCGCCAGGACGAGCGCCACAGATTCATGGTAGGTCAGGCGCACCGTCATCTGGTAGCGGGCACGGTTGATGCGAAAGATGCCATGTTCCTGCCAGAGGGGCACGCCCTGCTCAGCCAGGAAATCCAGGTCACGATATACGGTACGGCGGTTTACTTTGAAGTGCTGGGACAGGTCAGAGGCTCGCATTCCCCCCGGTTTGAGCAGCAGGATTTCTTCGAGTTGCCGAAGTCGTGCAGTTCGAGTTTTGAGACGTTCCATGTCACCATTAGTAGAACAAACTTTCTGATTATTCTACCACCGAAGTGTGACAGGTAATGTCGCAATCAATAACCAACGGATTAACGTTTTGCAGTTTTAACGAGGGCTTATTCGGAAATCCCCTGGTCAGTCAATATTATTATCAATGAAGTACAGATAACCCTGACGCCCACCTTCCTTGTGCCACAAGTCCACTGATTTGCGAATTCGTTTCAAACAATCCATGATTTCGTCCACAGAAATTGGCTCAGGCTTTACCCCGGCGAATTCATCGCTGACGTTGATTTCCCTCCGCCCAAGTCGCCACTCGCACATTTCCCTGACCCGGTCATAGACCATTTGAGCGTTCGCGTTCAGGTTTGGTGTTGGAGACGCCTTGCTCTGCTTCTCGTTCCTGTATTGTGTCCAGAGAAGGTTCAAGACTTTGTCCACATCGTAATCCGTTAAATCATGCTTCTCGCGATAGACATTCACGATCGCCATTTCGATGTTCTGCAGGACATCCATATATTTGTCTTCAAAAGATGGCATTCCGGCCTTTCGAATATTTTGATTTCTATGCTATGATAAATTCCCGGCAAACGCTCCAATAATCATATAGGGCGCACTAATATTTTCCAGTGTCTTGAGAATATCCACAAACAAACTCAAATCTGGTTTTCGCTCACTTGGCACGTGCCATTTCCTCCAGTAACTTAAGGTTCAGCATAACCAAAGATAAATTTGGATATTTTTTCCTCAACCGCCCTCGCATCAGTCCCACCGCCAGTTCACGCGCATCCAACATCAATCGAACACGTTTGTGAGAGGGCAAATTGACGAGCAAACGCAACTGCGTATGATCTATTGAATGAGGTCGGAAAACACGATTCTGCATGGCTTTATTATAAACCTTCTATTGCCTCCCTTAATCTCGTAACATCATCCACCGACGGCAGCTGGACCCGGATGACTTTCCGAGCTGCCTCGATCAACGCTTCGTAATCGCCCAATGCCTGCGCTCGGATCAAGGTACCGAAGGTCAAACCCTCAGTCGGAATATCCATATCTTTTTCGGGCCCTGCGGTAATCACCAGGAACAACGCGTTCTCCGGACCACCTTTGTGGAATTGCCCGGTCGAATGCTGGAAGCGCGGACCAAAGCCAGCCGTGACCGCGTTGCGGGTCTTGGCGCGGATCGCAAGGCGCATCTTCTGTAACGTCTCGATCATTTCGCCGGTGCGCGGCAGATAGGCATTGATAGCCACATAACCATTCGGTTTTGCCTGGTTCAGGAATTCATCGAGGATAGATTTCAATGACGTGCCCGTTACCGCGGTGGGCGAATACACTGCCACGCCATCCTGCTGCCAGGCGGGCTGGCCTTCCTGCAAATTGCCTTTCGCCTGATATTCCGCGATCTTGGCCTTCGTGATCTTTTTGCTGCTTTCCACGTTCGGCTGGTCGAAGGCGTTCACGCCGAGTATCGAACATGCAATAACAGTAGCCACTTCCCAACGAAACATCTCTGCACCGATATCATAAAAATCTGAAATCGAGAATTGGAGAATTGGATGACCTGCGGCTTTCAGCGCGGCAATGGCTTCATCATGTTCACCTGTGCGTCGCAGATAAACAAAGATGCGGTCATCGCCATAGACATCCAGACTCCCAGGCGGTTCCAACGGAACAGGCAGGATGCCTTTCCCAAACTTGCCGCTGGATTCGGCGATGATCTGCTCGATCCAGCCTGCAAAGGCCAATAGAGGCGCGTCACTCAGGATCGTGAGCTTGTCGCGGCCTCCGAGGGCCGCTTCACCAAGGACGGCTCCTAACGCCAGACCCGGATTACGCGCCGCAGGGATGTGCTCGCCGCACTGCGACCGCATCCAGTCTGCGCGTTCGAGGAGACGGTTCAGCTCCATACCCAGCAGCGCCGCGGGGACCAGACCGAAATCGGTCAGCGCGGAGTACCGCCCGCCAACGAATTCATCGGCGGAGAAGATCTTTCTGAAATTGTGTTTGCGCGCCAGGGCCTCGAGCGATGTGTTGGGATCGGTAATTGCAATGAAGTGTGAACCATCATGATTGCTGAGTTTCCAGAAGTAATCGAAAGCCGCCATCACCTCGGCAGTACCGCCCGATTTGCTGGCAACGATGTAGAGCGATTTCTCAGGTGGGAAGTATTCCGCGGTTTGCGCCACTTGGGCAGGGTCGGTTGAATCAAGGATCGCCAGCGACAGGGAGGCTTCGATGCCTGCGGCTGCCATCAGTGAACTGAACACTTCGGCAGTCAGCGACGAGCCACCCATGCCCAAAACCAACACACGGACAATCCCTTCCTTGCGAATCTCTTCTGCAAAGGATTGATACTCCTGCAATTTCTTGCGCGCCTTGTCAGTGGAATCCAGCCAGCCCATCCGGATTTTGACTTCGTTTTGGCCGACCGGATCCTGGTCGGTGGCCCACAGGGTGGGGTCATGCTTCCAGAGGCGCGCGGGGACAGAATCGGCTTCGAGTTGGGCGATCCGCTTGCAAGCGGGATCCGCGATCGGTCCGAGCGATGAGGCCGCGCTGTTCCTTCTCTCATCGATGGTCCCAAGCAATTGCGCGAACGCGTCGGCGAAGGCTTTGACGCCCTCATCCTCCAATTCCTGAGTCATCACGTCCATCGAGATGCCTGCGGCTTCCAGTTTGTTGATTGAGTCCTGGGCCTCATCGAGGCCGCGTACGAGCGTCAGGGCGGCGACGCCGTGATCCTTGAAGGCATCGAGCGTGGCAGGCGGAACGGTGTTGACGGTTTCGGGGCCGATCAGGTTGTCGATGTAAATCGTGTCAGGATAGGCAGGGTTTTTCGTGCTGGTGCTCGCCCACAGCGGACGCTGGACGCGCGCACCTTTATATTTGAGCTTCTCCCAGCGCATGCCCGCGAAGGTCTGGTGATACTGCTCGTAAGCGAGTTTGGCGTTGGCGATGGCAGCCTTGCCCTTGAGGTCGGAGCCGTCCGGCAGTTTCGGGTCGATCTTGGTATCGACGCGCGAGACAAAGAACGACGCCACCGAGGCGATGTGGTCAATGGGATGACCGAGCGCGGTACGGTCTTCGAGACCCTGGAGATAGGCGTCCATCACTTCAGCATAACGTTTGAGCGAGAAGATCAGCGTGACGTTCACGTTGACGCCCGCAGCAATCGCCTTGCGAATGGCAGGGACGCCCTCTTTTGTGGCAGGAATCTTAACCATAAGATTGGGCCGCGCCACCCTCGCCCAAAGTTGCTGCGCCTGCGCGGCGGTCGCTTCGGTGTCGTGCGCGATGTGGGGGTTGACCTCAAGACTTACGAATCCATCCCCGCCATTCGATTCTTCATACAACGGCAGGAAGGCATCGCACGCGGCGCGAATATCTTCGATGGCAAGCTGCCAGAATATCTTCTCCGCGTCCCAACCCGTCCAGGCGAGCGGCGTGAGCGCCGAGTCATAATCGTTCGTCTTCGCTATGGCATTATTGAAGATGGTGGGGTTGGACGTGACGCCGCGAATGTCGCCGCGTTCGATCATGGCTTTGAGTTCGCCGCCATGGTCGAGAAGCTTGCGTTGGATATTGTCGTACCAGAGGGATTGTCCGAGGGAAGTGAGTTTCTTTATGGAGTCTGACATGATGTATCCTCTTTGCTCTGGTGGTCGAGTAGTCCCGCGTGCTGTTTGCGGGACGTATCGAAACCACAGTATATTTTAGTATTGTCTTTGTTTGCAGGTTAGTGGTGGTTTCGATACAGGCAGGACAACCACCTGCCCTGCTCAACCACCGAATTCTTCTGTAACTCTACCTGTTGAAATGGGGTAGATGACGTCTACCCTCAGAGCTTCGCGGGCAAAATTCAGTGCGGCTTGTATGCCTTCACAGGTTAAACGTGGGTGGGCCAGGAGTAACTCCTCACAGGTCTCACAGGCTGAGAGCTTTTCAAGGATGAGATCAACCGTTATCCGGGTTCCTGAGACGACGGGTCGTCCCATCATGATTTTAGGATCTGAAATGATTTGTTGCTGGGTCATCTTGCACCTCCAGAAATCACCTCATTGCACCAATTCACTTAATTCTTTTCGAATACGCGCCAGCACAGGCTCATTCACCCGCCCGAATGTTTTGACAACAATCGACTTGGAAATGGTATAAATTTTATGCACGCGCACCTTACCGGGATGATTCAGTTTTCCTTTTTCCAAATCAGCAGAAGTTATCGTAAAACTATAAGCAGCTTCCACTGGGTTGGAGGTCATTGCCACCACGACAAGGTCCGTCGTATTCTGGTTATAACGGTTGTTGGAAACGACAATAACGGGTCGCCGTTTCTGCGACGACAAATCAGTAAATGGGATTGGCACGAGCAGAATATCACCCTGTTCAGGCATCGTTCCAATCCTCGTCATCCAGTGGGTTATCCCAAAATGCGAGGCTGCTTTGCGAGGCCTGCACCAAATCGGTAAAAGTATCGCCTGCTTCCACTACAAAGACAATCACACGCGCGCCAGCAGGAAACGGAACAGCTACATCAACATGCCCATTTTCACTGACTTCCACATCATATTTCAAAGCAGTTTGCGCCAACATAAAATACTCCTTCCAAACTGGAGCAATTATACTTTTTCTTCATCCTCAAGTTTATGTATCTTCTCCACGCGCCGCGCCAGCCTCTCCCCTCCCACCTTATCCCCTTGATATTCCGCATTCAAAAACGCAGGGATGAGGGCTTTGGCGAGTTCGGGTCCAATGACGCGGCCGCCCAGGCAGAGCACATTCATGTCATCATGCAGGACGCCTTGCGCAGCGGAGTATGTGTCATGGCAAATGGAGGCGTACACGCCTTTCATCTTGTTCGCAGCAATACACGCGCCGACTCCCGAACCGCAGACCAAAATCCCGCGCTCGGCTTCACCAGTTTGGATGGCGCGTCCCACCTTTTCGGTGATGTCAGGGAAGTCTACAGGCTCTGCGCTGTTTGTACCAAGGTCAATGGGTTCGTGCCCGGCATTCCGGACAGCATCCAGCGTCACTTGTTTCAGCGGGAATCCCGCGTGGTCAAAGCCTACAGCTACTTTCATAGTTCTCCAACCATGTCATTGCGAGCCTCGAGCCTTAAACGGCGAGATGAAGAAGCAATCCCCCATTCAACAGGAGATTGCTTCTCGCAGACTCGCAACGGCATACTATATTAATTCCTTCGCTCTCGCGACGACATTCTCAACCGTGAAGCCGAATTTCTCGAAGATGACCTTATAGGGAGCGGAGGCGCCGTAGTGATCGATGCCCATCACGGATTTGGCATATCGTTCCCAGCCAAGAGTCGCTCCCGCTTCGACGGCCAGCCGGGCGGTGATCTTCTTCGGCAACACGGACTCTTTGTACGCCTCGTCCTGTTTCTCGAACAATTCCCAGCTTGGGAACGAAACAGCCCGCGTCTCGATTCCTTCCCCAAATAATCTCTGGGCCGCTGTATAAATCAGGTGCACTTCCGAACCAGAAGCCATAAGAATCAAGCGGGGATTTTCTCCAAAATCTTTCATCACATACGCGCCATGAGACACCTTGACAAATGGCCCGATGGCAAGTGTTGGCACAGCCTGGCGGGTAAGAGCCAGGGCGGTTGGTCCGTCACGGCGCTGGATGGCAATTTTCCACGCCTCCGCCACTTCATTGGCGTCCGCGGGGCGGATCATGACCATGTTCGGGATGGCACGCAATGCGGCGAGGTGCTCGATCGGCTGGTGAGTGGGACCGTCTTCGCCGAGGCCCACCGAATCATGCGTAAAGACGAAGATGGTCGGTACGTGCGAGATCGCTGCGATACGGATGGCGGGCTTCATGTAATCGGAAAAGATCAGGAACGTGCCACCGTATGCGATGAGGCCGCCATAGAGGTTCAGCCCATTCAACGCCGCGCCCATTCCATGTTCGCGCACACCAAAACGAATATATCGCCCCGTAGGATTGTCCTTTTGAAAATCGCCCGCCTCCGCGAATTTTGTGTTGTTCGACGGTGTCAGATCTGCGGAGCCACCTAGAAGCTCGGGGATTTTGGCGGATAGCGCATCCAGGACTTTGCCCGAGGAGGCACGCGTGGCCAGGCCCTTTTCATCCGCAGGGAAGGCGGGTAGATCAGAATCCCAGCCCGCCGGTAGTTCTCCATTCAAGCGACGTTGAAGATCCGCACCCAGGGCAGGGTGAATGCGTTTATACGCCTCGAGACGCATGTTCCAATCGAATTCCCGT
Source organism: Anaerolineales bacterium (assembly GCA_035720235.1). Taxonomy (GTDB): domain Bacteria; phylum Chloroflexota; class Anaerolineae; order Anaerolineales; family Villigracilaceae; genus Defluviilinea. Next base: position 1,570 of record DASTOH010000059.1, on the reverse strand, counting down.
TCACGGCCGCGCTCGACGGCCTCGCGATAAAACTCCAGGACTTCGCCGGGGATGAGGAAACGCGGTTCCAGCGGCCAGCCCAGGTTCTGCTTAGCGCCATTCAGTTCCTCGTCTCCTAATGGTTCGCCATGGGCCTTTGATGTTCCCTGTTTCTTGGGTGCACCGTAACCAATCGTCGTGCGGACACAGATCAACGAGGGACGCGGGTCGGCTTTGGCGGCGCGGATGGCAGCATCGATCGCTTCCACATCGTTGCCATCGTCGATCTTTTGAACATGCCAATGATAGGCTTCAAAGCGCGCGGCCCGGTCTTCGGTGAAAGCCAGATCGGTGGGGCCATCGATTGAGACGTGGTTGTCGTCATACAGGTAGATGATCCGCCCGAGTTGCAAATGCCCCGCCAGGGAGGCGGCTTCAGAGGAGACACCTTCCATCAAGTCGCCATCCGTGACGATGCCATAGATGTACGATTGGATGATTTCATGCCCCGGCCTGTTAAAGGTCGCGGCGAGATGAGTCGCGGCAATTGCCATGCCAACGCCCTGTGCGAACCCCTGGCCGAGTGGACCGGTCGTCACCTCCACGCCGGGCGTGAGCCCATGTTCGGGGTGGCCGGGCGTGATGCTTCCAAACTGACGGAAGTTCTTGATGTCGTCGAGCGACACGTCATACCCCGTCAGATGCAGCAAAGAATACAGGAGCATCGATCCATGCCCACCCGAAAGGATGAAGCGGTCGCGTCCCATCCACCTGGGGTTGCGCGGGTTGTGGCGCAGGTGACGCGTCCACAATGTGAAAGCCATAGGGGCGGCGCCCATCGGCAGCCCGGGATGACCCGAGTTGGCCTGCTGAACGGCGTCTGCCGCCAGAAAACGAATAGTGTTGATCGCGTGCAGTTGAAGGTCGTCTGTCATGTGTTATAGCCTGTTCGTTGAGATAACCCATTTTACCATCGGGTTACAGTGTACCCCCAAGCCGGTTGATTTCCTGTACAATCGGAGATATGGTGAAGTTGACCATCCTCCACGGCAATGACCTCCACGGGCAGGTTTCACAACGTACCCGTATTGCCAGGCTGGTCCGGAAGGTCTGCAGTGAAGTGGAAGCAGCGGACGGATATTGTCTCTACCCTAATGCAGGCGACTCAGAAGCAAGCACCCATTTGGAAAGCAGCCTCACCACGGGCAATTCAATCATCAGGTATATAATTCCCTCAATTCAGATCACTGGAGCCATCTTTGGAAAACCTTACATTCATCGCTGAGCAATTCAACCCAGGCGGGCAGATTCTGGACATCCAGGAATTCGGTAATGGCAACATCCATGATACCTATGTTGTCACATCGGATGCCGTGATGGAAAACAGGTTTGTCCTGCAACGCATCAACACTCACGTCTTCAAACATCCCCAGCTCATCATGCAGAACATGCGGGCCTTTACCGAACATGTCCACCGGCGCGTGAAGGAGGAGGGACATCGATGGCAGGCGCCGCGCGTGATTTCCACCCACAGCTGCAGCGATTTTTACATCGATTTGGATGGCAATTTCTGGCGTGCCATCAGCCTGAT
>DASTOH010000058.1:0-11237 GCA_035720235.1 Anaerolineales bacterium | reverse complement strand
ACCTGATGAAGTTATACAACGTGACCTATGACCCCACTAACGAAATCATCGCGACCGTGGGCGTTTCGGAGGCGTTATATCTCACCTTCACTGCAATCCTCGATCCGGGTGACGAGGTCATCATCCCGACGCCCTGTTTCGTTTCCTACCAGGCAGAGGTCATTCTGGCGGGCGGCGTTCCCATCGAAGTAAGGGCGCGCGAGGAAAATGACTTCATGATCGACCCGGCCGATATCCGCAAGGCGCTCACGCCGCGCACAAAATGCATCTTTATTGGTTATCCATCGAATCCTACCGGCGCGGTTGCCACGCGCGAAGTTATGCTGGAGATCGCCAAGATCGCCGAGGAATATGACTTACTCGTCGTCTCGGATGAAATTTATGACCGTTTGGTGTATGACTTTGAGCATGTCTGCTTCCCCTCATTGGATAAGAATCTAAAGAAGCGTACGATTCTGCTGGGCGGCTTCTCAAAGGATTACGCCATGACTGGCTGGCGCATCGGCTATGCCTGCGGACCTGCAGACATCATTCAGGGTCTTGTACGCATTCATCAATATACAATTATGTCCGCGCCGACCACCGCGCAGGATGCCGCGCTGGCTGCGCTGCAGAGCGGGGAACCGTATGTGCAGGAGATGGTGGCGGAATATGACCGCCGCCGCAGACTCCTGGTCACGGGATTGAACCGCCTCGGCCTCCACACTTTCGAGCCGCGCGGCGCGTTCTATGCCTTCCCCAACATCCAGGCCTCTGGCATGGATGATGAGACCTTCGCCGAAAAATTGTTGCGCGAAGAACACGTGGCGGTGGTGCCGGGCAATGCCTTTGGCCCCGGTGGTGAAGGGTTTGCGCGTATGTGCTATGCCACCGAATTCAGCAAGATCGAAGAAGCTCTGCATCGCATGGAAAAATTTATGCAGCGCTATGGGTGAGGATAGAGAGCAGAGATGAGAGACTGGAGATTGATGGTCGAGTAGCGAGCATGCTGGGCTAGAGAATTGGAGATTGGAGAATTGGGTGGGCTTTCTGACAGAAGGTCCGCCTTTTTGTTTTGCCAATCCTCAGAAAAGAATGCAGCGGGTAAAATCAGCCTTGTATTCCAAAGTGATGAACAACCTGAAACCGACGACGGTGAATCACCTGACAGCCAACTTGAGCCGCAGAAGTATCTTGTGGATCATACTTATATCCGGCATTTGGCTGCTTTTGTGGTTCGCGCCCTGGCAGGGCCTGGCCGCGTTTTCCATATGGGTTCAACTGGGTGTAGCCCTCCTGATTTTCATCCTTCCCGGTTTGTGCATTTATGGCCTGATACAAACTGAGTCACGGGGCTGGCTGAATTACTTCACGTTTGGTTTTGTCATTTCCCACCTGCTCCTGGCCGTGTTTGGCACGCTGGGACGCTTGATACATCTTCCGTTTGTATCGCTCAAGCATGGGATGATGGCGCTTTCTCTGATCCTGCTGCTCCTGTATGCAACACCCCGGTTGGCTTCGATCCGACTCCCGCTCTTTGATGTTTCCGCAATCAGAAAAATACTTTCATACTGGCCCCTGGCCCTGATGGTTGTGTTGGCGGGGTTAATGACCATCCAGCGTACGTTATCAGACGATGACCTGTCCTATCTGGCCTACCTCACCAACTGGCAGTTCGCGCCCGCGCTCCACTTCAACGATGTGTTCTTCGGGGTAGATAAACTGGCTCCGGTCAGGTTCTGGCTGGTCAGCACCCCTTTCAGCCAGGCCTATCTGTCGGATCTCAGCGGCTTGCCGGGCATTTTCGTGGTAGGCGGACATTACGAACCGTTCCTTGCGGCGCTGGCCCTTTGCAGCCTTTATGCATTGGCGCGTACGCTGGGCTTGTCACACCGCAAGGCCATGGCGTCTGTGATCTTTCAGGTGAGCTTCCTTTCCTTATTATCCGAATACCTTCATCCCGGCGCGCCGTTCTTTCGGCAGCTTAGCACCGACAAGGCCAGCGCCGCCTACATTTTCATCCCTGTCTTTTTGCAGAGCATCATCTGGTATTTAGGCCACCCATCACGGCACAAATTGATCCTTATCCTGCTCACCGGCTCAAGCCTAATGCTCATGCACCCGGCGGCGCTGGTTTTTGCGGTCATGGTGGCAGGTTTCATCACGGTTTTCGGACTGGAGCAGGCCAATCTACGCGCGCGAATCGGTCTCTTGATCGCACTGCTGGTGGTCATATCGCCGCAGATCGCCACTCGCTTTGTCAGGCATGAGGCGCAGGCAGCTATCCCATTTTCGATGGAAGAAATCCTGTCCGCCCGAGGCATCGAGACCATGATCTCCGTCTGGGATGATACGAATTTCTATGGCTTCAACCCCTCTATCCTGGCCATGCGTATTCCATACGCAGAGCGACTACCCATTCCCATATGGATCCTGCAATATGGCTGGCTCGTTTTTCCTCTGCTGGGCGCGGTGCTGGCACTAAAAAATGTCCGCCGTGATTTCCTTTCACAATACGTGCTGGCATGTTTTTTGCTAGGTGCGCTGGCGGGCATTCCATTCACCGGCTGGCTGCTCGGCTACGTTGTCTCCGCATGGATGCTCGAACGCACCCTTTGGATCTATCCGTTTGGGATTGGAACGGTCTTCGTCCTGACGGCCGTCAGCGAACGGATTGGGCTGACGAACCGCCTCAGGCGCTGGATGCAGGCGCTTGAGGCGCAGACCAGGATGGATCCTCGTCCCTGGCTTTTTTCCACGCTGACAATTCTTGCCGCGTTCGCGCTATGGCTCGTGATGCGCGAACAGGACCTGCCAAACATAGCCCGGCTTACCTCCAACACGGAACGGTATACCGAATTCGCTCTGATCGGAAACTTCCTGGATGACCATATCCAACACATGGCGTTTGCCGTGGGCACGGACGAGTTAAACGATTACATCCCGGCCATTTCATCCAAGGCGAAGGTCATCTCCTATCGCCCATCTGACCCATCTTATCCTTATTTTTATACCCCTCTAGAGCGCAACCAACGCCTGCTTGACCGGCAATCGATCTTTTCAAGAGAGATCGCCGTCCAAGAGCGCATCTCGTTGATCCAAAAACATGATATTCGCTTTTTATGGCTTAAGGGCGGTGAATATTCTCTGGTCAAAAACATGCTCTCAGAATTCCCCACCATGTTCTCAGAACATAAGGTCGGCGGGTATTACCTGATCGAAGTACACTGAATCACTGGTTAGCCGTTGATGAAGGCATAGGCTCGCGTCATCAAGGCTCGATGGGCATCGTGCAGAAACCTCCAAAAGCGCGACGAGCTATGCCGGGCGATGATTTCCCGCTCTTCATCTATATATCGGTCCAGATGCGCCGTAGAGGTCGTTTTGGAGGCGCTTTGAATCCGGAACGCAGCCAGATTTTTATGCATGATTATAGGCGGCGTAACCTTCCATAACCTCAGCCAGTATTCATAATCCATCACGTAGTGAAGCGCCTCATCGAAGGGGCCGCATGTTTCCAACAGGCCTTTGCGCCAGAATGTGGCGGGCTGGGAAATATAGTTGGTCATCAGTAGAAGAGGGTAACTGCGCGAATATAACATCAGGTTTTTGTAAAGCGCAATCGGCTGGCGGATATCGTTTCCGGTCTCATCGATGATTCGGCAACGCCCGGTCAGCCAGCCTGCATCCTTGTGCCTGGCAAACAGGTTCCCCACTTCCAGCAACGAACCGGGTAAAAGAATGTCGTCCGTATTCAAATACGCCAGGATTTCCCCGTTGGCCGTGCGCAGGCCGTTATTGATCGCTTCGGTCTGTCCCTTATCTTTTTTGCTGTACCACCTGATCTGCCCTGAATATTTTTCCAGCACCGCCAGGCTGTGATCGGTCGAGCCGCCATCCGCAACGATATATTCCAGGTTTGGATAGTTTTGAGAAAGCACAGACTGGATTGCCGCCTCGATAAAATCTCCCTGATTAAGGGATGGGGTTACAATTGTCACGCTCGGCAAATTCATCGTTTTGCTCACGGTAGTTTTGCGTAAGTTTGGGTTAGAGAATCGGGACGCAGACACTTGCATCTGGCGCAAGTGCAGGTGTGAACGCTGACCCACGCTGATTCAAAAAGAGAAATCTGCACGCTGCGCAGTCAGCGTCCAGCCCTTTGAACGAACCCGTATCCCGAACTGACGTTAACTTTAGTAGCATTGCAAAGGAGCACCCTCATGCAAGGGATGTTGACGATCATTGTACCAGTCTATAACGAAGCAGAGGTGCTGCCGGAGGTGGCCCCGGGCGTGATTTCCTATTGTCGTCAACATGGCTGGCCGGTCATCTTCATTGATGATGGCTCCCGCGACGCCTCAGGAAGTTATCTGGATTCGCTGGCAGATACCTCTGCAGTAGTCGTTCTCCATCACAAGGTCAACCGGGGCTATGGCGGAGCGCTCAAGACGGGCCTCCTGCAGGTGAACACGCCCTACTGCCTCACCATGGATTCCGATGGCCAGCATGCCCTGCAGGACGTGGAAAAGGTTTTTCGCTTTGCCCTGGAAAAGGATGCGGATCTGGTGGTGGGAAATCGCGGTCCAGGTGGAGATGCCAGCCTGTATCGTTCGATTGGGAAATGGCTGATCCGGGCCTTTACGCGCTGGCTCATGCACCTGCCCATCCACGACCTGAACTCCGGCTTCAAGTTATACCGGACGGATCTGGCGAAAAAATACCTGCGGGTCTGCCCGAATTCGATGTCGTTCAGCGATATCATTACTCTGGTCTTCATCAATCAGGGCAACCTCATTCTTGAACATCCCATCACCGTCCAGCCACGCAAGGCTGGGAAGAGCACCATTAACACCTACACAGCCTTCGAAACCATCCTTGAAATCCTGAATATCATCCTGTTGTTCAATCCGCTACGCGTCTTTCTGCCGGTCTCATTGCTTTTTGTCATCTTCGGTCTGGCATGGGGCACCTATGTCCAGTTGACCGTGGGTCGGGGCGTCAGTGTGGCCGCGATGCTGGCGGTAGTGACTGGCTTGATCTTTTTTGTGCTGGGCCTGCTTGCCAATCAGATATCTGCCATGCGGATGGAATCCCTACACGATTGAATATGAGGCCGTGCGACCTGATTTTTTGCCGTTCTGAAACGGTAAAATGAGAAGGCATTCGGGTTTTTAAACAATCCAGAGGAGAACATCATGCCAGCCCATCAACCCGATCTATCCATTTACACCCGTCCGGTGGAAATCTTGCAGCGCTTGATTCGCTTTAACACCACCAACCCGCCGGGGAATGAAGAGGCCTGTGTCGCCTATATCCGTGGCTTACTGACCGATGCGGGCATCGAATCAACCGTTTTGACCAGGGTCGAAAACCGACCGAACCTGATCGCGCGGCTGGATGGCGCTGGCAAGGCCCCGCCACTTTTATTATATGGTCACGTGGATGTGGTCACCGCCGATAAACAGAAATGGGATCAATCTCCGTTTGACGGAAAGCTCGTGGATGGATTCGTATGGGGACGCGGCGCGCTCGATATGAAAGGCGGCGTGGCTATGCTGGTATCGGCATTCCTACGTGCAAAGGCAGAGGGCCTGCAGCCGCCCGGCGATATCATCCTTGCGATCCTCAGCGATGAAGAAGCCGGTGGCGATGTGGGTGCACAATTCCTGGTCGAGAGCCATGCGGATTTGTTCAAAGATGTCCGCTACGCGATCGGCGAGTTTGGCGGATTCACACTACAGGCCGGCGGGAAGCGTTTTTATCCGATCATGATTTCAGAGAAGCAAATCTGCTGGATGAAGGCGACCGTCCGTGGGCAGGGCGGGCACGGCTCTATGCCGGTGCGCGGCGGCGCGATGGCAAAGCTTTCAGGACTTCTCAAACAACTGGATGAAACCAGTCTGCCAGTTCACGTTACCCCGCCCGCGCGAATGATGTTCGAAGCAATGGGGTCAGCCATGGGCGGCGCGCCCGGCTGGATCGTGAGTCAACTGGCGAATCCCTCCCTAGCAAAGTCCATGCTTGGGTTGTTGGGTGAACGCGGCAGGCTCTTTGCTCCGCTGTTGCGTAATACGGTCAGTCCCACGATTCTGCATGCGAGCGATAAGATTAACGTGATTCCCGGCGAAGTCTCTGTGGAACTGGATGGGAGACTGTTGCCTGGGTTCAAGCCGGAGGATATGCTCAACGAATTGCGCCTGATTCTTGGCACAGATATAGAGCTTGAAGTCGTTCGCCACGACCCGGGGCCGGCGGAGCCGAACATGGAACTCTTCGACACCCTGGCAGGTATTTTGCGCGAAGCTGACCCGGATGGAATTCCGGTCCCACTCCTTTTGAGCGGTGTCACCGATGGCCGCTTCTTCTCCCGCCTCGGCATTCAGACCTATGGCTACCTGCCTATGCCACTGCCCGAAGACTTCAATTTTATCCAGACGATTCACGCCGCCAACGAGCGCGTGCCTGCCAAAGCAATTGACTTTGGTGCGCACGCCATTTACAAGGCACTACAACGATTTGGATGATTAGGAATGATGAAGACAACGAAAGATCTGTTCATTGTAATGCTGTCTGTCTTGTTGACAGCCTGTCAGAGTACCACGCCCGCACCCATTACAGCAAGGACAGATGCTGAATTCACTCTTGCTCCTGACCAGACAGCTGAACTGGAAAACATTGACTTGAGCATAAGGCTCGTCCGAATATCGGGCGACAATCGCTGCCCAAGCGAGGTCGAATGCGCCGAAAGCGGATTCGTGACCTTGGAAATCACTGTCCAAAAAGATACCCTGGAACCGGTTGAATTCACCCTGGAAACATTTACCGACTACAGCGGGCTCGCGCCACAACGCCCACTTGAAGGGATTCAAGACCGCGTTGAATATGAAGGTTACCTTATTCAGGTGAAAAGCGTCCTGCCGTATCCCGTTCAAGGGTTGGACGAGATCAAGAATTCAGAATACCGGGTAACTTTTTAGTAACGGCGAAATAAATCATATTGAAACCCTCAGAGAGACAATAGATTAAACATGTCAGATCAACCACAACTTGTCTGGTACGACCCCAAGTGGCAAAAAGGAGCCCATGAATGGATTCGCGCGCAGGCGAGCCGTCATTCCATTCAGATTACAGGTGACATTGAACAGCCGCATGCCTATGCCTGGTCAACCGTTATGCGCGTCCCAAGCAATGAAGGTACATTATTCTTCAAAGCCACGGCGCCAGAGACGATTTATGAAATCGCGTTGACAGAAAAGCTGGCGGGCTGGTTTCCTGATTGCATGCCCGAACTCGTCGCGCTGGATACGGCGCGCGGTTGGATGTTGATGCGCGACGGCGGTGAACAGTTACGCGCCTCCATCCGCCCCACACAGGACATCACGCCGTGGGAACCGGTCATTCCCCGGTACGCCGAAATCCAAATTGGACTCGCCGACCATGTGGATGAGATTCTAGCCTTGGGGATTCCCGATCATCGTCCCGCCGCGTTACCTGCACTTTACTCAAAACTTCTGACCGATGAAGAAAGCCTAATGATCGACCAGGAGAAGGGCCTGACCTCCGGCGAGTTCCAACAGCTGCAGAATCTGACGCCGCGCTTCGAGCAGATTTGCGCAGACCTCATTGCATTTGGGATTCCCGACTCGCTCAACCACGGTGACTTTCACGATGGCAACGTCCTGCTCAAAGACGGGCGCATCACGTTCTTCGACTGGGGCGATGCCAGCGTGACCCATCCCTTTGTCTCCCTCCGGACCTTCTTCGTCAGCATGGAAATCTCCCTCAAACTTGATGATTGGGCGCCTCCTACGCCAGAAATGACCGCGCTGCTGAATCGTTATCTCGAACCCTGGGAACGTTTTGCCCCTAAAGAACGCCTGCTGACCGCCTACAACCTTTCGCGCCCGGTCGCGTCCATTGTCAAGACACTGGCCTGGCACCAGGCAATTTCCCAGATGCCAGGTACGGTACGCGAAGAATACGCGTGGATTGTGCCGGAAGTGTTACAGGAGTTTATGATATATGAGAAAATGTTGACAGGGTGATCGAACCTTCTCGCCATTTCACACAGAAAGGATATGGATATGTTCAAACGAACGTTAGGGAAGAGCAAATTGGAAGTCAGCGCGGTAGGAATGGGATGCTGGGCAATTGGCGGTCCATGGACGTGGGACCAGCCGGGACATGAACCGTTTCCGGCCGGCTGGGGAAACACAGATGATGAAGAGTCAATCCGTGCGGTGCATACCGCCTTGGACATGGGTGTCAACTTCTTCGATACCGCTGCGAACTATGGGGCAGGGCATAGTGAAGTTGTGCTGGGCCGCGCGCTCAAAGGCAAACGCGAGAACGTTGTCATCGCTACAAAATTTGGGCACATCGTCAACGAAGAAAAGAAGACCGTGTATGGCGACCCCGATCAGATTATCCAGAACGTGCGGACCGACGTGGAGAACAGCCTGCGTCGTCTCCAGAGAGATGTCATTGATATTTATCAACTACACGAAGGCGGCTACGATCCCAAACGGGCTTTGGAGCTGCAATCCGTTTTGGAAGAATTGGTATCCGCAGGCAAGATCCGCTGGTATGGCTGGAGCACCGATGTTGTTGACAGCGCCCGCGAATTCGCAAGCGGGTCACATTGCACATCCATTCAATTCCGTCTGAATGCGCTCTTTGACAACCCAGAGATGCGCAAAGTCTGCGCGGACTTTGACCTGGTAGGCATCAACAAAGACCCACTCAACAAAGGGATTTTGACCGGTAAGTTCAGTGCGAATTCCACTTTCCCTGCCAACGATATACGGTCACGTTCTGATTTTTCCGACCCCGAAATGGTAAAACGGCTGCAGGTCGTGGATGAAATACGCGACATCCTCACCTCCAACGGGCGGACCATGGCCCAGGGCGCGCTGGCCTACATCTGGGCGTTGGATGAGCGCATGGTTCCCATTCCGGGATTCAAGTCGGTGCAGCAGGTAAAAGACAACGCCGGCGCGATGGACGCTGGAGCGGGTCCGTTGACGGAGGCGCAGGTGAAGGAGATCCAAACCATCGTTGGAAAATATGAGCTGAAAGGCTGAGTTGAGATTATTTTGCACGCTCATCGGTGTTTGAATCAACAGGAAAACTTTGATTCTAAGGTAATATCCCTTATGATCTATATGACATCACGAAGAGAAATACGATGACCAAGCACATCAAAAATTTTCCTTCCATCACTTATCGCCGCGGCGCATCTGGAGTTCTTTCACCCATTTTGCGCGGGACCGGAATTCGGGTGCAGACCATTGTCATCGCTTCCCAAAATATGACACCTGCTGAAATCGCCGATGATTATGACTTAACGGAATTACAAGTGCAGGAAGCATTAAGCTTTTATGAAACACATAGTGCTGAAATCGACTCATTTATTCAAGCCGAGGGAACATTGGAGTTTGAGCATTTAAAGAAAGACTCTTGAGAAACCAACGCCGATGATTGATTCAGTCAACCGGCTAGCTGAACAAGCTCCCAGACCATGCCAATACAACAATATAAAGCCACTGTTCAATTTATTGATGCAGACGAAGTTATCAAAACCCGCGTCTCGAACGAATGGGGGGAAAAGGCTGCTCAGCATATGCATCTTACGGATGGATTCTCGATTATCGTGCTCCATAGAGAAACTCTGGCTGGATTGATCTCCACATATTGGAAGAAATTACCTGCTCCGCTACATGATGATCTCGACGCTTATATTAACATCCTGGAAGTGCACAAAGATTTCAGAAGACAGGGGATCGCCCGCCGTTTGATCGAAATGTCCATGGAACGGGCCAAACGAACCGGGATGCGTCAAATTCGTGCATGGAGTTCTGAAGATAAAATAGAAGCTATTCAAATGTGGAAAGCCCTGGGGTTTGGCTTATGCCCCGCAACGACATACTCCAATGGTCAGGAAGTAAAAGGCTTTTTCGTCGCAAAAACCTTGTAACAATAGGATAGATCTGGAGGGCTACATGGCCTACGATGCAATCATCATTGGCTCGGGCGCGGGGGGACTTACAGCCGCGGTTGCACTTGCGCAGGCGGGAAAAAGAGTTCTTGTTCTCGAGCAACACGATAGACCCGGCGGGTGGACTCATTCGTTCACGTTGAATGGCTATCGCTTCAGCCCGGGTGTGCACTACATCGGGAGCCTCGAAGAGGGCGGCGGACTGCGTCGTATTTACGATGGGCTGGGTATATCACAAGACCTTACTTTCGTTGAGCTGAATCCCGACGGATACGATCACATCGTAATCGGTGAGAAGCAGATTGATTTTCCCAAAGGCAAAGAGAATCTCATCGAGCGGCTCAAGGGTCATTTTCCGCAGGAGGCAAAAGGGATTGATTCATACTTCGCGGATCTGACGTCCATGATGGAGGCGCTCCAGAGCATTGGCAATTTGAACAAACCCCTGCAATCGGCGATGAGCGTGCCGACCATCGTCAAGTGGATGCGTGCCACCGGCGCGGACCTCATCAACGCACACGTCAGCGATCCCGTATTGCGCGGCGTGCTGGCCGGTCAATCCGGCGACCATGGACTGCCGCCTTCGCAGGTCTCTGCGTTCATGCACGCGGGCATCACCCATCATTATCTCGATGGCGGATATTATCCGTTGGGCGGCGCGTTCACGTTGCCGCGCGCGTTTGTTCGGGCGTTGAAACGCGCGGGTGGAGAGATCAGGCTCCAGTCTCGCGTGAAGCGGATACTGTTTGAGGGGAGAAAAGTGATCAGCGTGGAATTGGACTCGGGAGAAGAGATCCGCGCGGGTGTCGTCATCTCCAATGCAGACCCGGAGGTGACGTTTGGCCAGTTGATCCGGAAGGATGTGCTCTCGTCACGTCTCAAGCGGAAAGTGGATTCCGTCCGATATTCGACCTCATGCCTCAGCCTGTTCTTCGCCACGGACATGGACCTTCGAAGCGCGGGTCTCGACTCAGGCAATATGTGGTACTACGACCACTCCGATGTGGACAGGATTTACACGAGCGGTCTGACCGATGCCGCGCTGCGTGACGAGACTCCGCCGGGGATGTTCCTGACCGTGACGACGTTGAAAGACCCGTCGAAGATGCATGCTTCGCGAGGACATCACACCTGCGAGTCGTTCGCGTTCGTGGGTTATGAGGCGTTCGAGCAGTGGGCGCACAGCAAATATGGCGCGCGCCCCACGGACTACGACGCCATGAAGGAGGACCTGGCCTGGCGCATGGTGCGCGGACTG
>DASTOH010000057.1:0-28971 GCA_035720235.1 Anaerolineales bacterium | reverse complement strand
TTCCAAGTGCGTGGTGAAGCGAAAGGCATCACGATCATAGACGATTATGCCCACCATCCCACCAAGATCAGGGCCACACTCGAGGGAGCGCGGGCTCGCTATCCTGACCGGCGCATCTGGGCGGTCTGGCAGCCCCACACCTATTCACGCACGCAGACGTTGTTTCTCGAATTCAGCCGCGCCTTCAAGGACGCGGATGAAGTCATTGTGACGGAAGTCTATGCTGCGCGCGAACCCAAGCAAGATTTTACGTCCGCTGAGGTCGTCAGCGCCATGGCCCACATGTCAGCGCGCTATATCGAAACGTTGTCCGAAGTAACGAGTTACCTGCTTCGGAATCTCAAACCCGGTGACGTGGTGATCGTGATGTCCGCCGGTGATGCGGATCAGATCAGCACAGAACTGGTGAAGGCATTTCAGGAAAGGTAGGCAGATATGTTGACTGGAAAAACGAACATGGATCACGCTTCGCAGCACCCGTCCCTGCTCCCGTTGCGAAAGGCTTTGAGTGTGGCAGAAAACGCAACGCCCTCCCGCCCGCGCTGGCTGGATGCCAATGAACAACGTGCCCTGCAATTGATCGCCAGGATGCAGGCTCATTACAAGAAAGCAATGCCGTTTGTGGATTTGCGGGATGTTTCGGGATCGTCCACCCATCACCAGCAGGTGCACGAAATGGTAGGTACGCATGCCCGATGAGAAGAAACCACTCCACCCTGAAACCAACTTCCTGCCGCCGCTGTCTATGATCCTGTCTTTTTTCAAGAAGAAGCCCAAGAAAAATGTTGTGAACAAAGAGCTGGATAAAGAGGAACAAAAGGAAGTTGATGAAAAGGCCGTTGAGAAGTTGATCGAAAAGTTGCATGAAAGAGATAAAAAGGATAAATAGAGTGACACGTCATTGCGAGCCATCAGGAAACAATTTACAACGTACCGAGGGCGCCTCACGTCTTCATCCTGCGAGCTCGCAACGACGAGGAGAAAGTTATGGTTGTGCTTACTCGACCCATTGATGAGTTATACGCCAAATTCGGCGACAAGGTAAAAGAGAACGTGCCACTTGCACCGTATACTTCGGCGCGCATCGGGGGTCCCGCGGATATCTTCATTACTGCCGATGGCACCGCGGAGCTGGCACGCATTGTCAAGTGTCTGTGGAAGCTCGAAATGCCTTTCAGGCTCTTGGGCGGCGGTTCGAATGTATTGGTCAGCGACAGAGGTGTGCGCGGCGTCGTGTTACTGAACCGTGCCAAGGCTGTGAAGTTCCACGTTGATCGTCCGCGGGGCGATGAACCTTCGGTGACGGTTGAGTCGGGCGTCGTCTTCAGTAATCTTGCCAATCGTTGTGGCACAAAAGGACTCGCCGGACTCGAATGGGCCGCGACAGTTCCCGGTACGATCGGTGGTGCGGTGTATGGCAATGCAGGTGCCTTCGGCGGTGATATGACCGGCAATCTGATCTGGGCTGAGCTGCTCACCGAAAATGGCCCTGAAAGATTTGCTGTCGAACAAATGGGTTATGGCTATCGCACCAGTGTGCTGAAACGCGGTGAATTGAAAGCAGTGGTACTTTTGGCGGAATTAAGTTTAAAAAATTCAACCCGCGAAGAAGTGACTGTTAAAATCCAGCAATTCAGCGCGCACCGCAAAGCGACGCAACCACCGGGTGCAAGCATGGGTTCGATGTTCAAGAACCCACCCGGTGATTATGCAGGTCGCTTGATCGAGTCGGCCGGATTGAAGGGCACCCGTATCGGTAACGCTGAGATCAGCCCTGTGCATGGAAATTTCTTCATCAACCATGGCGCCACCAAAGCGGAGGACATCCGCGCGTTGCTCCAATTGGTGCAAAAGACCGTGAAAGCGAAGCTGGATGTTGAGTTGGAGCTGGAGATCGAGGTAATTGGTGAATGGTGAGTTGCCTCGCGCTCCCGAAGAGCATCGGGACTATAGTGAGCAGAGTAAGCCGTCAGGCGAACGCACACGAAGCGCGTTGTGCAAGTGGTAATTCGTAATTGGAGATTAGAGACTTGAGATTGGTGTTGAATGACTAACAAACTTCGAGTGGCAGTGTTATTCGGCGGGCGTTCCGGTGAGCATGAAGTCTCACTGATGTCTGCGCGCTCGGTGCTCTCGGTGCTCGATCCTGCCAAATACGAAGTGACCCAGGTGGGTATCACCCAGGCCGGCACTTGGTTGACTGGTAACGATGTGCTCGATACGTTCGAAAAGGGCAAGACGGATGGGCTGCTGCCTGTTCTGGTTTCTCCAGATCCCTCGGAAAGAGGCATTTATGTTTTCGAAGGCTTTTCGGGCCTGCGAAAATGGGCGGATATCGATGTCTTCTTCCCTGTCCTGCATGGCACCTGCGGCGAAGATGGCACATTGCAGGGTCTCTTTGAACTGGCTGAGGTTGCCTACGTGGGCGCGGGTGTGGTTGGCTCGGCGGTTGGCATGGATAAAGGCGTCTTCAAGGAAGTGATGCGCGCGAACGACATCCCGGTAGTGGAATCCGTGCTGGTGCTGCGCTCGCAGATCGAGAAGGATATGAACGCGGTCGTTGAAAAAGCGGAGAAGGTGAGCGGATATCCGCTTTTCACCAAGCCTGCCAATCTCGGTTCATCGGTCGGGATCACAAAATGCCGCACGCGTTCCGATTTGCAGGAGGGCCTGATGGAAGCAGCCACCTTTGACCGCCGCGTATTGATCGAGCGAGGCGTGGGGGAAGCGCGCGAGATTGAAGTCAGTGTGCTGGGCAATGATGAGCCAGTGGCCTCGGTCTGCGGCGAAGTGTTGCCAAGCCGTGAGTTTTATTCGTACGAATCAAAATATATCGATGGTACATCCAAACTGCAAATCCCTGCGTCACTGCCCGAAGAAGTGAGTAACAGGATCCGTGACTATGCAGTGCGAGCCTACCAGGCCATCGATGGTGCCGGCATGGCGCGGGTGGATTTCTTCCTTGAAAAAGACACGAGCCGAATTTATTTGAACGAGCTGAATACCATTCCAGGTTTTACCAAGATCAGCATGTACCCCAAACTTTGGGAAGCCAGTGGATTGCCTTATGCAAAACTGGTCGACCGCTTGATCGAACTGGCATTGGAGCGCAAAGCGGACCGCGATCACACGTCGCACACGTATCGGAGTCACGCATGAGCGAAAATAATGAACGAAGCCGCGCAGAAATGGTGCGTTTACGGCGGGAACGCGAACAGAAGAAACGTATGAATCGCATCGTGCAGGAGGCGACACGTCCAGTGGCGCCCGTCACAGCGCGTAACAAACCTATCGCGCCGAAAGCGAAAGGCGCCAAGCCCAGGCAAAATGCGCGCCGCCGTTTTCATATTGCCATGCCGGCCCTGCCTAACGCGTCCCATGCCGGGACAAGGGCCCGTGGAATCAGCCTGCCTCGACCACGCTTCGGCTGGCGATTCGTATCGCTGATTCTCGCGGCTCTGCTTGGGACGATGATCTATCTGGCCTTCCGCCTGCCGCAGTTACGCGTCATGCAAGCACAGGTCACGGGCAATCAAATCTTGAATCCAGCGGATGTGAATTCCGCGATGAACATCATCGGACAACCCATCTTCCTGCTTTCTCCGTCGGATCTGGAGACCCGCCTCCGCCTTAACTATCCTGAGCTGGTTTCCGTCCGAGTGGAGATTTCCCTGCCGAATGTTGTTTCGGTCAATCTTGTGGAGCGCAAGCCGGTCATCCGCTGGGAGCAGGGCGGCAGCTACACCTGGATTGCGGAGGATGGTGTCGCATTCAGGCCGCGCGGCGAAATGTCTGGACTCATCTCTGTCGTGGCCGAATCAGCTCCATCCGGAGGAGGCAGTGCGGCGGATCCCCTCAATCCCGCGCCGTTCATTTCCACAGACATGGTCCAGGCGGTCAAAGGCCTTGCCAGTCACGTCCCGCCAGGCATGTCCATTTTGTATGAGCCGCGCATGGGCTTCGGCTGGTCCGACCCGCGCGGCTGGCGAGTCTATTTTGGCTTGACCGGTCAGGATATTGCACTGAAGCTGCGTGTGTATGAATCGATGGTGAATTCATTGACGCAACGCGGCATCCGACCGGCGCTGATCAATGTGACATACCCCACCGCACCGTATTATCGGATGACGCAATAATATGGAATCAGCCAGCTTGCTGGCGTATGACGGGAGCAAGTGTCGCCACGGCGCCACGCGACGCTCTCTGACTCCGAAGTCGAAGAGAAAATTATGGAAGAGATCATTGTAGGCATAGATGTAGGCACCACCAAAGTATGCACGCTGGTTGGACGAGTGGAGGATTACAAGTCCATTCGTATTCTGGGCGTGGGCATCGAACCTTCGGAGGGCATCCGCAAGGGCATCATCGTTGATCTGGCTGCGGCGTCACAGGCAATCACACGTTCGGTCGAGCGGGCCGAATCCACCTCGGGCCTGGAGATCACTTCGGCGTTGGTGAGCATGGCTGGCGCGCACGTCTCATCGGTAAACAGCCGGGGCGCCGCGGCTGTGAACGGCAACATCATCGAACAGTATGACATTGAACATGCCCTGGAGCAGGCGCGAGCGGTGGCGATTCCCTATGATCGTGAGATTATCCATGTAATCCAGCGCGGCTTCAGCGTGGATGGTCAGGATGGCATCCGCACCCCGAAAGGGATGCATGGCTATCGTCTCGAGGTGGAGGCGCATATTATTACCGCCTCCGCCGCTTCCATCGACAATTTGCGTCAGTGTGTCGGTGCGGCTGGTGTGGCAATCCAGCAATTTGTGCTGAACCCGCTGGCCTCCGCCGAAGTTGTCCTGACGGAGCAGGAACGCCAGATGGGTGTGGCCGTATGCGATATCGGCGGCGGCACAACGGATCTGGCGATCTACGTCAACGGCGATGTATGGCATACCATGGTGCTTTCGGTCGGTGGCAATCACGTGACTCAGGATATTGCGCATGGCCTGCGTTTACCTTTCCAGCAAGCTGAAGAAGTGAAGAAACAACAGGGCCATGCAGTCCGACGGGAAGTGGGATCGGAGGAATATTTCGCGATCCGTCCGTTTGGGGAGGATCGGCCCGTGCAGATCAACCGCCGGGACCTGGCTGACATCATCGAGGCGCGTGTGGAGGAAATCTTCTCGCTGGCATTGCAGGAGATCAAACGCTCCGGCTATGACGGTTTGTTGCCCGCCGGATTGGTATTGACCGGCGGCACTGCAGCATTACCCGGCATCAAACGCATTGCCTCAGAGGTGTTGGGCATGCCAGTGCGCACCGCACAGCCTGAGAATCTGTTGGGTCTCGTTGACCGTTTGAATTCACCCGCCTATTCAACCAGTGTGGGTTTATTGCAGTGGGCGCTCTCGATGCATGACAGTGACTTAAGCATCGGGCGCGAACGCCGCGGGAAAGGAGAGAAGAATATGAATCTTGTGAGGAAGATCATTGGCAGGATATTGCCGTAATTGAGAAAAGACCCTAAAGGTTTCCTTTGCAACCAAAGTTGTACTTCGATCAGGATGTTCGCTGCAAAGATAGAGATTAGTTTTACAGCAAAAACCTTTAGGGTCTAGAGAGCAAACTCTTAAAATATTTTTATACCGAATCAAAAACAAGTATCATACAAACCAATTGTTTGATGGAGGTACCCATGGACTCGACCAAGGCAAAGAACAATGAGCAAAGAACAGGAGCAGAAGCATTCGCCCGCATCAAAGTGATCGGCGTTGGCGGCGGCGGATCCAACGCCGTCAGCCGCATGATCGATGAAGGAATTCAAGGCGTTGAATTCATCGTCGCAAATACCGATGCGCAGGCTTTGATGTTGGCGAAGTCACCCGCACGTGTGCGGCTCGGTGACAAGATCACGCGCGGCCTGGGTGCGGGCGGCAACCCTGAGATCGGACGCAAAGCCGCAGAAGAATCTGCGGACGAACTCTATAACGTGCTGAAGGGCTCGGATATGGTTTTCGTCACGGCGGGTATGGGTGGCGGCACGGGAACGGGTGCCGCTCCCATCGTCGCACAGATCGCCAAGGAAAGCGGCGCGCTCACTATTGGTGTAGTGACACGTCCGTTCACATTCGAAGGCATGCGCCGGATGCAGGCCGCGGAAGCGGGGATTAGCCAGTTCAAGGAACATGCCGATACGTTGATCGCCATTCCCAACGATCGCCTGTTGCAGATCGCAGATAAGCGCGCGAGTTTGCAGGATGCCTTCCGCCTGGCGGATGATGTTCTGCATCAAGGTATTCAAGGCATTTCTGAATTGATCACCACGCCTGGTTTGATCAACCTTGATTTTGCCGATGTTCGCGCCATTATGTCGGAAGGTGGGGCCGCGCTCATGGCTGTGGGCAAAGGCACCGGCGATGAACGTGCCCGCAAAGCCGCTGAAGATGCCATCTCCAGCAAGTTGCTCGATATCACCATCGACGGCGCGCGCGGTGTGCTCTTCAACGTCACCGGCGGTCCGGACATGACGCTCTTTGAGGTCAACCAGGCTGCGGCCATCATCCGCGAGACCGCCCATCCCGACGTCAATATGATCTTCGGTGCGGTCATTGACCCGAACATGGGTGATGAAATTCGCGTGACTGTGATTGCGACCGGCTTCGAGCGCAGCTCGATGCCGCGCCGGGCGTTGGAACGCCAGCCAAAGCTTGAAACACGGCGTGCGGATCCATCCCTCGCTTTCCCGCGCAGTTCGGAATCTGTTTCGGTTCATACAGATGCTCAGCCGGGTGAGGCGAAGCAGGCCCCTCATCCTCACGTGAATAAGGACGATCTCGATATCCCGACCTTCTTGCGGAATCGCAGATAGATTGCAATAACCGTCCCGCAGGTTTTCTCGAAAAAACAGGTTTGATCCTCACAAGCCTGCGGGACGCTATTGAATAGCGGTCAAGTCCAGTTCCCTTTTGCCGGAGCGGCCATATTGACGTGCCTGGGCGAGGCATGTCAGGCCGCTCTGTGCATTTCCCCCGATCACTCTGGCGCAACGCGGTTGCGGCCTTCTTCCTTGGCTTTATACATCATCAGGTCGGCACGCCGCAAAACGTCATCAAAGGATGCGTCGTCAACGCTGACCTCTGCTACCCCAACGCTGACCGTTGAATGGATCAGGTTTCCATCCATGGTGGAGGGCGTCTGTTCCCAGACCTTGCGGATACGCTCTGCCACGACCTTGGCCTGTTCGAGAGACGTCTCCGGCAGGATCAAACCAAATTCCTCACCACCCAGCCTGCCAAAGGTATCCTGGACGCGTTTTTGTTCCATGGCCACCAGCGAAAGACTCCGTAGCACAATGTCCCCAGCATGGTGCCCGTGGGTATCGTTGATCGATTTGAATCGGTCGGCATCTACGACCAGCACGGACAAGGGTCGGTGATACCGCCTGAATCGCTTGAACTCGGCCTCGGCAATGTGGAAAAAATGGCGGCGCGTCAGACCCTTGGTCAGAGGGTCAATGTTTGCCAGATACGCGACCATCTCCTTGGCGTCACGCTCGTCAATGAGTGCCTTGTAGGATCTCCGACGATAGGATTGCACCTGTATTGAAGCTCCCAACCCCAGGGTGTGGACGACAAATTGGGCTGCGGTTGCACCACGCAGTATGGCAGGTTCCACCCCAATTTTCACAAAATAATAAATGAACAGGCTGCAAATCGAGAAGCAGACAGCCAGCAGCACATTCTGCTGAAACCTGAGCGGTGAAAGCACGTAGATCGCAAAAATTGCAATAATATCGAAGACCGGTGCCATATAATTCGCAGGGCGCGATAAGTTTTCGATCAATAGCGAAACCAGTGTCACAAGGATCCAGGCCAGAGTCAGCTGGTCAAAAGTTCGGACCCGGGTTGTTTTTCGGATTGCAAAGATAGTAACAACAGTAAATAGTATAAAAGCAAGGTGATACAACACCATCCGCCAAAATATTTCCGGCTGGCCCTCGAAGAAAAACAGATCCACAGTGAGCATGCCAACTGCGCTGATCGTGACGATAGTCATGTACAGGAAGCTTTGTGCCTTGTCGATGGGCAAATTCGCAGCCCGGTAATCACCCTCCATTTCCCTCAGATCGAGCAGGTTCTGGCTCGCAAGTTTCCTGAATATTTCCGTGAACATATCCGAATCATAACCCATTCGACCCTGGGCCGACATCACAACTTGGTAAACCGGCCGAAAGTACCGTACTGCAAAATGATACAATCAGCCCATATCAAACTGCGGAGCAGACCATGAGCACCCAGATCAATGACCTTGTTGCCATGCGCGACACTGAAACCCTGTATGAACTTATGACAGAAGATGAAGATTGGCTGACCCAGTTCGACGCAGCCGATGGCCTCATCAAGCTCGGTGACCGGCGCGGCTATGAATTCGTTTCGACCGCCATGCTCAGTGATGATGAGGAAATCCTTGAAGTGGCGAAGGAGATTCATGATTCCCCGGAGTTTGCCAGGTTGAGTCAAAAGGTGGAGGCCGAACAGCTCGGGGAACAGCGCGCCCGCCGCGAGAGCGCGAAAAAGCGCCTGCAACAGGGTGGCCGAGTTTTTCGCTACAAAATGGTTTATTTATCGGCCGGCGCATTGATGGGTGATGATCCACTGGGGAAAGGATTCGAGATCCCAGCCCTCGACCAGCAGGGGCTGGAAGGCTGGGAGGTCGTCAACATGCTGCCCACACGCCGTGCCCTGCTGGTTGGCAGCGTGGATGATCATTTCACAGGCGCATACTTTCTGCTGAAGAAGGAAATCAACCCAAACGAAAGCGCAGAGCTCGATAAGTAATCAGGTTTCAGTATCTCCAGGATCACAGGAGGTCAACTTAACCTGGAGCATTCCCTTTACTTATCCCACTCTAAGCCTCCGTGTTTAGAATGCCAATATGAGAAATAAACTGCAAGGAACAAATGATGGGCCAATTGTGACATCCATTCCTGGGATTCGCCGCACCTCACGACCGCTCCTCTGGCTTATATTGACCGTTGTGCTGTTGTTCATCCTGGCCAGCATTACACCCTGGAGCCTGTTTCTTCAACTGGTTTCAAGGTTAAATCTATTCGCGACGGTCTTTTTGGGGATCTTCATCGAAGCGATGCCATATCTGTTGTTTGGCACGCTCGTCTCTGGTCTGGTGGAAGTCTTTTTAGATCGTGATTTGATGGCACGCGTCATCTCAAAACGTTCCGTACCTGCCGCCATATCTGGTGCCTTGATGGGACTGGTCTTCCCGGTTTGTGAATGTGGAGTGATCCCCCTGGCGCGTCGCTTATTTCACAAAGGCTTGCCGCTGCCAGCTGGCATTGCCTTCCTTTTGGCTGCTCCCGTTTTCAACCCCATCGTCATCTTCAGCACGGCTGCGGCATTTGGCTGGGGCCCAATGCTATTGTGGCGTGTGGGACTTAGCCTGTTGATCGCGGTCGTGGTGGGACTCATCTTTTCGATCGAGAAGGATCCAACAAACGTATTACGGCCTGTGCTCCTGCCATCCCATGAACATGAGCACACACATCACCACGAAGCCACATCCTTCGGTGACAAAATCCAGCAAGCGCTGTTGATCTGCGCGGACGAATTCTTTGAAATGGGACGTTACCTCATCGTCGGCGCCATGCTCGCGGCAGGACTGCAAACTTTCATCCCGCAGAGTTCATTACTTGCCATTGGCAGTGGCCCCATCCTTTCCGTGATTGTGATGATGGTGCTGGCAATCATCCTCTCGATCTGCTCCACTGTGGATGCGTTCGTTGCCCTGGGTTTTGTAGGGGCGTTCAGTTTTGGTTCACTTCTTTCATTTTTGGTCTTCGGCCCGATGGTGGATATCAAGAGTACGCTCATGTATTTGCAGGTCTTCCGCCGCAAGCCTGTTGCCTATCTCGTCTTGATCCCGTTCCTCATAAGTCTGCTGGCAGGGATCGCCTTCAATTATTTTGTGCCATAACAAGGAGCATATATGCCACCCAGACTTTACCGTTCCTTTCAGGCTTTGCTGCTGCTCGGGCTATTTCTCTTTCTGATGGGCAAAGTCATTAACAACCAGTTACTGTGGTATATCAACCAGCGTTTCGTGATCCTCGCCCAGATCGGCATTGTTTTTCTCGCCATCCTGGCTCAGCGTCTTTTTACAGAGGTAAAACTTTCCCGTGAACGTCAGAAAGCAGAAGAACAAGAACACAATCATCACCATGATGATGATCATGACCACGCGCCTGCTGCAGCCAATTTGTGGATCATGCTCATCCCTTTGCTGATCGGCGTTTTGATTCCAGCAAGACCCTTGGATTCATCTGCAGTTTCCGCCAAGGGTATTACAACCTCCTCGGCGCTGGTCAGTTCACAATCCTCCAGCAGCCTGTTCGAAACTGAATCAGAGCAACGCAATGTTTTGGATTGGGTCAAAATCTTTTATTTTGAGAAGGACCTCAACCCCTTTATCGGACAACAGGCCTCGGTGGTCGGTTTTGTCTATCGCGACGAAAGTCTGCCGCAGGGACAGTTCCTCGTCAGCCGTTTTATTCTCTCCTGCTGTGCGGCGGATGGCTACGCGGTTGGCATGATCGTGGATTCGCCCCAGGCTGACTCCTTAGAAAAAGACACGTGGATCAAAGTCAGCGGCCCGATAGATGTGGTCTCATTCAATGGGAATCCCAGCCCGCTCATCCACGCCGAAACGATTGAAGTTGTACCGCAGCCGGATCAGCCTTATCTGTATCCATGAAGACGGAAAACCGCTTCGCTCTGGATCTTGACTCTGCCGCGGGTCTCGTAACCGGATTCCTCCTTCTGGTCATTGCGCTCGTGATCCTCATTGGGACTCAGATCGGGATACGCGTCACAGCCCAATTGCCAGCGAACAGCACCCTTGGTCCGTATGAGGCGATTACGCTGGTCTTCTCCGAGCCGGTGGATGAGTCTCTCGCGATCGAAAAATTTTTCATTCAGCCTGAAATCCGGGGAAAATTCGAATGGGCGGATTCAAAGACGATGCGCTTTGTTCCACTGCAACCCTTTGAACCCGAAGTCCAGTACACTGCGGCGCTTACTCCGGGCCCGTTGACAGGCAATGGTAGAGCCCTGAAGAAACCGCAGAACTGGAAATTTCAGGCACGCTCACCGAAGGTGGTGTACCTGGTAACGAACGAAGGGACAGGCCAACTGTGGGCGGCTGATGTGAAAAGCGGAGAGACCACCCCGCTCATCGATGACACTTTTAAAATTTTCAACTTCGATACATCAAGGAATGGTGAGTTTGTCGTCTTTTCGGCATTCAACGAACAGGACGGCCTGGACTTGTGGAGCGTGCAACGCACGGGAGGGAATGCCGTTCTTCTGCTCCAGTGCGGAGCCGATCGTTGCTCGGGGCCAGCCATTTCTCCCAATGGTCGTCTTGTGGCATATGTGCGTGAAGCCGCGGCTCCAACGGGCAATCTTGCATACGGGTCGCCGCGCATTTGGGTATTGAATCTTGAAACCAGGCAGAATGCTCCTTTGTATGAAGACCAGCAGATCATTGGTTATGGGCCAATCTGGTCGCCGGATGGCTCGCGCCTTTCCTCCTATGATGGCATCAAGGATGAAATAAGACTGCTGGATTTGCTTACCAACAAACAGGTGATCATCCCGTCCCAACTTGGAAGCCCGGTCACCTGGTCTGGAGACGGCGAATCCTTTATATACACCGATACTGCCACCGCTGATTTTGGTGTATACACTCGTGTGCATCAGGCAAAGATTTCGATCAACGAAATCACCACCCTGTTCGGCGAGAACGATGACCGGGATTATGCCTACAATATGCTGGCATGGTCGCCAGTGGAAAACAAAATATTAATTGGCTTGCGCCCGATGGCGAATGACCCATACATGGCTTTATTGCTGATGGACCCATACAATCGTGACGGGCAAGCGATAGCAGATCAGCCAGGGTACGCCTACAACAACCCATATTGGGATCCATGGGGCAGGGCGCTCGTCTTCCAGCAATTCAGACTTAAGGGAGTACATAAACCGGAGGTTGCGATCTGGATGCCCGGCTTCGATCAGCCGCAAGTGCTGGCAGAAGGTCTCATGCCGCACTGGCTGCCGTAAAACATGTCTTAACCTTGACTTCCTGTTTTTTTATTTGTATACTTATTGAAAATGATTTTCAATAAGAAGCGAGAAATCATGTCATCGGAAATCTGGTTGGAACAACTACACGAGAACGGCTACCGCCTCACCGAAGCACGGCGGGTGGTGGTGGAAACGGTTGAAAAATCCCCGCGCGCGCTGACGCCCATCGAGGTCTATGATTTGGCACGCAGGAAATATCGCGCGCTGGGGCTGGTCACCGTCTATCGCACGCTCGAAAAACTGGAGGAACTACACCTCATTCAACGCGTGCATCAGCCGATGGGATGCCAGGCGTTCATCTCTGCGGGAGAGGGACACCAACACCTTCTACTCTGCCAGCAATGTGGGCAGGTGGAGTTCTTCGAGGGGGACGATCTCGATGCGCTTACCAGTTCCATCGCCAGGAAGACAGGCTACCAGATCAACGATCACTGGCTGCAGCTCTTTGGCTTGTGCCTGAATTGTCGTAACAATTAGAAAACTTGCTTCATCTGGGCTTAGCTCCAACGAGAGCCAGGCAGACTTATTTTATCCCTCACCTAGCGGTGGGGGATAAAAAAGGCGCTAAAATGAAAAAGATTTTCAATTCCATTAGCAGTATCCTCGTACTTGCGGCTCTTTTCCTTGCTGCCTGCAGCTCTGCCACTGAAAGCAGTGACAGCGGTTTGAAGGTTCTCACCTCCACCACCTTCCTGGCGGACATCACGCGCAATATCGCGGGCGACCGCGCCCAGGTGGAATCGCTGTTGCCTGCTGGCACAGATCCGCACTCCTACCAGCCCGTGCCTGCCGATGCGGCCAGGATCAATGAAAGCAAGTTGCTGATCGTCAACGGCCTGGAGTATGAACATTTCCTCGAGTCTTTACTGGAGAACGCAGGAGGCGAGCGCGTCGTGATCACGGCCTCAGATGGACTCGAACCGCGCCCGATGGAAGAACACGGACAGGAAGCAGGTGACCCGCACATGTGGCTCGATCCAAATCATGTCATTCCGTATGTGGAGAATATCCGTGAAGGCCTCTCTCATTTTGATCCCGACGGCGCGGCGGTGTATCAAGCCAATGCGGATGCGTACGTCAAACAACTCAAAGACCTCGACGCCTGGATCGTTGATGAGGTGGCTCAGATCCCACCGGAGAAAAGACTGCTTGTGACGAATCACGAAGCGCTCGGATATTTCTCAGACCGTTACGGCTTTACGATTATCGGAGCGATCGTGCCCAGCGTGAGCACCGATGCATCCACTTCCGCGGGACAACTGGCTGAGTTGATTGACCTGATCAACTCGAGCGGAACGTCCGCCATATTTTTGGATGAAGTGGAAAACCCGGTACTGGCGCAACAAATCGCCGAAGAAACGGGCGTAAAGGTGGTGGAAGATTTACACCTTGAGTCGCTGACCGATGGCGCGCCCGCCGGGACGTATGTTGACATGATGAAACATAATGTCTCGAAAATTGTAGAGGCGTTAAAATAGAATTTATGTACCCTCACACCCACCATCAGCCAGGCCAACCTATCCTCGATGTACTGAGACTCACCGTCCGCTATAACGGGCGGGCGGCGCTACAGGATGTTACCTTCCATCTACATGAGGGCGAGCGCGTCGCAGTCGTTGGACCGAACGGGGCGGGGAAAAGCACGTTGTTTAAAGTCATCGCGGGTGTGTTGCAACCACAATCCGGCGAAGTGAATATCTTTGGCTCGCGCCCGCGTGGGCACGTATGCATTGGCTATATTCCCCAGCGCAGTCAGGTGGACTGGGCATTTCCTGTCAGTGTGGCAGATGTAGTCATGATGGGACGTTCTGCGAAACTGGGCCCCTTGAACTGGCCCCGTAAAAAGGATTGGGAGCTGGTGCATCACGCGCTGGAGACTGTGGAGATCCGCAACCTGGCTTCGCGCCAGATCAGCGAGCTCTCCGGCGGGCAACAGCAGCGCATGTTCATCGCTCGGGCCCTGGCGCAGGAAGCCGAATTGATGCTGATGGATGAGCCTCTCTCCGGTCTCGATACTCCTTCACAGGAAGGCATTCTGAACTTGCTGGATCGTCTTAAACGGGAGAAAGTTACCGTGATGGTTGCGACACACGACCTCGACCAGGCCGCGAGTCATTTCGACCGAATCATGCTGCTTAACCATCGCCTGGTTGCACTCGGTGAACCGAACGAAGTGCTGCGTACCGAGAATCTGTTACAAGCATACGGTGGACGTATGCGAGTTGACCCTCAAGGTGCAATGCTGGTAGATGATTGCTGTCCTCCGGAAGAATGAGGCTATTTACGATTAACGATTGACGATTTTCGATTGAATGAGACGAGACTGCCTACTGGCTTGCAATTCTAGTCGAGTCGGAACTCGTCAAACAGGAACAAGTCACTGACATCTACAAAGAGACAAATGAAATCCTTGCCATGACAGTTGCCTCCATAAAAACTCTCCGCAATCGTAAACACCTGCACTCCCCGGCACTTGCGCCCGGTGCAAGTGTGCGCCAGGTGCAAGTGTCGTAAATCCGCAATCGTAAATCGAATGTCTTTTCTCCTCACTCCTCTCTCCTATGAATTTATGCAACGCGGCATGATCGCTGCTCTCCTCGTTGGTATCGTCTGCGCGGTGGTGGGAAGTTATATGGTCCTGCGCGGCATGGCATTTTTCGGCGATGCGCTGGCGCACACGATCCTCCCTGGCGTCGCGCTCGGATACCTCGTCAATGGCGGGGCACGCGAACCGCTCTTCTGGTGGGCGTTGGGGACCTCCATCGCGGCCGCGTTGGGGATCGGCGCCATCAGCAAGAATTCCCAGATCAAAGAGGATACCGCGATCGGCATCATCTTCGCCGGGATGTTTGCGCTTGGTATTGCGCTGATTTCCACGGTTCGTAGTTATGCCGTGGATTTGAGTCACTTCCTATTTGGGGATGTGTTGAGCGTCTCAGCCTCCAGCCTGTGGCTGATCCTGATCTTTGGCGGGATCGTGCTCCTGACCATCTTCGCGTTCTATAAGGAATTCACTACCATCTCCTTTGACCCCGTCCTGGCTGCCACGCTGCGGCTCCCGGTGGGTCTGCTGAACAACCTGCTGCTCATCCTGATCGCGGTGACGGTTGCGGTCTCGCTTCAGACGGTCGGTGTGGCGTTGATGGTCGCCATGCTGGTCACCCCTGCGGCGACCGCGTACCTGCTGACGCAGCGCCTCTCGCATATGATGATCCTGGCGGCCGTCCTTGCTTCATTCTCGGGGATCATCGGCCTGTACCTTTCGTTTTATCTGAGCATCGCCTCTGGCGCGGCGATTGTGTTGATTGCGACGGTGTTTTTCATAATTGCATTTGGGTGGAAAAAGTTAAAACAGCACGAATGACCGGGCATCCTTTTTATGGAATGGCAGCCCGGGTAACCCGCGCCCCGAATTGGTGACCGGTTAGGTGCCCAAGCAAATAATCTGTTACATCCTGCCACGATGCAGACATGGCACCGACCTGGATATGTTTCTTAAGATCAGAGCACACCACCAGCATCCGGCTAACTCCCCCGGGAACTTGCGCCAGAATTGTATTGGCATTCCTTTTCATAGATCGGATAATTACCACAAACGTCCTCTCCGGTATACAACATTCGGTGCCGTTGACGCATTCACAACGCACATCCACACGAAAAACCGAAGCCTGGCTATTCTGCACATTCGGAAATGAGACGTTGGTCACAAGATATTCTGCATCCAAGGTCCATTCCAGGGAATTGGCGGTTGACAGATCCGCGTTTAACCAAGTAACCAGAGTGGGAATGTTGGGGTTGAAGGTCTGGGTGGGTGTCGGTGTCCACATGGTGGCGGTCAGAGATTGGATGACGGACGTGTGGATGTATCCAGGCGCTGTGATGGGCGAGTTGAAATCGCTGCATGCATTGAGCAGCACCAGTAATAAGATGGGAACAAATGGGAGTGATCTTTTCATAATACCTCCCTGATTTAGGTGACTCAATCATAGCGCAAATATGACCGTCTGTCACCTGTATTTTGTCACTACCCCGTCAGAAGACAGATTCAGGTACACCTCTTGAAGTACCCTCGAGAGGGTACAGGTGTTATTGGTACAAGACGATTCCACCTTCTGGAGGCGAAAATGACATCTGAAGCTCAATGGCGCTACGACCGGTTCACCTGGCCGGACATGAAGGAAGTGATCGCGCGCGATCCACAGCCGGTCGTTTGCATCCCGTTTGGCACCGTGGAGGATCACGGCCCGCATTTGCCGCTTTCGACCGACAATGACATCCTCGAGGCTGTTTTGTGGGAATGTGGACGGCGCGCGGGCGGCGATATCCTTGTCACACCCACCATCCCGGTTGGGCTGGATCATCATCACATGGATTTCCCCGGTACGCTTTCGGTGGATATGGAAGTCTGCCTGGCGTATGTTTCGCAGGTAGCAAGCTCAGTCGCACGGCACGGGTTCACCCACATTTTCATTGTGAACGGTCATGGTTCCAATCAGGCTATCTGCGAACTGGCAGCCCGCAAGGTGGTGCTGGAAACTGGAATTATCTGCGCGAATACCACCATCAACGCGGCCGTGAATCCTGCGCTGGTTGCCGATGTATTGGATGCAAATCGCAAAGGCGGTTGGGGCAGCGTGGGTCACGCCTGTGAATATGAAACCGCCATGATGCTGCATTCCTTCCCCGAGCTTGTGCAAATGGAAAAGGCCCAACGTGACATCGGTCAGCTCAAACTCAAATACTTCAACTGGGATCATCCGGAGCCAAACGCCTATGGCTGGCAGGACTGGTGGAGCCGCTTCTCAAAAGAAGGTGTTTGTGGAGATCCGTCTGTAGCGACACCTGAATTTGGAAAACTGATGTTCGAGACCACCATCACGCGTTTTATCGAAATGGCTCGTGAATTCCAGAGGATACCCATCCAACCGCGCGTGGACCATCACTAATTCCTGTTGCTCAACCAGCCATTTAACTGTCGGATGAAAAACGTACAATGTCGGCTCGACCGACACGCAGACGAGCAGGCAACTGGTCTTGGTGGTATTCCACTGTCAGCCTGCAACCGGGAAATCGGACGGAAGCAGGCCAGGTTGAGGGAGGAGGCGGGAACCCTGTCCGCGCGAAAACAGTCTTAGTTGTGTGTATAATTCGTCTGCCCTATGAAATCATGTGAACTTCAAGCTCACATAGTGGGCAGGAGGCCAGATGAGTAACTCCAATCAAGTTCCACCAACGCAGCCACGTCCCGGAAATGGTCCTAAGGTATCACAGAGGGGGCTTTTCAGCCTCGCCATGTTGTTATTAAGCATCGGGGGACTGGGTTTTTCTGTGCTGGGTGGTACAAAAATGGTCTTCGATCTACTTGGAGACAATCCAAACCCTGTCAGCACTGTCACACAGGCAGTTGTGGTTGGGCTGGCGTATGGCGTTGGCTGGACCACGGCGATTTTGGCGATTCGGGTGTATGGAAATTTGATCCTGCCAATTCTGATCAACTGGTTTAGCTGGGCCTTTTTGGCGGCGGTTTGCTATCTGTATATTGAAATTCTAAAACGCATGTATGGGCAGCCCGACGATATAGGCCGGTTTATCAAATACCTGGTGGTCATGGCAGGCGGCCTGGCCGGGTTGATCGGGCTGCATCTGATCATTGAGGATCACGATTTGCGTCCGTTTTCGATCCCTCTGATGCTTCTCAACCTGACCCATCTGGGATTGATCGTATTCCGCTATGTGTTTGATACGCAAAGCGTCAATCCGAGCTTTCTATGGAAGGATGTAGTGTTTTTTCTCTATATGACAACTGTCTCGATTGCCATGCTTACACATTTGGGCTTGCTCACGCCCGTGCGGAAACAGATCACAACCTATTTTGACAGGAACAGCACTTCGATCAGATCAAACGATTGATGCAGTCCGCCTTCGCACAGGGAGATCGCCGCACGTTCAGACTCTTCCTAACCCGTTACTTATCCTCCAGCGGTATGATGCGGGGACTTCTATAGAATGCCGCACGCATGGGTAAACTGAAGTTTTGATTCTGGATTACAGATCAATGCCCAGGTTTACTTGGTGATGACACCCGCGGCAGGAGAGCTTCATGGATGCCAATAACACTTCGTCTTCCGCCCTTCCCAAGATCATAGGAGCAATCGTGGCAGTGCTGGTTTGCTGCGCCTGCGCCATGATCCTGGGAGCAGCGGGAATCCTTTATTACGAAACCCAGTCTATTCCCTCGTCAAGTGCCACTCCTCTTTTCGTGCCGCCCATTTTGGGAGATACGGAAACGCCGCCCCCTCCCATCGAGTTGACGCGGCCTCCGATCGAGTCGATCCCGCCCGATACGGTCGAGACGTTGTTGACCACGATCGTGCCCGAAAACGATCCATACCAGCTGGCCTGTCGCCTTGAGAAGAAGTGCAATGTGACTAGAACCGTGCCGGGAAAATCCTATAAGGTCGGCGACCGGGAAACATTCTGGATCATGTATGCAGACACCGGCGAGCACCGTCAATACGATTTCACCCTGCTCAACATCACACCCCATACCTATTTTTGGGCACAGGATGGCGTGGAGGTAAACCGGGGCGATATGAAGGCCCTGATGGATGAATTCGAAAACAAGATCTATCCCACCAACCGTGAGTTCTTCGGCAGCGAATTCATCCCCGGGGTGGATAATGATCCGCACATTTTTGTTCTATATGCGAGCGATCTCGGGACCAATGTAGGTGGTTATTTTAGCCCTCAAGACTCATTTAGTCCGGAGATTGAGGAGCATTCGAATGCCCATGAAACTTATGTACTTTCCAACACTACCGATTTAGGCGATGAATACGCCTATGGCACTCTCGCACATGAATTTGTGCACATGATCCAGTTCCCCACCGACCGTAACGACGCCTCCTGGATGGTGGAGGGCTTTGCAGACGTGGGTACTTTCATCAATGGTTATTCTGTGGGTGGCTCTGATTGGCTTTATGTTCAGGATCCCGATCTGCAACTGAATAGCTGGGTGGACAACACCTCTCCCGATTTTTCCAGCCACTATGGTCAGAGTTTTCTCTATCTGGCTTATTTCCTTGACCGGTTTGGTGAAGAAGCGACCAAGGCTGCTACCAGCAACCCTGAAGATGATCTAAAGGGCATCGATGACACGCTGGCGCAGCTTAATATCATCGACCCGCAGACTGGCAAGGTCATCACCGCGGATGACGTCTTTATGGATTGGGCCGCGACTTTGTATCTCAAAGACGGCAATGTGGGAGACGGCCGTTATACCTATCACAATTATCCCGATGCGCCGCAATATATGCAGGTTGATTTTATTTTGAGCTGTCCGCAGGATACCAGTGGTACGGTCAACCAATATGGCATTGATTACATTACGATCCATTGCGCTGGTGATTACACCCTGCATTTCAGCGGTTCCACCGTTACACAACTTTTGCCCATGGACGCGTATTCGGGTGATTATGCCTTTTGGGCAAATAAGGGTAATGAATCTGATATGACCCTCACGCGCGAATTTGATTTCACAAATGTCAACGGTCCCATCACACTGAGTTACCAAACCTGGTTTG
Source organism: Anaerolineales bacterium (assembly GCA_035720235.1). GTDB lineage: Bacteria > Chloroflexota > Anaerolineae > Anaerolineales > Villigracilaceae > Defluviilinea. Next base: position 9,281 of record DASTOH010000057.1, on the reverse strand, counting down.
ATATTGAAGAGGATTGGGATTACCTTTACCTCGAAGCCTCTACTGACGGCGAAACCTGGGAGATTCTCAAAACGCCTTCCGGTACCGATTCTGACCCCGGGGGTAACTCCTATGGCTGGGCATATACAGGCCAGACTGGTGATTGGATCGAGGAGCAGGTCGATCTTTCACGATTTGCCGGGCAGAATGTGCAGATCCGCTTCGAATACATCACCGACGCGCTGGTCAACGGCGAAGGCTTTTTGCTCGATGACGTTCGCGTGGACGCGATCAACTACGTGACCGATTTCGAGGCAGATGACGGCGGCTGGGCGGCGGACGGCTTTGCCCGCGTCCAAAACATGCTGCCGCAGACCTATCGCGTGAGCCTCATTCTCAAAGGTGATACCACCACGGTGACCTCCATTGAGCTGAACGCCGATAACACGGCTGATATTCCGCTGTCGCTGCAAAGCGGCGATGAGGCGGTTTTGATCGTCACCGGTACTACCCGTTTCACATCCGCTCCCGCCGCGTATCAAATTGAAATAAAATGATTGTTGCGAACCGTCCCGTCGATCGCGCAGCACCCCGAAGGGGGCAGGTTTGACGGGATAACAAGACGTTGAAGATAAAACCTGCGGGACGTTTTCATGGAGGGCCCATGGCTACCGCACCCAAATCAGAAGTTATGCACCTGGCCGACCTGGTCAACTACCAGGAAGGCTCTGTTGTCAGCCGCCAGATCACCAAGGCCGAGGCGGGCAACGTCACATTGTTTGCATTTGACCAGGATCAGGAGTTGAGTGAACACACGGCACCGTTCGACGCGTTGGTACATGTGCTGGAGGGGGAAGCCGAAATAAGAATTTCAGGTAAACCCTTCTACCTGAAAACAGGCGATGCAATCATCATGCCAGCGGACGAACCTCACGCCTTAAAGGCTGTCCAGCCATTCAAAATGCTGCTCACCATGATACGGAAGTGAATCAGCTTATAGGCCTGCACAGGAAAAGCAATCAGTTTTGTTGACCTGTGTGGGAGATCTATAAATCAACATCCCGCAGGCTTAGATCCTTCGGCTTTGCGTCAGGACAGGCCTGCGGGATGTTTGGCTCATCAACCAGATGGGTTTCCGCTTATTGGAAGGGCGTCAACCCTCGGCCTTAAAAATGTCCAGGCCATCAATAATGGCGCCAACGAAATAGCGGCGGCAATCAGCGACATCACGGTATAACTGGTGGCGCTAAAGATGAATCCGCTGCTCAAACTGATGAACGCCGAGGCAAGCCCTACCAGCAGGTCGTTCGTCCCTTGCGTACGTGAACGCTCCAAAGGTGAAAGCTGATCTGACAACAGTGTGGAACCACCTACAAAGCAGAAGTTCCAGCCCAGCCCAAGCAGGAACAGTGAAATGCCCAGCGGCAAAACATCTGGTGATAGCGGCGCGGTGAGACATGCCAGTAGCAGGGTCGCGGCGCCGATCACGATCATTCGGCCGCGGCCCCACCGGTCCAGCAGCCAGCCTGAAATGATAGAAGGCGCAAACATCCCAAAGGTGTGCGCTGAGATCACTGAATAAATATCGCTGCGGGCATGATGGTGATCCTCCATATGCAGGGAGGTAATCACCATGATCGCGACCATGACGACCTGTCCCAGCGCCATTGCCGTCACAGCCGTGATCACAGCGGGTTGACGCAGGATTTGTGAAAGTGGCCGGGCCTGGCCCTGCGGAATAGCCTCAGGATACAGTTTCGCCACTTCCTTGCCAACCTCACGCGGGTCTGGGCGAAGACCTGCAAAGACAAACACGGAGGCAAGCGCAAACAACACCAGCGTGGCAAGATACGCGCCCGCCAGCTCATCCATGCCGATGCTAACCGCAAAGCTACCCATGGGGACCGCCGAAACGCGTGTCAAGATCGTTCCAACCACACCACCCAGCACCACTGCCGCTATCGCTCGCCCCCGTTGATCCGGCGGATTGGACTCCGCTGCGGCAAAACGCCCCAGCGTAATGGCAGAGTTTGTCATCCCCATCAGGACCAGGCCCATCAATAGGAGTAAAAACGACGCAGATTGAATGGCGACCAGAACCAGTCCATTGCCAAAGATGCCGAGTACCAAACCTGCCACAATCGCGTTGCGCCGTCCAAGGCGGTCCATGAAATACCCCCAGGCTGAGGCCGAAAGCGCACCACTCAACAAATACACGGCAGCTGGCAGGGTGGCCAGCGAACGGCTCGCCGCCAGCTTTGCGCCAAGGATGGGGTTAATGGTGGCTACGGCAATGAATCCCGCTGATGCCAGGCTCTGCGTGATAAAAAGCGTCAGGGTTATTTTTCGTGCGATGCGTTGAATGTCTGTCATGATGTTGTCCTCTTCCGGACTTGGCGATTATACGCTGGATGCGGGTACAATCGAAACATGGATCTGGATCTTAGGCCGGCCTCCGACTATACATTGCCTGAACTAACCCAATTGCTGAATCTCAGCTTTGAGGGTTATCTGGTCCCGATCAACTTCAATCTGGTCCAATTCCTGACCATGCTCCGCAAGGACAGCATCGATCTGTTTTCCAGCCGCGTACTGATCATGGAGGATGAACCTTCAGGCATTGCCTTGATTGCGCGCCGTGGCTGGAGCAGCCGGCTCGCGGCGATGGGAATTTTGGAGGACAAACGTGGCCTGGGTGCAGGCCAGTGGCTGCTCGAGAAATTGATTCAGGAAGCGCATGACCGCCAGGATCGTGAAATGTTCCTGGAGGTGATCGAACAAAATGAATATGCGGTGCGTTTATATCGCAGGTGCGGTTTCCAAAATGTCCGGAGGCTGATAGGGCTGGCCTGTGAGCACGCCATTGAAAATCAGGTCCATGCCCTGGAGGAGATCGATCTGCGCGAAGCTGGCAGACTGATCTCGCAATACGGTTTATCTGACCTGCCCTGGCAGTTGGACGGCGAAACGATCGCGCATCTCACTCCACCGGCACGTGCCTATCGTAAGGGACAGACGTACATGGTCACTTCCAATCCAGAGGCTGACCACGTGGTGATATGGTCCTTGCTGGTTGAGCCATCCGCGCGTGGAAACCGCCTCGGCCTGGATATGCTCAGGAACGTAATGGCCAATTACCCCGGCAAGACCTGGCATGTTCCTGCCATTTTCCCGGAGGAATTCGGGAATATTTTCGAAAGGGCCGGATTTGAAAGGGAGGACATATCACAGTGGCAGATGAGATTGGCACTATAGCCATATCCATCTTCAGAAATTCCACAAAGCACTAAGTAAAGAATGAAAAAACAGAATCAGCTACCAGTTGAGTTGGAGGCATTCGTGTTTTGTCACCGTTTTGTTGTACGGCACTCTTAATTCAAGGATATAATCTCGCCATTCCCTTCATCAAAGGAAGCTATCTTTAATGAGGCCTGCTTTGGAACGAAAAACTATCGGCGTCTTTGCATCCCAGGTGGGGCGTGCCTGGGGTGCCGAGTTCATCGCGGGCATTACGGCCGCGGCGGAAGCAAATAATGTGAATCTGGTGCATTTCATCGGCGGGACACTCAAACCCCAGGCCGCAAGCGAGCCCTCCAAATCTTCCTTTGGTTTATATGACCTGGTTAAACCTCACCAGTTCGACGGCCTGATCTTAACTTCAGATGTGGCCTACGGGGCAAGTCCGGCTGATATAAAGACCTTCGAGAGTGTTTTTGGAAGCCTGCCTATCGTCACACAATCGGTGGAGGTGGGCGGGGCGACGATGTTTGTGCCCAATAATACCGAAGGGATGCGCGCCGTGCTGCGACATTTGATCGAGGAACATAGTTATAAACATATCGCTTTTATCTGCGGCATTCATGGGCAGTTGGATGCGGAGCAACGATTTGAAGCGTACAAGGACGAACTCAAGGCGCATAACCTGCGCTATGATGAAGACCTGGTAGTGGATGGCGATTACACGCGCGAGAGCGGCCGCGAGGCTGTCCGCATCCTTTTGGACGAGCGTAGGCTGCGCTTGCAGGCATTGGTGGCCGCCAATGATCGCATGGCGTTCGGCGCACTGGAGGCCCTGAAACAACGCGGCTTGCGTGTGCCTGAGGATGTGGCTGTGACCGGTTTCGATGACCTGCGTGAAGCCCAGGTAACCGGTGTGCCACTGACGACGGTGCGCCAGTCATTTTATACGGCCGGAAAGAATGCGCTGGAAACTTTGCTCAAACGCATTAACGGGGATATCGTTCCGCGTTCGATCGTCACATCCACTCAGTTGCTCGTGCGCTGGTCATGCGGTTGTCTCCCTGAAAATGTACGGCAGGCCGCGGTTCTGCCGCGTGATGTGGCAAAGACTGGCAAACTGGAGAATAAACGCGAGGCCGCATTACGGGCCCTGCTGAATTCTGCAGGCGTTACCGATCAGGATCCCGCCATCCTCCAATTCAGAGATGTATTTGGCCGCGCCTGGGATGGCTTCCTGCTGGCGCTGAACGACCGGATCACCCCCGATGAATTCCTGAAGACCATCAATGCCATGGTCGAGATGATGCAGCGGCAGGAGTTAGTGGTTTCCGTATGGCATAACGTTATTTCCATGATGCGGCGGTATGCACTGGGTGGCATCACCAGTCATACGGCCATGTTGAAGGCTGAGAACTTATTTCAACAGGCGCGTCTGCTGGCAGGTGAACTCTCGCAGCGCGCCCAGGCCTACCGCAGGTTGGTACTGGAACAGCAGGAAAACGTGCTGCAGGGCTTTAGCTTCTCCATGGCGCCTGCCATGACCTTTGAGGATATTGGAAACGCCATTTCACAGCACTTTCCAAATATGGGTATCGGCCGCTGGTACGTGATGTTCTACAGTGATGTGACGTCGCCGCAGTCCATTTCATCGCCCACGCCGGAGAGTTATCAACTGTTGCTCCAATATGAGGATGCGACGTTCGAGGTGCCGCGCAAGCAGGCTTTCATTGGTACCGGACAGCTTGTCCCACGCGGCAAGACGCCGCAGGATCATCGTTACACAGCCGTGGTCATGCCTTTGACGCTGGCGCAGAACCGATTTGGTTTCATGTGGGTGGAGATGGGCCCGCAGGATTGGGAAGTGTACGTCCGCATCCGCAACCTGGTCAGCAGCGCGTTGTTGCGCACCATGCTTGTACAACAAAAGGAACAGGCGCAGCGCGAAGTGGAACGTCTGCTGGCGGAAGCGCGTGACCGCGCTGCAGAACTCGACATCGCAAAGGAATTTGCGGAAAGGACCGCAGCTGAGAACGCCAAATTGTATTCCAGCGAGCAGTCGCGGCGCCGTGCGGCCGAGGCGTTGGGCAGGGCCTCCCGCCAGATCACCTCACTTTCCACGGTGACTGATGTCCCGCAGCAGATCGTGGCGCAGTTGTCGCAGGTGGTGATGAACGACCGCTGTGCCCTGTTCCTCGAGGATGTGAACGGTGTGCCACGTTTGCATGGACATTATGGCTTTGCCGGGAATGGAGCGGTGGAAGATCTAAGCTACAGCGTGAAGGGCGTAAACGTCTATCACGCCATTGCCAGGCAGACCGAGCCGGTGGTGATCGGCGATACGCTGAACATGCAGAGTTGGGAACAACCAGACTGGCATCCTGTGGATCGATCCTGGCTGGGTGTGCCGCTGTTCTCAAAGAACAAGGTAATCGGCATGTTAACCCTGACGCGCAATAATCCCGGAGCATTTAATCAGGATGACGTCCTGCTTGCCAGTACATACGCCGCGCAGGCCTCTATTGCGCTTGAAAACGCTCGCCTGTATGACGACCTCAACCGCTTCAACCAGATGATGGAACGCATGGTGGAGCAACGCGTAAATGAATTGAGCAGCGCCCACAACACGCTGCAAAAGCTCGACAAGAACAAGAGTGACTTTATCCAGGTGGCCGCGCATGAACTGCGCACACCCCTTACCGTGATCAAGGGTTACATGGGCATGATCAAGGCCTCGCCCGCACTGAAGGATACCACCATGCTTATCCAGGCCATGGATGGTGTATTACAAGGCACCGACCGCCTGCACCAGATCGTCAACAGCATGCTGGATGTGGCGCGGCTCGAAAGTGAAGTAGTGGCCCCCCATCTTGAGTCTGTGACGCTCGGGCCGCTCTTGCGGCTCCTTAGAAAGGATTATCTGGAGGACTTGGAAACGCGTCAACTCACACTGGAGCTTGATCCTGCCATCAATTCAGCCCCGCCCATTCTGGCTGACATGGAACTTATCAAGAAGGTGTTCGACAATGTGATCGTCAACGCCATCAAGTTCACGCCGGATGGCGGCAAGGTCACGGTCAGCGCAGAGCGCGTCAACCTGCCGGGCCGCGGGGATTACTGTGAGATCCGCGTGAAAGACACAGGCATAGGCATTGATCCGGCCAACCACACCATCATTTTCGAGAAGCTGTATCAGATCGGCAAGGTGGAACTGCATTCCTCAGGCCGCACCAAATTCAAAGGCGGTGGTCCAGGCCTGGGGCTCGCGATCGCGGCGGGTATTGTCAAAGCTCATCAGGGGAAGATTTGGGTGGAGAGCCCGGGTCATGATGAAGAGAAACTGCCGGGCAGTACGTTCTTCATACAGATACCGGTTGCGAAGTAAATGCTCAAGCCGCCGTCCTCGAAGATGCCGCACAGCGGTACCGGCGGCGTGTTACAAGTAAAGTCTGCGCCGTCCACGGCGCAGGGAGCTGAATAGAAAACATCCCGCCATTACGACGGGATGTCCTTGTTATTACGCTTCTGCGTGCTGTTTGCTCTTTTTCTTCACCGGCTCAGAGGTTTGGAAGACAATCTTGTTCTTTTCTTCATCCACATCCACTACCACAGTGGCGCCATCCTTGAACTTGCCGCCGAGTAATTCCACCGACAGCGGACTCTCGACATGTTTTTGAATGGCCCTGCGCAACGGACGTGCGCCAAATGCCGGGTCATAGCCTTCCTTGGCCAGCCACTTGCGCGCGGCATCGGTAAGCTGAACACTGATGTTATATTCATTCAGCCGATCTTGCACTTCTTTCATTTGCAGGATGACGATCTCATCCATTTGTTCCAGTGAGAGCGGTGAGAACATGATGATCTCATCAATGCGGTTGAGGAACTCCGGGCGGAACGCACCCTTGAGTGCCTTCTCCACTTTATCATGGGCCTCACGTTCCTCGTTCGAGGCCTTTGGCTGAAGGAAGCCCAATGTGCCGCCCTTGCGGACGTATTCGGTGCCCAGGTTTGAGGTCATGATCAGAACCGTATTGCGGAAATCCACCACGTTGCCCTGACCGTCTGTCATACGCCCATCATCCAAAATCTGCAATAACGCGTTCCAGACCTCGGGGTGGGCCTTCTCGATCTCATCGAATAGCAGCACCCGATACGGGCGACGGCGGACGGCTTCGGTCAGTTGACCGCCTTCCTCATAGCCGATGTATCCGGGCGGTGCGCCGAAGAGTCGACTCACAGTATGCTGCTCGCGATACTCAGACATGTCAATGCGCACCAGCGCATCTTCATCATCGAACATAAACCAGGCCAGTGCTTTGGCCAGTTCCGTCTTGCCAACACCCGATGGGCCAATAAAGATGAATGAACCAATCGGACGTGACGGATCTTTCAACCCGCTCCTGGCGCGGCGGATCGCATCTGAGATGGCGTGAATGGCTTCCTCCTGCCCGACGATGCGTTCGTGCAGGCGAGCTTCCATGTGCAGCAATTTCTCGGCTTCGGTCTCCATCATCTGGCTGACGGGGATGCCCGTCCATTGATGCACAACGGAAGCAATGTCATCGACGTCCACCACCTCATCCAGCTGGTGTTCCGACTCCCATTTGTCGCGCTTCTCGTGATATTCCTCTTCGAGTCGCAACCGCTCCGATTTCTTCTGCGCAGCCCGTTCATAATCACGGTTCAAGCCGGACTGTTCCTCTTCGGCCTGCAGCTTTTCGATCTCGGTCTTCATGGCCTTGAGATCCGGCGGCATGGAATATAACGCCACGCGCAGCTTGGCGGCAGCTTCGTCCATCAGGTCAATGGCTTTATCCGGCAAGCGCCGGTCCGTCACGTAACGGTCAGCCAGACGAGCCGCGGCGACCAGTGCATCGTCTGCAAAACGGACTTTGTGATGCGCTTCGTAGCGGTCGCGCAGACCCTGCAGCATTCGAATGGTGTCTTCCACGTTTGGTTCTTCCACATAGATGGGGGCGAAACGGCGTTCGAGAGCGGAGTCTTTTTCAATGTGTTTGTGATATTCATCCAGCGTGGTCGCGCCAATGCATTGCAGTTCACCACGGGCCAACGCCGGTTTCAACATGTTCGATGCGTCCATGGCGCCTTGCGCCGCGCCGGCACCCACCACAGTATGCAGCTCATCGATCATCAGAATGATATCGCCCTGGGCGCGCTGGACTTCCTCCATCACGGCCTTGAGGCGTTCCTCGAATTCACCGCGGAAACGCGAGCCTGCAATCATTGCGCCAAGATCCAACTGAACGACACGCTTGCCTGAAAGGATTTCAGGCACATCGTTATTGGCAATCTGCTGTGCGAGACCTTCGACAATGGCGGTCTTACCCACGCCTGCTTCACCGATCAGGACAGGATTGTTCTTGGTGCGGCGTGACAAAATCTGAATTAAACGAAGAATCTCGTTATCACGCCCGATCACGGGATCAAGTTTTCCTTCACGCGCGGCCTGAGTGAGGTCGCGGGAGTATTTCTCGAGCGTCCGGTAGCGGGATTCAGCCTGCGGGTCGGTGACGCGCTGCCCGCCGCGCAAATCTTGAATAGCGGAATAGACGCGATCACGCGTCAATCCGGCTGACTCCAGAATACGGGCGGCAGGGGTATTCCGCTCGGTGAGAATGGCGAGGAAGATATGCTCGGTGGATATGTATTCATCCTTGAGACGGTTGGCTTCCTCGTTGGCAAGGTCAATGATGCGCTTGACGCGTGGGGTAATAAAGATCTGTCCCGCGCCTCCGCCGAAGATATTGGCTTTCGGGCTGGCGCGCAAAGTAGCATCAAGCCTTTCGGTGAGTGCCTCAGGGCTGACGCTCAGTTTTTCCAAAATTTGTGGGATGACCCCGCCAGGCTGTTCGATAAGCGCCAGCAGGATGTGTTCCGTGTCGATCTGGTTATGGCCGTAGCGCTGGATGATCTCCGCAGCGCGTTGCGCGGCCTCCTGTGCTCTCTCAGTAAATCGGTCAAATCTCATCATAGGTAGATTCCTCCTAAAGGGAAGGAAAAAAATTCCGACCTCGGACCGCAGACAGCAGATCGTGCGGTCGTGG
>DASTOH010000056.1:0-25897 GCA_035720235.1 Anaerolineales bacterium | reverse complement strand
TTCGGCAAAGAAGCCTGCGCCTGCAGGGCCTGCTGCCAGCTTTCACGCGTCAGGCAGGCGGAAGGTGGAGGGGTGGATACAGTTTGCCCTTCGGTGACAGGTGGCGTCCAGGATGCTTCCCAGTGCCCCGGCAGATTAACTGAAATGCTGGTGATGCTGATCGTGAGGGGTCCCGTGGGCAGGGGTTCCAGATAATAAAGCGCGGACGTGAATGGTCCAGGGAGAAGAATCCCTCCTCCGCCACCACCAGCTCCCGTAAGAGGGTGGGCCTTATCGAACAAAGTGGCGTATGTTACACCAGTCTCCGATTCCATATCGAAACTCAGGGACGCTTGAATACCATCCGTGAGGTCATACGTTACCTTTGATACCCGCAGGGAATGACCGTATCCTACATCGATATCCTGGTTCAACGCCCAGACCTGCCCGGGTTTCGGCTCAGGTCCCGGGTCGAAGGTGAAGCTTGCATCCACTACCAGGCTCGTGGAGATTGAGTCAAGGACCAGAGTCAGCGGCCCGGCCACCTGTACGGGCTCAGTCTTAATGGCGAAGGCACTTTGTCCGGGACTGGCAGCAGCTTGCATGGTGCTGGTTGCCTCCAGATCTAGTTCGTAGGATACTTCCTGCCCGCGCGCGTCCCGCAGGTGCAGCATGGCTGGGTCGGGAATATCGATCCAGCCTAAGCCTGTGGTTTCAAAGTGAATCGTCCCATAGAGCAGGTAGCCGTCATCCAGCTGTACGGCGCGATCCAGCACGAGAGAAATCTCATCGGTCGCCAGATGGGCCTTCGTCTCTGTTTGCGGCGGGATTGTCGCGGTTGGCTCGATCTCGACCGGCGTGGAAATTTCAATTACAGGGAAAAGTGTGCCGGGCGGAGCTGGTATCAGGCCCAACGACAATTCCCAATTTTCCGGAGCTTCTCCCGGCAGGGCCAGGATCAGGCAGGGCATCGCAAAGGTCACTTCATGTACCGTGGATGGGATGGCAGGGTAAACGCTCTTGAGTTCATAGCCGGTCGCCCAACCGAACGTAGATTGTGGTTGCGTGATCGTAAGCGCGCGCTCTGGTAAACGCAAGACCGCGGGTTCGAGGCACCCATTGCTGGGAGAATCAGTAGCCAACTTACGCCATGGCCAGCCCTCGACTGAATATTGGATCAAGGTCCGGTCCGAAGCGACCCACATCTCTTCCACCGTAAGCGTGATCCCCTCCCGCGTGACCGAAACCGGTTCCGCCAGCACACGGATCTGTCCCTCACCGACCAGACCCATACCCGGCACATAGCCGATCCAGCGCTGGATGGCCGCCCTCACACCAGGCACACTCACCAACACGATCGCAAGCACCAGAAGAATAAGAAACGCAGTCGCAAGGACTTTCGTACGTGGTTGCATGGTTGCACTTTTTCCTTTCTGAATTCGCGCCAGGATGCGCGGAGCCAGATCGGTATTTGCAGCCAGGTGATCACGAGCCACAAGATCCAGGACTTGGGAATAGGATTTCCTGTTCATTCCACCATCCTTTCAGCGCCGAGCAACGAACGCAAACGAGCGCGTGCAGCATTCAACAGCCACTTCACCGTACCAGGCGGGGAGTCCAGCGCTTCCGACATTTCCTTTTCGCTCATCTCGAGGTAGTAACGCTGGACAATGACTGCCCTGTGGCGAGGCGGCAATTGTGCGAGAACCTCCAGGATCTGCCATTTGAGGACGTTGAACTCCACCTGTTCCTCCACGGTGGCGGCCTGCTCCAGGAGACCCTGCAGTTCCGAGGTGTCACCCTCTGGCAGGGACTGTTCCTTTTTCGCTCGCTCCATGCAGTTCAGGGCCGCGTTGACTACGCTGCGCATGAAATACGGTTCGAAGGGCCGCGCCTCTTCAAAGCAATCGGCGCGTTGATAGAAACGGACGAAGGTATCCTGGACCACGTCTTCGGCCATCGGCTCATCATGTGTGATCAGAAAAGCCGTTCGAAGGGCTTTTCCCTGGTAACGGGCTATCAAGCATTCCAGCCCACCCATATCGCCGCGTTTCAAGCGGTGGATGGCTTGCAAATCTTCCATTTCCGGCTCCATTGTTGCGGGCGCTCACATCAACTATAAGATATACAACTCGACCTTGAAAAAGGTTGGCAATTTCCACCCCTGATCATCCTGGCATGATTCCCTACCAATAAATGCCCCAGGTCTACATACCTGAACTCTTATTTTAACGTGAATAATAGATAACGACCTTATGTCATACTCCCGAAAGACATCGGGACGATGTGAGGGGCGTTCGTTGCCCCGAAGCACACCGTACTTGTCCCGAAGGGACGGTGCAAGTGTCTCTACCCAGCCGTGTCCGAGACCCTTCGGTCGCGAGAAAGCGCTCCCTCAGGGGGACATGGTTGTGGGTTTGGCTTATCCATTACTGACATTATTTTAGTTTGTCCTGCATTTGCTTTATAAACCGTTCGAACGCAAGGCCTTATGGACCAGTCTTGATCCCTGTCAATTTTTGGGTATGCTCACCCAAAGGTAGTTGATGCAATCCAGCAGGCAGCAGTCAAGGGGACGTCATACGGCGCGCCGAGTCCTCTAGCGTTGGAACTGGCAAAATGCATCGATGAAACACTCGGCGTGCTCTCTTGTTGCCATATAAAGAGCGTGAAAACAATACACGCCCCGGGATCGTCCGGAGCGTGTATCTTGATGATGGCGTGGATCGCCAATCATCTATTGTGGCAAGGTCCCTTTCACTTGCCGGAAAACTTCGCGGTCACAGAAGTGATGGCCACTTGAGCGTCGCCGTTCATCAGGCGGACGTAGATCTGGAATGTGCCTTTGCCATAGATGCTCGTGTTGACCTCGAACGAGTACTGGAGCACGCCGTTGGCTGGTCGCCAGTTAGCGGGATCCGGCGCAGCGCCGTTTGCTACCACTTGCCATTCGACGCGCTCGTCGCCGGAAAGTACCGAGACCGTGAACGAACGCGCGGTGACTGGCGAGTAATTCGTATCCATTGCAGCGCGGGCATAAAGAGTATGTGCTCCAGGGGTCAGGGCTCCCAGTGGCGCGCTCCACATACCGGAAGCCTCGTCGAGGGTCGCCTCAACCGGTGAGCCGAAGTTTGGATCGTCCACCGAAATATCCACATGCTTGCGCGTCGGATGGTCACCCGCCTCGGTGGAGCCGAGGTCCGGGAATTGTGCGGTGCCCAGCGCTACAACTTCGCCATTGGGAACTTCCTCGCCCTGCGCCGGGCTGTTGATCCCCACGCCGAACTCAAGCCCGGTCGGCGGCAGGGGTGCAGGGATAATGGTGATAAGCGAACGGTGCTGGCCCTCGTAGCCGAACGACCACGCCCGCGCGCCGATCATCTGCACCTGGAAGGTGAGTTGCTCGCCGGCGATGGCCGGTCGGTCGGTAGTAAACGACCAGTTGAACTTGTTCCAACAAAACTCACCCAGTTCCTGACACATGTTCTGGTCAATCGTCACGCCGCTGGGTAGAGGTTGCGGCGGCGCAACGGGGGAACCCTGGCTGATCCACGGGCCGCTGCCGATGGTCGGCAGCGGTGTGCCAGCACCCGAGCCTAATTCGCGGTCGCCAGCCATGAGCACACCGGTCGGGCGCACAACACTCACCTGATCCGTCGCAAGATAGAGTTCGACTTGCACGGTGGAACCAGCAGGGATGGGGATGGTCGTGTCTGTAGTGCTCGGCCAGATGCCAAGTGGACGGAAAGCGGCCAGCACGCTCGTTGCCCGGTTCGTAAAGCACGGCTCGAAGTCGGTGGTGCTATCGGTCTGGTCCATGTAGGTTACCGCGTTGGCGCAACTCGGCTCGATGCCTGGCTCACCTTCGGAGCCGCGGTGCAGATAGAAGGTAAAGGCGTTCGCGCCGTTCACGTGTGTAAATTCGGCGAGAGCTAGTGTTTCGGCAACCCGGCGAATGGTCACCAGGGTAGAGGCCGCTGTCTGTACGTCGGCGACGCCGATGTTGAACGCGCCAGGCGCCGAAGCACTATCCGTCGTGCCATCGGCATTTCGGTCATAGCCGCCCCAGATCGAGTCGCGGATCTGCCGGTCAATGTCGAAGAACCGGTCTTCGGCTTCGCGCACAGGGAGCGGCATTCTACCGAGCAGCACATCCACCGCGCGCTTCGCGCCGTTCGGCGTTGCGGCCCCGTAGCCCTCGAAGAGCACGTTGATGTCGCCCTGGTACGGCGCAGTCAGCGGGAAGGGGAAGATGGGGATGGAGACAGCGTTATCCTGATTCAGCGGGAAGGCGGTCTTCAATACCGCCTCACGGAGTTCGGCGCGCGTAAGTTGGCCATCGTTGAGGTAGGGGCTGGCCTCGATCGGGAAGCCTTCGGCTATCACCTGGCCCGGCCGCTGACCGGGAACCCCGTCGCCGATCTGGCGGCGGACATTCGTCAGAACCGTGCCGAAGATACCAGCGGTGTAGGGTGTGGCCGCTGACGTGCCGCCGAAGGCACACTGAGAGACGGTCCCCGTGCGGCAGGCTGAAGGCAGGTTGCCATCGCCCCAGGCCGAGATGTGCGCGGGCGTGCCGTCGCCAACGATGGCGCGCTGGTTGTCGCGCCGGATCGCGCCGACGACGATGTTCCAGTCAGGGCCGGTCGTGCTCGTGCCATAGGTGCTGATGGGCGCGTCGAAGGCGTTGGCCGCGCCATTGCCGGAGGCGAATAGAACGGTCTGTCCGCGTTCCACAGCCTGACGTGTCACCGCGCCGGGGTCGAAGCCGCCGAGTTGATCCACAAGATCGAGCGGGACGTTTGCCAGTGCGCCCCACGAGTTCGACTGGATGTCAATCCACGGATAGGCGGCCGCCGGCGTGGCGTTCAGCCCCTTCTCGACGAAGAGCAGGCACGAGCTGCAGTAGCCATAGCGGTTGCCCGTGGAGACCGAGGCCGAGCCGGAGCCGTGGCCGTCATCATCGAGGATGATGTGTGACCCGGCGGCGCAGTTCGAGCAGCTGAGCGGACCTGGCTGTGTCGCGCCGATGATCTTCGTCCCCGGGATCCAGTAGAGCTTGCCGAACTCGAGGCCTGTTGGGTTGCTGGCGCTCTTCGCTGACCAGATGTTCGCGTCCTGCGCCGGGAAGTAACCCTGACCGATGGTCATGTTGATCGCCCGCGAATCCGCCGGATAACCGGGGATGTATTCGGATGGGTGCCGCGTAAAGTTATTCGTCAGCGCCAGCACTTCCGGGTCGGGGTATGTCTGCGCGGAGAATTCGAGGTGATAGGGGTTGATGCCGGAGTCGTTGATGGCAACGATGGTAATGGGCGTGGTCTCAGCAACCAACCGGTCCGGTCGAGCCACCAGCACCGAAGTCGTCTCGCGGCGCTCGAAGCCGTTGGCGTCTGTGACCTTGAACGTGACGAACGTGCGGCCCTCCGGCAGGTGGGCGGAGATCGTCGTGCCCATCTGATCGAGCACGCCGTCTAAATCGGTATCCCAACCGGCGGTGATAGGTCCCGTGCCGCCGGTGATCGTGCCGGTGAGAGTCTGCTGTGCGCCAAGGGCAAAGCGATAGGGTCCACCTGCTTCCACCTCCGGGCGCGGATCAGGTGCCACGATGGCAGTCACAACTGCGCGCACATTGTCTGTCACAGTGGCGTATTTTTCTGCGACCGCCGTCCAGGTGCCAGCGACCGGATTTGCAACCGAGGCGTTTTCCTGAGTCGTGGGCGGGGCGTCACCATGCCCGGTGACGCGCGTCCCGCTGGGATCGAGAACGCTCAGATCGAAGTCATTGACCGGCAAGCCCCACTCGATGTGAACGTCAATGTTGGATGTGTGTAGAGGGACATTAAAGGGAAAATTCAGAACACCAGGTGTTCCCATGCCTAGCAATCCCGGGGCGCTGTCGACTTTGGTTTGATCCAGCAACGTGATGGGTGCTGCTGAGGCGATACTGACCTTGACTGTGTCGCTGGCGGTCGCGCCGGCGGAGTCGGTCACTGTGAGGCTGACATTGTAGGCGCCGGGCGCGACGCCGTCGCTGATCAACTGCGCCGTCGGCGCGTCCGCACCCTCGAGGGCGCCGACCGGGCTGCTCCAGGCGAAGGTGTAGGGCTCGCGCCCGCCGAAACCCGCGCCCAGAAGCGTGATGCGGTCGCCGACCAGGCCGAACCCGCTGTCACCCGCATCGGCGACGAGCGGTTTCACCTGCGGCGGGGGCTGATCCACGCCGCCAGGGAGAGCCGTCCCCTGCACGAGCACCTTGCCGGAGAGATTGCCCTGGATCTGGCCGTTCACGACCTGCTTGCCGCCCACCGAGTCAATGGAGAGGGTTGGCTCACTGGCCAGAACGGGGCTGACCGCGAGCATCAGCACAAGCAGAACGTTCACGGTATAGAATAGTTTTAATTTCATAGATTTTTCTCCTCAGTTCGTTCAGATCTTGCATATATATGCTGTTCCGAGGAGAAAAAAATACATGCAGCGAAAAAAAATCCCGATAGAGAATTGGTTTTGCGTGCTATCCTTGAAAAGAATACCCTCCCAGACCAGTTTGCAGTAATAGAGGACGGCTCGGATCTACTTCGATTTTCCTGCGCAAACGATACACGACATTCTTGAGCAAAATCTGATCGCCGCTCCCGTATCCTCCCCAAATCGACTCGATCATTTCCTCCAGGCTGAAAACAAAGCCGGGGCGACTCATCAGCAGATGCAGCAATCGAAATTCGAGATTGGTCAACCGGATCTCTACGCCAGCTGGATCGATGAGACACCGCCGCGCCGGATCAAGCCGATGCTTCCCAGCTTTGACAAGACTTAGATTGTGAATGGGTACAGTCCAGCTCCGTCGCATCCAGGCGAAGATCTTGGCCAAGAAAATGGCCGGACTAACCGGCTTAACCACAACATCGTCAACGCCAACATGATAGGCTTCAAGAATTTCTGTTTCATGGTATGTAGGCAGGAAAAGCAAAATGGGGGCTACACTGACTGCCCGGAATTTTAGGTAAAGCTCCATACGCTCTTTATGGTCCACATCTAGGTCGATAACAACCAGATCCGGAATCTCGGTGGACCAGCGGTCAATTGCCCTTTCCATGGAAGTTTCCGGAACGACGATCAGTCCCTGTTGTCGAAGGATATATCCCCACACGGGAGCCGTATCCCTCTGGTCACAGACCACAAAGACCTTGGGGACATGAACTACACTCGCGCGGTCGAAGGTCAAAGGTTGATCTTTGGTGGAAGTCCCATTACTCATAGCCTCTCCTAGTATAGGTATGATACATAGGTACTCCTAAAAATAGAAAGGCGATTGCGCACTGCAATGTGTTCTATGATGTGCGTGTTGGAAGCGTAATAGCTCTATATTAATTTACGCGGCCCGCTCCATTTCGCAATTCTTTCTCATGAGGTCACACCTGCACCTGTCTCTGTGAGACAGGTGCAGGTGTTGCGAACCCCCTTTGCGAGTGCCCCTTGCGAGCGCACTGCACGAAGTGCCCAGCGTACCTGCCTCAACGAGGACACTGCGTGGCTTCGTGGTGCCGCACCGCCACTCCCTTGATATGTTCACATTCGGCTATCATCAAGGCATACCTGTATACCCATCGGGTCCAAGATCAGGATGCGCGTCGCGTTTTCTGTTCCGTCTCTTGTCTATTTGCCGCCGCATCAAGTCATGGATGACTTGCACCAGGAGCGACAGTCCGAATGGCCTGGTGATATAACCGATTCCAAGCCGATGCACTTCCTCTTCAAGCGCATCCGTTCCATAAGCGGTGATGAGAATAAGGATCGTTTCACGATAATCCTGCCGGATCTTATTAATCAACTCAAGCCTTGGCACGCCCGGCATATTGAAGTCGCTGATCACTACATCGAATCTCTGAGTTGCCACCATCGAAAGCGCCTCGGAGCCACTGCAACAAACGGCAACGGAGATCGCTTTTCCCATGGCTTCGCGAAGCCCGTCGGAAAGGGTTGTCACCAGGTTTCGGTTGTCGTCAACCAGCAGGATATTCAATGCGCTCATGGCGGGATTCCAGTGTCATCGAAAACCGCGTTCTGTCGTTTGCATCTTGCCATATATATGCGTTTCTGAGGACGAAAAAATACATGGAAAGAAAAATCCCCGACAGTGGCGCGTTGCGCGCCACTGTCGGGGAGATGCCTTGTCTCGAACTCGCAAACCCCAAGTCTGCTCGGAGGCGGTCTACCCTGAAGGGTACGATGTGTGACCGCCGCGTTTTGCCCTGAAGCCGCAGGGTCACATTATTATCCCCTTCAGGGGAGACCCTGCGGGAGCACTAAATGGAAACTGCGCTACCTAACGATTGCAACCGGCGAACACATTGTGCTCCGGCGCAGGCCAGGTGCCCGCAACCAGCGATTCGAGGCCGGCGAAGAGGTCAATGCGTCCCTCGCCCAACTGGCCGCGATAGGCGGGGTTCGCCCTGTCCAGCGAGTCGGTGGTTCCGCCGATCAGCAGGCCAACTTCATCCAGGGACAGTTGCGGATCCACGCCCCGGAGCAGGGCGGCCTGCCCGGCCACGAACGGGGTCGCCATCGACGTACCGCTCCACCATGCGTACCCGTCGACGGGGAACGAACTGAAGATGTTTTCGCCGGGGGCGGCCACGCCGATCCAGTCGCCATAGTTGGAAAAAGATGATTTCTTATCGCGAGCATTCACTGAGGTGACGGCAATTGCACAGGCCTCGGCCGCCGGGTATTGTTCCGCGTCCGTGTTCAAGTTGCCTGCCGCCCCGACCACGATGACACCGAGCTGTGCAGCCTCACCCACCACCTCCCGCAGGAGCACGGATTGGTGAGGTGTTCCCAGGCTAAGGTTGATCGCGTCGGCCCCGCGGTGCGCGGCGTATACGATTGCGGATGCGGTCCGGAAGTTGTTGCCGCGCCCATCTGAATTCAGGACGCGCAGCGGCAGGAGGCGCGCATCGGGGGCCACGAGGTGCACGATCCCGGCCACGTGCGTGCCGTGCCCGTACAGCTCGTCCACACGGCCATCGCCATCGTCGTCCAGGCCGTTGGTTTCTTCGTTGGGAGCGAGGTCGTTATCCACGAAATCATAGCCCAGAACATCGAGGCTGTTTGCCAGCGCGGGATGATCCGGCTGCACACCCGTGTCCAATACCGCGACCAGTGTCCCACCACCCCGGCTGAGATCGTGGGCCGACTGGAGGTGAATTGCCCTGGTCGAGTCCTGGTTCTGCATTGACGTACTGTCGTCGCCCCAGCCGTAAATCCGGTCGGTGCCGCCGTCTTCCGGGCTCTCGTTGATGTAATTCAATTCCGCGTAGACAAGGCGCACGTCACTCGTCATCACTTGCACCAGCCGTTCCGTGTCCGCGCCGAGCGGTGCTTGCAACAGGAATATATCCGAATGATCGGGGAGGGAGGCTAGCGTGGTCGTCCCGTAGGTCTGGTTGATGCCAAGGAGATCATTGCCCGGCAGCGGCGCCAGCTTGACCACAATCTGTCCCGGCTCGTAATCCGGCGCAACTGCGCCAACAGCAGAGCGAGAAGGGGAGGCAGCCAGAAACGTGGCCAGTATCAGGGTTGTCATGAGGCTTATTCTAATCAAGCGTTCCATCGCATCCTCTCTTCTTTTCCTTGTTTCGTAACCGGACGCACCATAGATATTTTACCGTTGCCCTATCAGGACGAAAGGCGCCCAATAGTACGGATGTGGGTATCTTTCCCGCAGCGCTTGCTGAGCGACCCGCAGAGCGGCGGCACGTCCCATCCGCTCGCACAATTGACGATACCAGTGCGTCATCAGCGTTACGGTCGTTTCATCCTGCACGAGCCACAGGCTGACGACGACCGAGGCCGCGCCGGCCCCCAGAAAAGCGCGGGGCAACCCGATCACCTCATCGCCCAGGAGCACCGTGTTGCGCCCCGACTCACATGCGCTCAGCGTCACCAGCGAATCTTTGAGATTGAGCTGCATCACGTCGGCTGCGGTCAGCCAGCCATCGTGCAATTTTACGGCGGAGAACATCGGGTTGTCGGCGCGGAACAGGCCGTGGCAGGCGAGATGCAGGATATCGCAAGCGGGCGCGCGGGCGTTGAGGGCCTCGAGCGTTGCCCCTTCATCCGTAAGCGTCTC
This sequence comes from Anaerolineales bacterium, assembly GCA_035720235.1. Taxonomy (GTDB): domain Bacteria; phylum Chloroflexota; class Anaerolineae; order Anaerolineales; family Villigracilaceae; genus Defluviilinea. The sequence goes on along the minus strand of DASTOH010000056.1, from coordinate 15,786 downwards.
GGCCTCTATCCCGCTATCCGCCAGTTGGCGCGCCACGCTTTGGACCTCAGCCAACGCCGCGGGGATGAGGGCATCTGCGACTCCGGTGATCAATGCGCGGTTGGGAGCATGTGCACGTAGTGCACTGCGCTGCTGGCACAACGCCAATACCGTGGCGCTGGGCGCGTAGGATACTTCGCAGCGGTCGAGCAGATAGTCCTGCCCGTCAAAGAGAGCGTGGAAGGGCACATTGTGCAGGATCCCGTGGGGCACGATCGCAAGCGGAGCGCGCTGCGCGCGCGGTTTGAGCCAGGCGTCCAGTGGGGCCATTAATTCAGTATAGAGCGAGGCCAGGAGGCGCCGTGCGGATTGCTCCAGCACCACCATATGTCGCTGCGCAAAATCTGCGCCCGCCCGAAAGCGATCCCACTGCGCGTTGAGGCGCTGCAACAACTCCTGGACGGTTGCTGTGCGAGTCAGCTGGCGGACAACCTGGAGTTCGCCCTGCCAGTGTAGGAAGGCCAGAATCTCCTCGCCCACAATGTGATAGGCCACCAGCATCAGGTCAGGCGGAAGCTGCGCCTGAATCGCTTCGAATGGAAGCGGCTGGGCGAACTGGTCGGTCGCAGCGGCATCATCCACGAAGTGGACGGCGTTCAAACGGAGCTGGCTGATTTCCTGCTCCAGCCGGGCGGCCTGGTTGCGTATTTCCACCAGATCGCCTTCGCCGGAGGCCTCGAGGAACTTGTTGTATGCCGCGCTCAAATCGGCCTGCAGGGATCCCAGCCGGGCCGCCAGCGCCGGGTCCGCGGAAACCGCGGAAACTGCCTCTTGCGGCGTGATGACGCCAGTGAGCATGTCTACGAGCGTGCGCGATTTGGCTCGCTCGGCCACGCCAAAAGCCTGCCGGAGGCTTTCAGAATCGCCGCGCGAAAGATGAAGCTTGATCAGGTCCTCGTAGGCGGCAGTTTTGTCGCGCAGGAAGGAGGTGCGGAGCGCCTCCTGAGCCAGGTGGCCGCGCAACTGTTCGATCTGCGCCAACGCCAGATCGAGGTGTACCTGAGCCTCACGGTCGCGCCCCTGCAATCGCCGCAGATGTCCGAGACGGCTGTTGAGACGGTAGTTCACCACCGGTAGATTCAAAGCCTCGGCCAGGCGCTGAGAGCTCAACAGGTAAGGCTCCGCTGCCGCCGTGTCCGGGAGGAGTAAATCGGCCACGCGCATGGAGGCGTAGAGATGTTGGACTGGCCACGCCTCTCCGCTGACCAGCGCGAGGGCCTGTCCTGCGGTGTGTAGGGCCACCGCCCAGTCGCCTCGCGCGTCATGCAGCGCGGCCTGCTCCAGCATGACGCTGCACAGCATGGGTGTGTTGCCTGCCGCCGCAAAGAGAGCAGCAGCCTCGGCCAGGGCGGAGGCGGCCTCGTCAAATTGGGATTGCGCGAGGAGCGTGACCCCCATCCCCCAGGACGCCCGCGCCTGGTGGTCTGCCATCCCGGCATCCTTCAGCAGCGCGTTGACTTCACGGTAAGCGGCCAGAGCTTCGGGGTATAGATTGAGCGCAAGGTAGGCGTCGGCGGTCTTCCGGAGGAGGATACGTTTGTGGGCGATGGCGTCGAGCGGATCGAACAGGCGGCGCGCCTGTTCAAAAGCATTCAGGCTGCGCGTGTAGTTACCGAGTACAAGGTGCGCGTCGCCAATGTTGCTCAGCGTTTGAGCCTGCAGGAGGGTCAACCCGGCCTCGGCCCAGATGCGCGCGGCGGTCCCGAAGGCTTCCAGCGCCTCGGCCACACGCCCCAGATGCACCAGCACGATACCGCGATTGTTGCTTATGTCGCCGATGCGGTCGGTCATCTCCAGCGCGGTGAAGTGCGCCTCGGCCAGGGCGTAGGACTCGAGCGCGTCCTCGTAGCGGCCAATCGTCTCGAAGCACACGCCTCGATTCTGATGTGCCAGCGCCAGCAACAACCGCGCTTGCGGCGGCGGCTCGCCCGGCTGGGCCAATGCATCGAGGACGGCCTGCCCGGATTCGAGGGCCTGGACGTGTCGCCCCAGTTCATTAAGGACGTTCATGCGCCCGATATTCGTGCGCAGGGCTTCCATCTGTTCTCCGATGGCCGCGAAACCCGCAGCGGCGGATTCGATCAGTTCGAGGGCAGTATTGAAATCCCCATTGATGGCATGCGTCTGGGCGCGCAGATATGTAGCGCGCGGCACGATGACCGGAGCGCTCGCCTCCCCGGCGGCCTCCGCGCAGATGGCCGCGAGCTGCCGCGCTTTACCTGGGTCACTGCGGGCCAGCCGCATGGCCTGGTCGAGCAGTTGCGAAAGCCCTTCAGCGTCAAGCAAATGAGCTGATTGTAAAAATGCCATTTGCTGCTCAGGTGCGGGCAACTGAAGCAGCTCGTCAATCCACTCGGCGGTAACCGGGGTATTTGCGACCATGTGTCAGGGCCGGAGGAGGAGGGAGGAAATAACCACTTCGTATCCTCCGGCGCTGAGGACCATATCGTACTCGCCCGCCGGAATGTCTGCGAAGGTGAACTCACCCAGTTCGTCTGCCGCCGCCAAAGCAACCTCCCCGGCGCCGCGCAGGAGTTGGATACTGAACGCATGAGGGGGAGTGCCCGCCGTTGGGAAAATCTGGCCGGTAACTACGAAGTTTTCATCGGGCCGGATCGAGTGCAGGTTCAGGGCAATCTCGGCGCCCTCGGTGGTGTAGATCAACTGTCGCCGCTGACCCTCTTCTGCGGCGGAGCGGAGGCCGGCAGTGACCGGCTGAGCGTGACTATCGAACGTCAAAGTCGCCAGCCAACGCTGAAAAAGGCCCGGTAGCTGCCGGGCCTCGGCGAAGGCCGCAAAGCGTTGCTTCAACGTTTCGCGGACGCCAGGGGGTGGGGAGGCGAACCGGACGGACCGGCTGGCTTGCAAAAAGAGGCGCAGCCAGTCGAGGTCGGCCTGAGTGGCCGCGTCGGCGGCATGGAGGCGTTCGGCCACATCCCGCGCCTCGTCGGGGGGTAGCCTGCCCTCCAGCCAGTCTAACAGCTCAGAAAAGCGGGGTACGTTTGACTTGTTCATGTCTTATATATGCCTCGAGGGCCGTCAATAAATACACGCGCTGCTTGCCTCGTTCATGCCATAGGGTGCAATCTGTGCGCGGCGGCCGGGGACTCCACGGTATCCAGATTCCGCTTCATCTGCTCCAGGCAGCGGGCGCGGGTCGGGCCGATGGTGCCGACCGGTATTTTCAGGCGATCCGCAATGTGAGCATAAGTGGGCTGTTCCGCGTCGAAGTACAGGGCAAGCAGGAGCTGGCGGCAGCGTTCGTCCAGCAGGACCAGGCCGTGGTTGAGCCACTCAGCCAGTTCCCAGCGTTCCTGGTTGTCAACGGTCCCGCCAAGGGCTTCGTTCCCGGCAAGATCTTCGTCCGGGTTGACGGCCTCGCGGCGATTCCGCGCCAGCAAACGCCACGTGTGTCGCCGGGCTACAGTAGCCAGCCAGGCGGACAGGCGAATTTCATCGGGCAGGGTATTCAGGTTTTGCAGAAGAATGGTAAATGTAATCTGAGTGACGTCGGCGGCATCGTCCGTCGTCAGCCCATAATTGAGCGAGATGGAAAAGACAAGCCGTTCGTATTTGTCGAGCAGGCGTTCCCAGGCGCGCGCATCGCCCGCGCGGCAGGCCCCGATCAGACTATGATCTGTCTGGAGTGTATCGTTCCGGGCTGTCTGGGGCATGATCTTTCCTAGACACTGTACAATAGTTGTGGATGCCGAGCAGGTAACATCTGGCTCATGGCGCCTCCATTGTACCAGAGCGCATCCTGAGGAGGAAGTTGCAAGGTAATTATCGTTTTGAAAAATCATGCCGCCCCTCATTGCGCTGAGGAGCGGTATTTTTCCAATCAGAATTCGTTGATGTGTGGGAGCGATCGCCATCCAGTGCGGACCAGGTCAGGGAGCGACCGTGATCTTCGATCTTCCTTCTGTATCATAGTGCAGGGCCTGGATGGTCGCTCATGTTTCAGGTCGAAGTACTGTATAACCAAATCATGGATGAGAGAATGGTCAGTTCGATTGTTCAGCAGTGCAAAGAGCTCCTGACCAGGTACTATGGCTCGCGGTTGCGAGGCGTCATTCTGTATGGGTCGACGGCGCGCGGGGAAGCTGGTCTGGGAAGTGATATCGATCTGCTGATACTTCTTTCTGCGCCCTTCGATTATTTCGCCGAATTACGCCAAATCGTGGATTTGCTCTATCCCGTCCAGTTGGAATCGGAACGATTAATTTCGGCGAAACCCGCCCTGGCAAGTGACTATGAAGCCGTACGGGAACTTGGCATGTACTGGTTGGTATTGAACGCAGCATCTCCAAGATAAGGGATGAACAACGGAAGATAATCGAGAAAGCTTGAGAAGAGTCTATTTAATCCCTCTGAAAAACAGCTCCACAACCCGGGGGTCAAAGTACTTGCCCGATTGCTCTTGAATATGAGCCCGTGTTTCTTCCCTGGACCAAGCCGGGCGGTAGGGACGATCGGAGGTGAGTGCATCCCAAACATCTACAATGGCGAACAGGCGCGCAGCCATGGGGATTTCCTCACCTTTCAAGCCACGTGGATAACCTGTGCCATCCCACTTCTCATGGTGACAATAAGGGATATCCAGAGCGGATTGCAGGAAGGCAATTGGCTGGAGCAAATCGTAAGCGTATTGAGGATGCTTTTGCATAACAACTTGTTCTTCCTGTGTAAGCGGTTCGGGCTTGAGCAAAATATGATCCGGCACTCCCATTTTGCCAATATCATGCAGAAGTGCTCCCCAACGGATGCGTAGCAATTCCTCTTCGGTAAAACCGAAGTCACGTGCCAGGATCATCGTCATGTCGGTGACGCGCAATGTATGGCCCTCCGTTTCCTTATCGCGCAGATCAAGCGCGCGTGACCAGCCCTCGATCGTGGCATCGTAGGACAAAATAAGATCTGAATTTGACCGCTGCAAATTGTTGAACAATTCTGCATTATCAATGGCAATTGCGGTCTGCCCAGCCAGTGTTTGAAAGAAATCCTGCCACTCCAGGTCTGCGCTTAACAGTGACCGATGAAAGAGTTCAAGAACGCCCTTGAGCTTTGCTTTGGCAACCAGCGGCATGGCAAAGAAAGAGACGAATCCTTCATCGGCTATCAGTTCTGCTTTGGTAAAGGGCCGCTCGGCGCGGGACAGATCAGGGATGTGGATCAGGCGGCGTTCGAGCGCAGCCTGGCCGGCATAATTCTCTCCGAGGCCAAGCCGCAAACGGGTAATGCCCTGGCCGAGAAAACCCTGCCCAGACGCAAACTCCAGTCTGTTTGAAGTTTCGTTGAACAGCAGTATTGCCGCGGCATCCACTCGCAATTGCGTGATAATCTGTTGGAGAATAACCTCCAGTGTGACGCGTAGATCAAAGCTGGAAGTGATCGCCAGATCAATTGCCCTGAGAGCAGAAAGCCGCTGGAGTTGATTTTCGATCTTTGCCTCCGCCTTCCTGCGCTCGGTCATCTCCAATTGCAGATTGGCAGCATGGCGCTGGATTTCATCATACCGGTAGGCGTTCTCATAAGCCACTGCTACTTGCGCACCTAGGGCAACTGCCACACGCTGATCCTCCTCACTAAATTCAGAATCGCCGATTTTTTCCGTCAAGTAGAGCCGCCCATAAAGGCCTGTAGGTGAAGCGAGGGGAACGCCGAGGAACGACCGCATGGGGGGATGGCCTGGTGGGAAGCCCACCGCGTCGGGGTCGGCACGAATATCCGGGAGGCGCAGGGGTTGACCCTCCCCTAGTAATTTGCCCAACACTCCTTTTCCTGTTGGTGGAGAGCCAATACGGGCAACGGTTTCGAGATCGAGACCGCTGGTGACGAAATGTTTCAAGGTCTGCCCATCCTCATCCAACATGCCGATGGCAGCGTACTCTGCGCCGATGATCACCCGCGCCGCATCACATGCGATCTCGAGCAGACGGCCCGGCTCGCGTTCCGAACCGATCTTCAACACAAGTTCGACCAGCGCCTCGAGACGACTGCCGAGGTCATGCAGTTCACCCATTTTGGCAGTCAGCTTTGTGGAAACTACTTGCAAAGGATCTAAAGGTGGCCTGGTGTTAATTTCCGATGGCTGGTCGGGAGCCGGAAGATGTCCGAGTGCGGTGTTCACCATGCCCAGAATCGCCTGCGGGTCAGCGGGTTTCGTAAGCACGTATTGCGTCCCGGCGGCCTCTGCCAGGCTGCGAGCCTCACGCTCTTGGTATGTAGCTGTATAGAATATGACAGGTATGTTAACGAAATTTGGTTCAGCACGGACTTTGCGAACAAACTCATAGCCATCCATTGTAGGCATGAGGATATCGGTGATGATCAGATCTGGCTGCTGGGCACGCATGATCTCGAATGCCTTGGCGCCATCAGCGGCTTCGAGCAGCCTATGTCCCCCATAGCTCAACAATGTCACCAGGAAATGACGGTTGGTGGGACGATCGTCAACGATCAAAATGATAGACATAAACCATCTCCTGGCTGGGAGTCATAGAAGCACCATTGGAGACAGCACGCCAGCACAACAACTCATTCGGATGCCTTATGTTTTTTCTTTTGCTGTTTGTTCACGTACAACGCTGCGTCGGCTCGTTCCAGCAATTCATCCGTGGTGAAATGGGAGTTCAGATCCACTGTGATCACACCCAGGCTGAGCGAGAGAGTATAACCAGGATTGGATTGAGCATTGAATGTGTCCAAATTGATCTGCAGTCGCTTTTGAACGGAATCGATTTCGTTTCCGGTTGTATCCAGCGCCAATACAGCAAATTCGTCACCCCCCAATCGGGCAATGATATCCGATGCGCGAAAGCTCCGGCTTAGAATGCAGGCAGTCTCACGCAAAGCGGCGTCTCCTGCGGCATGTCCAAACCTGTCATTGATGTGCTTCAAATCGTCCACGTCCAAATATAGCAGGCATAATGGATAGCCGGCCCGTCGTCCGAATTTGAGCAGTTCCTCGGCGTGGAACATAAAGCCGCGCCGGTTGTTTATGCCAGTCAACTCATCAGTCAGGGAGAGCTGGTGCAGGCGGATGTTAGCCTGCTCCAGCTCTGTGACTTTTTGATACAGCTTGTTTGCCAATAATTGCAGATGTTGCTGTTGGAATTCTGCGGTCTTTGGCAGACTGGAGGGTATGTGAGGGTGTACAAACGCTTCATTCACTGTGCGAAGCAATTGTTCTGGTTCGATGGGCTTGCTGAGAATGTGCTCGACCCCACAGTCCTGGGCTAGCCTGCGGACTTCCTCCGTCAGATAATGGGCAGTTTGAAAAATGATTGGAACTTCCGCCAGGCGCGGATCAGTGCGGATGCGCCGCGCCAGGGAAAAACCATCCATCACGGGCATCAGGATATCGGCGATGATCAAATCCGGTGGGTCGCTGCGCGCCAGTTCCAACGCTTCAGAACCATCGCCGGCCTCCATGATGCGATGACCGCTGTACCCAAGCAGCGTTGCAAGCAAGTCGCGGTTGGTGGGTCTATCATCCACTACTAATATATCTGCCATTACATACTCTCCAATTGCATCATCGAATGATCATTTGCTTCTGCTTATCTTTGATTCAAGCACTCCTCGACTTCTCTCAGCAATTGCTGCGGCTCAATGGGACGAAGGATGAAGCGCATCGCGCCCAGGCTGAGACCTTTTCGTTGGTCCTTCTCTCCCCAGACGGAAGAACTGAGAAAAACGAAGGGGATCTGGCGCAACAAGGGATCAGACTTGATGCTCATGATGAACATGAAACCATCCTGCCTGGGCATGTGAAGGTCGGAGAGAATGAGATCAGGAGAAACTTTCCGGGCGAGCACCAGTCCTTCCTCCGTATTGGTTGCAAGGATGACTTCATAGCCAAGAGGCTCGAGAGTGCTGCGGATCACTTCCCTGTTAACGTGCGTGTCATCTACAACGAGGATACGGGACATTTCGAATCTAGCTCACTTCTATTGCTAAAAGGGATTTGACAATCCAGTACGGCTATGGTTGCTAACTCCTTGCTTATTCGCTTTTCAGCCATTGGTTAATCTGTGCCAACAGTCTTTCTGGCTCAATCGGACGGGTAATATAGCCCGCGGCTCCCTCCGCCAGGGCGTACGCGGCCTCGCGTTCTGCCCAATCGGTGGAGGAGATGAAGAGGAAGGGAATACTCCGCAGCGTAGGGTCGGCCTTGACCACTTTGATCAAATCATGCCCCGTCTCACCCGTTAGATATACATCGGACAGGATCAAATCGGGCCGGGTTTGGTAGGCGCTCGCCAACGCCTCGGTCACACCTGCAGCCACGATGACTTCAATGCCGGTTGGTTCCAGCATGGCGCGCAGGACTTCAATATTCTCATAGCGATTATCGACAAGGAGAAGAGTGGCGCGCTTCGCAGGGAAAGGGTCAGTCCGGGCGTTGTCTTCCACAGAAACCGGACGCATACCCTGGCGCTGCTCAGGTGGGAGGAACGTTTCCACCTGCGATACAAAATTCTCCGGTGCGATGGGTTTGGCAATATACCCGTCGAACCCAGCCCGCAGGACTTTGTCTCGATCGCCCATCATCGCCAGCGCAGTGACCGCGATAAGCGGTATTTCTCGCAGGGCAGGATGGTTTTTCAGGCGCCGGGCGATCTCGTAACCGTCCATTCTGGGCAGGTGGATATCGCAGATGATCAGATCAGGTGATTCATGCTGCACAATTCCCAGACCCGTCTCGCCATCCATGGCTATCAGCGGTTCATGGCCAAACGCTTTGAGCAGATAGACCATGAGTTCCAAATTGGTTGGGTTATCTTCGATTACGAGGATACGAGCCATGTGTCGATTTCCGATTGTCCGATGGTCGAGTAGCCCGAGCGCTTTCCCTGGCACCGTGCGGCTTAAGCCGTATGATCTGCTAAGCAAATTAGGCAGGTGTAGAGGGCGTATCGAGACCACCACATTTCATAAAATTTTCTGTTTACATATTACTTTTGGTCTCGACGCTTGCGTCTCGACCAACGAATTGCTTTTGCAACAAACTGTCAGGTTGCCGAAGGTGTGCTGTGCATCACTACTGGGGTATCAGCAGCGTGAATGTGCTGCCTTTGCCATACTCACTTTCCATGATGATATGGGCGCCCAGCACCTCTGCCAGCTTCTGGCTGAGGTGCAGTCCCAGACCTGTGCCCTCGTAGCGGCGGATGGAAGTGTTTGTTTCTAATTGTGTGAAGGCCTGGAACAGCCGGGCCTGATCCTCCGCTTTGATGCCAACACCAGTGTCTATTACGCGGATTTCGGTCATTCCGCGCCCATTATCGCGGCGCCGGTGGAGTTCGATGATTACCTTGCCTCTTTCGGTGAATTTGATGGCATTGTTGGTCAGGTTGATAATCACCTGGCTGAGGGCTCGCCGGTCGGTGCGGATAATGATTTCTTCTCTAGGCAGCTTTAGCTCGAATTTCAATCCCTTGCTTTCTGCCAATGGGCGAAGCGAAGCACTGACCTCGTGGATCACCGCCTGGCAATCCACTGACTCCAGGAACAATTCGACTTTGCCCGATTCGATTTTGGCTAAGTCAAGTAAGTCATTGATGAGCGAGAGCAGGTGTTTGGCGCTGGTTTGGATGGTGGTCAGTTGGTTTGTCTGGTCGGGGTTGAGTGGGCCAGGCAGTTTCATAAGCAAGGTGCCGGTGAAACCAATGATGGCATTCAGCGGCGTACGCAATTCGTGGCTCATGCTGGCCAGGAAGCGGTCCTTGGCGAAATTGGCATTCTCCAATTCGAGGTTCTTTTCCTGCAACGTCTGCTCGAAGCGTTTACGCTCGGTCACATCACGGGCGGCGGCGAACACGCCCTGTAATTTGTTTTCGCGGTCAAGGAATGTGGCGGCGTTGTAGGACACCACGGTGTCGCGCCCATCTTTACTGCGGGCGGTCAGCTCGTAGTTGGTCACTTTTTCTTCTCGGAGCACTAACCGGATGCCCTCCTCGGCCCGTTCAGGCTCGGTGAAATATTTCTTGAAGGGCGAACCGATCAACTCATTGCGGGTAGAGCCGGTCAGCTCTTCCATTTGCTGGTTGACATCGGTGATGATGCCCAGCGGGTCCGTGGTCATCAGGGCATCGATGTTCGATTCGATCAGCGAGCGGGTGTAGAACTGCTGGTCGCGTAGTTGCTGTTCGAGTTGTTTTTGCTGTGTGATGTCGCGTGCGGCAGCCAGGATTCCGAGCGGCTGGTTATTGGCATCGGTGAAGACACCGGCGTTGAAACTCACGGTGATGCGCCGGCCAGAGCGTGTGATGAGCACAAGTTCATAACCGATCACACGGCCCTCATTGAAAGTCTTTTGCACACCCGCCCGCGCCTGCTCAGGTTCGGTGAAATAATCCTTGAAGCGGGAGTTAATCAGGTGTTTGCGCGAGTAGCTGGTGAGACGCGTAGCCTCTTCGTTCACATCTGTGATCAGGCCTTCGGGACTGATAGCAAAGAGTGCATCCGCAGAGGCTTCGATCAGTGAGCGGTTATAGGCTTGCTGCTCGGCCAGTTGGGCCTGCAGGCGAGCCTGCTCCGAGATGTCGCGGGCGCTGGCGAAAATGCCCTCTACCTTTCCATCGGCGGAACGGAAGATCGAAGCGTTGAATGAGACGGTGGCTTTGCGCCCAAGCTTGGACTTCAGCACCAGGTCATAGTTCGTCACCACACCTTCTGCCAGGGTACGCTTCACGCCCAGGTCTGCCCGCTCAGCCTCGGTGAAATACTGGCGGAAGACCGAGCCGATCAGTTCCTGACGCGAATAACCCGACATGCGGCACATTTGCTCATTGACATCCGTGATGAAGCCTTCCGGGTCAACGGTGATCAGTCCATCCACTGAGGATTCGATCAAGCCGCGCAGATAGGTCTGCTGTTCGCGCAGTTGCTCCTCCAGGCGAACCCGATCTGTGATATCGCGGGCGCTGGCGAAGATGCCGCGCACCGCGCCAGAGGGGTCTTTGAAGACAGAGGCGTTGAAGGAGACCTGCAATTGCCGGCGCGAACGCGAGATGAGAGTCAGCGCGTACTCGGTCACCACACCTTCGCGGAAGGTCTGCTCCACGCCTTTACGGGCACGGTCTGGCTCGGTGAAATAATCTGCAAAGGAGGTGCCGATGAGTTCAGCACGCCTGTAGCCGGTCATCTGGCACATGCGGTCGTTTACATCCGAGATCGTGGCAGTCGGATCGACTGTGATCAACCCGTCCACTGATGATTCGATCAATCCGCGGTTATAGGCTTGCTGCTCACGTAACTGCTGCTCGAGTTTCTTTTGTTCGGTCACATCGCGGGCGGCGGCGAACACACCTTGCAGTTTGCCGTCGCGGTCGAAGAACGTGGCTGCGTTGTAGGATACAACTGTCTCATGGCCGTCTTTTCTGCGGGCAGTTAATTCATAGTTGGTCACGCGGCTCTCTTGTAGCACGAGTTGGATGCCGGTCTGGGCGCGCTCAGGATCGGTGAAGTATTTCTTGAACGCGGAGCCGATCAATTCATCGCGAGTAGAGCCGGTCAGGGCTTCCATTTGCTGGTTCACGTCGGTGATGATCCCAAGTGGATCTGTGGTCATCAGTGCATCGATATTTGATTCGATCAACGAGCGGGTATAGGATTGCGCGCCCTGCAACTGGCTCTCGAGTTGTTTCTGGGCGGCGATATCACGAGCACTGGCGAAAATGCCGCGCACCTCCCCCTGTGTATCCTTGAATACAGCGGCATTGAAGGAGACGGGGATGTCGCGCCCATCGGCTGCACGCAGGGTGAGCACATAGTTGGTGACGGCACCTTCCTTGAAAGTGAGGCGCACACCTCCCTCTGCCCGTTCACGTTCCGTGAAATAGTCGGCGAATGGCGAGCCAATCAGCTGGTTACGCCGGCGCCCGGCCATCCGGCACATCGTATCGTTCACATCGGTAATGATCATGGCCTGGTCCACCGTAATCAAACCGTCCACGGAGGCTTCGATCAGACCCCGGTTGTAGGCGCGCTCATCCCCCAGTTGATTTTGCAGACGCGCCTGTTCGGTGATATCACGAGCGCTGGCGAAGATACCGCGCACCTTCCCGGCCTCATCTTTGAAGATGGCGGCATTGAACGAAACCAGGATTTCCTGTCTATTGTTTGTGACCAGGGTGAGTTCATAGTTTGTCACTGCACCCTGGTTGAGCGTCAGGCGCACACCCGCCGCCGCCCGTTTTGGATCCGAGAAGTATTGCTTGAATGGGGAGCCAATCAATTCCTCGCGTGAGTAGCCAGACATGCGACACATGGTCTCATTGACATCGGTGATGTTGATCAGCGGGTCAACGGTGATCAAGCCATCGAGTGAGGCTTCGATCAGACCGCGGTTATACGCTCGTTCCTCAGATAGCTGAGTTTGCAAACGCGCCTGTTCGGTGATATCGCGGGCACTGGCGAAGATGCCGCGCACCTCGCCCGAGGGATCCTTGAACACGGAAGCATTGAAGGATACCTGGGATCGCCGTCCATCCCGCGTGGTGAGTGTCAGCACATAATCCGTGACGATGCCCTTTTCGAACGTTTCCTTCACGCCCGCTGTGGCGCGGTCTGCGTCAATAAAGTAATCGGCGAAGGGTGTGCCAATCAACTCCTCACGCGCATAGCCCGACATGCGTGACATTTGATCATTCACATCCGAGATCGTGCCAGAGGGATCTACGGTAATGAGCCCATCCACCGAGGCTTCGATCAGACCCCGATTGTACGCCTCGGACTCGCGCAATTGCGCTTCGAGTTTTTTCTGTTCGGTGATGTCACGCGCGGCTGCGAATACGCCCTGTAGTTTCCCGGCAGCATCTCGAAACGTGGAGGCGTTATAGGAAACGACGGTCATGCGCCCATCTTTCGAAATCGCCGTCAATTCATAGTTGGTCACCCGGCCCTCACGTAACACCAGCTTGATGCCCTCCTCCGCGCGCGCCGGGTTTGTGAAGTAGTTTTTGAATGGCGAGCCGATCAACTCATCGCGTGTATAACCGGTGAGAGCCGTCATTTGCTGGTTGACATCCGTGATGATGCCAAGCGGATCGGTCGTCATCAGCGCGTCGATGTTGGATTCGATCAGGGACCGGGTATAGAATTGAGTCGCTTGCAGTTCTTCGGTGAGGCGGATTTCATCCGAGATATCCTTGGAGATCAGCAAATAACCAATCGGTTTCCCCACAGGATCTCGGCGCGGGGTGATGACCACTCGCGCAACGAACCGGTTGCCATTCTTACGGACCCGGTTGAGCGTGCCTTCCCATTTACCGTCGCGTAGAGCGACCTCCATGATCTCACGATGTTTACCCGTTGCCACATCCTCGGGAATATGCAGCATGGAGGAGTTGGCTTTGCCTACGACCTCTTCCGGTTCATAACCGTATAAACGGCGCGCGCCCTCGTTCCACAGCAGGATTTTGCCATCCAGGTCCTTGCCAATCACAGAGTATTCGGTGGAGGCTTCCAGCACGTTTGCAATGAAATCCACCGCCTCCTGTGCGTTGCCGACGATGGCCCTATCGAAGAGGCGGGTCTTACGCAGTTCCTCGCTAAAACGCAATTCGTCTGAGATATCTTTGGAGATGAGCAGGAACCCAATGGGCTTGCCATGGATATCCTGGCGCGGGGTAATGACCACACGCGCGACAAAGTGGTCGCCATTCTTGCGGACCCGGGTAAATGTCCCTTCCCACTTGCCATTCCGCAGAGCACTTTCCATAATCTCCAGATGTTTGCCGGCTGCCACATCCTCGGGGGTATGCAGGATGGAGGAGTTGGCTTTGCCTACGACCTCTTCCGGTTCATAACCGTATAAACGGCGCGCGCCCTCGTTCCACAGCAGGATTTTGCCATCCAGATCCTTGCCAATGATGGAGTATTCAGTGGAGGATTCAAGAATGTTTCCGATAAAATCCACTGCTTCCTGCGAATTGCTTACGATTGAACGATCGAAGAGTTTTTCTTTCATCTGGTCCTCTATTTGCGTTGAGACGGGCGACAGTTGACGCAACGGTGTTTCTGGAGAGGGTCAAGGTCAGTTGGAGTTAGTTTGAATTCGGATAATATAAATCCAGATTTCTTGGCAATCCAGTGATTTATGTCATTGATTGGGGTGACAGAATTATGATAAGCAATATCCACTTTCTTGCGAAGATAGTGAAACCACATGAAGCGGCCACTCGCCTGGGTCTTGAGGAACAATTGGCAATCATCTTTCGATTTCTTTCCCCCTTAGCATCCATGAGAAATAGGATGTTTCAAGTCGGGTTTCTTACACTATACAACTATTCATTCACAAAATCAAGCGACATGTTCATCGAAATCCGAAATGGATTCCTGGAGCAGACTTATCAAATAGGCTCTGAGTGCCGTCGCTGTGCGCAGCGGGAGTGAAATGGGAATTAATTGTGCAATGACTGCTCTGGCAGCCACCAGAACCATGGCTATTGGACCTTCACCCTTGACTGGCGAGTGGGAATCAGACTTTGACAGCCAGGACCTATGATGATGGTGCGGTTACTACCAGCAATCCTGTTACTGTACGCGTAAGATAATGAAGCTGAGACTAAATTCTGCAAGCAACAGCCCGGTTGCTTGCAGAATTTTTTGATCCGTTCATTCGAACGTCCGGTGCAGAGACGCGTACGCGCTCGTGAGCCGCTCGATCAGGCGAGTACGGACGACTACTTTAGGCGGAAGCGCCACCATTCCATCTTCAGGAATCCACCGATACTCGGCATATGCTCCCATGCTCTGGCCGCGATACCCAAGGACCTGGTCTGTAATGAAACGAATGCGGGTACAATCGCGGCAGGACTTTGTCAGGTATGCAGCCTCGCCCCTCGTTCGACCGTGCACTTCTGATCCCGATTGCAATTGGCGTCGTTTCGATCCTTGGAATTGGGTGGATCTTTTTGACAAGCGATCTGAGAGAGACACTCATCCCTCCTACGGCAGTACCGACGGCGATTCCATTCGACGTTAGCTCTCTCGATACGGAGATAGCGGCTTTTTACCCCACCAGGGACGAGACTCCTCCCACCGCCACCGGGACCAGTCCCGTTGCTTACCCCGGACCACCTGCTGAAACACTTCCTTCCACCAGCACCTTGATCACGGAAAGCTTACCGACTCCCACACCAAACCAAATTCAGCCACTCCCGGTCGGAAAGTATGATGATATGGATCCCAATATTGCTTATGATCCGTACTGGACCGTTTTAAAGAATCCGGGAACTGCGAACGCGTACAAAGGCACCCTCCATGTCTCAGCTGGCATTGGGAATGAAGCATCCTTCCGTTTTACAGGGGAACGATTCAATTTGGGCTATCAGCGCGGGAAGAATTTCGGGACGGTGACGGTACTCATCGACGATCAGCCCTATAGCTTCCACGAGCAAGACTTCGGCCTCTTGTGGCGTTCCCCTCAACTATCTCCCGGCGATCATTTTGTGCGGATCATCCATGAAAGCGGAGAATCCATCAATTTGGATTATATAGAGATCCTGGACTAAAGTCAGGCGGGTTCGGACCGGAAGGTGGGGGGATATAGAGTTTCGCGGCAAGAATTGGCACGGACGCGACCATGGATCCATTATAGTACGTACAGTTGGTTTACCGCCCATGCAAGAAAATCGGGATTGTCTCGCTTGCCGAAGGTCTATGACCGAGCGCGGAGCGAAAAGCGACCGCAGGTCTCAAATCTGCCTCGACGGGGTCAGAGACCCACGCCGAGCG
>DASTOH010000055.1:0-14737 GCA_035720235.1 Anaerolineales bacterium | reverse complement strand
GGCCAGCCGATCAGATATTTAGGATTCTCATCATACGAAGAGATTTCATAAATATAGGCCAGATGTGGGCGTGGAACTACAGCAGGCTTTTTGTGGATTGCCATGATTCCTCTCTACCAGAATATCTACAAAATTATACAGTCAATTTTTGTGATGGATGGGGACAAAACATTTATTCCGATGCTATACTTGCTTCAAAAGAATAAACCGGCTGTTCCACGCCAGGGACTCTCTCATATCTCAAGGAGGATATTGATCATGAAACGTACTATTCATGTCATCCTGCCTTTGCTAATGGTCTTATCAATGGCATGTGAAGCCATTGCCTCTACTGCGAGACCGACAGAAACGTCTGTACCAGAGACTGCGACCAGAGTTGTGGTGAGAACTCCCGCGATTATCCCTTCCACAGTTCCATCGGTCCCTGATTTTGCAGACACGGCAGTTCCTCCGACGCCGGTAGATCACCGTCCTTCCATCATTGCCAGCTGGACCGGTCATGGACCGGCTGGAGGAAGCATTAATACCCTGGTCCTTGACCCGGCCGCGCCCGGCACCCTCTATGCAGGCACGGAAGGGCAAGGTGTATATAAAAGCACAAACGGTGGCAATAGTTGGGTTGAGGCAAGCAGGGGTTTGACCGATCCGTTTATCCGCGCGCTGGCGATTAATCCGGTCCTGCCGACCACGCTCTATGCCGGGACCCGGGAGAACGGCGTTTTTAAAAGTACCAATGGCGGCCAAAGCTGGTTTTTTTCGAGCGATGGCTTGCGCAGTCCTTATGTGTATGCGCTTACCATTGACCGGACGAACCCAATTGTTCTCTATGCAGCAACGTTGAACGGAGTATTCAAAAGCATCGATGGCGGGCTGAACTGGTTTGCAATCAACCAGGGCCTGCCCGGCACCTTGGTGTACAGTGTAACCATAGACCCAACTGCATCGAACACCATTTATCTTGGGACAGAATATAACCCTCCGTCCTCCCAAGCCGCTACTGACGGAACATTGGGCGAAAGTGTGTTCAAAAGTGCAGACGGCGGCGACAGTTGGACCGCCGTGAATGCCGGTTTGCCTGAGAATACCCGGGTGCATGTCCTGGCGGTGGATCCGCTTGCATCGGGCACCCTCTATCTGGGAACCTCCAGTGACAACGTAGGGGTATATAAAAGTGTGGATGGAGGCAACACCTGGACAGCTTCAGGCATCGGTTTAACGAATAAGGCTGTTGTGACTCTAGTGGTCGACTCGGCGAACTCCAATACGATTTATGCCGGGACGGAAGGCGGAGGAGTATTCAAAAGTATGAACGGAGGCGGTAATTGGAGCGCAGCGAATAATGGTTTGACCGCTGCCAAGATCAAATCGATGGTGGTTGATCCGCGCGCGCCTGCCACGCTGTATGCTGGAACCATTTCGAATGGCGTGTTTAAGAGCACCAGCGGCGGTGATCATTGGATGCCAGTCTCATCTGGTCTGGCGCCTGCTTCAGTCTATGCTTTGGCAGTTGACCCGGTGAAGCCCACTTCCCTCTATGCCGCGTCGACCGGCAGTATTTATAAGAGCACAGATGGCGGGGAAAACTGGAATGGGCTGGATACGATGATTGGTGATGCCAGGATCAATTCCCTGGTGATCGACCCGGTGACACCGACCACGCTTCACGCAGGAGCCGGTGAGCACATATTTATCAGCACAAATGGCGGCGAACTCTGGGGGATTAATAATTTTGATTTCAATTCCGATATTCGAACGCTGGTGATCGATCCGAAGAAGCCAGGCACGATCTATGCAGGGACGGATGGGGGTGGGGTGTTCAAGAGCGATGACGGCGGATGGAGTCCGGGCAATCGCGGTTTAGGGAACACCTTTATTCGTGCGCTGGTCATTGACCCCATAAAGACGACGATCCTTTACGCAGGGACTGCCGGGGGCGTATTCAAGAGCACCAATCGAGCCAACAGTTGGAATGCCATGAATGGTGGTCTGACTGATACGAATGTTTTTGCTTTGGCAATTGATCCAACCCAGCCCGACATTCTATTCGCGGGCACCAATAACGGTTTGTTCAAAAGCATGGATGGCGGTGCAAATTGGAGCACGATCAACAACGGTTTCGATGCGCCCCTCAGCATCCATTCCTTGCTCATGGATCCATCCAACTCCTCCATCCTTTATGCGGGGACCAATGACAGGATATTCAAGAGTACCGATGGCGGAAGCAATTGGATGGCCATTAACACTGACCTGACCGATCTCATTATTTATGCCCTGGCAGCCAGTCGCCAGGATCCAGATATCCTGTATGCTGGGACCAACAAAGGCGTGTTCACTGTCAAACAAGAGAGCCTCAAGTAAGCGATTTCTCAAAGGCTAGACAGTCGCTTACTGTGTCACACTACGCGCGAGGCGGCGGCCCAAGCCTGGGCCCAGATGGTGGCGCTCCTACCGCTTGTCCACAGGATTGCTACGCTTATCTCATAATTAATTAAACTTTTGGAACAGATTGCAGGCTGGATTTCGCATGTCCGGTTTAGATACGCCAGAGGCGTGCGGCACTATGTAATTTTGATACAATTGCGTTGTGCTGCATCATGAGGTAAACCCCAAATTTCGATTCCAGCTTGCAAAACAGTTCAAAAATCTACTTACGCATGTGGAACATGCATGAGGCAGGTGGTACTGATGAAGGATCGCAACTGAAATGAGTAAAAGCCTGATCCTGGCTTTTAGTATTGTTCTGGTTTTGTCTGGTGCCGCATGTAGTCAAGTTTCTTCCAATCCAACTATGACAGTTGTCCCCGCAGGTAACTCAAACCCTCCGTCCAAATTCGTGACCATGAGTAACGGGAAGTTCATGCTCGATGGACATCCCTACTACTTTGTGGGCGCGAACTTCTGGCAGGGCATGAATCTCGGCGTGGACGGTGCCAACGGAGACCGCGACCAGCTCACAGCTGAGTTGGATCGCCTGCAACGGATCGGGGTGACAAATCTGAGGGTCATGGCTTCGTCTGAAGGTCCAAACACGGAACCATATCGCATGGTCCCGGCCTTGATGACTTCGCCAGGTGTCTATGATGAAAGCGTGCTGGATGGCCTGGATTTCTTCATGGCCGAGTTGGGCAAGCGGGGCATGAAAGCGGTGATGGTGCTCAACAATTACTGGCAGTGGTCGGGCGGCATGGCGCAATACGTCTCGTGGCATGAAGGGACGCCGATTCCCTATCCGGGCGATTGGGGCAAGTTCATTGATTATTCGGCGAAGTTTTATGAATGTGTGGAATGTCAGACGTGGTACCGCGATCATATCAAGATGATCATCACGCACGTCAATCCATATACCGGGTTAGCGTATCGCGACGAACCGGCAGTCTTTGCCTGGGAACTCGCCAACGAACCGCGCCGCTATCCGTATTCGTGGATCGACGAGAGTGCTGCATATATCAAGTCGCTAGACCCGAATCACATGGTGACGACCGGCTCGGAGGGAACGCCGCCGGGAGAGACTTTGGATTTTCAACGTACCCATGACGGCCCGCATATCGATTATGCGACCATCCATATCTGGCCCCAAAACTGGGGTTGGTATGACCCGCAAAGTCCGGCCACATATGAGCGTGCCGAGCAAAATGCCCTCGAGTATCTTCGCAGGCATGTTTTCGACATGGCGGTGCTGAACAAGCCGCTGGTGCTGGAGGAGTTCGGATTGGCGCGGGATTGGGAACCCGTGCAGGATATATACGATCCCCGATCCCCAACGCTGTACCGGGACCGCTTCTACAAGACCATGTTCGACGAAGTGTTCACATTGATCCGGAAAGGCGGACCGCTGGCAGGCGACAATTTCTGGGCCTGGGGAGGCGCTTCACGCCCCGGCGATAACTGGCTCGGCGATCCTCCGCATGAGACTCCCGGCTGGTACTCTGTGTACAATACCGACGAGTCTACAATCACAGTCATCTCGACTCACGCCTCAGATTTGAAAAAGTTGGCGCAAAACGTCCCGTGAGTTCCTGAACTCATTCTTGCTTTTCCGCCAAACCTGTGGACTGGTGTGGTCCATCAATCCATCTGGATATCTTCACCAAGAAGGGAATTTATCGAACACATGCTCACTGGAATCGAATTTCTGATCGCCGCGCTCGCTGCGCTCGCCGCTGGCGCGGTCAACGCGCTGGCAGGCGGTGGGACGCTGATCACCTTCCCCACGCTCACGTTTCTGGGCATCCCTGCAGTAGCTGCAAATGTGACGAATACGGTCGCGCTGTGTCCAGGCTATTTCGGTGGGACGCTCGCTCAACTCAACGACTTGCGCGGACAGAACAATCGACTGTGGCTGGTCGTCCCTGCCAGTATCGTCGGTGGTGTGCTGGGTGGATTTCTTCTCCTGCAAACTGGCGAAAAGTTATTCAAGGAACTTGTCCCTTATTTAATTCTGCTCGCTTCGGGGTTGCTGGCAATCCAGGATCCGGTCCGTGCCTGGTTGACGAAGCGCATGACCGAAGGTCACGGCGCGCAGCTCGAAAAGCTGGCGTGGCTGCCGGTGGGGCTGGCTTCGATCTATGGCGGCTATTTTGGCGCTGGCCTGAGTGTGATCGTCCTCTCTGCCTTGGGCCTGACCCTCGAAGATACATTGACGCGCCTCAACGCCCTGAAACAGGCGGTCGCGTTCAGCGTCAATGTGGCTGCGGCGGTCTTCTTCCTTTTCTCAGGGCAGGTGGTCTGGTCTGCCGTCGTGGTGATGGCGGTCGGCGCGCTGATCGGCGGGACGCTCGGCGGGAAACTGGCGGGCCGCATCAAACCCTCCACGCTGCGCTGGACGGTGGTCATCATCGGCGTGATCATTTCCATTATTTATTTCGTGCGTGGGTAGAAAGAGATCGGTGGTCGAGCGTCCCGAAGGGACAGTCGAGACCACCATATAATCAAAGTGATCCTTGTTCATGGTTGGTCTCGATACGGGCCGGAAAACCGTCCGACCCTACTCGACCAACGAGTCTGGCCTGAAAATCGAATATAATCCCCGCCACAAATCTCCAAGGAGTATTCTGTGCGCAAATTCGTAGTTCTTGCATTCCTGGTTCTCACATCGATTCTTATCGCGGCTTGCTCCAATAGTGACGGGCCTGCCAAGGCGGTTGAAGATTATTGGAATGTGATCGTTGCAAAAGATGACGAACGCCTGCCCACGCTCGTCTGTGGTGATTGGGAGGGCGATGCGATGACAGTACTCGACTCGCTTCAGGCGGTTTCGGCGCGGCTCGAGAATCTCTCGTGCAGTCAGACCGGTACCGATGGTGACACCGCCTTAGTGGATTGCACCGGCAAGATGATCCTCACCTACGATACCGAAGATCAGGAGATCGATCTTTCTACATTTACCTACGAAGTCATTGAAGAAGGCGGGGATTGGCTGGTATGCGGGACACGTTAGGCCCTCTTAACCACAAAGGGCACGACGGTCACGAAGGAAAATTCAAAGGGAAACCCTTTGTGCACTTAGTGTCCTTCGTGTTAAAAATCTTTACGCCCGAAAACATCTGGGCGTTCGTCCTGTTTCTGATCGTCATCGCATTGATCATTTTCACCACCGATTCGAGCCCTGCGTGGATCTATCAGGGTTTTTAGATGGGACTAGCTCAAATCGGGGTTTCGATCCTGGCTGCCTTGTTGGTCGGTACATTGACGCGAGGCGCGGCCCGGACGTACCTGCTCCTTTTCCTGAGCGTTTTGGCGATCTATTGGTTCCAGCCTGCTCTTCCATTTCGCTCGTTTGATTTCTGGATTCCATCCGTTTCACTCGTCCTTGTGATCCTCACGTGGTTCATCACATCACAGGCAGGTGCATGGAAGTTACGCCAAAACTTAATGGGTCTGTTTATTATTGTGGGGACTGTCGCGCTGGTTGACCTCACCCGTTACATTTTCCCCGACCCGTTCCTGACAACCACAACCACGCCGAGAC
Source organism: Anaerolineales bacterium (assembly GCA_035720235.1). Lineage (GTDB taxonomy): Bacteria > Chloroflexota > Anaerolineae > Anaerolineales > Villigracilaceae > Defluviilinea. Next base: position 8,769 of record DASTOH010000055.1, on the reverse strand, counting down.
TCATTATCGTTCTTGGACTTTTTGTCATCGCTGCAATTGCCGTCCTGGTATTCACTTTTCTCTCGCGCCGCATCGTGTGGACGATTTCTCTTGTCATCCTGGCATTGATCGCAATGCTCATCATTCTGAAATCCCCGGTTCTTTCCCTCCAAACCAGCATATTCATCCGCACACTCACGAACCGTCCCACAGAAACCGCCTCCGCCCTCGACCTGCGCTGGCTCGGATTCTCCTATATTGCTTTTCGTCTCATCCATGTGCTGCGCGACCAACAAATGGGTCGCCTGCCCGAATTGACACTGCCCGAGTTTGCCACCTACGTCGTATTCTTTCCTTCGCTTTCAGCCGGTCCGATTGACCGCGCCGAACGTTTTGCGGGCGACCTCAAAAAAGACTTTGCCCTGACCCAGGCTGAAACGCTGCTGGCGGGTCAACGCATCATCATTGGATTGTTCAAAAAATTCGTCATTGCTGATACGCTGGCGTGGATCGCTCTGGACGACACGCTGGCGACGCAAGTCCGCACCGCGGGCTGGATATGGATTCACCTCTACGCCTATGCCTTCCAAATTTACTTCGACTTCAGCGGCTACACCGATATCGCCATCGGCATTGCGCGCCTGGTGGGCGTGAAACTCCCTGAAAACTTCGCTGCGCCATACCTCAAACCCAATCTGACCCAGTTCTGGAACAGTTGGCACATGACGCTCACGCAGTGGATCCGCTCGTACTTCTTCAATCCCTTCAATCGCTGGATCCGTGGCTTTAAAAACCTCCCGCTATGGACAATGCTTCTCATCGGCCAACTCGCGACGATGCTGCTGATCGGTCTGTGGCACGGAATCACCGGGAACTTTGTCCTGTGGGGTGCCTGGCACGGGCTGGGACTCTTCCTTCAAAACCGCTGGAGTGACTTTGCCAAAACACGTTTTGCTGCCAGCGGTCCGCGCCTTCAAACCGCTTTGCGGCTGGGCGGCATCTTGTTTACCTTCCACTTCGTGGCGCTGGGCTGGGTGTTTTTTGCCCTGAGCGAGCCGGTATTATCATTGCGAGTGTTCATGAAATTACTTGGATATTAAACGTCATGTCACCCTAAGCCCTTCGACAGGCTCAGGACCTTCGGCTCCGCGAAGGGTCTCTGTCACAATGTACGAGACTCTCCCCGGTGGCGCCTAGGCGCCACTCCCTCAGAGTGACAAGAATATAGTGATGCAAAACAAACCCCGTCTCTTCGCAGTTCTTCTGAAAGCAACAGTTCTATTCGTGTTGTTCAATTTTGCGTTTATACCAATCACCAAATTCCCGCTTGGAAAGCTGTCCTTTTATAACATTATTTTTCCCGGGCGCGAAAGATTCCCATTTGGTGAAAATCCACAGGGATACAACCTGAGCCTGTTCGACCTGGATGCCATGTTTGCCTCTCATGTTCTCACCGGCACCAAAAAGACCCCCGGCGAATATCGTGTCCTGCTTATCGGTGACTCATCTGTGTGGGGTACACTGCTCACGCCCGAGCAAACTCTGGCCGGGCAGTTGAACGCCAGCGCCCTGAGGGCCTGTGGCCGCAAGGTGAGAGTCTATAACCTGGGTTATCCCTATATCTCGCTGGCGCAGGAATTGATGATCCTCGATCAGGCACTTCAGTACCAGCCCGATATGGTCATCTGGCTTACCACACTTGAGTCGCTCCCATTGGAAAAGCAAGTCGGCTCGCCCCTGGTGGCGAATAACCCTGACCGGATCCGCGCAATGATCACAAAGTACGACCTGGATCTCGATCCAAATGATCCAGCGTTGAGCCAGGCGTCGAACCGGGATCAGACCTTCGTAGGTCAGAGGCGCAAGGTCGCCGATCTCCTGCGCCTTCAAATAAACGGCATATTATGGTCCTCCACGGGCATCGATCAATACTATCCGGAAAACTACGAGCGTGCTCAAACTGATTTTGAGGCCGATGATGGTTTTCATGAAATCACCCCGGATGACTCACTGATAGAGATGCTTTCATTGGATATCTTGGATGCCGGCATGTCCGCCGCCGATGTTCCCACGTTACTGGTCAATGAACCGATTTTGATCAGCAAGGGACGCAACAGCGACATCCGCTATAATTTCTTTTACCCGCGCTGGGCATACGACGAATATCGAAGGCTGCTGGCCGAACGTGCTCTGCAAAATGATTGGAATTATCTGGATGCCTGGGATCTTGTGCCCATGCAGGAATTTACCAACAGCAGCGTCCATCTGACGCCCTATGGCGAGTCACTGCTGGCTTCACAGGTTGGCCGGGAAATCCAGATGATCTGCAAATAGTAAGGACTATGAAACATACAATCATATTTTTCTTGCTTGTCACTACATTGCTTGTCGCCTGTTCAAGCGGGCAGGCCCCTGCCCAATCCGGTTCCATTGTGACGGAGGAACCGCAGCTCGCGGGGCCGACCACTGTTCCTGTCACTGAAACCCTGCTCTCCGCCTCAACCGCTTTGCCCGCGCCTGCATACACGGCCACATCCAAACCGTCGCTCGCCAAAGACGCGTGGATGCAGATGCCTGCGGTGCCGACTGGCGTGAGCAAGGCGACGCGCGAAGTCTATGAACTGGGATTGATCCTCGGCAATGACCCAAATCACTTTTCTGTGATCGGCGATTGTCAGAACGTGTCGTCGTATTTCCTATCCATCTTTGAGAAACCTGGTGATTACAGTTTGGGCACAGAATATGCCTACCTTCAGGAGACGATCGATTACTACAAGGGTTCCTTCTCGAGGGTCAGTGTAGCTGTGAAGGGCGGCTTCAACGCTGCGGCAGTCATCTCACCCCTGCGCGCCGACCCGAAGATCTGCAACCCGAACGAGTCCCCGCTCGATTGTGAGCTGCGCCTCTGGAAGCCGTCCGTGGTCATCGTCAGCATGGAGACCTGGTGGTCTCACAAACCAGCGGAGGAATATGATAAGTACATGCGCAAAGTATTGGACCGCATCATCGAAGCCGGCGCGGTGCCGATCATTGCCACTAAAGCTGATAATCTGGAAGGTGACAACTCGATCAATGCCACGGTGGTCCAACTGGCATATGAATACGACATCCCACTCTGGAACTTCTGGGCGGCAGTACAGCCTCTGCCTGACCGCGGCCTCAGCGATGATGGCTTCCACTTGACCTTTGCCCGCAATTTCTTCGATGACCCCACCCGCATGAAGAATGCCTGGCCCTGGCGTAATCTCACCGCCCTGCAAACGCTGGATGTTGTGCGAAAAGCTTTGGCCGAGTAACTGCGGCCTCCTCGGTCCAAATAAACGACGTTTCCTCCATCCTGGAACAAGAAGGAAACACCGTTCTGATTCTCGTTACTCCTCGTAGTAGCGACTTCAGTCGCTATTTGGCCCAACGACTAAAGTCGTTACTACGTTATCTCATAATTCTAGCCAGCCAGCGACCAGATATAAAACATATACACCAAAATACCCTGCGATATCAGTCCGAGCGCGACAAGCCCAAGGCGCATGCAACGGTTGTTGATCACCGGCGAGGCAGCCACGAAGAATGGAAAAACCGTGAGCGCATAACGTGAAAAGGCCCACAGGGTATCGTTCGGTTCGAGTTTGATGAGGCTGAGCAATATGACCACCCAGGCATAAATCATGTGTGACGACCGGCCCACACGGAGGTTGAAGGCCAGCACAAGTGGAATGGTAACTGCGAATATCAGATCGACCACCGTGGTGGGCAGCCAGTACAGGTCTGTGGAGGTGGTGACCGTCAACAGGCGTTTTGCATTTCCCAGGATGCCCTGCCACGGAAAGCCAAGATATTCCCCCCAGTAATAACTGAGGGTTTGCCAGGGCCAGCCCGCTTTCAAGACCTCATGCACATACAGTGAAAAAGCACCGAACGCCAAAACCGGCATGGCGCTGGCAACTAGCGGCTTAACGAAGTCAGTCCATCTGCGCGCCGGTTTTTCCCGCAATTGCAGCATTCCCTCCCACAGCAGGGCAATCGAGAGCAGGATTCCCTGATTACGCGTGAGTGCCGCCGCTCCCGCCAGAATGCCCGACCAGCCCCAGTATTTCCTTTGCGCCAGCAGCAGGCTGGCAACGACGAGCATAAAAAACGTCGCATCGGAGTATCCGTACACCAGAAAAAAAGAATGCGGATAGATTGCATACAGAAATAAGCTATTTCGTGCAGTTGCCTCACCGTGATTTTCGGTGATCAGGATGTAGAGAAGCGTAAAGGCGAGCCAGGTGGCCAGGCCTGAAACAATCAGCGCGGCCAGGATGGGAGGACGAAACAGCAGTGCAAAGATACGAATCAAAATGGGATAAAGAGGGGGCCAGCCCGTGAGACCAGGTTGAACGGTGTAGCCGGACTCAGCGATCAGCAGATAACAAACGGTGTCCCAGCGTATCGCTGAGTCCAAAAGGGGGCCGATATTCGAATTGCTTTCAAATAGAGAGCGGGTCTTGCATAATACGTCCGGTTCGACGATCGTTCGACCACCCACTACCGCAAAGAGCAAAACCCACAGCAACGTGAGAAGGCGCAAGGCAGCAAAGATTTTAAAGGAAAACCAGGCGGCGCGTTGCTGAAGAGTTTGGGTGCCCTGCATGGATGAAATTATATACTGCCATGCAAAATCATATGGATTAACCTTGACAAAATAGAACAAGTGTTCTAAACTCTATGATGCCGTTGCTTATTGTATCAATTTATGATCCTCCCTTGCATAGGCTCAGGATCAGGAGGCTTCCATGAACCGTTCAATCTCAAAACTGAGTATGATCCCCCTCATTCAAAGCGCCGCCCATAACCGCGGGTTGATCTTTGGCGGGATTATCCTTGTCGCTTTGCTGGCATTTGAGATCTTCAATTACTCCAGCACGGCCTTTGCTCTGCAGGATATTCTGGGCGATCTGGCCTTCGGTCCGTTCAAATGGGCGACCATCCTGGCGATTGCCTTCTGCAGCATCGATTTTGCCGGTATCGCCCGCATCTTCACCCCCGAGAAGGGACGTGATGAACCTGCGGAGGTCTGGTATCTCTTTGGCGCGTGGCTGCTGGCCGCCGGTTTCAATGCCACCCTCACCTGGTGGGGTGTATCAGTGGCCATTCTCAATAATAGTGCCACAGGCGGTCCGTTGCTTGGCCAGCAGACCCTGGCCAAGGTTGCCCCAATCTTTGTGGCCGGGCTGGTCCTCCTGATCCGCGTGCTGTTAATCAACACCTTCTCGATTGCCGGTGAACGGATCTTCACCCTGGCCGAAGCGGGATCGGCGCAATATGCTCCGAATCGGCCAATCTATCGTCCTGCCGCTGAATCAAACCGCGTTCCCAACACTGTGTATCCGAGGCCTGCGCCCAAGCCTACATCTGTGAATGTCCCACAAGCGGCTTACGGTGAGCCCACCTATCATCCGATTGGCATGGCGGCGCAGTCACATAACGAAAACAATAATTACACAAGGAGTTGACCTATACACAAATAAGCGACCGTTTCCATATCCGACCTCCTACAATTGAACATCCAATAAAAATATTTCTGCCGGGTCCTTTGACCCGGCAGAAATATTTTTACTCCTCCTGAGGCGCTCTACTGATAGAGATAGGGCGGAAGATGGAGAAATACAACAGCGGTCGATATCCCAAACGGCGATATAAATGGAGGGCCAACGCAGAGGGGACTAAAACCATTTGCTTCAAGCCTGTTTCCATGGAATACAAGTGGGCTTGCTGGACGAGAGCTGTACCAAGCTTTTTCTTGCGATAGGCTTCCAGCACATACAACTGGTTGATATAACCTACCTCCGGATATATGGTGACCAGTTGAAGCCATCCTACGGCTTCACCATCCACTTCGACGTAAAAGGAGTGGATATGTTGATCCCACAGGGTCTGCACGTGGATGCGTTCACCCTCGCGGGTAAGACTATGATTGGCGGTTTCAGCCTGCTGGATGGTGGTGGCCTGGTATACATGGGCCGGCATGGTGTTGATCTTTGCGGGTAGATCCAACCCAAGGATCACACCAGTGCGGACAAATTCGTGTGAGTATCTGGCATATTGCTGTCGCAGGGCCAGGCTGGATGGCTGGGAATGAAACACATTCAGGCTGTACTGTTTGTTTTCAGGAACCGGATAATCCAGCACAGCCTCCATCACTTTTTCGGCATCCGGGCTAAGGGCCAGGAATTCATACTGAAATGAGGCGATCGGTGCGCCGTCATAGCTGGATACACCGATGGGTCCATGCACTGCATATTCCGTTTTATAGGTGACTTGGTAGACGTGATTATAGGCGGCGATCATGGCTTCCGCCGCCGACCAGTTTTTGATATCGGGTCTTGCGTTAGTCATGTCAATAAGACGGGAAATTATAAGGTTGGTTACTCTTGTGAGGGGTCAAGTGACACGTTCTTTGCTCCACCAGATAACATAAAGCAACAGATGTATAAACGTACATTCACCTTCACTTCCTATTTTGAATTTTGAAATGCGCAAGCATTTCAATGCGTTAGCAACTCACGGCAATTCATGGCAAATCGCACCATCTTGAAGAGACCCGGGCAGGTGTGGGAATTATTGTTCCAGTGTACTTTCCCCGTGTGAAAGCACATAAAAGCTGCGGCCTTCATCGTAGACAAAATCGGTGATGAGATAGCCGGCGGTGAAGGCGGTCTCGAAGAGTTCGCGCGAAAAGAAGCGCCAATCACGGGCGAGGGCAAAGTCTGCTTCTTTCAACGCATTGATATCCGAGGGGATCTCAGCGAGCGCGAGGCGTCCTTCCAGGGGAGAAAAGTGTTCGGGCGGGCGCGGCCAGCCACCGGCTCCGCGCTGAGCCGGGTCGAAGGGTGATTCCTGAAGTGCATAGAGGGGTTGGAGATTGGCCTGGGCGAAGTTGTGCAGTTTCAGTGGGCGGCGGGCACGCTTGCCAAGCCGTCTTTCGACGCGGCGGGTGTTGATCCACCAGTCCACGACAAAACGATCGGACGGCAGACCGGCATTGAGGCCATCGCGCATATCACCATATTCAGAGCGGCGATAGGTGTTGCAGACTGCACCGAGTTTCGTGATGTTCAGATAGGCATTCCGGCTCAATAGCGGATCGTAGGTCCAGGTGATGTGATCGAGTCCCTGATGCCTGACCATCTGCCATTGCGCACGCTTCAGTGCGAAGCCGATCCCTGAATCGCGGTACCCGGGCAGGATCCCCATCATGTGCGAGCAATGTTTGGCGCGCGGCCCGTCTGGCGTGTTTTCCAAACCGGGAAAGCCAAAGACGAAGCCGATGAGCTGATCATCCACGAATGCGCCGAGTAAAAGACCGCCGTTATGGATGGCGGCGATGAACACATGGGCGGGGACCACATCCGTTTCGCTGCCGGGCCAGACGGCGCGTTGAAGGGCTTCGATTGCTGGCATATCTTCTGGGGCTTCGAGAATTTTGATAACGGGAGCAGTCATGGTTTAACGCGAGATGCGGAAGTTTTCCTGGATCTTTCTCGTGATGCCGGCGTACCATGGTTCCCGCGCCAGATAATTCAGGCGATAGGCAAAACGCGCCGGCATAAGGCCAAAAAGGCGTGGCAGGTTCTCAACCGGACACGTGCGGTTGACCGCCACATAATCGAGCCAGAAGGTAGAGGCAGAAATATTACGAGCGAGCGGGTCGAGCAACACGAAGAGCGCGCGCATATAGGGCGGCGCGAGCGGCACCAGCAGGTGACGCCGGTTCGTAACGGTCATCAGCAACTCGAGGAGCTGGCGCAGGGTGAAATATTCACCGCCGCCGATCTCATAGGTCTGGTTGAGCGAGTCGGGATGATCCAGGGTCCAGATCAGGCAGGTGACGAGATCTTCGACCCAGAGTGGCTGCAGCAGCAGACGCCCATCGCCAGGGATCGGGAGGAATCCGGGCGCGTATTTGAGGATCTCTGCCAGTGCCGTGGTGAAGCCGTCTTCAGGACCAAACACGATGGATGAACGGATAATGGTATGTCGCACGCCGCTTTTGCGAATGTGTTCTTCGGCAATGCCTTTGGATTTGTGGATGGGGAACGCGGAGGCGCGGTCGGCGCCCAGGTGGCTGAGGTAAATCAATCGCTCCACACCCGAGCCGGCAGCGACCTGTGCCAGTGTGCGCGTGCCTTCGATATCGGTCTTGAGCAGGCTGCCCTGACGTCCCAACGCGGCCGCGCTGGCCAGGTGGTAGATCTGGTTCACACCACGCAAAGCGGCCCGCACGCCGCTCTCATCGTTGAGGCTGACCACGGCCACCTCCACCGGCACGCCTTTTGGCAGGCGCGGTGATTGGGGTGAGGGGCGCAACAATACACGAACCTGATGGCCAGACTCAGAGAGCTGGCGTACGAGCACGCGTCCGATAAACCCGGTGGCACCGGTAACGAGAATCATGCCCAGGATTATAGCAGAGGGGACCCATTACCCGGCAAGGACCTTGTTTCGTCCGGTTTCTTTCGCTTGAGACAGGGCGATCTCAGCCGTTGAGGCGAGGGCATCCATATCCTCATCCTCCATACGAACCGCCAGCCCCAGGCTGATGGTCATCCGCAGGTTGGGCGCGATCATGCCCCAACCGTAGCGTTCCACGGCCAATCGCAGACGTTCGCAGGTGCCCCAGGCGGCATCACCCTCTACACCATTGACCAGGAGCACGAATTCGTCCTCTCCTCGCCGCGCCACGAGGTCGGAATCCCGAAGCGACTTTTTGAAGATTTGAGCCATGGATTGCAGAATTTTGTCGCTGGC
>DASTOH010000054.1:0-6572 GCA_035720235.1 Anaerolineales bacterium | reverse complement strand
TTTTGTGGCTCCGCTCGAGACAACAGAATTCGAATAATCAACCGTTACAATCATCGAGCTAAAGCTTGTGTAAAGGACAATCAATCGATGGGTCGATTCGCTGCCCCCTTCGTTACACTTCGGGGATCTTCGACGAGGGCGGATGGGGCTGGTGGCAGGTTGCGCCCTTCAAGGACGGAACCTGCAATCTAACGCTGGTACAATCCACAACAACCAGCCTGATGCCTCAAAGGAATCTGTTCATGACTCTCCCTCCTGCCGACGGAAAACTATTTTTTGAACTGATGTGGAAACTGCAATATTATGTCAATCAACAACGCGGCCTCCATAAAGGCATTTCCTCATTGGAGGCATATGCCAGCCTTCCCACGGAAAAGAAGATCAAAGCGCGCGACGAACTGTGGAAAGATGCGACCTTGATCGAAGCCTACGTGCGCGAAAACCCCGACGCTCTCCCCGCCGGTGAACTGCAGATTATCCACAATTGGAAGAACTTTATCAAAGGGTCCTTTTTCATTTTGCGTCACTTGAAAAAAGGATCCATCTTCATCGGTAACGATAATCAGGTCTACGTAGTGCATGGCATACAAGACCCACTGGAGGAGGTAATCCCCTCCTACGCCCTGCCGCAAATGGTCGAAGCCGTCCTGCTTCCGTTCAAGGGTCAGATCATTTATGACGGAGTGCTGACCGGGTACCGTGTCCATTTTGGTGGAGGGATTCGCTCGGACATAAACCATGCTTATACTGTCGCCAAACATAAGAACCGCATCATCTCCACGCTCGAACCTGATCGGTCACCTCCGGTGGAGGTCAAGCCGAAGAAAAACATCCTGCCGCAGTTGAAAGAAGTATCCGCGACGACGAGCAAGCTAAAGGGGGCCAGCGCGCTCCAGAAGTCCGCGCTGGCACTCGCCCGCGCCAGCCTGGAGGTCTCCATCGCGGACGCGGAGGGAGCTTTATCGCCAGATGAAATTAGCGCGCTCGCCCGCAATGTTCACAAGGCATCCGCCCGTTTGCTTAATCTGTTCGATATCATGGAAGAGGAATAGGAAGGTCAGTATGTCCCCGAGAGGCGCCTGGGTATTCGACCCCAATTCAGGCGGTACAAAAATCCCGCCCTCCGTTCAAGCAGATGTAGGGAGACGTATTCAGGCAGTGGCAGAGAAGAAATTCAGTGGCAAGTACACGCGCCTGGAAATTCGGTTCAAGGGCCAATTCTGTTACATCGACGCGTACACCGAGCCCTCTGTCCCGCCTGGCTGGCCTCCCCCAGACTGGGGTGAAACCCGCGAAGAGATGATCGAGCGTCTGCGTCACACGCCCACCCATCTTTGCCGCCTGCGGTACTTCGGAGATGACGAATGGGGCTTTGCGTTTTATACGTACAGTCACGAGAAATATGAACTGTCCGTGTTTGACGATGGGCAGTTTACAGGCACACCCGAGCGCGCGTTCCTGATCTCGGCAAACGCATACTTGAATGAGTGAAGATGCCTATGCCGAAAAAACAAGCCATTCCAATGGAAATTCAGGAAGAAGTGCAAAAACTGATCGACAAGTTCAATCGCACAGCCCTGAAAGAATCTACTTCACTCCTGAGCGAGTTTTTCCCAAAGAACATAAAGCGCGGTTATTCCGCGCGCTTCAAAGGAAAGTATCTTTATCTGGATCGTACCGATCGCTACGAGCCTTTGCCTATCTGTCGCCTCACATGGAATGGCAGCATGGATGATTGGGATTTTGCCATCTACAAATATTCGAGCGAAAAATACGACCCCGATGAATGGTTTTTCCCGGGGGAAGAGTTCGTCGATGGCACGGTCACCGGCGCAATGAAGGCGGGGATGGTTGCTTATGAAATCAGATGACTTGCAGGATGAAGACCCTAAGGGTTTCCTTGCCCGACTCTTGTGATGGTTTGCTAGCCGATCTGGCCAGATGGGACGAAGGTCCACAGGAAAAACCCTTAGGGTCTCGGATGATGGAATTCCAAGCGCTCGCTCGTGTCGAGCGAGACCCGGTCCGCTGCGGGGGAGAGAAATGTCACACGCCTGAGCGATAAATATCCACTCCATTCGGTTGCCCAAAGTAGTATAGTATTGAGCGGAGGCAAAGAGTGAAATGAATACACTGTCGAAGATCGTATTGATCACAGGTTGTTCCACAGGCATCGGACGAAACCTTGCAGAACGCCTGTGTCAGGCGGGATATAGCGTTGTGGCAACGGCCAGAAGAACAGAAACGATGGCAGATCTTCCTGTTGCCCTGAAATTGTCTTTGGACGTCACCCACCCCGATTCGGTCAACCAGGCGGTCATGCATACACTTGAGCAGTTCGGACGGATCGATGTTCTGGTCAACAATGCCGGGTATGCCCAGTTTGGAGCGGTGGAGGAAATTCCGGTTGAAAAAGTGCAGCAGATGTTCGAGGTGAACGTGTTTGGAGTTCTGCGCATGATTCGCGCGGTTGCCCCACACATGCGGGAACAGCGAGCCGGACGCATCATCAATATCAGTTCACTGGCAGGGAAATTATCCACTCCGGCCAATGGCACATACTCTGCGACCAAGTTCGCCCTTGAGGCCCTGAGCGATGCCCTGCGCTGGGAACTGGCTCCTTTTGGGATTCAAGTTGTAGTGGTGGAACCAGGAGCGATCAAGAGTCATTTTGACGATACGGTGCAAGCCCACGCCCAGGTGATCCTCTCCAATCCCGCTTCACCTTACCGGCCCCTCTACAAGCTGAGTGATGAGTTTTCGGCGTCGATGCGACATCAGGAAGCGGAACCGGAGGTCGTGTCTCAGATCATTCAACAGGCAATCGAGGCTCCCAGGCCGAAAGCGCGCTATCATGCCAACATTCCCTTCTCCGGCGAACTGGTACTTCACCTGGGCGATTCGGTCTGGGACCTGGCACTCGGGCGCATGTTCAAGATCGATCCTTCCAAAGTGAACTAGCCCTCCCATCCTGCCGCAGGTCCCGCCGCAGGCGGGTTGCGAAGCATCCCGCGCTCATGCCATACTTTTTGGACAGGGCCTTCACGCACTTACAGGGTGCTTCGCGAGGTGGGCTATGATGTTGACTGTACAGACACTACGGTCCAAAGCAAATAAGGAGATTTCAAAATGTTGAGCAGAATTCTGGTTACATATGCCAGCCGACTCGGGTCCACGGCGGAGGTGGCCGAAGCCATCGGCAGGACATTATCTGAGGGTGGAGTGCAAGTGGATATTATTCCAATGAACGATGTGAAAGACCTTTCCCCGTACGAGGCGGTGGTGGCGGGGAGCGCTATCCGTGGATCAAAATGGTTGCCTGAAGCGGCGCAATTCATCCAGACTCATCGCTCCACCTTGGTGCAGAAACGCTTCGCGATGTTCACGGTGTGTATTACCATGGCAATGAAAAACGCGGAGAATTATCGCTCAGGAGTGATGGGCTGGGTCGCGCCCGTGCGTGCCATGGTAAAGCCGCTGAGTGAAGGTTTGTTTGCCGGGAGGTTGGATTTTAGCAAAATGACCTTCAATAAGAATACTCTGATGTTCCACATCGCTGTGGCCTTTGGTCTTTTCCCGCGCGGCGATCACCGGGATTGGAACTCGATCCGCGCCTGGGCTGAGAGTTTGAAACCGATTTTGGTATGAGGATCTTCACCGATATGATAGCGATGGTCAACGCGCTGGCAGAAAATCACCTCACACTATGATCCAATTCAACATTCCCGGGATCGGCGAATATAACCTTGAACACCTGGTCATGGATGTGAACGGTACACTGGCAGTGGACGGTCAGCTCATTGAGGGTGTGGCGGCGAAGGTCGCATCTTTGCGTGAGCAATTGACCATCCATTTGCTCACAGCGGATACACATGGCAGGCAGGCTGCCATCGACCAGCAGCTTGGCTTAACCGCAGTGCGGATCAAGCCAGGTGGGGAGTCACTGCAAAAAGCAGACTATGTCCGCAGGTTGGGTACTGGAAGCGTTGTTGCCATCGGGCAGGGAGCAAACGATGCTGAAATGCTCGCCGCCGCAGGGCTTGGCATCTGTGTGACATCGCTGGAGGGCCTTGCCAGGGAAACCCTGCTAGCCTCCGACCTGGTCGTGCCGACGATCCTCTCCGCACTGGAATTGCTTGAAAAGCCGATGCGGATCGTAGCCAGTTTGAGACGGTAGACTCGCTATAGTAAAATGGCGTAGCGAGTATTTAACACATCTTTGCAAAGGAGAATTGCAGTGGCAGACGTTATCGACTATCAAATCTTTGGGGATGACCTGCAGTTGGTGGAAGTGGAGCTCGACCACGGCGAAGGCGTGCGCGCCGAAGCCGGGACCATGACTTACATGGAAGATGGTATCGAGATGCAGACCGGCATGGAGGGCGGGCTGTTCTCTGGCTTCAAACGCATCGTCACGGGCGAGAGTTTCTTCATCACCACCTTTATGAACAACGATCAGCGCAAGCGGCATGTGGCTTTTGCCGCACCGTATCCGGGCAAGATCGTGGCGTTCGATCTGGATCAGTTCAAGGGGCAGGTCCTGTGCCAGAAGGATTCGTTCCTGTGCGCGGCGCGCGGGACCGACATCGAAGTCGCCTTTACGAAACGGCTGGGCGCCGGATTCTTCGGTGGGGAAGGTTTTATCTTGCAGCGCCTGACCGGCAACGGTATGGTTTTTGTCCATGCCGGTGGGACGATCATCGAAAAGGATCTGGCTGCCGGCGAAACCCTGCGCGTGGATACTGGCTGCCTGGTGGCCTTTGCCACCACGGTGGATTACGATATCCAGTTCGTGGGTGGTTTCAAGAACGCGCTGTTCGGCGGCGAAGGCTTGTTCCTTGCCAGGATGACCGGTCCGGGCAAGGTCTATTTACAGAGCCTGCCCTTCTCCCGCCTGGTGGACCGCATCAAGCGCGGGATCACATTCACCCAGTCTGGCGGTGAGCAGAAGGGCGCTGCCGGCCTCGGCGGCGATATTCTCAAGAATATCATCAGTGGCAGTTGAGCCAACGCGACCCTGCAAGGGATTCAGACCTTTGCAGGGTCTTTTGATGGCTGATTGAAAACTGCGCTGAAGTCTCCCTGGGCTCAATCCGATTCGGGATCTTCAGAAACCTGACGAATCGCGGGACGTCAGCGAGGCGAAGGGGAAGTTGAGAGGGAAATGAGGTTTCATATAAGCTGGACTTGCGTAGTGGCGCGGGTCCCTCTACAGGACAAGGAATAAACATGGAAGCTTCTCTTCTGCTATTGTGTTTTGTCGGATCGTTTCTTCTCATGGGCTTCATCTTCCTTGCCTCTGCCATCCGAATTGTGCAGGAGGATACGCGGCTGTCCGTGTATCGTCTTGGGCGGTATATCGGAGATAGGGGTCCTGGCATCGTTATTGTCATCCCGTTCCTAGACCGCGGCGTCCTGAAGGAACTGGGTGCTGTCGGCAAAACTTCCAGTCACGGGTTGGCCGGCGCGGTCGGCGACACGCGGACGACAGTCTACACCGATGGCAAGGTCACCGTGGCTGGCGAGGAATGGGACGCGATCAGCCACAGTCCCATTTCCGCTAATCAACGCGTGCGCGTGGTCCGAATGATCCTGGAGGTGGAGAAGGAATCATCCGAGGCATAAGGCGTATTTGCGTACAGGGAAAAATACGGACCAAAGGTAAGTATGTGATTGCCGGCATGGACTTGCCGGTATGGAATTGTCCGTGTAAGAAGCGAATGTGATAGGAGAATCTGATGACGGATATGCTTGTAAGGCTCTATAACTTGCCAGAGTCCTGGCCTTCTTTTTCCGATCTGGCCTCACCGGAAATTAAGATCCGCAAGCCACTGGGCTCGGAAAAATCGCTGATCGTGCAATGGATTCGGGAAAATTTCGGCGAGGCGTGGGCCAGTGAAATGGATATTACTTTCTCCCATTCACCGGTATCCTGTTATATTGCCCAGCAGGATCGTAAAATGGTCGGTTTCGCCGGCTATGATGCAGTGGCGTTGGGTTATTTTGGACCAACCGGTGTAGCTGAAGCCGTTCGAGGGCATGGCATTGGAAAAGCCTTGTTACTGGCGTGTCTGCTGGAGATGAAGTTAAAAGGCTACGGGTACGCGATCATCGGTTGGGTGGGACCACAGCAATTCTACGAGAAATCGGTGGGTGCGACCGTTATTCCAGATTCCACGCCCGGGATCTGGAAAGATTGGCTGTACGAGAGTGGATAACCACAGTCGCTCCCTTCGCCGCGCGTAGCGTCGGCGAAGGATTTTCTCGTGGGACGCCGCCGAGGACGGCGGTTTGAGCCCATCTAGGCTTCATAATCCTTGAGAGATCAAAACAAGATGAATACATGGATTACCGTAGGACTCGGTGATGGAATCACCGCGGACATGCCTTCCGATGAGATCATGGAGGCATGTCTGCGAGTGTTTCACGCGGCTGGAAAACCACTCGACATGGCGGTCTTTACGCGGCTCGAATCGGAAGGCCGCCTCCATTGTGAGGTGATCGCGTACTTCTCACCCTCTGCGCAAGGGCTGGCAAGGGCCTTTCAGGCACAACCCTGTGAAAAGCCGATG
>DASTOH010000053.1:0-48178 GCA_035720235.1 Anaerolineales bacterium | reverse complement strand
GGCGGTGTGGTGGAGGATGGTGAAAATCCATTGGAGGGTGTACGGCGTGAACTGCTGGAAGAGACCGGCTACACCGCTTCTCAATTCGTCCAGGTTGGCACGCTATATCCGAACCCTGCGCTTCAGACGAACACCGTGTATTGCTTCCTGGCTCTGGAGGCCGAGAAAGTGAGGGGTCAAAGCCTGGACGATGGAGAGGACATAGAGGTTGAATTGGTGCCGTTGGATCAACTGGTTTCAATGATTAAGCGCGGTGATTTCCCTCATGCTTTGCAGGTGGCTGCCGTCTTTCATGCGCTCGCCTATTTGGAACGCATTCGGTAATGGGTCTCATTCCGTGGAGATCTGCATGAGAATTCGTGCTGGCATTGTATTGATCGAGGATAGCAAAGTCGCGCTCATCGAACGCCACCGCGCCGGGCTGGATTATTTTGTCTTCCCTGGTGGCGGGATGGATTTGGGGGAGACGCCCGAACAGGCTGCAGTCCGTGAAGCACAGGAGGAACTGGGGGTTGAGGTTGCCATTATCCGGGAGTTGGCAATCATCCATTTTGATCAGAGCACGCAGGTCTATTATTTGGTGGAAAGAGTGAGCGGCGAGTTTGGGACAGGGACCGGAGAGGAATTCACCGACGCCGACCCAGGCGATCCCCACGAGGGAATCTACGTCCCGGTCTGGATGCCGATCGACGAGTTACCGCAACAACCAAAAGTCTTCCCGATGGATTTGGCAAAGCTGGTCCTGCAGTCCCGCACACGTGGTTGGCCGCGGGAAACAATTGTGATCAACGAGAGAACGAAATGAATGAATTCCGTTGGTCGAGTAGTCCCGCGTGTTTGCCGCGGGACGTATCGAGACCAACCGTTTCAAGTGTAATCTTGCAACGTGAATTTCAATACGGCGTGGTGGTCGAGACGCAAGCCGTCGAGACCACCGTATAAAATTCACAGGAGAATTGCATGCCCAAGACACGTTTCAACAAGTTTTATCGGTACAATGAACTCACCCGTCTCCTCAAGGCCTATGCAAAGGAATATCCGAATCTGATTCAGTTGCAGTCGATTGGGAAAAGCTATGAGGGCCGCGATGTGTGGCTCGTGATCGCGACCAACTTCAAGTCGGGGAAAGATACGGAGAAACCCGCTCTGTGGGTGGATGCGAATCTGCACGCCTCCGAAGTGACGGGGTCGACCGCCGCGTTGTATCTTATCCATTCTTTGATGATGCGATATAGAAAGGATGAAAACGTCACCCGTGCCTTGGACACGCGCGTTTTTTACATTGTCCCGCGGGTGAACCCCGATGGCGCCGAATGGGCGCTGGCCGACCGTCCGAAGGAGATCCGTTCGAGCACGCGCCCTTATCCTTATGTGGAGGATCATATCGATGGACTGGTGTGGGGCGAGGATATTGATGGTGACGGCCGCGTCCTGCAAATGCGCATCGAGGACCCAAATGGCGCGTGGAAGGCTCATCCGGATGAACCGCGCCTGATGATTCGGCGTGACCCGATCGAAACAGGTGGCAGATATTATCGCGTTTTGCCGGAAGGCCTTCTGAAGAATTTTGATGGTATGACGATTAACGTTCGCCGGCCCAAAGAGGGACTGGATCTGAATCGTAATTTTCCCGCGAATTGGCGCACGGAATCTGATCAACGCGGCGCGGGCGAATTCCCGACGAGTGAGCCGGAGGCACGAAATCTTGTAGAGTTTGTGCTCAAGCATACGAACGTCACCGGCTCGATCTCGTTTCACACGATGAGCGGGGTGTTGCTGCGCGGCTTCAGCGATCACCCTGACGATCAACAGCCCACCGAAGACTTATGGACGTACCAGAAGATCGGCGCGAAAGGTACCGAGATCACGGGTTACCCGAACATCTCCACCTATCACGAGTTCAAGTATTACCCCAAGCAGGTGATCACCGGCGCGTTCGATGAATGGACGTATGAGCATCGCGGTATTTTTTCCTGGACGGTGGAATTCTGGAGTCCGCAAAAGCAGGCGGGCATCGAAAATCACAAATATATCGAGTGGTATCGTGAGCATCCCATTGAGGACGACTTTAAACTGCTCAAATGGAACGATGAGGTCCTCAAAGGCAACGGGTTTGCGGACTGGCACGCGTACGATCATCCACAGCTCGGCAAAGTGGAATTGGGTGGCTGGGACTTTTTGCACATGTGGACGAACGTTCCGCTCGAATTCCTGGAAAAGGAGATCAGCCCCTTTCCGGATTGGATCGTGTGGCACGCTCTCATCTCACCGAAACTTGCCCTGCGCGAAGCAAGCGTGACCTCCCTGTCAGCGGATTCGTTCCGCGTGCGGCTCGTGGTGCAGAACGAAGGCTGGCTCTCGACCTATGTTTCAAAGAAAGCCCTGGAAAGAAAAGTGACGCGCGGCGTGATCGCAGAAATTCAACTGCCGAAAGGTGCGAAGCTCGTCTCAGGCAAAGAACGCGAAGAACTAGGCGAACTGGAAGGACGCGCCTACAAAAACGCCTTCATTGACGAAACCACCGAAGGTACGGATGACCGCGTCAAGGCAGAGTGGGTGGTAAAGGCAAAGCGAGGGAGCAAGGTCAAGTTGGTGGCAAAACATGACCGGGCGGGGACAGTAAGAGTGGAGGTAGTGTTGAAGTAAGGAGAGGGTTGCGTAGCGTCTTGCCCGTAATGCGTGTTGCGTAACTCGCTTGATCATAAAAACCCCGAAGTCTTAACCACGGAGACGCTCACCTGCCCTGGTACGGCTTAAGCCGCACGGTGCCAGGGGAGTCACCGAGATTTTGTTTTCTCAGTGTCTTCGCGGAGCATACTCGAAGAGTGCCGTGACTCAGTGGTTCAAAGGTTGGGAATCTTGGGTTTGGGACAAGGTACAGGCAGGGCGGGAACAATTTAATCGCCTCCTCGTCAACAAATTAACGCTAATTCAATCATTTCATTCACCTGGAGGCGAAAATGAAATCTCGACCTGTTCTATTCACGTTGTCTGTTCTTATCACCATGCTGGTGCTTGCCGCATGTGGAGGAGGTGCTGCTGCGACGGAACCGCCGCTGTACCGGGACGAATCTGGTTTCGCAAATGAACTGCCAGCTGAACCACCAGCCGCCACCGCAGCACCGGCCATGCCGCAGGAATTTGGTGCTCCTGCAATGGAGCTCAAGACCGGAGAGGAGGGCGATGCAGCCCAAGCCTCAGATATGATGGCTTTACCCATGCCCACAATGGCGGCATTCGAGATCGGCGGCCAAGGCGGGGAAAATATCATCGTTCAAAATACCAATCGTAAGGTCATCAAAAATGCGGATGTCCGCCTGCTGGTCAAGGATACGAATGTAGCTGTCAGCCGTACCACTCAAGCAATTTCTGACCTCGGCGGCTACATCATCAGCTCGCGTATCTGGTACCAGGATTATTACGGCAATAACCTGATGTATGCAACGATCACCCTGGGCATCCCCGTGGACGAATTCGAACACGCGCTGAACCGGCTGCGCGACCTCTCGATCCGTGTGCTGGATGAAAACGCTTCCGGCGAAGACGTGACCGACCAATACGTGGACCTACAATCGCAACTGGCCAATCTCGAAGCGACGCGCGCCCGCATCCTGGAATTCCTGGAAGATGCCAAGACCGTGGAAGAAGCGCTGCGGATCAACCAGGAACTGGCAAGCATCGAATCGCAGATCGAGCAGATCAAAGGACGGATGAATTTCCTCAGTGACCGTTCTGCATTCTCTACGATCACGGCTAACTTCGAACCTGAATTCCCCGTGCTGACACCTACGCCAACGCCGACTATCGCGCCAACCTTCACACCGCGTCCCACCGCCACGCTCGTGCCCTGGAAGCCTGGCGAGACCTTTGGCGACGCTCAGCGAACGATTACGGTGGTGTATCGAGGGATAGGAAACTTCCTGATCTGGTTAGTCGTGGTGATCCTGCCCATCGTTCTGCCACCTGCCATCGCGATCTGGTTATTGTGGAAGCTGCTGAATCGTAAGCCGAGCAGGCCGAGTAGTGGTAAGGCTGAAGGGGATTAATAAGTAATTGGTAATTGGTAAATAGAAACAGGGACAGCGCGTGAGGTGCTGTCTCTGTTTCATCATCCGCCCAGATTCCTCAACCGCCTCAGCATCAACGGCGCGCTGACGATGATCTTCTTTCTGCCCGGAATGGTTGGGTAAGCGCGTTCCACTCGATCCAACAACTGGACCTGCGCAGGGATACGACCGCGCTCTTCAAAATCCGCCAGCCAGAGGCGGAATTCGTTCAAACTATCCAGGACGCGGTTGCAGTTGAACTGGACGTATCGTTCTGAGTTAAAGAGACCCCCTCGCAAAACCTGCTTCACAGCGCGGTTGGCAGCGTAATCATCTTCCAGATTCTCGCGCATGACGCCAACCTCCCGATAGCCTGCCTCGCTTTGAATCCCAACCCGGCGATGGACAGGCGCAGGCCGCAGATCCAAGATTATTCCATTGGGGTGAAGCACGCGCTGGGCTTCGTACAGGGCATGGACCATGCCCTCATGGGTGATACATCAGAGCGACCACGCAAACACAACGATGCCAAAAGTTTCCTTTGGATATTTCAGGCTTTCAGCACTTCCCACCTTAAAATTCACTCGACCTGCGTAGCGTGCAGGCAATTCCTTTCGTGCCAGCGTGATCATCTTTTTATCCGGATCGAGCGCATCCACCTGTGCGCCAAGGTTCGCGAGCCGCCGCGTCAACCGTCCATTGCCGCAGCCGATCTCCAGCACGTGCCGGCCGCGCCATTCCGCCATCTCTCTGAGGGCATGGATTTCATTCTTCTCAGGATCAATTCGAAGTGTCATGTTTCATCCTCCGATAGCTGAATAGCGGGAGTGCCTAAATTCAAAGATATAAATCCTATGTCA
Organism: Anaerolineales bacterium; assembly: GCA_035720235.1. Lineage (GTDB taxonomy): Bacteria > Chloroflexota > Anaerolineae > Anaerolineales > Villigracilaceae > Defluviilinea. Next base: position 43,272 of record DASTOH010000053.1, on the reverse strand, counting down.
CCCTGAGCGTAGCGAAGGGTCTCCGCCGCACGGCGGCGGGATTCTCCCCGGCACTTGCGCCCGGGGCAAGTGTCACTCCCTACGGTCGTTCACACCGTCCCGAAGCGGTGTCCCTTCGGGAGAATGACATAGTATTGCTGATGTTAGGCACTCTTTGAATAGCATTATTTCTATTTTAACTCCACTATGAGATCAAAAGAACTTCTCGGTCTCACATGCTCAAAATAATATGCTTCCACTTCATCCCAACGCCGGTGCCAGGTCTTCAGGAAATCAGGGTCTTCCCGTGCTGCCAGCCTTGCGTAGCGTTCTTCCATCGGCACATCCACCAGGACAGCGAAATCGACCAGGTCCGCAAGTCGTGGGCTGGAGGAATAGGCGCCTTCGATCAATATCACCGGAGCGGGCATCCGTTCCTTGGGTTCAGTTTCCATGCCGTATGTTCCGTCTGCGCGCAAGCCTGACTGAAAATCGAAGGAATACCAGCGGGCAGGCATCCCTTTCAAAAGCGGTTCAAGGACCTGCTGGCGTACTCGGTTCCAGTCGAAGACGTTCTGGAGTTTTTCTTCGACGCGGAACTCATCCCATTGACTGTCGGGTATGTTCGCAGAGAAGAAATCGTCGAGGGGAATCAAGGCAGTATGTAGTTTCCGCGCAATGATCGAGGCAATGGTCGACTTGCCTGCGCCGCTGCCGCCATCAAGCGCGATGACAATGGGAGGCCCTTTCCTTACCAGCAATCCGCGGATCTGCACGACGATTTTCCTGGCTTGGATCAGGGTCTTTTCATCCACTTCATTCATAACAAATAAAACATCGACAACGCCACTGCGACTCCAAAGGCGCCACAGGCAAAATTGACCCAATCGTTATCCAGCCATTTCCAGCCACGGATGTGAACGGTCTCTGTACCGCAGGTATGGAGCGGGTGTTTCTCGGTCTCTTTCTTATCGGTGGGGCAGTAGTACATAGCTTGTACGGTCGCGCCCAGGAGTGAGTCAGAGAGTGAGCCGGTCAGGCCAGACAAAGTAATGAATGGGAGGAGTGACCAGTTATCAGTGAACAGTGCCGCGAGGGCAGCGATGAGTGCAGAACCCATCAGCGAGGCCAACGTTCCAAAGAGCGAGACTCCGCCGGAGGTCCCTTTTTCGACGCGCTTTCTTAAGTCTGTGATCATGCGAGGCGGAGTTGGATTCAGGACTCCCAATTCGGTTGCCCAGGTATCGGCATTGACTGCCGCCAGGGACGCGGCGAAGCCGACCCAGCCGATGTTTGATTCCGGGTACAGGGCGTGGATGATTACGAATGCCGTCGCCAGCCCGCCGTTGCCGAAGACTTGACCGGCATCGCGTTCGTGTCCCTTTGAGAATTTCTCGTTGAGTCCCTGCTTGCGCTTCTGGAATGCCCGACTCAAGCCCGATGATGTAATGAAGAACGCAAGCAGCAGAATCGCCCATTGCCATCCACCCAGGCCAAAGACAATCGTGCCGACGACGGTCGCTGCCAGCGCCCCGCTCCTATTCAGGCTGTGGGCGCGGTAGGCAAAGTACGAGGTGATGATTGCGAGAATGAAGCCGAGAAGGAGTTGCATGGAGTTTGTTCCCCTCGCCCATTCGCGCTGACCGAAGGTGTGAAGCTCGGAGTGCCAGCGAAGTCGAAGCAGGGAGAGGGGTGGGGGTGAGGGCTAAACCGGTGTCGTCACAATGAACAGAACCGCCATCAAAAACAGCAGCGCGCAGAGCGAACTCGAGGCCCAAACGATGAACGCCAGCGGACGCTGTTTCTCCCACCGATAGAAATATAAACCAGCTGTGACCCCGACGGCATACATCAACAGGCTGATGAGCGGCAGCAGAATCAAACGTATGGAGGGGAAAATGTTCTTGGGCGCGCCGAAAGCGTCGAAGCCAAATGGGACTTGCGTGAGAGAAGGAATGAGCATACCTACCCATATAATCAAACCAATGTTGAGCAAGAGTCCGCTCATCCACAGGAAACGCGCGACGGGGCTTTCCCACGCCTGAGTGATGACAAAGGATGGATAGACCGATTTTTGCTCGGCCGGGATGAGACTGCCCATTTCAGTTGCTCGTGCAAACGTTCGGACCAGCGCGGCGGCATTCCTGGGAGAGATGGCAAAGACCCTCTTGGAGGTTGCGATCAGGATCATATTTCTCGTATCGGAGGCCATGAACTCGATCAGGCCCAGGTCTGGGTGGCGTCGCGTGCCCAACACTGCACCCGGTAAGCGCAACCTCGGATACGTCAATGGGTGGGTCAGGTCAGAGGCAGGACGTACCCATTCAATATCGATGAGGGGAACATCCTCGATGCGCAGGCCCCATAACATGGCGAGACTGTCACGGTCAATGTAATAATCCGCGCGCAGGAGAGCATAGGCGCGATATCCGAAGAAGGGGATGAGGGCAAAGGCAAGTAATGCCATCAACAGGTATGTGACGAACGGCGGCCCAACTTCGACTCGGGTGAGGTTCCAGACGCCGAACGCTGATATGCCGGCCAGCGCCAGGATGACAATGCCATGTATGACGAGCCCAAATCGTTTGGGAGGAGGAAAGTGCCCGACTTTGGTGCTGTTCATTGGATTACTTGGGCTCGACCACCCTTTGATTTGCCAGTTGGCGGCATCTCTGCCAGTCGCTTTCAGTTGCAAAGAAATCGCGGTGAAAAACAGCTACAGACCCATCCACGGTCCTTAAGGCGAACAAGCCGTCCTTTTCCCCTTTGCTTACAAAATGAACCCACTGGATGGTGACCCGGTGATCCCTGGGACCAATGGTTATGCCCTCCAGGCTGGCATTACCCTGTATGGTTCGTTCGGGTCCTGAGCGGAACAAACTGGCAATGGAACGGTTACGGGCAATCAGGCCGCCGAAATAATAATATCCGATGAGCGATGCGGTGATCAAATTACGGAGCAGTCGGCCAATCTCAGACGGGTTCATGCCTTCCGTGAACCAGCCGTAGAGACTTCCGCCAATAATGAGGAGAGATAAGCCTAATGCCAAATAGCGTAACACGGCATGAAGCGTCGACCTTTTTTCCGTAAGCTGTAGTGCTTCCAGAAACATCTGCCTGTCGTAGGTTCCAAAAAATGTGACTTCCATGCTGTGACGCTAGGTATAAAGATCGCGAAGGAAGGCAACTTTGGGATTATCCCGGTTTGCAACGACAATCGCTTTTTGCCCGCGCTGCAGGGATTTGGTGGTACTGTGTTTCATGATGGCATTGCTGCTTTGATATCGTTCACCCTGCACCGTATAAACGTATGTGACTCTTCCACGGTCGCGGAAGAACCCGACATCGAGTATGTCGCCCTCCACTTCCCAGCCATATTCGAAGGCGGAGGTAATCAGCCTGATGCGCCATGTAATGACTGGGATGCCGATCAAACACGCGAATGCCACGATGTAAGGCAATTCATCGCTCAATGCAATCGGCTGAATAAACCAGTCGAACAGGAAGAAGCCTCCAGAAAGGAGAATGAATATCGCAAATATGAACGTCGTATAGTCGGTCCAAAATATCCGTCCGATCGATGGGCCTTTTGTTTCCATGCATCATCCCTTTGATGTATTGATCTCCTCAACGATTGCATCCAGCGCTGCCAGGCGATTTTCTTTCTCCCAGCGCAATTTCAATTCCACCCTTCCCTCCTTCAATGCCTTTTCTCCCACCGTCACGCGGATGGGGCAGCCGATCAAGTCTGCATCGTTGAATTTGACTCCGGCGCGTTCATCGCGGTCATCCAGCAACACAGAAATATCTGCGCTTTGTAGTTCTTTATAGATCTCTTCAGCTTTGGCGCGCGTGTCGAACTCTTTGCCAGGAATGTGCATGAGATATACATCAAAGGGTGCGGTGGGGTGGGAAAGTATCAAGCCTTTATCATCGTGATGAGTCTCCGCCAGCGCGAGCAGGATATTTTCCGCATAGGGACGGAGTAATGCATTGCCCTGTTCTTGTTCGGTCAAAACGATCGCAGCGAAAACCGAAAGCGGATTTCCACAATCGGGACAGGCATCACCTTCCCTGGCCTGGGTCAGATCGGCGACGATTTCCGCCGAATAATCCCGTCCGTAGTTGGTGTTCTTGAGATGAAAACCGGCCTCATTCGCGCCCGCGACCAGATTCTGCGATTGCGGAATCAGATCATCCACGACGATCAACGCGTCCTTCAAACCGATGGCTGAGGCGTACCCGGCAGCGGCACCTGCTCTGGCGATTTCTTCTGCAGTCGCTGCGCGCACGTCGCCGACATGCACGCTGAGTTTGGATTCACTGAGCTGCATATCCCCACGTACAACGACGAAGACAAATCTGCCATCTTGTACGCGTGTATACATCAAGGCCTTGGCGGTCTGCTCTTTGGGAACGCCCAAATAATTGGCCAGAGACTCGATCGTGTTGCAATCTGGAGTCGCAATCTTTTCCATTGGCAAAGGCGACGCATGAGTCGGTGCTACAGGCTTTGCAAAGCGTGCCAGATCAAGCCGCTCTGTATATTTGCATGAGGGACAATGAGCGACTTCAATATCCCCGGATGCGATGGGAAAGAACATTTCGTGGTCATTCCCAATCGCGGGTAAGGAAAGCGAGATCGAAGTGAGGAAAGACGACTCTTTGGATAGCTCACGCAGATGATATAGCGCAGTTTCACCCAACTGGGTTGGAACATTCTCTCGCGTCAGATATCCGGCGCGGACGAGGAAGGCAAATCCCTGCGTCCGGGCGTTGTTAGGAGCTTCCCGTTGAGTTTGGATCAGTAGGTCGCGATATTTCATGGTACACAATTTCCCCTCTCCTTGCGAAGCACTCCCGAAGGGAGTAAAGGAGAGGGGCCAGGGGTGTGGTCAGCTACCTTCCTTTTTCTTCCTGGCGATTCTCTGCGTCGGCTCGACGGCCGGCGGGACCACGATGGGCGTGGACGCGATGGACTCAGCCTGAGCTGCCTCAGAAGGCGTGGTCTCGGGAGCAGGCTCGAGGTCCAGGTCGACCGTTTCCTCCATACGGATCTGACCGCGTAGGAAGGCGCCTTCCTCCGTCACAAACGCGGTGGTGACCACATCTCCCCACACGCGGCCCGAGCCGCGAATCTCCAGTTTTTGCGTTGTAATGTTGCCGCGCACTGCGCCGGCCACGATGACGGTGTGGGCGCGCACATTCTGGCAGGTGACGCGGCCCGTCTCGCCGACCACTAACATGCCGCGCAGCGCAATCTCGCCTTCGAACGCGCCCTCGATGCGCACGCCACCCGAGCCGTTGATCGAACCATGCCAGATTACGCCGGAGCCCAGCACAGAGGTGATGCGCTCCACGGCCTGTACAGCGGGTTGTTGTGTTTCAGTAGGGGTGGTGTTACGTTTGAACATATTGACGTAATTTTACCTTTAAAACAAATCCGTTGGTTGAGCGTTTAGCTCCGGGAGGGGCTAAAAGAGTGAGTGAAAATTTCCTTTGCCACACACTTGCCACGCACCTCCCGCTTCAGCGGGACCTGACGGTCCGGTGTCAGGGAGGCGCAAGTGCCGTGGGAGAGCACTGAGTCCTTTGAGAAAAAACTCAAAAATCTCTCCCGAAGGACACACCGTACTTGCGCTCGGTGCAAGTGTCGGGACGATGTGTGGACTCTGTGGCTTACACACCTGATTCGCCACTCCCCTAGCTCCAGGGGCCAGATTTAAGGCAAACTTGAGTCTGAAATCTATCGCCAGCCTATATCATGCGTACTGAGCGAGAAGCTCTGGCGCTGGCACCGCAAGTTGGAACATCTCACTATAGAGAAAATCAGAGTCGAGGCGACGCAATTCTGCTTGGCAGAAACGGTCAATAAGGGCTTGTTGTTCCGCTGAGAGAAGCTCATTAGCGCCACCGCTTTGACCTCTCCGAATCATAACGGGGTCAGCCTGATTTCTAACAACCATCGGCATGCTCGGCGTAAACTTGTGGTCAATGTCCTTCATGTATTGAAAACTGCTTTTCTCTAGAACTTTTTGTAACTGTGCATCTGTCAGTTTGACACCCATGAAGGCCGCAATGCGTTGGCATGTGCCAGAATGATCCCTTTTCATCTCATCAAAACGGAGATAAAGCACATTGGGGCGCTGGTGCCAGGACCAAAAACTTGCCGCATGAGCTGCCCAAGAATCATAGGGCAACTGGTTAGCTAGGAAGAGTTCCATCCAGTCTTCGACCGAGAACTCCATGGGCCCGAAAGGAGAAAGGGCTTTAGCAAAAAAGTAACTCGATACAAAGGCTTCTTTCGGATCGCGCACAATGACGATATATTTGGCGCTGGGGTGATAAGGCACAAACTCACTTTCAAGATGTGTTTTGATGACGCGCAGACCCGTGGGGGATTGCGTTTGAGCCTTGCTGTCTTCCAGCCTGATGGCTGTTGGCATGAAAACATCGGGCCAGGGAATTACGTCATGAATGTGTTCAAATTCAGCTTCACCATAATGAGCGATTTGCAGGGCGATCTGCATTGTCCAATATGTGCCGCTCTTCGCGTAGGTACAAACAAAGACATCATGCTCTGTGGGGGTGTAGCCTTCAAAAGCAGAACGTTTTTGCTTGGTGTTTCTTAGCGCACGATTAAAAACATAAACTAATTCTTTGTAACGCTTCGTTTTGTACAAGAGCCACATGTGAGTCAAAGAGGGCAACATGGCTATGGTTTCTAATGTTGTTGGGTTTCTAGAAGACATCTTTTTCTTTCTCCTTTGGTATTTTTTTCTCACTTATCCACAGTATAGGTGCCGGGAAGGGTAGAATGTTGCGATTAATTGACTCTTAAGTTGACTCTTGTCCGTCTGTTGACAGGAGTCAACAGCAAAGTTCCATGAACTAATTGAAATAATGCGGATTTGAATCCGTGAAACAAACGAAATTGCCCGCTAGAGGATGATGATCTGGCGGGCAATTTCCAAAAATTTGCATGATCGTTCTCATTACAGAACGAACAGACAAAATGATCTATACCAATACCAAAGTCTATTTATTCGTTCTTCTCTTCTTTCCCACTGATTTGCACGCCCATGATATTAAACCCAGAATCAATATAAATCACTTCGCCCGTGATACGCGTGGAAAGGTCTGAAGCCAGGAATACCGCCAGGTTGCCCACGTCTTCAATTGTCACGTTCTCGCGCATGGGGGACATATCCGCAAAGTGCTTGTACATGTCGCGGAAACCGCCCACGCCCGCCGCCGCCAGGGTGCGGATGGGACCCGCTGAAATCGCGTTCACGCGGATCTTCTGCGGACCCAGGTCATAGGCCAAATACCTGGTGGACGACTCCAACGCAGCTTTTGCCACGCCCATCACATTGTAATGGGGGGCAACTTTCGTCGCGCCCGAACCATACGTGAGACACATGATCGAAGCGCCCGGATTCAGAAGCGGCAAAAAGGCATTTGTCAGCGCTACGAATGAGAATACCGAAATATCGAGCGCGTTCTTAAATCCCTCGCGGCTGGTCTGGTAATAGGGCCGGCTCAATTCGTCGCGTCCTGCAAACGCAATCGAATGGACCAGTATATCAACCTTCGTAAAATGCCCTGCGGCTTTCTCAGCCACTGCCGCGATCTGGTCATCCTTCGTTACGTCACACTCTTCGACCCACTGGCAGTCCACTTTTTCGGCCAGCGGCTTGACGCGCCGTTCGAGCATTTCACCCGCATAACTGATGCCTATATTCGCGCCTTCCCGCTTGAAGGCTTGAATAATGCCCCAGGCGATGGACTTGTCATTCGCGAGACCGAAAACTAGAGCGTTCTTCCCTTCGAGTAATCCCATTGTTCCTCCAAAAAAGTCTTCGTCATTGCGAGGAGCCCGAAGGGCGACGAAGCAATCTCCTACACCGTTGGGGATTGCTTCGGGATTTCGATGCTGTCGCATCTCAACCCTCGCAATGACGGGCTATTGAATTTTCCAATCCTTCACCTTGAACCGCCACGGTTTGGACAGCCACGGCTCCGGCGTATTGTTTAAACCCACACGGGGACCTTTCGTCACGAGCGAATTTGGGACTTCGACGCCCGCCTCGATCCACAAGCCAGACGCTGTTCCGGTCAAATCGACTCCGTTCTCCCTTTTACCAATCCCCATAGCTTGACAAATCTTTCCCGGACCAAACGTATCGCGGGCCTGCCGCCGCGCGGACATGACCTCAATGCCATCGATCGGCTGGATCGCTCGGATCAGCACCGCCGCAGGGAATCCCTCCCGTTCGGTGACCACATTCAGCATCCAATGATTGCCATACGTGAAATAGACGTATGCGTGTCCCGGCGCTCCAAACATGACGCGGGTGCGCGGCGTAAGCCCGGCTTTCGCGTGGCACGCCAGGTCCTTCTCACTGATATAAGCTTCGCTTTCGGTGATGAGACCAACCAATTTCACGCCATCGAGAATTCGCACCAGCCGCGCGCCGATCAATTCGCGTGCAACGGTCAGCGTGGGGCGGTCATAAAATGAGCGGGGAAAGATTTTTACCACGGCGTTCACACACCTGCCCTGGTCTCTTCGAGACGGTGTCAGGGGAGTCCACAGAGGATTAGATTGGGGCTAGTTGATGAGCCTTTTGATTCCACCGTGTTTGAGATATTTCACATTCTTCTCCTTGCCTGTCAACAGCCTTGCCTGAAAAGAATCGACTGGCCATTGGACTCTAGTCCAAAAGACTCTGTGCTCTCTCCTGGAAGGACGCCGGGATGGTGCGTGCGCTCTGTGGTGGATCACTTAAACCTGGAGTCACGCTTCAAGGTTAATCGAAGTCCCTCTGCCAAACTAATCGACGGGCGATAATTCAATCTCTGGCCGGCCAGTGTAAGGTCAGCGCGCATACGTGATACGCCGCCGGAGGTTTTGACGTTGTAAATAACTTCAGCATTGCTGCCGGTCACCTGCAGGACACACTGGATCAAATCACGGATGCTGGTCTCTGTACCAGAGCCAACGTTGATGACCAATCCGTTGATATTCGGCGCAGTTGAAGCTGCCACTAACGCGCTGACCACGTCATCCACGTAGACGTAATCTCGCGTTTGAGTTCCGTCGCCGTGTGCGACCAATGTTCCGCCGCGCAAGGCTTGTTTCAAGTAGTGCGGCACAACCGGCGGATGGGAGGCGGGCAACCGTTGACCTGGTCCATAGGCGTTGAAGATCCGCAAACTGACCGTGGAGATGCCCCACAAGCCTCCAATCGTGCGGACGTAAAATTCCGCCGCGAGTTTGGAAACCGCGTACGGTGAGCTTGGATTCGGGATGACAGTCTCTTTCAGTGGCTGATCGGCCAGATCACCGTAGACAGCTCCGGACGACGCGAGAACGACGCGGCGCACGCCCACGTCCCGCATAGCTTCCATCAGCGCCACTGTCCCACCGACATTGACGGTGTTGTAATCCCGCGGATAGAGGACCGATTCAGGCACCGAGACGCGTGCGGCCAGGTGATAGACAACATCTACTTCCTGAAGCAAAGTCCACAACTTGGGGCGGTCGCTGACATCTCCGCGCGTAAAGTGTACATCTGGCGCCAACGACTGCGGATCGCCCGTCGAAAGGTCATCCAGCCCACGGACTTGATGTCCCTCGCGGGCAAGCTGGTTGGCGAGCGCAGAGCCGAGGAATCCCGCGGCCCCGGTGATGAGAAAATTCATATATTGAGATTATACAGGGTTATCTCTGGTATTGCGCAATAGCCTCTTCCGCAAATGGGCGCCCGCTTTCGCGATAGACGCGAATCAGTTCGTTGACATCGAAGGGAGCGCGGCGGAACTCGAGACTGGAGCGGCCGTTCTCAACGCTCAAGATGGCATATTCCGCCCAGGGGTCAGCATGGAATTGATCGTCAGGCTGGTTGTGGCTGTATGCAAGGCCGACACTCCCGGGGTTGAAAAAGAAAAGGTCACCGTTACGCCGGATTTGTTGCGCGTGAGTATGACCACCCGTCAAGATGTGATCGGAATGGGCCCCTAAGAATTTTTGAAAATCCTCTTCGGGCGCGGCTGGCGGGATCACGTCATCGAACGAGACGGGGGAGCCATGAAAGCACAGCAGGCTGAGATTCCCTTCCAGGGGTATGGTGATCGTGGGTTGAAAGCTAGCGATAAACGAGCGATCTTGATCTGTGAGTTGTGACAATGACCAGAGACGAATCTCTCCCATCTTTTTCAGTCGCTCGGGTGGAATCCCTTCGTCCGCGGTCTCTGTCCCGCTTAAAAGCCATGCGTCTGCGTTTCCCATCACAACGGGACAACCAAGCCGTCGCAGCCTTTGGACGACAGCCGCAGGTTGAGGTCCGCCCTGGATCGCATCGCCAAGACAGACGATTTGATCAATGCGCTGTGCTTGAATATCTTTTTCTACGGCTTCGAAAGCCACATAGTTGCCATGCATGTCAGAGATGACCGCGATTCGCATTTGGAATATCTCCTTATCCAGCCATCGTCGTGATGGCATTTACATCACTGATGTTCGGTAGAATCCGATGCCATTTGAGGGTGGAAAGAGTTGCACTGATTAATTGACCGTTCGACAGCACGGCAAACAACTCATCGTCGGCCTGAAAGAAGCGCTCGACCATCCCGCGTCGCCATGGGACTTTGAGCCCGCTGGAGGCAGGCGACCAGGTCTGGCCCCCATCCCGTGACTTTTCGATGCGTCCATTTGAGTCTACGTAATCCGCAGGACCCAGAATGCAATGGTCGGGGTCCTGCGGATCCACCCATACGGCGCGGCAATAACAATCGTAGAAGATCTTCCAGGTCTTGCCCCCATCCTTCGAACGATAGAAACCACCGCCTGTTGGCGCGTAGACCAGATCAGGCGACAAGGGATGGACCTCCAGTGAGTGAACGTCAGGATAGACAAACGGCTCCGGCGGGCCATCGAAAGAAGGATTTCCATCACTGCCCTCGGCAAGTTGCCATGTCTCGCCGTTGTCGTAGGAGCGCAGCACGCCGCCGACTTCGACTGCCGCATAGACGCGTGCCCCATGAAAGGCAAAACCGCGCACGCAGCCTGCCTCCGGCGAATAGGGCAGGGACCATTTGTGCTCATCGCGCAGCTGCGCCACCTCCGGGCAGGCGCGCCAGGAGTCACCGCCGTCATGTGAAACGAAAATATTTGCAGGTTCAGTGCCTGCAAACTCGAGATCGGAAACATCCGGATGATATGCCAGCCAGCGGACGTGTCGCGCCGTTAAGCCGTTGCTTGCCTCTACCCAGGTTTGACCCATATCATCGGAACGAAAGACCCCTTTCGTCGTCCCGGTAAGGATCACGCCTTCGCGCGCAATCACACTTGTGACTTGCTGATCTTTCAGTCCACGCGTCGACTCGCGCCAGTTGTCCCTATCGTGTTCACAAATCACGAGTCCTTTTTCAGTTGCGACAATTAGATTGTTCATAGTAGCTCATTTCTAAAGTTTATCCATTTGAAGAGAGGATGAATTATAACCTTGTTATCAATGCTATAATTGTAGACAAATGATAAGGGTTTATCTTGATAACTGCGTGCTCAATCGCCCATTTGATGACCAGAGTCAAGAACGGGTTCGGCTAGAAACTGAGGCAATCATATTGCTTCTTTCCCGACTGGAGCGCAAGGAATGGACATGGCTTGGAAGTCAGGCACTGAATCTTGAAATTGATAAAACGCCAGATGTTGAGCATCAATCACGATTGCGACGGGTTGTTGAGTTTGTAGGTTCGTCGGTCGAAATTGGTGAGAAAGAATTGGAGCGTGCGAATGAATTACAGAAAGCAGGCTTTGTCGGTTTTGATGCGGTTCATCTTGCCTGTGCAGAGAGCGGCAAAGCAGACGTTTTTCTCACCACTGATGACCGCTTGTTGAAACTTGCAAAGCGGCTGGCGAAAAAACTTCGTGTGAAAGTTGAAAATCCTTTGGATTGGATGAAGGAGATGATCTAATGAACATACAAACGATGACACCTCAACAAATTCGCGTCGCTGGTTTGGCGGCGCTTTCTCGTGAACTCGGCTTGGTCGGGATGATTCGCTTTATGCAACAATTCGAAATGGGACAGGGTGATTATTCCAAAGACCGTCATCAATGGCTGGATAAATACACCGTGGATGATATTGCCAAAATGGTTCGAGAGAAAAAAGGGACATATAAAACGAGTAAGAAGAAAAAATGAGGCAAAACATCGTGCAGGGGAGCGTGTTATAATTTTGTTAAATCCATGAATATTGCCTCTCAAATGGATTGACTTATCCGTGTTAGTCTGTTACTATACATAGCGTAGGATAACGGTAAGTTACGTTGGTTAGAAGAACAGCCACAGCTCACGGTTTGAATCCGTGGGCTGTTTTGTTTTGCCCTCCGATGGAACAAACAGGTTGCCTCAATATTTTCAATTTGCCAAAGGAGGCAAAAAATGTCTGAAAGAATAATTGGTACGGTCAAGTGGTTTAACGGTGACAAGGGCTTCGGCTTCATCGAGCGCGAAGGCGGCAAGGACGTGTTTGTCCATTTCTCCGCCATTCAAGGCGATGGATACCGCAACCTGATGGAAGGTCAGAAGGTCGAGTTCAATGTTGAACAAGGCCCCAAAGGACCCCAGGCCAGCAACGTTACCATGGTAAACTCGTAGACGAAAAAAAAGAGCCCCGCGATTTCGCGGGGCTCTTTTTGATTCATGGGTTGTATGGAACCCTGCGGCGGAGATGGCGATGAGCCGGACGCATGTGAGTTGTTATCTGTGAAGACCTTCCAGTTTACTTTTCTTGAAACGCAAACTATTGGAGGCTGTCACCAAGCGCGACAAACAATATGTTTGTATTTACATCCGGAATCAAAAACCCGCCTCTCATCGAGACGGGTACTGCTTACTGGTCACTGATTACGATCTTCGTCGTGGCGCCAATCTGTTTTTTGTATAACTGGTCGGCGTGTAAGCGGGGCGTGGGGGACGAGTCCCTTCACGGCGTTCGTGGCCATGTCTGGCGGGCGCGGGAGTCGAGTAATCGAAGTCTGCGAAGGTCTCGCGTTTGATGGGTCCGCCCATAATGCGTTCCAGCACCCGGATCACATCGTTGTCTTCGGGCGTGACGAGCGTAAAGGCGTCGCCGGTGCGTTGGGCGCGTCCTGTGCGGCCGATGCGGTGGATGTAGGCATCGGCAGTGTCGGGCATGTCGTAGTTGATGACGTGTGTGATGCTTTCAATATCGAGGCCGCGCGCCGCAATGTCGGTGGCGACCATGATGGGGAAGTGTCCGCTTTTGAAACCGTGCAGGGCCTGCTCGCGCTGTCCCTGGCTGCGGTTGCCGTGCAGGCTCGTGACTCGGAACCCTGAGTGCGCAATCTGCCGCGCCACTTTATCGGCGCGATGTTTGGTGCGCGTGAAGACCAGCACCGAATCAGAGTCGATCTGCTTGAGCAATTTGATCAACAACGCCGATTTCAAATGCGACGGCACAGGATAAAGTGCGTGCGTCACAGTGACGGCGGGTTTGCTGATACCCATCGAGATGCGCTGCGGATTCGTGAGCGACTGCGATGCCAGCATTTCCACTTCGGCGGGAAAGGTCGCGGAGAACAGCATTGTCTGCCGCTCTGCCGGCACGGCCTTGATGATGCGCCGCAGGTCAGGTAGAAAGCCCATGTCGAACATGCGGTCGGCTTCATCGATCACCAGGACCTCGATGCGCTGCAATTTGGCATGTCGCTGCTGCATGAGGTCCAGCAAACGACCTGGCGTGGCCACCAGAATTTCCACACCGTTGCGTAATGCCTTGATCTGGCGATCGGCTCCGACGCCCCCGTAGATGGTTGTGCTCCTCAGCCCGGTCCCTACCGACAGTGCATGAACCACCTGGTTGATCTGCTCGGCGAGTTCGCGGGTCGGTGTGACGATCAGCGTGCGCGGCAGTCCTTTCGGCCCATCGAGCAGTTTGTTGAGAATGGGGAGCACGAACGCGGCGGTCTTGCCAGTGCCGGTCTGCGCGGTCCCGATGATGTCACGCCCGCGCACGGCGGCCGGGATAGCCGCCTCTTGAATGGGAGTCGCGGTTTCATAGCCAGCGACTTTGACTCCCTGCATTAGGCGGGAATCCAGATTAAATTGTTCGAAGTTCAAAAGATTTCCTGTTCTTCAGAAGCCATGCACTTGTAGAGATTGGGTTTCCCCTCCCCGGTAAAACTGCCGGGACACGCAAGCAAAAACAGCGGTAGACTGCTGATAATAGTAATTTGATAGGGTGATTATACACTACTTCAGCTATCTGTCATTGTAGGGCGGGTTTGCCGGAAGCGTCCCTGAAGTGAAACGGAGTGGGTAACCCGCCAAAACCTAGAATTCCATCAAATTGTCAGGCTGCCCTCTACAGGGCGCTTCGCAGCAAGCCTGACTGACCTACGAGCGGTTTGCGCGAGAGGCATGCATTCGTCTTAGTGAATCTGCTGAATACAGGTCAAAGTCCCCACGGATATGTATCCGGCGGATTTACTTCCACGGGTTCGATATGCAGTGGATGTAACGCTTCTGTTTCGTCAATGAAAAGAAAAGCATCATAGCGTTCCGGCAGGACGGTGGGAACATAGTTGCCGTAGCTTTCGTGCGGGCCCTGATACACCACACCAATCGCACGATGACCGCGCACCTCTTTGAATTCGTCAGAAATGTTCTCTGGATCGAAGATCAAAAGCTGATCGCCGCCACTCTGGTGGAGGATGTCCTCCCAACTGCCTGCGCGTCCTTCAGGGACCTGCATGCGCTGCATCGGCGCGCCCCAGGCTTCGCCAGCGATCACACTGCCATGATGGGAACCGAAGCCCACCAGCACCACGCCTTCGTCTTCATGCTCCTCCCGCGCCAGTTGACCGATGTTGAACATGCCAGCACGCGCCATGTCCGTGTAATGTGCATCGCCGATATGCGTGTTGTGCGCCCAGACAATGCCCTTGGCATCCGGGCCGTGAAAATCGATCAGGCGGTCGAGCGTTTGCATCATGTGTTCATCACGCACATTCCACGAACCCGAATCAGTGCGCACCATCGCACGATAATATTTTTCTGCATTCTTGATGACCAGCGCGTTTTGCTCGGCGTTGAAACCTGCTTCGGGGTCGCCATTATAACGGTTGGCACGCTGCTGCATTTCAAGCAGCAGCTGAATCACTTCATCTTCACAGTTTCCCGGGACCAGGCGCGTGCTCCAGGCATATTCCTGCTCATCTCTGTGGTACGGTTCAAAACATTGATATGCCTGACGGGCGGTCTGAGCGGCTTGCGGATCTTTTTCTCCAAGTAATTGAGGATCGATTCCATCGATTCCCACAGGCTGTAAACGTCCAATCCATAGAAGCCGGCTTTTCTCGATCTATCCCGGTTGTGGTCCCGCATCCATTCTGCGAAGGCCGCGATTTCCCAGTTGGCCCACATCCAGGTAGGCCAGCGCTGGAAAGCGTGCAAAACATCCTGAGCGCTGTTGCCTGCATCTGGATAACCTTTGACGTAACGATTGACTCTATAACAATCTGGCCAATCTCCTTCGACGGCCACAAAGCTGAATCCTTTTTCTCGGATCAAACGTGAACTGAGGCGGGCGCGCCATTGATAATATTCAGAGGTGCCGTGAGAGGCTTCACCCAACAGGACGAAACGCGCTTCGCCAATCTGGTCAACTAACGGATCCAGGTCCGACACGCTTTTCAGTGGGCGGGCAAACTGACGGACTTCTTCAACCAGAACCTTGACAGTGTTTTCTTTTGTGTGTGATCGATCGTGTAACATATCTTCTGGAGATTATCCAACACTCACCTTGCTGAGATGTGCCTGGAACCAGTCACGCGCCAGCCGGGCTGCATATTCGAGCGCTCCCGGCTCCTCGAACAAGTGAGAGGCGCCGGGGACAATCACCAGTTTCTTTTCAGAGCCTGTTTTCATCTGCGTCAGCGCTTTTTCGTTCAGCTCAATAACAACTTCATCATGGCTGCCGACGATCAGCAGGGTGGGTGCCTTTACTTTATGCAGAACTTCGTTTGCCAGGTCGGGGCGTCCACCGCGCGAGACAACCGCTTCGACCTTTTCCGGCAGTTCTACCGCAGCAATGAGCGCGGCTGCCGCTCCGGTGCTCGAGCCAAATAAACCGATTTTGAACTCGCGTGCATACGGTTGCAGGTCCAGCCATTCCAGCACACCTTCCGTGCGGCGCGCCAGAAAATTGATATCGAATCTCAAGTGGCGTGTTCGCAGGTCAATCTGTTCTTCTTCGGGTGTCAGCAGGTCAAACAGTAAAGTGGCCAAACCACCTTCCTGCAACGTCTGCGCGACATATTGATTGCGTGGGCTGTGACGACTGCTGCCACTGCCATGCACAAAAAGCACAATGCCTTTTGCGTCCTGAGGGATGCTCACGATGCCCTCCAGA
This sequence comes from Anaerolineales bacterium, assembly GCA_035720235.1. Classification (GTDB taxonomy): domain Bacteria; phylum Chloroflexota; class Anaerolineae; order Anaerolineales; family Villigracilaceae; genus Defluviilinea. The sequence goes on along the minus strand of DASTOH010000053.1, from coordinate 26,847 downwards.
CGAACGCCCGTGCTCAGGATCTGGACATAACGATTTTCAGTATTGGTTTTATTCATATGCTCTCATCACTTCGTGATTTCGTCATTCATGCTGTCTTGCTGGACCTGACGTGCTGCGTCTTCAAGCAGCATCTGCACTTCTTCATCGGTGGTTTGCGAAAAGTCTTCGTACCACCGGCTAACACCGTAGAACGGTTCAGGGGTTGTGGCGCAGACGATATCATCGACTTCCTGTTTGAGTGCCTCACAGGTTTCCGGCGCTGCAGTCGGAACCGCGACCACGATGGCAGCGGGGTCCTTGGCGCGCAATCCCATGATCGCGGAGTGCATACTTGCGCCCGTGGCCAGACCGTCATCGATCAGGATGGCCGTGTGGTCATGAATTTCACGCATGGCACGATCCCCGCGGTAGGCTCGTTCGCGCCGCTCCAGCTCCTTCAACTCCTGCTTCACAACGGCCTCGACCAGGCCCTGAGGGATATTAAAAATCCGAATAATATCCTGATTGATGACCCGTGCGCCGCCTGTCGCGATCGCACCCATGGCGAGTTCTTCATGGCCAGGCACACCCAATTTGCGGACGGTGAATATGTCAAGTGGAGCATTCAAAGCCAGCGCCACCTCGTAAGCAACCGGCACTCCACCACGTGGGAGTGCCAATACGATCACGTCTGACCGGTTCGCGTAGCGAGATAACTTTTCGGCCAACTTTCTTCCCGCATCCCTGCGGTTTCTAAAAATTGCCATCTTTCCTTCTTTCGCTGATAGAAGTTAGATTCAAACTTTCAAGAGGCTTTGAAGATAATATACCCATGATTCTCAGCAATGAAAATGGGGGAAATCCCATACCCTCCAAGTGCGTTTTCCCCGTAGGTAGATCTTCGTATAACAAAAACCCGCCTCCTGGCGAGACGGGTTTTTGAGTTTTAACCTGCCTTTTAGGGTATCGGAGGGACATCCGCAGCCATGCTTGCCGGGTAGATCAGGTACACGGTCCCGCCTGAGGCTTGCAGCCAGAGCGGCTCGAATTCCGAGCGCAGATAAACATGCCGAACAGGAGCACCATCTTCAGGGGAGGCGGGATCGTTGACAATCGGGTTACCCGATGCGTCGAAGCCAACCAACACGAGTAGGTGTCCATTTGTTGATTCGATATCCGATCCAGTGAGCTCACCCTTGCCCCACGCGATGGACATGATTACCGGCACGCCAGCGGCAATGAATTCCTCTGCTTTTGCCAGGCTGGAAAAGCGCGCCACATAACCCTCATAGCCATGTGCCGCGGCATAGGCAGTGTTGAAAGGCCAGTTGCCATGACCATCGTAGATCCAGTCATAGACTCCTTCCACTGCGTCACGGACGCGTGGTTCACAATCATCTGGCATATAGCCCCAATAACCCATCACCATGGATGTAGATGTTGGACTGCACCATACTTCGCCTCCTTCACCCGGATATACCATCTGCGAACATTGCGGAACGTCAAGCTCAGTATTCCAAAGTGGATTGTCATTCGGCGGAACAACGACACTTTTGGGCGGCGATGTCGAATATGCAACCGATGCATTCCGAACACTGGGAATTGCAGTGCCGTCCTCGCTGAACAAAAGAATCTTGAGTTGGAAGGCACTGGTCGTTTCCTTTTTGTTTGATGAGACGAATGTATCCACCGCAACAAATCCGTCTGAGTCCCCTTGCAATCGCACAGAGTGACGCTCAATCGTGGAATAGTCGGCTGCCCAAATGCCAAGGACATACCACTTGCTCCAGCGCGTGCCGCCATATTTGGCGCGGAATTGGACCTCCACCCAGGAACCGGCGGGTGTGGATGCATTCCATGAAGCAATGGCTTCCTCATAATCAAAAGGAGTTGTTATTTCGAGACTGGTCGCTTCTCCCACACGGAATGGTGCTCCGTCATTATAGTAATTTCTCCCGTTGTATTCTCCTGGGGGATAAGGGGCTGAGCCTTCATTGGCGTTTGCCCAGTCAAGTGCGAGTGCGCCGCTTTCATTGAGTAGTACATCGCTGAGTGACCAACTGCTGAAGTTATCATATCGAGATGCCCCGCGCCAGCGCACAAATCCGGTTTGATAGCCGGCGGTTTCTTTTCCCTTGGCGGCTACTGCAGGGACAAGGACCAGCGCCAGGATACTGATCAGGGTGATCGTACTGGTGAATAGATTTAGTTTCATCGCTTTTCTCTCCTCAAAAAAATTGTTGAAACGTGCTCGAAATGGCTTGCACGACCAGTTCTACTTTACTGGAGAATCCAATAAAAATCAACAACAATATGTTACAGCCCCTGTAATTCGAAAATCTGACAAACAAAAACCCGCCTCTCATCGAGACGGGTTCAGCTCCAATTTGCCAGCAGTCGTTTGCGATCTCTCTGCGGCGCGATGGCTAGATCCCTCCCAGATCTCTTGCGGATAAATGATCGAATTCGTTCCGGGGAGCTGTTCCATGGCCAGCCCCGTGTTCAGGTTGATTCCGATCTGCTGATAGGCCTTATACGCCAGCTGGCTGCAATAAAAGGCCTCTTCCGTTTCTGAGTTCAGGAAGTTCAAGTTATATGGCTTGCCGACCTGCCCGCGGCAATACTCCGCCACCCTCGACCTCAAGGCATGCTCTTCTTGTTCTGCGAATCCGAGTCCGTCAAGTGGTGAAGCAATACCGTAAAAGGTATCAAACAAATGGCCGCGCCGGCGCGCCATGCGTTCCGTGTTCCACTCGCCTTTGGAGGCCGTGAACTTGATCACACCATGCGCGCCCGCCTCCACACATCTGCCCTCTGGACCCACATAAATTGCCACATGGTCCACGTCCCCGGGCACGAGCCGTCCAACCAGACGCCAAAACTCGCCCGGCAAAATATCCGGCTTGCCATTCATCGTACAGATGATGTCACCAGTTTGTAGCGTTAATCCCTGGATTTGATATGTGTAGATCATTGTGACTCCGTACTCATTATACGGAAAAAGTGGGGATTTGTTTCAGGGGAATTCTCCCGTCATTACGAGCCACCACAGGAGCGCACGTGCTCCCAGCGCAAGGCGAGCAATCTCCGTCCCGTGTGGGGGATTGCTTCGGGCTACCGCCCTCGCAATGACGGGCCAGCGTTCACCAAAAAATCCATCTGGTGTGCAATATACACCAGCTCGCCTCGTTCAATTTGCGTACAGCGTTCCTGGAGCCAGCGGTTAAATGCTTCTCCATCCAACTCGGGGTGGCCCTTCAAGGACTCTTCGAAGAAATGTAGGATGTATTGCAGGAAATACCCTTCCTCTTCCGGATACCTGCCATTCAACGCATGCACCACCCAGTCTGACCCACCCGACGCCAGGATCTCCGTTCCCAGGCTGTGCAAGTGGCTGAACAGATGCCGTCCGCTGAGGCTATCACCGCCGGTCAGGCGCATGTCCATCGTCCTGTGGTACAACCGCTCGATCTGTTCATCCAGCGCGGCATCAATGGTAGGCTCGAGCGTTGTCACGCCATCAAAATTGATCGTAAGCCAGGCGAGTCCCTTCGTGAGCGAGAACAATAGCGGCAGCGACTCAGGCATGGGAAGCAGGTCCAAAAACGCGTGAGCGATCAGTAGATCTGCCGGTTCCTGATTCTTCCGGATGAAATCGAAGACGTCAGCCCGCTCCAAACGGATGCGGATGTCATGGGTCGCATCACACAGTTGCAACTGAGTCGGTCCGTTTCCCCCAAGGGGACCATGTCTTTCCCAGCCGAGACCTGCCTGCTCTGCCCATTGCTGGATCCACACTGACGCGTATTCGATGTTCTCCGTCGTCTCGTCCACTAGAATATACTCGGCTTCACAGATGACGTTCCACCGGATCAACCGTCGGAGCATCGTCCCAATGCCCCCGCCAACTTCGATGATGCGGAGAGGCTGCGAGAGGGGCTGCGCCATCAACGCATGCAGTACGTCCTTGTTGAGGGCGCGGTCATCCACGCTTTGTTTGGAAAGCAGGTAATGGGGGAAGGAATAGTCCATGTAGGATTGTCCCGTCATTGCGAGGACACTTCGCGGTTTTTTTCGACGAAGCAATCCCTGCTCATATGGAGATTGTGTCGCCATGGCGCCGCTTCGGGATTCGACGCTATCGCGTCTCAACCCTCGCAATGACATAGAGAAATTCTCTTATCTTCTTCGCCGTCTCGTCCCATTTCGGCTGAGACTGATACCGTTTCACTGCATTCAGGGACAATCTCACCAATAATTCTCGATCCCTGGCAAGCTGAGTAAGGTGTTGGGCAAGCGTAGTCGCGTCGTTGGGCTGGATTAAATACCCATCTTCGCCGTGTGTGATGATCTCACTCGCCGCGCCGGCCGTCGTTCCAATGGCGGGCAGACCAAAACACATCCCTTCGAGATAGACGATCCCAAACCCTTCGTAGCTGGACGGCACGACCATTACATGTGCCTGCCTGTACCTCTCAATTAAGGGCTGATTATCCAATGTTCCATGAAATTTGACAATGGATGACAATCCATACGCGCGTACATAGCCTTCCACTGCCGAGGCGTAACGTGGTTCGGCAGTTAACCCTCCCACCACATCAAGTCTGTACGGCGAGATATTATCTCGCCCGACCGCGTTCAATGCCGCTAACAGCGTGTGCAGCCCTTTGCGATAAATCACATTACCGATGAACAAAATCCACAATTCATTCCGACTGGCCCGTTCGCTGATTTCCTTCTCTGAGATTGCCTCACCGAATCGGTCCGTAGGCGGATACGCAACGATGGATGGCTTACTACTCTCTGCTAAACTTGTTACTACTCTCTCTGTAGTTTTTGAATTGAAGATAAACCCATCCACGCTCTGAAGATATTTCTCTTCGATGATGCGATACAAATCATTTTGCCATTTCGAGCGCAGTTCAGAGCATCGCAGATGATGCACGAGTGACACAATCGGATAGGGATGCTTTCCCCGATTTGCGCCGATCAGGGATGGATGATTGAGCTCATCCTGAATCAGGATATCCAGATTTGGAGGGAGTCGAAAGCTCAGATTATCCATCAAATGCGTTGCGTAGTTTCGCCAGGGCAGGGATATGATTTTGACGGCATCCCCTTGGGCGCGCAGGTAGTCGACCAGTTTGCGGTCATACAAATATCCCCCGCTGACCGTGTCGAGCGAGCCATAAATCACAAAACCCAGTTTCATAGTGCGTGTCACTCTGAGCGGAGCGAAGAGTCTCTGATGAGGAAAATGAGATGCTTCGTCGCCAACGATCAGCTCCTCAGCATGACATGAATGTTACCTTTCAACCCGATACGCCGCCCAGGCCGACTCATTCTCCCAGAGGACAACTTTCAGCGCAGAGATATTCTTCGCCTGGATGCGTTCGCCTAACGAAGTGGCCAGTATCCGCGCGAAATGCTCAATGGAGGGGTTCAGCCCGGCAAATTCCGGTCTGTCATTCAACATCTGCTCCTTATAGTAGTTCACAAGCTCATCCAGACGTTTTTCCACATCTACGATGTCCACCAGATAGCCGTGCTGATCGAGTTCCTTTCCCTCCAGTTGCAGTTCAAGGACATAATGATGCGAGTTGGGGAAATTCTCAGGTCCCCAGTCCCCGCCGATCAGAAAATGCCTGGCGATAAAGTCCCGACGAACGCCTAGTGTGTACATGAAAATCCTCCGAAAAGTTGTACGGGCGACCCATCTACGTCGGTAAAGATGCTCCGCCTGCGCTGGGCGGGTCGCCCTTAATATGCGAATTATGATTTCACAGCGCGCATCACGTGACGCCCATTCTCTTTTGTGACGAACATGACAAAATCGAAGGCGTCGATGTGGGTGCAATAATCCAGATCGGTTCTGGGGAAGGCAGGCAGAGTTGGATCCAGATGCATGAGCGCGTCGCGGGATTTGAACACCCGCTCAACAAACGGAGCCGGGTCAGGTTGCCTACCTTTGAGCAAGGTCTCCAGATATTCTGCGCAGGCCAGGTCTTCGTCGCCGTGTTCAGGTTTATATTGTCCTGTGATCACAAAAGTCACTGCATCCGGCGCAAGTCTTTGAATGTGATGCGCGGTCGCGTTTGCAACAACCAAACTCGCCGCGAGCATTGTTGCTGCGTTCACGCTTCGGACAATTCCCTGTGTCCCTGCGCCGGTGCGTTGCACAATGATTCTGCCGCTTAAGTCGAGTTGGTTGGTTTGGGTGGGGGAGTTGCCGAAGTCAAAACCATCTGGCGGCAGGCCGCCCACTTCACCGCAGGCCAGGCAATTTGGGGTCTCGGCTTTGAATTGAAGAGCCTCTTCCACGGTGCTGACGGGAAAGATCTCCCTCGCGCCGCGCGAAAATGCATAGGCGGCGTTCGTGAACGCGCGAATGACGTCGATGACTACAACGGCGCCGGTCGCTTGATGGCAGGTTTCAAGGTTGGTGTAATGAAATTTCATTGGCTATTACTTCACCACCGGCCAGAATCTTGCATGGGCTCTGGCGCGATTATCGATCATGAATATGTGAGCAGGACCTGAATCGCCTCTTGCGGATTTTCATCGAGCAGCTGATAGGCTTGGGCAGCCTCTTCAATCGGAAAACGATGTGTGATCCACTTCTCCGGCTGGATTCGTTTCAACGCCTCCCAGGCGACTCCGAACCTGCGTGCCTTGTCCCAGCGCCCTCTCAACTCTGGAGCAATGCTGCTGACCTGCGACGAGATCAGTTTGATGCGTGAGCGGTGGAACACACCGCCGAGGTCGATCTCTGCCCGTTTTTCGCCATACCATGAACCGATGACGATGCGTCCGCTGAAGGCTGTCAGGGCGATGGCGTCATTCAGTGCAGCAGGTGAGCCACTAAGTTCAAACGTCAAATCGAATTTTTTCTGCGCGTAGGCAAGCCGTTGTTTTGAGTGTGCGGCTGAGCCTTTATTTTCAGTTGAATTTGGTTTTGAACTGGTGCTTTGGGATGAATCTGAGTTGGTGGCTGAGGATGACTCTGCATGTGCATTGGTGTTCGAGGCATGCTTCGTTTGACTCACGACTGCAAAATCAGCAGGATCAAATGAGTCATTCGCTCCCAGCTCAAGCGAGGCCTTGCGCCGTAACGGATAACGATCCGCTGTCACCAATAATTCCAATGGAAATTCCTTGAGCAGGGAGGCCACCAACAGGCCGACAACACCCTGTCCGATCACCAGGACGCGTTCGCCCAGCAGCGGCGCGGCATCCTGGATCAGATTCACAGCGGTTTCCATGTTTGGGAGCAAGGAGCAGGTTTCGGCGTGGACGGAAGCGGGAGCAATGATCAATTCTGAAGGATGAATTATGAAGGAGGAAGTATGTGGTTGAAATGCGAAAACGAGCTTGTCCAATAATGGTTGGTCCACTTGTGCGCCGATCTCTCGGATCCGGCCCACACAGGCATATCCAAACGCAATCGGATACTTCACATCGCTGCTAAAGATGTCATTCGAATCCTCAAGTTGCGGGCATTGTCCACGGTAGACCAGCATTTCGGTCCCCGCGCTGATGGCTGAACAAATCGTGTCAACCCGAACTTCATCCGCGCCGAGATCGGGCTGGGTCTCCTCACGAAGCTCCACCTGGCGCGGCGCGGCAAAGTAAACTGTCTTTCGTTTCACGCCCCCAATTTTACCGTGTATTACGACCTGGGTTTATCCAGCCACAGGAATATAAGTAGTAACACTTCGGCGGCCTTGGCATAATAGCCGGTGGCGCTCGATGTGCCAGCCACAAAAGTTTTATCACCCATGATGACCCACAAGACAATGGTGAGGGCGGTGTATCCGACCAGTGCCCACCAGACCAGGTTGTGTCTTTGCTGAAAGAACGCGATGGGTAAAAAGTAGGCGCCGAGCAAACCAAGATATCCAAGACCATTCAAGGTGAACATGATGTCTGGATATAAAGTGATATGCAGGATCGCGGTAGCGAGGGCGGCAAGTATGATGCCATAATGGATGCCTGTCAGTTTCATCGTCAACTCCTTTGGGTGGGTTTGGGATTTAAGATGGATTCAACCGGAGCGTTATTACTAGGATTATTCAGAGTTGTTTCACGCTGATACAAGGCAGATATTCCCTCTGCTTTGTGAGAGTATTTGATCAGGTCTTTCATTCTTTCGATCACAAGCTGGTGAATGGCGTGTGCATCCGTCGAACCAACCTCATCCATCGTGATGGGTCTGGCAAAGCGGACATGCACAACGTTTGGGCGGGCGTTGCGGGTGATCAACATAAGCAGTTGCAGCGCCGCGGCCAGTTTCTCGCGTTCGAGGCGCGTGCTCTTGAGGCGGGGAATCCAGTGGCGCGCGGCCTTCTCCCAGATGACGCCGCTCACGAGCACAGGCACAATTCTAGTATCATGCGCGAAGCGAATGAAAACGCCGGCAGAGTCGGTCCAGGAGTCGAGCGCCTCCAGCGAGCCGTTGTACACATCAGGATCGGGCTCGATTTCTCCGGCAGGGAAGGTAAGCACCGAGCAACCCTCCCTCAGGTGTGTTGAAACCTGCCGAACGGCATTCAAGCGTTTGGTGGGATCATCGTCGATGTAGAATAATTGCTTTGTGGTGTTAGGGAGTGCAGCCAGGAAGGGACGGTGCAAGGCGATGATCTTCAAATCCGGGCGGTTGATGGCGGTGAACAGGCTGATGGTATCTGCCATGCCTGGATGGTTCGCGAGGAAAAGGACGGGGCCGTTGGCTGGCACGTTCTCGCGCCCATAGACGCGCACATCCTTGACATAGTGTTTGCGCATGAGCTGCCGTGAAGCTTCGGCCAGATTGGTTTGACCGACGTCATGGTCAAAGCCCACAACTTGTCCGGCAAATCTGCGCGCCGGGTTAGTAAACGTCCTGCGCAGAAGGGAGGCGAGAAAGGGTTGATGCTCCCATCCGAAAGCGGTAACAAGATCGTCCAGATTGATTTGGGTGAGCGTATCCAGGGGAGAGGGCATGAGTTATTCGGGTTCCATGGAGAAGTGCAGGGGATAGCCTGCATTACTGGCCTCAGCCTGCGCTTTGTTGACGCGTCGTTCTGCTTCGGTCTTGGCCAGAGTCTGCACATAGGCTGAGCCGTAGACGTGCGCGGTCAGCATGATGTCCGCGGCTTTGGGGTTGGATAGATAAAAGCAGGTTTTCAGGATGTGCACAACGAAGTCCATGGGCGTGACATTGTCGTTGTGGATGATGACGCGATATAACGGCTCAAGCTCGGTCTGCTCTTCTTGTTCATCGATGATCTCGATTTCAGGCGCGATGTCTACTTTCATGGATATATACGGATTTTATTCGGCTTTTGGATCTATGTGTCAAAACGATGAATCACGCCTCACTCAGTATTTTGAACTCTTCCTCTGTAAGCTCAATATCCGCGGACTCAAAATTCTCCTTGATATGCCGGGGATTGAATGACATGGGGATGGTAATGACACGCGTTTGAGCCACCAACCACGCCAGCGCGATCTGGAAGATCGTGGCGTTGTGCGCTTTGGCAACACTTTCCAAAGTCTTGTTTGAGCGCAGGTTGCCTTTGTCCACGGGTTCGTACGCTGTAAGAAGGACGTCCTTTTGCTGGCAATACTCGAGCACACCATTGTGTACATAGCTGCGTTCAGAAAGACTATAAGGCACCTGATTCGTCAGGATGGGCGTTTCGGAAAATTCCTGCGCTCGTTTAAGCAGGTTTAGATTGAAATTGCTCACGCCGAGATGCTTCACCTTGCCATCGCTCACCAGTTGATTGAGGCCTCGAAAGGTATCCTCGAGATTCATGCCCGTCTGAGGCCAGTGGATCAGATATAAGTCAAGATAATCCATTTGGAGGCGGCGCAGGGAGTTATCACAGGCGTTCAATACGTCGTTGTATCTCAAATGATTGGGCGTCACTTTGGACGTGATAAAAAGATCTTCCCGCTTCTTTCCGGACCCGCGAACTGCCTGCCCGACCAATTCTTCGCTGTGACCTCCGCCATACATTTCGGCGGTGTCAAAGTGGATATAGCCAATTTCCAACGCATAACGGAGCGCAGCCAGTGATTGGGCATCCACCGAATGGTTCCGTGACATGCTGCCGCCGATCTTCCATGTGCCGAAGCCTATTTTGGGTAGACTGAGTTCTCGGATGATTTCGTATTTCATTGAAAAATACCTACCACGCTTCACTCAGAGTTTTGAACTCTTCCCCGGTCAGATCGATATCTGCTGACACAAAGTTTTCCTTGATATGCTGGGGATTGAATGACATGGGGATCGTGATCACCCGCGGCTGGGCGACCAGCCAGGCCAACGCGATTTGATAGGGCGTTGCAGAATGAGCGTCCGCGATGGCCTGGATCGTTTTATTGACAGGCAAATTGCGGAACTTCACCGGCGAATAGGCCGTGACCAGAATATCGTTTTGCTGGCAGTACTCCAGAACGCCATTTTCCACGTACGTTCGATCAGGCAGGCGATAGGGGACTTGATCTGTGAGGATCGGCGTTTCGGAAAGTTGCTGAGCCTGTTTCAACAATTTCAGCTTGAAGTTGCTGACGCCCAGGTGCTTTACCTTGCCAGCGCGGACAAGTTCGTTCAGAGCACGAAACGTCTCTGCGTAATTTGTTCCCGGCCTCGCGGGCCAGTGGACAAGGTACAGGTCAATGTAGTCCAGTTGGAGGCGGCGCAGGCTGTTCTCACAGGATCGAAGCACATCGTTATAACTCAGGTGCTCGGGCGAGACTTTGGTCGTGATAAAAAGATCCTCCCGTTTGGCCTTCGATTCACGCGTGGCGCGGCCCACCAACTCCTCACAGTGACCCGCCGCATACCCTTCGGCGGTGTCGAAGTGGGTGTAGCCAATTTCCAGTGCGGAGCGCAGCGCGGCCAATGAAGCGGAATCCAGGCTGGGGTCGGCATAGGAACCGCCACCGATCTGCCAGCAGCCGAATCCGATTTTTGGGAGGGCGACGTTGTGGATGGTCTCGTATTTCATAGATTTTCCTGAACGATGACAGTGGCTTCGATCTCGACCAGCATCGCTGGATTGATCAAGGATTTCACTTCTACCATGGTCGAGGCAGGCTTGATTTCCCTAAAAAATTCACCATGCGCTCTGCCTATTTCTTCCCAGCGCGAAATGTCGGTCGTGAAGATGCGTGTTCTCACGATGTCTTTGAGCGTAGCGCCAGCCTTTATCAGGGCTCTTTCGATTTTGGTAATGATGTATTTAGTTTGCGCATACGGATTATTAGTGCCGACGAGATTTCCGGCTTCATCGAGTGCAGTCGTGCCGGCCACTTCGATCACGTTGCCAATTCTGACCGCGCGTGAATAGCCGATGATATCCTCCCACTTTACGCCCGATGAGACATTGAGGCGGTTGCTCATATTTGCTCCTTTGAATGAGTCTAACCATGCAGTGGTACTATGCACCCAGACGGTTAATACCATCGAATGCGGCCGTCTTGTAGCATTCAGCCAGGGTGGGATAATTGAACACGTTGTTGATAAAGAATTCCACTTTGCCCTTGAACGCCATGACGGCTTGACCAATGTGGACAAGTTCGCTTGCACCTTCTCCGATAATGTGAACTCCCAGCAGCTCATGCGTATCCAGATGAAAGATCAATTTCAAGAGACCGGTCTGGTCGCCAATGATCTGTCCACGGGCGATCTCGCGATATTGCGCCTTGCCCACTTCGTACGGGATCCCCTGTTCGGTCAGTTCTTCTTCATTACGTCCCACCGTGGAAATCTCGGGGATCGTATAAATGCCATACGGGAAGAGTTCAGGCGAACTCTGGGTTTGAACGCCAAAGGCATGGCAGGCGGCCAGCCGTCCCTGCTCCATGGACGTGGAGGCCAATGATGGGAAGCCGATCACATCTCCGACCGCGTAGACGTTCGGAACGTTCGTCTGGTAACACTCATTGACCTTCAAGAGTCCCCGCTCGTTGGTTTGTATGCCAGCCCCTTCGATATTGAGCGAATGTGTTGCACCGGTTCGGCCGATGCTGTAGAGCGCCATCTCGGTGATGATCTGTTTGCCACTTAATAGATGGATTTTCACGCGGTCGCCGTGTTCGTCGTTGATGGGCTCAATCGAATCCACTTCTTCGCCCAGCCGCATGATGGCTCGCTGCTGGTTGAAATGATAGATCAACGAGTCGATGATCTCGGCGTCCACAAACGGAAGCAGGCGGCGGCGCTTGTCAATGATCGTGACGCGTACGCCCAGCGCGGCAAAGATGCTGGCGTATTCGAGGCCGATCACGCCTCCGCCGACAACTGTCAGTGTGCGCGGCAGATGATCGAGCTGCAGCAAGTCGTCGCTGATGAAGATGCGCTTTCCGTCAAATGGGATACGGTCGGTCTTGGTCGCGGTCGTCCCCGTGGCAATGACAATGTTTGCGGCGCTGACGTCGCGCCAGCCTCGTCCATCCACATATTTCAAGCGGACCGTATTGGCGTCCACGAAGGAAGCTTCGGCAGAAATGAGTTCGACTCGATTGCGCTGGAGTTGGTGGCGTACGATATCGAGCTCGTGCTGGATGACGTGGTCCGTGCGATATAACAGATCAGCCATCGTGATGTTTTGTTTGACGGTGTAGGACGCTCCGTAGAGATTGTGTTCGCGATACCCGGAAAGGTGCAACACCGCTTCGCGCAGGGTTTTGCTAGGAATAGTACCGGTATTGATACATACGCCCCCCAGGATGGTTTTGCGTTCGACAACGGCCACGCGCTTGTTGAGTTTAGCCGCCTGAATGGCCGCGCGTTGCCCCGCGGGTCCTGAACCGATCACGAGCAGATCATAATCATATTCTGCCATGGGGACCTCCGTATGCTACAAAATCAAGTTTGTTGTCGCCATTATAGCATCATGAATTGACTATCCATCCCGGATGAGCAATTTACTCGCGATGCCTAGAACAGATTCAACGACGCAAACTCGTCCCAGCTCAATTCAGTTTTGTATTGATACTCTCGCCAGAATTTGACCAGGCCGTTTTCCAGTTTCACTGTCACAATGCCGTGATATCTTCCGTGCATTTGAAAGGAATATTCGCCGAAACCAATTTGCTCGTCTTCGTTGAATGCCAGGTGATGCCACGTCATGTGCATGGGAGTATCCGTGCCCTCATCCCCACCAAAGAACTCATATAACTCATCCCGTCCGTGATACACCTGCTTATCTGGTGGCTCGACGTAAATTGCATCCACACTAAAACAATCTGCGGCCTTGCGGCCATCGCCTTCGTTCCAACCCTCCGCGATGGTACTCATGAGTTTTTCGAATTCGGATGATCGGATAATTATGTTTCCCATTCGACACCTATATCGCCGGTTTCGTGCTGAAATAGCAGTTGCTCAACATCGTCGATTTGTCCTTTATCTCCAATGAAACCAACACGGTCTCCCGCTTCAAAAACCGTTAATGATTTGGGGTTGGCAATTAATTGCCGGTTGCGCATGATCGCCACCACCGATGCGCCGGTTAGTGTCCGTAGATTTACTTCCTTCAGAGTCCGACCCACCAGGGGGCTGCCTGCGTCCAGACTGAACCAGCTCACTTCGAGGTTGCCGCTGGCATGAATCAGTTCATGGAGCAGGCGATGTTCCTCTTCCGTGTTTAGTTGTGTATCGTAGTGATCGCGTCGCACGGCATCGATGTAATGAATGATCTCATGTAGAGGGAAATTTAGTTGTAGCAGGGCATGCCGCACAATTTCCAGCCCACCTTCGAGCTCGGGATGAATGACATCCTGTGCACCCAACTCTGAAAGCCGATCGATGCCATCTATCGTCGTTGCGCGGGCAACAATGGGCAGTTTGGGAGAGATATCGCGTGCCGCAGCGACAACCAATTCGCTGGCGGATTCGTCTGGTCCTGCAACCACAAGCGCGCGTGCACGTTCCAACCCTGCATGGGTGAGGACCTCTGAATTGGCCGCGTCACCGTATAGACTGTGCACCCCGCGCCGGTTCAGCTCTTCGATGCGTGCTGCGTCGGCATCGATGACCAGGTGTGGAATTTCCATCTGACCCAACAAGTTGACAATATGATGCCCGACTCTCCCATAGCCGACAATTACGACGTGACCTTCAATTGACTCCTCCACTGGAAGCGGCATGGGTCGGTGACGATCCAGCAGCCGCCACACCGCCGGGAGCTTTTGCAGCCATTTTTCGGCCGGGGTAATGAAGCGGAAGATGATCGGATTCAGAGTGATGGATAAGAGCGAGCCGGCCAGAATCAGCGAATATTGGTCGCGGTCGAGCAATCCAAGCGCCATGCCTTCCTGTCCCAAAATAAACGAAAATTCACCGATCTGGCTTAAGGCGGCAGCCAGCACCAATGTGGTGTGCGCAGGCCATGGAAGGAGAAAACCCATCAGCAGGGTGACGAGCGCTTTGCCAAACACGATCAATGCTGTGAAGGCAAGGATAGTAGTTATGTTATTGAAAATGTAGCCAGGATTCACGAGCATCCCAATGGAGACAAAAAACAGCACGGCAAAGGCTTCCCGAAACGGCAATACATCTGCTCCAACCTGATGGCTGTGCGGCGATTCGTTGACGACCACTCCAGCCATAAATGCGCCCAATGCCAGTGAAACTCCAAAGAGTTCTGCCGCGCCGAGCGCGATGCCCAGTGCGATGGTCAGAACGGCCAGGATGAAGAGTTCCCGCGACCGCGTATGGGCAATGCGCAGCAGAAGCCACGGGATAAATCTCTTTCCGGCAAACAGTGCCGCAATTACAAAACCAGCGGCTTTTAGCAAGGTTATGCCAAGTTGTCCCCAATTGAATCCGTTCGAGGTATCCACCAGGGTTGGCATTAATACCAGTATCGACACGGTCGCCAGGTCTTCCACGATCACCCAGCCGATGGCAGCCGCGCCGTGCGGCGTATTCAACAATCCTTTATCCATCAACGTTCGCAAGAGGACCACGGTGCTGGCAATCGATATTGCCAGGCCAATGACGATTCCCGATGTTACAGTCCAGCCCCATAATCGACTGAACCCAAAGCCCAGGAGGATAGTAATTATCATTCGCCCCAACGCGCCGGGGATTGCCACGGCGCGCACCGTCCATAGATCGCCCAATGAGAAGTGCAGCCCCACACCGAACATCAGGAAAATCACGCCCAACTCCGCAAGCTGGCCGATGGTCTGCATATCCCCCACGAACCCTGGTGTGAATGGACCGATAGCAATCCCCGCCAGCAAATATCCCACAATCGTAGGCAAACCAATCCGGCGCGCAATCACCCCGCCGATAAACGCCACCACCAATGCCACAACAATATTGATCAGCAATGTGATTTCGTGCATTCTGCCTCCACATCTCTAAGCTATCTCCCGTTTCGATGTCTCTATTTTACACAAGAAAAATCCTGCATCCTAACAGGATGCAGGATTTCGATCTTCAAGCCTTACTTTCTACTGTTATCTTACAACCGGTAAAGTGAAATAAAATGTACTGCCCTTCCCTTTGCCCTCTGATTCGACCCAGATATGCCCACCGTGCACTTCAATAATACGTTTTACGAGCGCCAGACCCACACCCGTGCCATCACTTTTCGGGTCCAGTTTGTCGAACAGGCTGAAAATCTTCTGGTGAAAAGCCCGGTCAATCCCGATCCCATTGTCCTTTATAAAGAATGCCTTCCCATTGTTTTTCTCGCTCAGACCGATCTCGATACGCGGTCTGGGTTGATCGCCCATGAATTTTGCGGCGTTGTCTATCAGATTCTGCATCACTTCTACCAGCCGCGGAAAGTCCCCATTCACAATTGGGAGGTCTTTGTCAATCTCCACATGAACGTTGCCTGCCATCAATCTCCCGCGTGTTAAGACTAATGCCTCATCAATAATCCGTGCAAACGGGATATCCTTCGGTGGATTCATCAATCGCCCAATGCGTGAGAGTTCGAGCAATTCGTTGAGCAGACGGTGCATCTTGTCCTTCGCCTCACGAATGCGCTCCAAATCCTGTTCAAATTTAACGGGATTCCCGGAGCGCGCGTCCTCCTCCAGCAAGCCAACGAACCCGCCGATTGTAATGAGCGGGCTCTTCAGATCATGGGATACGGTATAGGTGAACCGTTCTAACTCTGCGTTCTTCGATTCCAATTCTTTGATAACTTTTTCGCGTTCGGCCTCTACACGTTTGCGTTCATTGAGTTCCCGTTCTGCGTTGGCGCGGGCTTCGTCAATTTTGCGGAGCGTCTGGCTGAGCAGAAATGTGGACGTAACGATGTACACCGTTTGCGCGGCCCAAAATGCAAAGGGTGGAGTGGCGGTGTCGGATTGAGGGACTATGCCAGATTGTCCAAGTTGTAGAATAACCGCATTGGTCAGTATACTGAAAAGGCTCCATCCAATGGCTGCGCGCCAGCTTACAATCAACCCGGCGCAGATCACAACCACCAAATACCCCATGAAGGCCGGGTTATGATAATCCGCACCAAAGAGCATTGCAACCGTAAACATCAGCCAAAGAAAGAACACGACTAAATTGCCGGTGAGTCGCAGATATCCCCAATTCACCAGTTGCTTCAAAGCGACCATTGCCAACACAAACGGTATGATGATGATCGCGCGGCGGAATCGCATTTCCGGTTCGATGGGGGCAAGAATTCCGTACAGGGTGGCAGCCACAGTGAATACCCACAAAATAACGTTCAGTAAGGCTGCGATGCGCGTCTTGTCTTCATCGCCATCAAAAACAGGAGGTGCAAGCCATCGACGGACAAGAGTCAACATTAAGGGTCTCCAACATTAATAAAACTTGACAGGACGGTATTATAGATGCTTACACAACAATTCCAATTTTCAATCAATATACAGAAATCCGTCTCGCGCGAGACGGATTTCTGATGACTGCTTCCCGGAATTTGATTCAAGCCGAGAATCTTAGGACAGCAATCAGGCCAGGCCCATCAGCACTACATTTGTCGCGAATCCACACGAAAGCCTTCCTGACGATGCGCGCTGGATAACTACTCGTACAGCCAACCGGTCACATTGTTGCCACAGAATTGTTGTATGTTCATGGCATTGGGCAGCCAGGCGTAGGTTTCGGCAGAATTCAGTTTCACTTCTTCCGGTTGGAGATAATATTGCACTTGCTGTGACTCAAGCGGCGCAATTCCCAGAAAGTCCCAAAGCATGGTGATCTGTGCATCGCGCTGGGCGGCAGGCGCGAAGTAGAGCGTCTCGTAGGTCATTTTGATCGCTTTGCCATGAGGCAGTGCATCAATGACCGACTCGAAAACGTCCAGGCCCTGCTTTAGATCGATCACCCGCCGTTGGACATCCTGCACGTCAAGAGGTTGAAGGTCGTGATAATAGTCTTTCAGCGGTTTGGTCATTTCCCACTTCTTCCATAATTGTGTTTGTTTCGCGATCAGCACGGAAACAACTGCCTGGAGCAGGTTTTTGCGCCGAAGAAAGATGATCTTGCCCTCAGGCCGCTTCAGCAAATGGACGGCCAAGTCCTGGGGAAGTTGATAGTCGAGAACCTTGACTCCGTTATATGTTGCGAAGATCTCCGCCAGTTGCGCATCAAGAGAAGGGATGTCATGAATGAGATCACGGTAATTCTTATTGTGAGGATCCCAGCGGGTGTAGTTTTCATTGAAGGGCTCTTCCAGGATATTGAGCTCCGGGTGGAGTTGGAGAATCTGATACAGGCTGGAACTCCCACTGCGGGGATGGGCGAAAAGAACGATCCGAAACTCTGAGTTCATCTGGATAGTTGCCTTATTTTCTCGAATTCTTGGATCAGCGATATGAGCTTTCATCCGCCAAGGAGCGGATGTTATTGGTACTATACACTGAATTTTGACTGGAATCAACGCAAAACCCGCCTCACGCGAGACGGGTTAATTGCTTCCGATGATCAACTGGATGTGTCGTCTTCCTCATGTATCTTCTCTGTCTGAAAAGTATTTTCTGTAGGACAGAGTCAGCCACACGATGGTAAGCACCGTGAAGAGAAGCCCTGAATAGAAGGGCGGTGGTAAGGATTCGCTTGGCTGGCGGTTGTTATATGAGGAAACAATAACGAAAGCCATACTCACCGGGATGAACCAGAAGGTGAACCACGCCCAGCGCGCCCCGCGGCGGAAGGCGGTTAGTGAAATGGCGGCAATCAGCAAACCTGCCGTGAGTAGGATGTTCCCGATCTCTTTTTGCTGCTGATCCATAGCATTGTAGAGCAATGGATCATGAGCTTTCAATTCGGCCGGAGTTTTTCCTGTAGCGCTGACGAGTATTGCCGGGTCATTCTCGATTCCGGCGATCATATCGCCCACGCCAAATAGGATCTCGATTACGCCAAGCACCAGGAAGAGCACCCAGGCGCTGCTGTCGAAAAAATTCTCTTGTCTGCTCTCACTTGTCATGACCTGAATTCCTTTCTTCAATGTAGATCATTCTGCGGCACTGCGTAATTACCATTCACCTGTGAACGAGTTCTTGTACGCCTGGTAGTGTGCCATGAGTTGTTCATACTTTGGCTTGAGCTCCTTATGCCGATAGGGATAATAGAAAAGCCTCAGGCAGACTTCAGAATCCTCATCAATTAGTTCGACGCAAGGATCCGACCCGCCTGTTGAAACCTCACAATATCCGAAATGGATCGCCTTGATCTGCCCCGGGACGATGTGGAAATGGTCCTTGCAATCCTGCTTTTCAAGCACCATTTCATGTCCATCGAATGCCACTTGAAACTTTCCAACAATATTGCTTTCCGCTCCTTTTGTTTCTGTGGCTGCAATAAACTCTCCAAGTTGGCAAATATCCTCGATTAATTGCCAGAATAATTTTGCATCCATATTATCCTTTTACTTGCCCTGCGGGAGTGCAGGCAGCGATTGCAAATACATCCACACAGCCTTCAATTCATCATCGGTCATCTGACCGAAATACTTCCATGGCATGAAATCGATGAGCTGTTTTCCACCTGGTGTGACACCGTTTCGCATGGTTGTAACGAAATCCTCTTCAGACCAGCCGACCATTTCGCCGCCTCGCGTCAGGTTGAGTGCCACATACACGTTGGGGCCTTCGCGAATGGTCTGCCCATTGAGATTGGCTCCGTGGCAGAGAGTGCAAGTGTTCGCCAGGTACTTGCCATATTCCACTGTTACTCCTGGTTCTGGAGCAATCGGGCGCGGAGCATCGTGATCAATCACCGTCACGTTCGGTACAATCTCGGGTGGTAATTGCCCAAGTGGAAGCATCACCAGACCTAACGGGCCAAGGTCTGTGGCTGGTAGCTCATTGTCTACTGGCGGTAGACTCTTCAGGTAGGCGATCAGCGCTCCCAAATCCGCATCGCTAAGGTAGTAGAAAACCCGCGAGGGCATCAGTGCCAATCCTCTAGCATCGTGACCGACGCCATGACGGATGGCGCGCACCCAATCTTCGTCCGTGTTGGTGGCGCCTACACCGCCTGCACCCGGTGTCAGATTCGGAACCGAAAGAGTGACCAAGCCTGGTACTCTGGCGGTTTGACCGCTGAAGTTATCCATGTGACATTTCCCGCACATGCGGATCGTAGCGATGTGCTCGCCGCGCGCGATGGAGGCATGATCTGTGGGAATGGTAATTGTTTCAACCGGCACGTCATACGTTCCATGGAGCTTGTTCCATTCGATTGTTCCGATGATATAGAGACCTGTGAAGGCTAGCAGGAGCAGTCCAATCAGGCTGCCCAACACGATGCCAATCCACTTGAGAATTTTGCGTATCATATTCAGGTATGCTCCTCTCTAGTTTCCATTGGAAGCTTCGCTTGCCAAGGGATCTTGGGTTCACAGATGGCGGGCGCCTGTCTTATTAGTCAGCCGCTGCCAAGTCTTCAGCATTGCTCGAAGGAGACTGGCTCAATAGCCAGACCAGCGCGGCTCCGGTGACTGCTCCGTAACCAGCCGCAAATAGAGGCGCGACGATCAACGTGCTCAAGTTATCGTTGCCGGTTGCCGCGCTCAAAGCGATTGCTATGGGGAAGCCCATTTCACCTGCAAGTAAGCCGAGGATGACTGCTAACACCCACCACCCGGCTCGTGCAACTTTCTGGCGCAAAATCAGCCATTGGGGAATCCCGCCTATAAGACCAAAGGCAACCGCCATCCTGATCCCCGTTATGCCAGGATTCTCAGTTGAAGACATGGTTCCAGCCAAGCCGAATATTGCCGCGAATCCCAGTGCGCTTGCCAGCAACCACCATCCAGCCCCGGCGATCCGCTCACGCAGAACGACCCATTGCGCGAAACCGCCTATGGTTCCCATCACGATTCCCAGCGTGAGGCCCGTTGTGGCATCGAACGTGTCCCTATTGAATAAGCCATAAGCCACGGATACACCTAGGAGCATACCCACGGTATAACCTAGGAAACTTGCCAGGAACCAGGCGAGCCATAAGCTTCTATATAGATTTGGAACCTTCTGTATTCATATTCAATGTCCTTTCAGAAACATCATTATTGGTGTCATTTTTTTGTTCCCTGATATGCTGCAGTTATCCTGCACTGGTCATGGATTCTTGCCATCCTTTCCAGGCCATCATGCTTGTGCTAATCAGCAACAGCACCCACCCTAGGAATTCCGTCGCGAGGTTAAGGGGGATTACTACCAGAGGCAGCGCCAACAGGAATAGGAAAACCGTTGACTTTGGCAACCTTCCGTCTCGCCAGAGGGCAACCGCAAACAGGATCCAGCCCATGATTTCTCCCACTCCCGAGAGGCCAAATAGGATGAGTCCCAGGCCAGTAAAACAGGACTCCACCACAGAAAGCACCTCTTGATTACCCTGCTGGTACAGTTTGGCTATTACAGGCCCGTTGACTGCAAAAAATGCTGCAAGCGGAAGAAACAGTGCAATTCCCACGATCCTTAGCACAAATGCCACAAAGGCAATCAGGCTCGGGGTCTGATAGGTCAGGTAGCGGTACAGCCCGAAGGACCCATACTGGTTCAGTACCCCGCCAACCAGAATGAAAGTCCAGGCCAGTACGTAAATAGGAGAGGCTGCGTTCCTGATAAAGGAAACAGGATCAGTGAGGCTAACTGGTCCACGCAGCAGGGTGCTCAACGCCAACAAAAGCCCCGACAAGGCCAAGGCGATTAGGCCAAAGCGGATTTCGCGGCGTGTCTGAGAATTCATTGCGTTGCCTCCTTTACTTACTTTCTCACGGTGCCCGCATCAATGTGCTCTGTGGCTGTGCTCACTTTTGGATACTTTTGCTCCAACTTCGCTTTGAGGCGTTCCAGAGATTTAGTCATTTCAGAGGCTACAAAGAGGGAGTCCAATATTGGGGCAAACAGCTTCATCAAAAGTGAGACTGTCGCTGTCGCTGTACGTGTGATCAGTGTTCCGCTACCTTTAGGTTGGAACTTGAATTCGTGTGTGAGCTCTTCTCCAAATAGACTACTTTTCACGAAGAAAGCAAAACGGACAGGATGTTGATATTCCGTTACACACAGGTCATCATGGATTTCCCGGCCAAATATGTGGCCAACAGACTGAAAGCGACTGCCAACAGTCGTTGAGCCTTCGGAAATAGCTGTGACCTTTAGTCCGGGATTCCATTCGCCATGCCGTGTCAGGTCAGCGACATAGGCAAACGCCACTTCTGGTGGTACTTTGACCTGAATACTGAACGAATTGGAGAAGGTAGCCATTGTTGTTCTCCTACTTGTAAGCATTGGACGCTGGCAAAGTATGATGAGAGTTACGACCGCCCTACCGTGGTAATAGGGCAGCATGGAAGGTGGAAACGGCCCTAATTGTTTCCATGATCGTGCAGTGGTGGCGGAATTAGGCCTAGCTGCTGCAATATGCTCATCTGATCGATCATGATCCAGCTTTCAGTAACCTGCTCGTTTTCAATGTGCACATAGATGAGTCCTTGTACCGCGATCGATTTGCCAGTTGGCAGGTTGCCGAGAAATCGCCCGCTGTGCGTGCCGCGCATCATCCAGTGTGCCGCGACCTTGTCAGCCTGGTTGATCTCATCCTCGACTGTGCAGTTTAGGTCGGGGAATGCTGTTCGGAACATGGCGATCAACTGCTTAAGTCCCATACGGTTGGGGGGCGTCCCCCAACTCAAATGATGGCTGATGCAATGTGGCGCGACCAGCTCATCCACGGTAGCAAGCTTGCCTTGGTTGAAGGATTCATCCAGCACGCGGCGGACGATGGATTTGCCCTGAAAGATTGACACGAGCGCCCTCACAGGCTCACAAAATGTGAGCTTCCATGAGATCTTTTAGGTTAGCGAGCTCACCTTCGATATTTCTTCTGCCCATGCCAGCAAGAAGCGGTTCTGCCAGCTTGAAGAATCCGCCTGGGTCTGCCTCAAAGATCAGGTTCACGCGCGTGCCGCCGGCTTCGCTCTCGAAGGACATCTGCTGATTTACCGGGAAAGGCAATGCGCTTTTCTGTGCGACTTTCCGGTTTGGCTCGTACTCAACCTCCTCAATTTCGACTTCGGTCCGCTTGCCGAGAAACTTGCCCACGCCTCGCCAGGTTGTGCCCACCCCCACCGGACCCTCTGAAGTTTTCTTGACCTCAAGAAACGCAGCGGACCACTTTGGATTATTCTCAGCGTTGCTCAGAACTTCGAAGACATCCTCAACGGGACGGTTGATTACTGTAGTGGCTTCGATTTTCAACATGTCATTCAATCCTTTCTTCTTGCATCACGCTTGGAAAACTCTACACGAGTATTCTGACAAAAAAGAGTTGAATAGACATCCGTGCATGCACGTATTTGCATACGTATCTTGGAAGCTACGCAAACAAAAAACGGCCACGCTGGAGGCATGGCCGCTATCGAATACGATGACTTACCTAGGAGGACGTACTGGTCAGGTGATGTTCTAGTGCCCAGCGCACGATCTGAGCGCGGCTGGTCAGCTCCAATTTAGACAGGATATTGGCGATGTGCTTTTCCACAGTGCGTTTGCTTAAGACCAGTTCAACGGCAATCTCGCCGTTGGTCTTGCCCTGCCCGATCAGCGCTACGACCTCGCGTTCACGGCCGGTCAATCCACCGAGCTGAACCTCCACTTTGGAGGCCGAGGCAGGTGGAACCAGTGGCAAAGCTAGCGCATATCGAATGGATTGCTCCATGGTCATGGTGCGCCCTTCTCTTTGCTCCGCCTCGAATTCCTGCTCGGTCAATTGTGCTCGAACAGCAGACGAGTAATGTTCATATTCCATGCGCTCGGCAGGCCATTGAACGATGAGGGTTCTGCCTCCGAGTGCCACAGCAGCAGCCAGCAAGCGAGCTGCTTTCGCTGGTAGCCTGGCAACAGAAGCTATGGCACCAAAGCCGATCAGACACTCGGCAATTCCCTGTACATTATCCTGCTCTTGCTGCATGGCCATGCTCTCGGAGAAGTACTTATGCGCCCGGGTGAGATCGCCCTGATGCAGATAGGCATGCGCCAGATTGTGAAGCACTGCGGCTTGGTCACGTGCCGCGCCGATCTGGCGTAAGGCCGCCAGACTCTGCTCATAGGCGGTTTGGGCGCGTTTGTAGTTACCTTCGAAGCGCTCCAGGTCCCCAAGCACGTTGATGGCAAGCGCAAGAAGATAGGGATTGGCTACATCTTGCGCGATGGCCAAGCCCTCCTCGATCGCCGTGCGAGCTCCAGTGTAATTGCCCAGCGCGAGCAATCCCTCGGCTTGCCCGAACAGTGTAAAGACCAATCCAAACATATCGCCTAGCTCACGGAATATCCTCTTAGCTGATTCACACACTTCCAACGCAGTGACAAAATCCCCGGTGGCTTGCACTGCCCTCGCCAAACCGACCAGGGCGTTCGCGAGAAGTGGCTTGCCCGCCTCGCCCATTGCCTCGCAGAATTCAACTGCTGCTCGCCCATAAGCTGTTGCTCCAGCCGAATCAGAGAGCGCCGCTGTCGTTTGTGACGCGAAAATCGTGGCATTGGCGCGCACCACAAGCGGGACCGTCTCATCTGACTGCTCTAATAATCTCTCCAGCCAGGTGCGGATCTCAACATCGGAACCGTGCAGACGCCAATACCAAACTAACGCCACAGCCAGCCGCAGCCCCATTTCGATGCGCCTGCTCTGCAGTGACCAGGCCAGAGCGGCACGCAGGTTGTCCTGTTCACCATCGAGCCAGTTCAGCCACAGGCCCTGATACGAAGAGCCTTCCAGCTTGGGCGCGATTTCTTCCGCGCGCGCCAGGAACCAGTCGAGATGAAGGTCGCGCAAGCGTGACGCTTCCCCCGACTCCTCCAATTTTTCCAGCGCATATTCGCGGATCGTTTCCAGGAGCCGGTAACGCGCCTCCACACGGCCGATTGTTTCCGAGACCACGAGTGATTTATCGACCAGAGAGGAAAGCAAATCCAGCAGATGCCCTTCAGAAATCCCATCTTCCGAGCAAACGGCTGTGGCAACATCAAATGTACATCCGGCCTCAAAGACAGCCAGACGGCGCAATAAGGTCTGCTCTTGGGCAGTGAGGAAATCGTAGCTCCAGTCAATCGCCGCACGCAATGTGTGGTGATGAGTGGCAAGCGCCGCGCGCCCTCCAGAGGTAAGCAAGGCAAAACGATTGTCGAGCCGCGCAGCGATTTGTTGGGCAGTCAGTACGTTGACCCGGGCGCTGGCCAACTCCAGCGCCAGTGGGATGCCATCCAGCCGCCGACAAATTTCGATGATCGCTGAGGCGTTCTCTGGCGTTATCGTGAACTGCGGAGAAATCCCCCGGGCTCGCTCGACAAACAGATGGACTGCATCGTATTGCTTTAAGTCTTGAGGATCGAAAGCAGTCGCTGAGTCCAATGAGGGCAATGCCAAGCCCTGAACTTGATAGATCAATTCTCCCGAAAGGGCAAGCGGCTGGCGGCTGGTCGCCAAGATATTCAGGTTTGGGGCCGTAGCGAATACCTGTTGCGCGAATGCTGAACAGGCGGCAATCAGATGCTCGCAGTTATCCAGAATAATCAACATCTGTTTCGGTCGTAGAACATTCAGCAACCATTCATTCAAAGGCTGATTAGGCGAAGGATGCAAACCGAGAGTCTGCGCGATATGTCCTGGCACAAGCTCCGATTCGCGTAGCGGAACAAAGTCTACGAGCCAAACACCATCCGCAAATGTATTGCTGACCATGTTCGCAATCTGGATCGCAAGCCGCGTCTTGCCACATCCCCCTGCACCTGTGAGCGTAACATGGCGAGAAGCAGAGACGAGGCGTTCCACTTCTGCGAGTTCTTGCTCGCGCCCGATAAAGCTTGTCAACTGTACCGGTAAATTTGTGATTACCATCTCATAAATTGCTGGTTGCTATTGTCTAGCGTTGGTGATTTGCATTATAGCACCATGAAAAACCCGCCTCTCACGAGACGGGTTGTCTGCTCCGATTAAGCAACCGGACACGCCACCTCTCCTCTACTTCTTATTCACTTGCTCTGCGATAATTTGAAGATAATCCTGCGGCAAAACCAATGTCTCATCCCCGGATATGTTGTACTTCTCCACTTCTGCGATCAAGTCACCCTTCAAGTTCTCAGCCGCGTCGGATGCAAGTGAGGTAAGAATATCTTTCCAGGGACCAAACCCGGCAAACCTTTTCTCCACGTAATCAGTCGCAGATGGAAATCTATAAAAGAACTGCTTCGGTGTGATCGTCAAGGACCTGAACGCATCGCCGAAGAGTTCGCGCAACCCCTCTTCGTTCGTCCATGGGACAGGCGGTGATGCAGGCACATATCTGGCAAATACGTCATTGATGCGAATGGCGGTATCTGACCGCCAATTTGCCAATCCGATCTTTCCACCTGGTTTGAGAACCCGAAACATCTCGCCCAGAGCAGACATAGAGATAATGCCAAACGTGGCTAAGACCACATCGAAGGAGTCATCCTCAAAGGAAAGATTCTCGGCGTCCTCTTCTCGAAAATCAATCTGAAGATGCTCCGCTATGGCCCGTCTACGAGCGTAATCGAGCAATTCCGGGGTTAGGTCGATCGCTGTCACTGTGCAGCCGCGGCGTGCGGCAGACAAGGCCGTATTTCCGTTTCCGGTGGCTATATCCAATGTGTGATAGGTCGCCCGCAGATCTAGGGCTTCGCACAGAACTTCGCTTACCCATTGCCAGTGCCGACTGGTGACAAAACAATCTCCGCTGGCCCATATCTGCTTGGCACTTGTCTTCATATCGTAATTTGTCATTTTATCTTCCTCTGGTAATCTTTTGCTATCCCATTTTCGAAACGATCCGAAAAATCCATTGCAATGCGCAAGCCGGGTAGCGTCTTGCCGCATCTCCCCTATACGAAGAAAGCCGCTTGTGAGAGGAAGCATCAAGACCTGATGAGTGAATATTTCGTAGCCAGCCTTCTGACGCCTTGGCCGAGCGGATCGTGAACGGCTTCTTGAGCACCGTATCGATCGATACAGTGGCAAAGGTGGACTTCCCTGGCTTTTTCTTGCGCAGCCAATAAATCTCACGTCCATGAACCTGGAATCTGTCCGTCTCCGTTCCCAAATTCAGCAACTTCTGCCTGGACTTCGGATCTAGCGTATCCGCTAAAAAGAGGATATTCAGCTCCGCCGCGTCTTTCCCTGCTCCTCGAAAGGGCTTGTAATTTGCAATCTTAACCAGTTGTTTGTCCGTCCTGATAAACGCAGCTGTTTCATATCCCAAGGCTTTTCGCAGTTTTCTGGCTTTGGTGCACGAAAGGCTAGACAAAAGGGGCGTGAGTGTGTAAGTTTGGGTTTATGCCTAAACACACAACCACACCCTCACGCCCGAAAACATTATACCGTGTCAAGAATTGGTCGGAATATGACAAAGCGTT
>DASTOH010000052.1:0-18413 GCA_035720235.1 Anaerolineales bacterium | reverse complement strand
ACCACGCGGTAAGAAATGTGTGGGCATGGAAGGCCTGATCGAAGAAGGCAGTGAGCTCATGCAGGAAGATGCCGAGCCAGATGTAATGGATGCGGGTCTGATCGCGGCCGCCCAAAAGGTGGAACACTATGAAATTGCCAGTTATGGTGCAGCTCGTACCTGGGCCCAGCAACTGGGGCACGACCGGGCCGCTCGCCTGTTGCAGGAAACTCTGGATGAAGAAGGCGAGACAAACAAAAGGCTGACTCAGATCGCCGAAAGCCATGTGAACATGGAGGCACAGTAGCGCCAGGGTCGATCTGAATTGCCAGTTCCATAAGCTAAGAATCAATTTGACCCTGTTTCTACAGGGTCAAATTGATTCTTTAAAGGATAATGTACAGCGATCCACCCCTGATAGACTCAAACTTCCACCGCCAACCGGCGAATCGCCATGCGCCTGAAGACCCGCTCATCCAACATCTCCAGAGCCGCGATGGCAACCTCTTCCGGGCGAATATCCAGGCACTCCATGTCGAATGGGCAGATATAGTTGTAGCACGGCGAACAGAAAACAGGGCGGCACAGCAGGCGCGCCGGAGCATGGCGCGGCATCCATTGGCTGACCAGGTCAGTCCCTGAATAAAGGATGATCATCGGACATCCAACCGCATCCGCGATGTGCATCGGAGCCGAATGATGGGCAATTGTCAGACTGGCCTGTCGAAGGATAGCAACCAGTTCGGGGACACTGGTTTTTCCCACCAGGGAATGCAGGTTTCCATACAAGTTTTCTTCAGCCAGTTGTAAAACAGGTTCAAGGCTTTCAGACTCCCTTTCGTTGCCGACGACCACCAGGTGCAATTCTGTTTGTGCAGCCAGGATGCGCGTGGCCTCCGCAAAACGCAGCGGGTCGTAACGTCGCGCCGAACAACCTGCCCCGGGCGCGAGCACGATAAATGGCATCTGTGGGTTTAGGCGCACCGAATACAGCAACTCATGGACGCGCTCTTGAACGTCGTCTGGAATATATAATTCCAGATGATTGTTTTGTGTATGGATGCCAATCGTCTCGAGCAGCTTCAGGTTTCGATCCACTTGATGGAGCTCATCATCCGGCGAAGGCGAAAAATGCGAAATCACGCCCCCGCCAAACTCCTTTGAGAATCCGACTCGATAGGGAATCCCAGCCAGATAACAGGCATACGCGGCCGGGAAGGGCGATTGTGAAAAGCTGGTGAAGATCACGGCCATCGAAAACTGCCGTTCGCGCAGTTGCTCGATCAGTTCCAATTCCTGATGCAAATCGAGCAACTTTTCAGGTGAGATATCCTGCCATAATGCCTCATGAACCAGTACGTGGTCGACCCACGGCAACATTGATGCGACCTGGCTTCCCCTGGATGAGGCTATCAAAGAAATTTCGGCTTGCGGCAGACTCTCCCGGAGCGCCCTCAAGGCAGGAGCCAACAGGACCACGTCGCCGATGTTATCAGGCCCCATGGCCAGCACGCGCGGCACATTTCCCTTTAAAATATCCACGTCCAATTGTCCTCTTGCAGTGGGAAGATGAGTAGACATGCTCGTAAACCCTTTCCAAATGTAGATCACATTTTACAAACGGGGCCTTTGACAAACATGGTCACAACTATATAGCCGTTCCTGGTTCTTATCAATCAAGAATTACCCTTGCAAGCGGAAGGGTTTTCCCTAAATATTTCTCATCGAACATGTTGTTAGCGCGGTTAAATGGCTTGATCAAATCCGATGCAATCGAAGCCAATACAAAAGAGCTGAGCAGAAAGAGAACGAATGGAAGAGGTGCAAAAACTCAATCCCCTCGAATCGACCGGTTTCTCAAGACCGCTGAAGTGGTTGAAGAACAAAAAACCAAAATCCTTGACTGACCATCATACGGGAAATCCCTATGTCACAAATAGACATATCCCCAATTTGGCGCAAGAGATGGAGATGATATAGTTGCGAACTGGGCAAGGTCAATACATCACAGCAATGACACCGATGTATCAAATGAAAGCAACAATGCCCTTATATCATCATGACAGGTCGAAATGAACTACGCAAAAAATAATAATACAGAAGGCAACGTTGTTGAAACTCAAGAGTTAACTAAGAAATTTGGGGATCGTATGGCTGTTGAGGGGCTTACTATGTATGTTCCGCGCGGCAGCATTTTCGGTTTTATTGGCCCAAGTGGCTGTGGCAAAACTACCACGGTGCGGCTTTTAACAGGCGTGTATGCACCCACTTCCGGGCAGGTGAGCGTGCTCGGCAAGAATCCGGTTCACTTTTCAAGCAGCGATCGGGAAAAAATAGGCTATCTGATTCAGCATTTTGTTCTGTATCCTCAATTAACTGTCTGGGAAAACCTGAATTTTGCAGCGTCGTTTTATGGGGTCAATCCCTTTCGACGTGGCCATCTGAGGAAATTGCTTGATTTTGTAGAACTCAGGAAAGATTCGAGCAAACGCGCTAGCCAGCTCTCGGGAGGGATGCAAAGGCGCCTCAGCCTGGCAGCGACTCTGGTACACAACCCACAACTACTCTTTCTCGATGAGCCTACCGCCGGGATTGACCCAATCTTAAGGCGGAAATTTTGGGATTACTTCAAGGAACTTCAAAATCAGGGCCATACGCTCTTTATCACCACCCAGTATGTCGGTGAAGCCGCATATTGCGACCTCGTCGGCGTGATGTATGAAGGAAAGCTCTTAACGGTGGGGACCCCGGACAATCTGCGCAGGAAAGCTTTCGGAGGGGATGTGGTCAGCATCCGGACCACGGAAGAGATCAGATATGCGCATCGCCACGAAATCGAGAATTTGCCATTCGTGCGGGGAAAGGTGAAAATGCTTTCGGATCAAGAGATCGACGTAATTGTTGATGATGCCAGCACAGCCATTCCTTTGCTGGTTGAAAACCTCAATACACAACGCTTAAATACAGAAAGCATCGAAGAAAAACCGGTGCCCTTTGACGATGTCTTTGTTAAGCTGATCGAAACAGAAAAGGTGAATGATGCTTAGATTTATTACCCGCGTCTTTTCCTTCCTGAACAAAGAATTGGCTGAGATTTTTCGTCAGCCGGCACTTATCCTTCTTCTGGTGTTGGGCCCCTTCCTGCTCATGTTCCTGTTTGGACTGGGATATCCCGATGAAAACCGCAGTCTTAGAACAATATACGTCATGGAGGATCCGAATATTCCCCCGGAACAGATGAAGTTGTTTACAGAGTCCTTCAGCGAATCAATTGCACAACAAGACACTGAGCAGAACAAGCAGACAGCTCTTCTAAAACTTGCCCGCAATGAGACGGACCTGGTAATTGTTTGTCCAACAGACGCGTACGAAACCATTCAAAGCAATCAGCAAGCCACCTTCCTCATCTATCATAATGAAGTTGACCCATTCCAGATCGCGTATATCTACTCTGTCGCAAGTATCTATGTGGATGAAGTCAATCGCCGCATCCTGGAATCTGCAACCCAACAGGGGCAAGGGAGTGCCGGCGAACTTCAGACCGGTCTCGAAGAGGCCATTGCGAAGACACAGGGCTTGCGCCAGACAATTCCACTGGAAGATGCAAACACGGTGACACAGGTGGACGAACTTCTGAAAACCCTGAACGACACACATGATGAGTTACGCCAGTTTCGTTCGATGAGCGCCAGTGTGCTGGTTAATCCATTCACCTCGGATGTCACCGGGATTACCCCTGAACAATTCGGTCCAACTGATTTTTTCGCACCAGCGGTGATCGTCCTGCTCATGCAACATTTATCCATCACCTTCGCATCCCTATCGATTGTCCGGGAGCGCCGCTCCGGCATTCTGGAACTCTTCCGGGTCTCGCCGCTTACAGCTTTTGAGATCCTGCTTGGCAAGTTTCTCACCTATCTAGTCTTTGAAATGATTCTGGCTACCATCATTAGCGCGCTGATCGTCTGGGGATTGGGAATTCCCATGTTCGGAAACTGGTGGCATTATGGCCTGGCCATATTTATCCTGCTTTTCACTTCTCTTGGCCTGGGCTTCCTGATTTCTCTGATTTCCAGCACAGACACTCAGGCAGTTCAGTATTCCATGTTGCTGCTGCTGGCTAGCATCTTTTTTAGCGGATTTCTTCTCGATCTGCGCCTGATGTGGGAGCCGGTTACTGTCATAGCATGGTCCTTGCCCGCTACCTATGGCATCCGCATGCTGCAAGACATCATGCTGCGCGGCGCTCCCATCCCGCTTTTGATATTTGCGGGCGTCGCGATCATCGGCATAATACTTTTCGTAATGAATTGGTTGATCTTGCGGAGGATCATCGAAGTTCAATACTCCTCGACATGATCTACGGTCCTTCTCACCAGGCGTTGGATTCGGTTCATGAGAATTAGATTCTTGTGATTTACAGGATCTGGCAGACGGCTCCGCACTTCCGCGAGCCGTTTTCTTATTTCCCGCGCTTTTTCCATAGCATCGGGTGAGTATCGTTGCTCGGGGAACGGATAGAGCTGCTCAAAAAGGATTTGAATGGCAACGGCCAGTGGGGGCGCCAACACCATCCCGATAAAACCAAAGGCTCCCGCCATGGCAATGACAAATAGAACGATCAGCAATGCGCTGTAGCGCTCTCTGCGGAAGAAGCGCGGCTCGACGACCAGTTTTGCAACCAGCAAAAGGAAAATGGTGTATAAAGCAGCCACCAGGCCTAATATGGATGAGGTTCCGATCCCGATGATCAACGCGGGAATAACTGCAATAAGCGCCCCAAACCAGGGGATAAGCCTCACGACAGCCACCCAGAGCGCCAGCAGAACTGCATATCTGATCCCCATTGTTGCATATCCCAGCCAGACGATCAGCCCGGTAAGGATACTTTGAATGAGTTCGCCCCGTAGGTAAGCACCCACTCTGGTCTCAACCGACCGCCAGACCTGGAGAGCTTTTGAGTGATACTCATCGGGCAGGAGGGAGAGACCCAGACGTTCGAATCGTAATTGGTCAGCACTCCAGTAAAGGCTGAGAATGATAACGATGGCAAGATTGCCCAGGCCCGAGAAAAGGTCTTGGACTACCGCGAATGCTCCGGTCAGAACAGGGACTCCACCTTCCATACTTGTTACGGCCTGAAAAAGATCAGCCGAGGGAGGGAGCTGCTCCGCTAATGTCTTTTGAAACAAGGAACCTGATTCAGCCCACTTTAGCTTTGCACGATCATAATTGCTGATAAAGTCATTCGTCGCATCCTGCAAGTCTTGTAACAAGAGTGGGCCAATAAGCAGAAAAAAAGAAATAAGTGAAAGGGTGACGATGCCATATACAATGCCCAATGCTAGGCGTTTGGACATCAGTCTGTTGGTCAGGCTGGTAACGAACGGTCTTAGGATCGCCGCCGCAGCCAGAGATAAAATGAATAATACGATCGCAACGGCGAATTGCCATATTAAGAGCAGCACAGCCAGTGTAGTGACCACAATAACGGCATAGCGGATTACTCTGATCATAACATTTCATCCTCATCCTTCAACTTCGTAATGAATTCATGTAGTTCCTGCACAATGGTTTGGATCTCAAATTGTGCCGTTTCAGGCAATTCCTGAAAAGGCGTACTGCCATTGGATGGCATACCCTGCAGTGTCCGTACCAGCTTTTCACTTTCGTAAAGCAGAGGCTGGATATCCCCAACCTCCGGTTGGGCATTGCTGTTCAGATTGTCCGGCGAAGTTACAATACGATTAATGACAAATTGGAGGATGGCAGCCAGTGGCAGGGCCAGCAACACGCCAGCGAAACCAAAGACCGAACCAAAAGCCACCATGGATAACAAAATGATAATGGGATTCACTCCCATGGAATTTTTCATCACACGGGGCAACAGATACATATTCTCCGCCGTTTGAATCAGGATCGTTGCTATCACTACCCAGATGGCTTTTTCAGGGCTTATGGAAAGGGCAACTAACAAAGCAGGAACTGCTCCAAGGGCCGGGCCAAAAATGGGGATCATCTCCATCACACCGGCAAAAATGCCCAGCGCCAAGGCGAAGGGGAGTCCGATCAACAGGTAAGCCAGAAACGCAGCCACACCAATGATCAAACAGAGAATACCCTGGCCCCGGATATAACCACCTATTTTTGTCTCTATATGATCAAGAAATTCCAGGAACTCCTTTTTGCGATGTGGAGGGATTAGGCGCAGAATGGTTCGAATGACACCATTACTTTCCTGAGTCCAATAATAGGCCAGAAGAAAAATTGCCAGGGTACTCAATATTCCCTTGATCAACAAGTTTACATACAGAATACTTCTGGTTACTTGGTCCAGTACGCGCTCAGTGGAGGGGTTGGTATTAAGCAAAAGCTGCAGTTGGGCGGGGATGCGCGCACCGATATTCCGCAGTAAGCGGTTATCTGAGTCAATCAACCAGTTGCGCGCTGTCACATAAAACTGGGGGAGCTGCTGGGAAAGTTGGGTGGTCTGCTCGGCCAGTAACGGTACGACCATAGCCAGGAAAGCAGTGAGTAGGATGGCTATGGAGATGTAAACAAGGATCACCCCGCTTGTGCGGGATATGCCGCGGCGATATAACCATTCCACTGCCGGGCGGATCGCGGTTCCAAGCACCATGGCCACAAAGAAGATCAGGATCACCGTCTGCAGTCGGTAAAGCAGCCAGAAAATTAAAAAGACGCAGACCACAAATATGGTTGCAAAGACAACCTGATTTGTGGTCCACGTTGTTACTTCTTCTGGAGAAGAAGAGGTTGCTGACTTCATGGTTCCGGATGAATGGCTGTCCTGACTTTCCACGCTCGCTCTTGCTCTCCCCGGACAACCAGTTCAGGCAAGCTCATTAGAACCAGTTGAAGAGCAGGCCGAGGATCACCAGTAACACGAGGAATCCAACGATTCCGCTGCCGCCGTATCCCCAGCTACGGCTGTAAGGCCATACCGGCAATGCACCTAATAGCAACAGTATCAGGACAATCAGCAAAATGGTACTCATGATGTTTCTCCTTTCCAAATGTATTCATTCGAATTCCAGAGGGGAAGTTGCTCCCCTCTGGTGACGGTTCGAAACCTGCATTAACGAACTCTTTCTTCCCATTCCCCCAGAAAATCTTCGATTTGCTGCTCGGCTTCCATTTTGGTGTAACCATATCTTTCCTGGAGCAAGCCTGAGAGTTTATCGTACTTGCCAGCGATCTGGTCCAGCTCGTCATCTGTGAGCTGTCCCCATCTGTCACGGATCTCACCGCGCAGTTGTTTCCATTTTCCTTCCAAGATATCTCTGTTCATCTTATTTCTCCTATTCTTTTCTTTAATTGTTTATCTATTTTGTCTCACATGGCTTGTTAAGTTCGCGGAATGGTCTGTCAATCTTCATTCATCGCGGTCAACCGTAGTTACATGCGTAGAAGGTGTGCGGTAAAAAACCACCCAGATCAATCGCACGATTGCCCAGCCGATCAATGCGTAGACGAGCAAAGCGATCAGGGAGGTGATTTCGAACACGAAGTTTCCAAAGGAAGGATTAAGCGTAAGATTCTGGAAGGGCCAAAGGAATAGATCAGATAACTGATAGACCATTGCGGCAAACCAGCTACCCGGATTTGCTCCTATTAATTTGAGCGCCATGCGAATGGCGATTAAGCCTTCCAATGCACCAAAAAGCAACCAGACAAACTGGACAACTTTGTAAACAGATTCTCGGTATTCCAGATTTATGTCTCGAACAACGTGTTCCTCATGGACGTGGTCGCCATGTTGCTGAACGACCACCTTTTTGCGACGGTCAATTTGATCTCTATCGAGTGTCATCTGACACCTCCTTTACCATTTACCATTACTATCACTGTCAGGCGATCGAACGTCTGCTGAACGCACCCAGGATCAACGACAATATCGCCGAACCAATGATGCCCCACAGAACGGGGAACGGTTCGCCCTCGACGGTGATGGTAAAGACTTCAGGCAGGCCAAGTTGTCGTGCAAGCCATATACCCAGAAAGGCTCCAATGAAACCGACCAAAATCGATACCAGGCAGCCTCCAAAGGAATATCCCGACAGGGCCTGACCCAACGCGCCAACCACTCCGGCGATGAGCAGTAGTACTAGGATTCCTGTGAGTGTCATTTCTACCTCCGATAAGGTTAAGAACCAAAAGCGGTTCTTTGGTGGGAACAAAACTTGCAGGGTCGCTTTGATACTTGCCTTCCTTACACACCGCTTTCTCAAAAGCGCATTATTACTATAAAAGTGAGTCAGGCTCATATCAATGGGGGATGTACCTACTGACTGTGGCGATTCCCTATTGGCGTTTCTTCACGAAAAAAAACAGGGCTGTGATGTATTTCACAGCCCTGATATGCGGTCGTTAGAATTTATGTTTCATATCGCGCGAGAATGCGCTGAGCAGCGTATTTGAGCACCTCTATGGATTCAGCCTCGAATTTTCTCAACAAGAGCTTCAAGTATTTTTCGAGCTGCTTTTCCTCCATTTGGAGGGAATTGGCAATTTGGACTTGCGACTGATTCCTCAGTAGTTGTTTCAATATATGAACTTCACGTTCGGTCAGCATCTGCTCTTCGAGGGAACTCAACCGGCTGTTTTTGATGGCCCGCGGGCTGAGCCAGTCTTTGCCATCTCTGACAATAATTCGGATGGCCCCTAATAGCATCACAGGCGCTTCATCCTTTGTGATATAGCCCGCGGCACCATTCTGCACCATGCCAAGAATATATTCACGGTCGCTATACGAACTAACGGCCAAGACCTTCATTCTAGGCTGTACCTCGTGGATATTATGCATGACACGATCCCCTCGCTGATCCGGCAATTCAATGTCCAGCAACAAAATATCACTTTTTGTGGTGTTGATCAACTGGATCGCATCCGCGCCATTTGCCCCTTCTCCCGTAACCACTATATCTTTTGCGCCTTCGATTAGATTCTTTATGCCTGCCCGCACTCCTGGATGGTCATCAACGATCAACACCTTGATTTGGCTGTCAGTTATGGAAACACGTTTGCCGGTATCTTCCGTAAGAGTCTCGAGTCCATTCGCTAAAGGCATAAGTAGTGAAAATTTACTCTATCTACGACGATTTTCATATGGGGAATTACCCTAGCCCTGGTCAAAAGTATCCCCAACCCCGGTACTTAGCTCCTTTTTGACAAGACTCTCCTGCACTGCCAGAATGGCCGCCTCGACCCGCGAAACGACGCCCATTTTGCGGAAAATAGCGTGGAGATGCTTTTCGACCGTTTTGACGCTGATGCCGAGCGTCATGCCGATCTGATTGTTCGTTTTCCCCTCCACCACCAGGTTTAGTACCTCCAATTCCCTTGCGGTCAGGTCTGTATCGCCTTCCTGTTCCTTGAGCAGAATCTGGCTCAACATCGCCGCCACTTTGCGGCTCACCCAGCCCACTTCACCATGCGCTACCCCTCGCACAGCTTCGATGATCTGTTCAGGCAGCTCATCTTTTAACAAGTAGCCCGAAGCCCCATAGGTGAGCAGCTGGGAGATGAATTCGCGATCGTTGTAGGAACTCAGGCCCAAAATACGCACATTACTGCCCGCCTTATAGGCCCTCTTGATGATTTCGACGCCACTCATATCAGGCAATTTCATGTCCAAAAGCGCCACATCGGGCTTCAGACTTTCGATCAGTTGTAGAGCCTCCGCGCCAGTATGCGCTTCGCCAACTACACTGATTCCAACAGCGGGTTCCAGCAAGTCGTGGATGCCTTTGCAAATAATTGGATGATCGTCCACAATCAAAACACGAATGTCTGCCATTTTAGAACCTCTTTTCCATCAACCTACGCTTAGAATAATTCATTCATCGGTGTCCCACCACGGGATCCTGACATGTACAGTAGTTGAATTTCCAGGTTTGGATTCAACGCTTAATACTCCACCCAGAGCTGTGGCCCTTTCAGCCGCACCAGCCAGTCCATAATGTCCTTGCCGCACGAATTCTATCCAGTTTGGCGGCACTTCAAAACCTTTGCCATTATCCGAAATCTCGAGATGCGCCTCTTCTGCATCAAACGAGAAACGCACACGAACCTGGGTCGCGTCAGCATGGCGGGTCACATTTGACATACACTGTTGGAATATACGAAATAAGCCCAGGCGTATTTTTTCCGGCAGGATTTGACCATCATGTGCCAAAGATAGCCGAATCTCAAGGTGCGGATCCTTTTCGGCCATATCGTTCGCATGAGATCGGATAGCATTCTCCAGGCCAAAACTGGAAATCGTAGGCGGACGAAGCTCTTTGGCAGTGGCACGCAGGTCCTGCAGTACACTTTGGATCGTTTCTTTCACCTCTCTCAACTCATCTGCCAAACCGGCCTCTGACTTGGCGCGTAATTCTTCGATGCGATAAATTGCGCTATGCAATGATTGCATGGGACCATCATGAAGCTCCTGAGCCACACGCAGCCGCTCCACTTCCACACTCGTCTGCAGGCGGCTGCTTAATTCCGCCATCTCCGTCTCAAGGCGCTTTTGTTCGGTAATATTCTCGACAATACCGGCAACAAACCCAGTGGCCATATTGTCCATACCAGGTTTTATGACAGTAAAGATTGTCTTCACCCACAGGACGGAGCCATCCTTGTGTACTGCGCGATGTTCAAAGCGAAAGTTGGAAACATCCTTGAGTTTCACATCCTGAAATAATTCTATACCGTGAGCGACATCTTCGGGATACAGGAAATCATGGAATTTCCTGCCGACCAGTTCGGCATCCGTGTAACCAATCATGTTCTGGAAAGCCGAATTTGTATGCAATATATCGCCGTTCAGGTCCAGAACCTTAATGCCCACGGTGACCGATTCAAAAAGGGTATGGAAACGTTCCTCGCTTCTCTCCAGCGCTTGCTTCGCAGTCAGACGCTCTGTAATCTCTTTCAGCAGCGATTCAAACAGCCGATACTTTTCAATTGCGCGGGCAACATGGTAAGCAATCTCCGTCAGGAAGGACTGGTCCTCCACATGGAAGGGCTTGCTCCCTGGATGACGCGCCAGACTCATGGTGCCCACCACGCCAGTTTTGCCCATCAACGGAACAATCAGCACGCTCTTGATGCCAAACTCCCGAACAAATTCATCGAAAATGGGCAGTGTAACTGCCTGCAATTGTTCTGCTGTGACGGAAGGCAATAGAAGGGATTCACCAGATTGAATCACGACGCGCGCCAAAGTCTGGGAATGCTCGTATTCAAAATTGGGAACCAAAAGTTTGCTTAACATAGCCTGCGCGGCCGGGGCGATATCGTGAAAAGCACCGATATTCAGCTTATCACCATCGGCATTCAGCAAAGCGATAGTGCTAAGGTCTCCGATTACATTCGCCGTGAATTCGGCAGCCAAACTCATGATCTTACTCAGATCATTCCCCGCTTCAGCTATCGAATACAGGAAGTTATAAAGCGCTTCTATCCGTTGAACCTGTTTTTCCCGCGAAAGTTCGCCTTGCTTGCGATGCGAAACATCCTGTATACAGGCAATCGCCCCATCAATCATCCCTTGTTCATTACTCAGAGGTTGCGTGGACATGGTGATCCAAATCTCGGGCTGTTCGCCCTCTTTCCGCAGGATCATCTCCTCTGCTTCAACGGTTTCACCATACAGAGCCCGGGCCAGGGGCAATTTATCTTCGGGACAAAGAACACTGGCATCGGTGAGGTATAGGCCAAATCTCTGGGGCCATTGCCCCAAAACGAGGGCTTGATCCGGCTCACCTAACAATGATCGGGCGACCCGGTTCATATACTGAATCTTGCCCAGCGCATCCACCGAAACCACCCCAAACGGTAGTGCATCTAATATTTTTTGTGAAAATGAAGGATCTTTATTTACATTCACGGGCGCAAGGTTCACTATATTCTGCATTTGCCTCTTTGAGCTTACCCTTTTGAGTTTGCTCATGACCGAACTCTCTTCCATCCGTGTGTTCCTTCCTCTTGGTGTCAAAAATGATACCTGTAAAGCGACGTTAGATCTCGTAGAAGGTTGATGCAGGTTCAATTGATGAGTGATGAAGGTACCCCGACCCCCCTAAGGCTGTGATAATAATAACACCAATTTCTGGTTAAGACACAGAAAAATCTGAGTCAAAGATTAGAAAAACAAGTCGCTCCATTTATTGGACGGTGAATCGCCCACCCTGGTTGTTATCAACTCACTTGTTGAGCATCCAAAGGTGTTTACGCGCTGAGAGAGCTACGATCCACGCAACTTGTGCACGAGGACCGGCTCGCTGATCCTTTTAGCTCGAGGCTACGGGTCTGTTTGTTTTCATCCATACCTTCAGCTTTGAGGGCCCACTGAGGATGATATCACCTGGCGTGGCCACTGAAGCCAAATGGTCAGCCAGGTTGACCTCATCGCCTTTTAATCGCGTTACTATCTCACGGCCCTCCCAAACCCTATACAGTCACCGGCGTTCGATGATCAGGATGGCCGGCTGGGTCAAGTATCCAGTGTTCTGATACGGTCGCTCGATACAGGCGGTACAGAGAAGGTGCTTGCACATCCTGCTGCTTCCATTCGTGCCCTCCATGCCCAAGGGAAGTACGAGAGTAGATCTCGATTGCCCGGTCAAGGTCAATGCCCGTGAGTTGCTCGGCGACAGCTGACATGTAGACGCCCTGACCAGTGCCGATGGGCGCCTGAGAATTAAAAATCACGATGCTCACCTGGGGACGCCTGGCAATGTTACGCGAGTGTTTCGCCTCTGGTGACGAAACCCAGAAGAATTCCGTGTATCCTGCCGACGCATAGTATACAGGCGATACCCAAGGCTGCCCTGACTCATCGGCCGTTCCAATCACCATATACATGTTAGAGTCGATGATTGGCCTGGCGATGGCTCCAAGATCTGGTTGCTGATTCATTCTTCTCCTAGCAGCTTGTCGGAGCGTGGCGCCAAGGCGCCATTTCGAGGTGGAAAATGCCGATTCGAACCGCCAAGCACGCGAAGTCTGAAGGGTTTTCTTAGCGATCTCCCCGGCATGATTTGCCATGAATTGCCATGAAATGCTAGCGCATTCAAAATTCAAAAATCACGCCCGGGCAAGTGTCGCGTGCTTCGCGGTGAAATTGCGATGCTGACCAGGTTCTCCGACAGCCTGCTAGCAGTTAACTCGACGGGTCGGTAGTACCAAAGCCTCATTTCACAAATGAGATTGCCTTGCCAGCCCATTTTCTATCTCTATACGCGGGTCATAATCGCGTCATAGGACGTTTCTCCTGTTTCCTTCCGCCCCTTATCGCGTCGCCAGCCGCCCGAGAGAGTTTGCCCGTCCCTACTGAAGGTGCCTGTATATTTTGAACCCTTTGTCCAATGAGTTACGCGATCACCCTTTACCTGCCAGTAATATTGAGCTGGAGCTCCATCCACATTGGAATAGACGTTTGCAGAGAAAATTTTCGCCGCCGTATTATAGCCCACGATTTCCAGACTCTGGACTTCAAAATTCTCCATGCGGATCTCACCGCGCATCTGGAGGAAAAATCCACCCGGCAGCCATTCAATGGCAACTTTTCCAGTGATATTGTCAACCTTGGAATCAAACGTTCGGCCCGTCAGACTCCATGTGCCCACGAGTTTGTCCAGGCGCTTGAGGGCGGGATTCGGTTTGGGCGGCCATGAGGCTCTAGCCTGGGATCGTTTTGAATTTGACGGATTCTTTTTGGCCATCATAGTTCTCCAAACTTATTTCAGACCTTTCACGAATGAACATCGCTTAGAACATCCCATGCGAGTTTGGCGATTTTTCCGGTACAGGCTGGCCGATATCCCACAATTCAACAATACGTCCGTTCTCAAAACGGAAGATATGGACAACGGAGCCCCCGCGGTCTCCGGGATTCTGTTTCACGTACGAATGGACAGCCACAAAATCCCCTTCAGCGATTGCCCGTTTTACTTCCAGAACCTTATCAGGATTCTGACGCGCGTTCTCTTCCATGCCGGCCCTAAGAGACTCCACCGACCCTTCAAAAAACGGATTGTGATGTTTGAATTCGGCCCCCACAAACTTTGAATAAGCGTCGCTTACCTTGCCGCTGGACGCCAACTCGAGAAAGGCAATCGCGGCAGCCTTGTTACTATCAGTCATGACTATTGCTCCTTTCATGCTTGATGTATCTTAATTTTGTGATGGGCTCCTTTTACCGCTTGTCCACGGGATTGCTACGCTTATCTCATAATTAATTAAACTTTTGATCAGATTGCAGGCTGGATTTCGCATGTCTGGTTTAGATACGCCAGAGGCGTGCGGCACTATGTAAAACGCAATGGGTGAGCAAAAGCCTTGCCCACCCATGTACTTGACAACACGAAGTCTGGAATATATTACGCCAACACCCTAACAAGCAGGGTGGATTTTGCGACGTACGCGACATAAGCCAGGATACCAGTCAGGCTACCCTTATCCCCTAACGGGGTGCTTCGC
Source organism: Anaerolineales bacterium (assembly GCA_035720235.1). Classification (GTDB taxonomy): domain Bacteria; phylum Chloroflexota; class Anaerolineae; order Anaerolineales; family Villigracilaceae; genus Defluviilinea. The sequence continues at coordinate 3,941 of DASTOH010000052.1, read as the reverse complement.
AATCAGCAGGGCGCTTCGCAGCAAGCCTGACTTCTTACACGGGAGTTTTTTGGGATGTAAGTTTGCAGGGAGACTCACAAACTTACATCCCCTCAAAACAAATCATCTCTTTATTTTTATTTTTGATCGTACGCCTGCTGTAACCCAGCGACATCAATCTTTTTCATTTGAAGCATCGCCTGCATGACTCGTTGCGCCTTGACCGGGTCAGGATCGCCCATCAGCTCGCCCAATTGCTTTGGGATGATCTGCCAGGACAAGCCGTATTTGTCCTTAAGCCAGCCGCATTGCTCGGATTCGGGAACGGCGGACAGCGTATTCCAGAAGTAATCTACCTCTTTCTGGTCTTCACATTCGATGTAGAACGACGTTGCTTCGGTAAATTTGAAGATCGGGCCGCCGTCAAGCGCCATAAAGCGTTGGCCTGCCAGCTCGAAAATACCGGTGATGACCTTGCCTTCCAGCGCGTCAGCACCGGGTGCATCCATGCCTTTTTCGTAGCGAGTGATGTTAACAACCTTGGACTCTTGTTTTTTGTACGGCGCACCGTTGAAGGTGTCCACGTAGAAGTTCATCGCCTCTTCAGCTTGCGTATCGAACCATAAGAACGGGGTAATCTTTTTCATGATCTTTTCTCCTTTTCGTTGATCTCTGTGAGTTGGGTTTTGACAAGCGAAACGGGTATTGCCTTTTTAGTTGAATTTGACCTAGTCATACGCTTTGTTCCTTCTTCATTCCCAGGTAATGGTCGCGCTGTTTTTTATCGAGCTTTTCAGTTGAATAACGTAAAAGCGTGCGCGGCATGGCCGCGGCGTGTTCATCCAGAAAGGATAACAACTTGTTTCGATCCACATCACCCGCCGCCCGCAACATCCAGCCGACAGCCTTATGGATGAGGTCCTCTTTGTCTTGAAGCAACATCTCGGCGATTTTTAAGGTATCTTCCACATCACCCTTTCTGATGAAATAGCCGGTGCTTACGATGGCAGTGCGACGTTCCGGCATTTTTTTGGAACGCGCCAGTTTATATAAAGCATCACGCTTTTTATCGAACAGGTAGCCGCCGACTACATAGGGAGCAGAACGATCCACCAAATCCCAGGTGTTGATACGGTCGTGACGTCTGATATACAGGCCGAACAATTCCTTGCGGCGAGCCTCGGTCGTTTTCTTGCTTCGTGCCTGAAAATCCATGATACTGACCGCGCCAACGCGCATTTCGTGGATTGGGCTTTCGAGCATCTTCTCGACTTCGTCAAGGGGCATATCCATCGCTTCTTTAGCCAGCGCGAAGACTTGTCCCATGCGGACGCCCAAAATGACATCCTGCTGGTCAGCTGCCAGATTGCCATGAGACCTGGCAACTGCCGCTGATCTAAGTGCCTTTAGTCTTTTGAGAAATTCATCGGCATTCATTGTTTATTGCACCTGATAGTGGAACAGCATACAGCCGCTCTGTTCGTAGAACCTGGTATACATCACTTTCAAGTCGTGACGAGACACAAGGTTATCGAGGTAGCGCTTGCCGCTGCCCAGGATGACCGGATGGACAATGGTGTGGAACTCGTCGATCAGGCCAGCATTCAGCAGGCTTTGTACCAGTTTTGAGCTGGCAGATACGATGATGTCACCCTTGAGCTCTTCTTTTAGAGCCTTTACACGCTTCTCTACGTCGCCATCAATGAGCTCGATGGTGTTGGCGAAATCACCCCACTGGACCTCTTTGAGTTTGCCCTTGTCAGCCGCCACATATTTTTTCGTCTTGTTCATCGCGTCCGCCCAGTCACCTTCCTGGAAGGGCCAGAAACCGGCGAAGCCTTCGTAGGTAACCCGTCCCATTAAGATCGCGCTAGCTTTCTGGAACATAGCCAGGTTGTCCATCATGGTGTCCTGGACGCCCGGCAGAGCCCAGTTGATCATGTTTTCTTCGTCACCCTGCGGGCCTGAGAAAATCCCATCCAACGTGATACTGACGGATGCAATAATTTTGCTCATGCTTGATGCTTGCTCCTGTTTGATACTATGTTGACTATGACACAATGTGTGAAGTTGGTGCCTAGCACGCCAACGTCTACTTTACAACACGGTAGCGCAGATGTGTGACACCGGGCGCCTCAACTACTCTTGTGCGTTCCAATTCGATCGGCCCTGTCCCTAGCTGGTTGAACAAACTCACGCCGCCACCAATGAGGATGGGTGCCACGTCAACGTTTATTTCATCAACCAGCCCAGCCTTGAGAGCCTGTTGCAGGATACTGGCAGTGCAGATCACCACATCCTTATCGCCGGCAGCTTGCTTTGCCTGCCGAATGGCGCTTTTAACTCCATCTGTGACAAAGATAAATGGCGAGCCTTCCTTGGCCCATTCCTGTGGGACATTATGAGTCACAATGAAAGCAGGTGAGCCAGGCGGGTTGCCACCCCAGGCATGCGCAATATCAAATGTTTTGCGTCCCCACACACCTGCGCCGTAACCTTTGATCCCCTCTTTCAGTAGTTTGGCGCTCTTCTTTGAAATCTTGAGAACTGGTGTGCCTTCTGAAAGTTTAACTTCGGTATCGCCGCTGAAATACCACTTGAATAAACCCTCACCGCCATCGCCCAAGCCGTTTTCAGGGTTGTCGTTCGGGCCGGCGACGAAGCCATCCAATGACATTGTCATATTAAAGGTAACTTTTCCCATGAATTTCTCCTTCACCAGTTAATTGGTGACACAACGAATTTTCGGTCTGGTGTCGTGTCAGGTTTTGAAGAACTCTATCAAAACAGGCGCAAGTGCCGCTGAAGCGACCTCATGAGTCTGCCCATCCAGGGTACGGTGTTGTGCATTGGGTATCGCGTTGGCAAGCGCCACAGCTGTATCGTGCATGAACGGAAAGCTCTCACTGCCATTCAAGACAAGTGTCGGGACAGTAACCCTGGCTGCCCTCTCGGTGGGCACCGAAGCATCTTCACCGAGGTCGGCGATGTGATCGTAGGCAAGACTGGGCGCGACCGCTTCCCACAGCGGCCACATGGGATGTTGGTGCATTTGTTCAACCTGATCGGGGGATGCTCCCACCAACATCATGAAGAGTCCAACTGCATCGCCCTTGCGACCTGCTGCCAGTAGCTCGCGGAGTTGCTTGGTGTATTGCTTCCATGATTGCCGGCCTGTCTCATCATCGTTGTAAGGTGCCTCATACATTGCGAGTTTCTTGATCTTGTTACCGAGCTTAATGGCTGCTTCCATGGCAAGCGCTGCACCGGAGGAGATGCCATAAACGAATGCCGATCTACCCACTTCGTCGATGACGGCTTCCAAGTCTTCAATTTCGCGCTCGAGAGCAGCTTCCGGTTCAAACGCATCCTGTTGCATATCCGTGCTGTCCCCCCGTCCGCGACGATCATAATGAATCACAGTAAAGTGCGGTGCAAGTAGCTCAGCTAGTTGAGCCATCCCCTGGTCAAATGCCCGGTATTGCAACGCTCCATCTACAAGGATGACCGCTGGACCCTGACCGGACTGATCGAACGCGATGGTCGTACCATCTTTGGAAGTGACGGTTTTCATATGAATCCTCTCTGCCTACATTCTCGCAAGCAACTCATCGAGGCGCTCATATCCTTCATTGACGCCGCGCTCCATTCCAGCCTGGACCATGCCATCTCGATCAGAAACAGATTGATAGACAGATTGAATCGTGGCCCTGGTCCGGTTGCCTGGCAGTTCTTCGAGCCTCATGGTGTCGAGGATGACGTGTCCGCGTTCAGGGAGTCCTTCAAACTCAAAGGTCTGAATCATCAGTTCCTCGGATATCTCATGGAACACACCGTGAAAACCGAATTCATTTCCATCCTTATCCTTATGGATATAGCGATACCTGCCGCCGCTATGTGGCTCAAAGGTTTCAAGGATCATCTCGTATCCACGCGGACCCAGCCATTGGACGTAAAGATCC